>NZ_JBHUEL010000008.1:0-320051 GCF_042680825.1 Sphingorhabdus buctiana
CTGAGTACTGCGCTTGCGGGCAAACTTGGCCAGCATCCGCCTGTTCTTGGTTTTGTACGCAAATGGCGCACCCAAGAGGATTCGAACCTCTGGCCTTTGCCTTCGGAGGGCAACGCTCTATCCAGCTGAGCTATGGGTGCGTGCAGGCAGGCTGCGAAGTCGGCCGGTTAGCAGGCACGGCAAAAAGTCGCTAGCCTTTTTTCTGCGCGCCGCGCGGGGCTCAACCGCTGTCATTGTGGCAAATCAAAACGGCAAAAATTTAATCGCGCGATTAAATTGCGCTTGACTCGCGATGCGGTGCGGTCAACCTTCCACACAAAGAGAGTGGAGAGGCTGTCATGACATTGTTCGAAATCCCCAAGGAAATTACTGATTATCTGGCCGAGCTTGATGACTTCATCGAGCGTGAGATCGTGCCGTTGCAGAATCAGGACGATAACAACCGTTTCTTTGACCATCGCCGCGAATGGGCGCGTACCGATTGGGACAATAACGGCCTGCCGCGCCGCGAATGGGAGGAATTGCTGGTCGAAATGCGCCGCCGCGCCGACAAGGCAGGGCATTATCGTTTCAACCTGCCGGTCGAATTTGGCGGCAAGAATGGCAGCCACCTCGCCATGGCCTGCATCCGCGAACATCTCGCGCAAAAGGGCCTTGGTCTGCACAATGATCTTCAGAACGAAAGCTCGATCGTCGGCAACCTCGTCCAGCCGCTCATGGTCCGCGATTTCGGTACCGAAGAGCAGAAGCAGGAATATATCCCGGCGATGCTTGAAGGGCGCATGCGCTGTACCTTTGGCCTCACCGAAGAGCATCATGGATCGGACGCGACCTGGATGGATACCCGCGCGGTTCCGGAAAAACGCGATGGGGTCGATGGCTGGCTGATCAACGGCAACAAGATGTGGACCACCGGTGCGCACCATCATTCGCATTGCATGGTCTTCGCCCGCCACAGCGGCAAGGATGGCGATGCGAAAGGCATAGGTTGCTTCCTCGTTCCGGCAGACACCCCAGGTTTCGAAGTCGGCGAATATCTCTGGACGTTCAACATGCCGACCGACCATCCCAAGGTTGCGCTCAAGAACGTCTGGATCCCGGGGCATATGGTTCTCGGCGATCTGGATTATGGCCTCGCTCTCGCCCAGCATTTCGTGCACGAAAACCGCATCCGGCAGGCTGCATCGTCACTGGGTGCGGCGCAATATTGCATCAACGAAGCGGTCAAATATGCGCGGGAACGCAAGCCCTTTGGCAAGCCGCTTGCGGTCAACCAGGCGATCCAGTTCCCGCTGGTTGAGCTGCACACCGAGGCAGCGATGCTGCGGCAGTTGATCTATGCCACCAGCGCCAAGATGGATACCATGCCCAAGCCCGAAGTGGCCAAGCAGCTCTCCGACGTAATCTCAATGTGCAACTATCGCGCAAACCGCCTTGTCTGCGATGCGGCTGACCGGGCGATGCAGGTGCATGGTGGTATCGGCTATTCGCGGCACAAACCGTTTGAGCATATCTATCGCCATCACCGCCGCTATCGCATCACCGAGGGTGCGGAAGAAATCCAGATGCGCAAGGTGGCCGGCCATCTGTTCGGCTTCATGAGCAAGGGCTGATGCAGCAAGCGCAGGATTTTCGGGACCAGAGCGAGGCAATCCACGCCTTGCTCTCGCCGCTTGCAGATGCGGACTATGCGAAGCCAACCCTGTTCAAGGGGTGGACGATCGATGAAGTCCTGCGCCACCTGCACGTCTGGAATATCGCCGCTGATCTGGCGCTGAGCGACGCGGAAGCTTTCCGGGCGTTTCTAGGGCAAATGGCAGCCGGCATTCGCGGCGGTCGACTGCCTGATTTCGAAAAGCAACATCTCGAAGGGCTTTCAGGCACAAAGCTGCGCGATGCCTGGATAGCGCAGGTCCGCGAGATGACACCGCGCTTTGCCAATGCAGATCCGAAAATGCGGGTGCTGTGGGTGGGGCCGGACATGAGCGTGATCAGTTCGATCACGGCCCGTCTGATGGAAACCTGGGCGCACGCGCAAGCCGTGTATGATGCGCTAGGTGTAGATCGCGTCGATGCTGATCGCATCGGCAATATCGTGCGGTTAGGCGTCAACACCTATGGCTGGACCTTCAAGAACCGCAAGGAAGAGCCACCGGGCCCGATGCCACGGCTGAAACTCACCGCGCCATCGGGTGCGATCTGGGAATATGGCGAGGGTGAAGACCTGATCGAAGGCAGTGCTTCCGAATTCTGCCAGGTCGTCACGCAATGCCGGAATATCGGTGATACATCGCTTAAGGTTAGTGGCCCCGTCGCGACGCGCTGGATGGCGATCGCGCAATGTTTTGCCGGTCCGCCGCAGGATCCGCCCCCAGTGGGTGCGCGCCACAAGGCGTAAATAAGCTCTCATCCCATCGACAAGGTTCTGGACGCTTGCCACGAATCCGCTAGAGAGACGGGCGATGGACGAGAGTGCGCCGACCAATGTGAGATACAAGCTATCCCGAAGCGCGGGAGGGCTATGGGAGCAGCTTCAGGCCAATTGGCAGAAGAAATGGTTCCGCTTGGGTGCCTATGCGGTCGGCGGGCTGGTGCTCGGTTATATCCTGCTGTGGGCCGTGTTGCTCCGCAATCTGCCCGATGCCGAGGCGCTGGTTGAATATGAATCGCCGCTGCCCACCGTGGTGCGCGACATCAACGGCGAGCCGTTCCACAGCTATGCGCGCGAACGCCGGGTACAACTCGATTATGCCGATTTTCCGCCGATGCTCGTCCGCGCCTATCTGTCGGCAGAGGACAAGAATTTCTTCAGCCATGGCGGCATCGATTATATCGGCATTGTTGTCGCGGTTTTCGACAATTTGACGAGCTCGGGCCGCTCGCGCGGGGCGTCGACAATCACGCAGCAGGTGGCGAAAAACCTGCTGCTGACCAACGAATATAGCTACACGCGCAAGATCAAAGAGGCGATCCTTGCCTATCGCATCGAAGGCGCGTTGAACAAGCAGCAGATCATTTCGCTCTATATGAACGAGATCGCGCTTGGCCGTCAGGCGTTCGGCGTCGAAGCGGCGGCGCAGGCCTATTTCGGCAAGAGCGTGGATGCACTCGAACTGCACGAAATGGCGTTTCTGGCTGCCTTGCCCAAAGCGCCGGAGCGTTACAGCCGTGCCGAACATGCGCGCGCCGCCATCGGACGCCGCAACTGGATTTTGGAGGAAATGGTCTCCAACGGCTGGGTATTGCGCGCCCGCGCCGATCAGGCCAAGGCGATGCCGCTCGGGCTCATTCCCCGGCAAGGCCAGCAATACAAGAATGAGGGTGGCTATTTTGCCGAGGAAGTTCGCCGCCAATTGATTGAGCAGTTCGGCGAGACTGCCGAGCAAGGCCCCTTTAGTGTCTATGCAGGCGGGTTGTGGGTGCGTTCGTCGATGAATCCTGAATATCAGGAATGGACATCGAAGGCGCTACGCGACGGCCTGCTGCGCTATCATGGTGGTCGCGCATGGAGCAAACCGATTGCCACCATTCCGATGGACGATGGCAAATGGCAATCGCGCTTGGCCAGTTCCAATATCGGGATCGGTTACAGCAACTGGCGCATTGCGGTTGCTATCCGCAAACGCGGTGGCGGTGCGGAGATAGGCTTTGCCGATGGCGACACCGGCGTTTTGAACGTTGCACCTGCGGCATTGAAGGCAGGTGATGTTATTGCGGTCGCGCCGATGGGTGGCCGGGCCTATCAACTTCGCACCGTTCCTGAAGTCGGCGGCGGGATGGTCGTGCAAAACCCGGTCAATGGGCGCGTGCTGGCGATGCAAGGCGGTTTTGACTCGCGCATTTCCAGCTTCAACCGCGCTACACAGGCGCAGCGCCAACCCGGCTCGACGATCAAGCCATTTGTTTATGCGACCGCGATCGACAGTGGCATGACGCCGGCTTCGATCATCGTTGATGGACCCTATTGCGTGTGGCAGGGCGCATCGCTTGGGCAAAAATGTTTCCGCAACTTTAGCGGCGGCGGGGCGGGTCCGCAGACGATGCGCTGGGGGCTGGAGCAATCGCGCAACCTGATGACGGTTCGTGCAGCGAGCGATTCCGGCATGGAAAATGTCGTGAAAACCTTCAAGGCGATGAGCATCGGGGATTACCCGCCTTATCTCTCTTATGCCCTGGGTGCAGGCGATACGACCGTGCTCAAGATGACCAACGCCTACTCAATGCTGGTCAACCATGGGCGTGAATTGAAACCGACGGTTATCGATTTTGCGCAGTCGCGCACCGGCAAAGTCATCTGGCCCAAGGATTGGAAGCCTTGCAAAGGCTGCAATATGAAGGATTGGGATGGAAAGCCCATGCCGCGCTTCAAGCCGGGTGGGAAACAGGTGATGGATCCGGTGACGGCCTATCAGGTTGTACATATGCTCGAAGGCGTGATCCAGCGCGGTACGGCAACCATCCTGCGCGATCTTGATCGGCCGCTGTTCGGCAAGACGGGGACGACCAATGGTCCGACCAATGTCTGGTTTGTCGGCGGTTCGCCGAACCTTGTTGCGGGTGTTTATCTGGGCTTTGACCAGCCGCGCAACATGGGTGGCTATGCACAAGGTGGTTCGATTGCTGCACCGATTTTCAAACAGTTCGCCCGCCAAGCCTATGCCGGCCTCCCCAAGCTACCCTTCACCGCACCCAATGGTGTGCGCTTGGTTCGCATCGACCGCAAATCAGGTAAACGTGTCTATGGTGCTTGGCCTGACGATAACGACCCCAAGGGTTCTGTGATCTGGGAAGCCTTTGCGGCAGAAACAGAACCGAAGCGGACGATCCGGCAGGATGAGCTAGAGAAACGCGACGACAAGCCGAAGAAGAAGGAAGCAGCAGCTTCGACGGCATCCGATGGAGCCGGGGCAAGCGGGCAAAGCAGCGCCCAGCGCGACCAGGAATTCATGACCAAAGAAGGCGGTATTTACTAGGCGCAAGCGGTTGTAAACTCTGCACCGCAAAGCCCTTAAGTTTACCACCCTTTAACCATTTTTCTTCAGTATTTCCCGCGAAGAAATGGTCATGCCTGAAACTCGGGAAGCAAAAATGAATAGCAAGTTCAACCACATAGCCATTGCTGTCGCAACTACCTTTGTCGGTTTGGGTGCGGCCTCTCTATTGGCTACGCCTGCGATGGCAGCGCCGGTGATGCTGCTTTCCAATTCGGTAGCGTTGTCGAGCGAGGCAATGATCGAGCGGCAGGAAATCGGCGCGGATGGCAAAGAACGGATTGTCCTCAAACAACCCAAGGACGTGATCGTCGTACCCGGCGACAGGGTGGTTTTCACTTTGCGCTATGTGAACAAGGGTTCGGAACCGGCGGCGGATTTTCGCGCAGTCAATCCGATGCCCGGGCCGGTCCAGTTCGTGTCGGTTGCAGAGGATTGGGCCGAAGTATCGGTCGATGGCGGCAAAAGCTGGGGTAAATTGGCCGATCTCAAAGTGTTGGTGGCTGGCGAGGATGGCGCCGCAGCAACACTTCGTGCGGCAGCGGCAGAAGATGTGACCCATGTGCGCTGGATTTTCGCCAAGCCGATCGCGCCGGGTGCAGAGGGCACTATTTCGTATCGCGGGATGGTCAAATAACACTGCCGCCAATTCTTAACCCTTGGCTGGCGGATGTCTCTCGCTGGCACAGGGTTTGTATTCCATTGTAAAATCAATTGGATCGGTGGCTTCGGAACTCCGGTTAACCTTGTTTGTCACTGGATTTGCGCCATCATGCGACGCAGCCAGACGGGCAACAGTTAATCCGGAGCATGAACATGCAGATCAGGAAACACAAATTTGGCCAAACCGTCGCGCTTCTGGCTCTGGGCGGCGGCATTTTGATGCTGTCTGCCTGCGGCGGGGGGAGCGAAGGCGGAGACGATGTCGCTGCACTTGATGAAAAATTGGTCGGCAAGGGCTCCGACCCCGCAATGACCGGCGCGGTGCAAGACAAGATACTGGTCGACCCGGACCTCGCAGGCAAATCGAACGCCAATATGGTGCGGGCAGGCGACAGCCCATTCGATGGCAAAAAGCCATCTGACAGCGGCTATGAAGGTGCAACCGCCTCGGCAGAGGAACTTGCCAATGCGAAGCTGATGCGCGCACCCAAGCCGCGCGTCGTTGGCGCTGAAGAGTGCAATGATTGCGCAGCCAATCGCGGGGAGACATTGGAGGCAAGGGCCGCAGCGCAAGGTGTGAAACGCGGTAAGGGCACTTGTGAGGCGAAACTGCAATATGGCGCTGGTTGGGCGGCGCGCATGCCGACCGAATTCCCGGTCTATCCAAATGGCCGAGTGAAGGAAGCGGCGGGTGTTGAAGGCGGCATCTGCGATATCCGTGTTGTCAGTTTCACCACAGGTGCGGCTCGGCAGGCGGTCGTTGATTATTATTACACGCGGGCAAAACGTTCGGGTTTCACCGCCGATTATGAAATTCGTGATGGCGAACATATGCTCGGCGGCGTGCGCGATAATGATGGCGGTGCTTATGTGATTACCCTGACTGCGCTCAAGGGCGGAGGCACTGCAGTCGACATTGTGGCCAATAATGGCCGCTGATCATTCTTCCTGTTTCGCAACCGAAACGACTGGGGGGCTTTTGCCCCCCATTTCTTTGGTGGCCAAACTCTGTCCTAGGAAGCGGATGGATTCCACCATATAGTTAGCGCGTTCGGAGTGGAGAATTGCCATGCGCCTTGCTCTTTTTGCTTTTCCTGCCGTGCTGATGGCATCCTTGCCGGCCCATGCAGATGATGAAGCGCCGCCCAAAGCTTATACCGACCTTCTGGCCTGCCGTTCGATCGAAGATACCGCTGCGCGCCTGGCATGCTTTGACAGGTCGAGCTCTGAATTTGAAAAGGCACGTTTAGCGAAAGAGGTTGTCCTTTTGGATCGCAGCGATGTTCGCAAGACGCGTCGTTCGCTTTTCGGCTTTTCGCTTCCTGACTTGCCCTTCTTCGACGGGGATGACAGCGCAGAAGAAGACGAGCTCAAAGAAATCAAGACAACGCTCGAATCCGTCCGTGAATTGGGCTTGGGCAAATGGCAGTTCACCATACCCGATGGTGGAACCTGGCAAACCACAGAAGCCTTGACTACCTTCCTGCGCGAAGGCCTGTCGATCACCATCAAAAAGGGCGTCGCCGGCGGCTATATGATGAAGGTTGGCAATGGCCCACTGCGCCGGGTGAAGCGCGTCGACTGACGTTAGCAAGATACGGGGCTGTTTTTCCCCAATTCTATCGCTAATGCAGGGGCAATGCAGTCTTATATCCTTGTGATGACCGGCGGTGCCATTGGGGCAGCCGCGCGCTTTGGCTTGGCGCGTGCGCTTCCTGTGACGGCGCATGGCTGGCCCTGGCCAACCTTTGCAGCTAATTTGCTGGGTGGGTTGTTGATGGGATTGCTCGCAACATTTGTGTTGCGGAACGGGGATGCGGGAGAGAATGTGCGTCTCTTCGCCGGTGTCGGCATTCTAGGCGGCTTCACCACATTCAGTGCCTTCAGCCTTGAAATGGCGCAAATGGTCGAGCGTGGCGAAATCGCGCTGGCAGGCGGCTATGCGCTGGCTTCGGTGCTTCTCGCACTGCTCGCGCTGTTTATCGGGCTTGGCCTCGGTCGGGCGGTGATGGCATGAGCAAGGACAGCCAAAGCATCCGCCGCTTTGTCGTTGATGCCGAAGATGACGGTATCCGACTGGACCGTTGGTTCAAGCGGCATCTGCCCGACGCCAGCTTCAACATCGTCTCGCGCTGGGCGCGCACCGGCCAGCTACGTGTGGACGGCAAGCGCGCCACCCCCGGCGATCGCATCGAAGCAGGGCAGGAAATCCGCGTGCCACCCGCGGAGCCGGTTGCCGATGCACGGCCGAAACGCGTCCGCCCCGAAATCAGCGAGGAGACCGCAGAATTCGCCCGCAGTCTGGTGATCCACAAGGACAAGGCAGCATTGGTGATCAACAAGCCGCCAGGCCTTGCGACACAAGGCGGCACGAAAACCGCAGAGCATGTCGATGGCCTGCTCGATGCTTTATGCTTCGAACTTGAGACACGGCCAAAGCTGGTCCACCGGCTCGACAAGGATACGTCAGGCGCCCTGTTGCTTGCCCGCACGCCGCGCGCCGCAGCCCATTTTTCCAAGGCCTTTTCCTCGCGTACCGCGCGCAAGGTATACTGGGCACTTGTCGTCGGCGTTCCCGATATTCATGACGGTTTCATCGACCTGCCGCTTGCCAAACAGCCTGGCACAGGTGGGGAAAAGATGCATGTCGACCAGGAACAGGGGCAGCCGTCGCGCAGCCGATATCGCGTGGTCGAACGAGCGGGCAATCGATGCTGCTGGGTGGAATTGCAGCCTTATACAGGCCGCACCCACCAGTTGCGCGTGCACATGGCAGCCATCGGCCATCCCATTGTCGGTGATGGCAAATATGGCGGCAAGGATGCTTTCCTGACTGGGACTATCAGCCGCAAGATGCACCTGCATGCGCGGCGTATCCGCATCGACCACCCTGATGGCGGGCAGGTTGATGTGCGTGCAGACTTGCCCCCGCATATGGCGAATAGCTTTGCTGATTTGGGCTTTGATCTGGAAATCGGTGACGCGCTCTTGCTCGACGAACCCAAGAAATCTGAAACCCTTGAAGCCAAGCGCCGGGCAGCCGCCGCGCGCGCCAAGGATGCGCGGAAAGAGCGCAAGGGCGAACGGCGCAGCCGGGGTGCTGCCAAAGCGATGGCCAAACCCGGTCGGAACAAGGCGCCTACCAAGGGGCGAAAGAAATAATGCACCCAAATTCCAAATTCCGCCTGCCTGGCAGCGATGCCGACCAGCGCGCGATCATGGAGGCGCTGGTGCAGGAAATCGGTTTCGGGATGGTTTTCGTCCAAACCCCTGATGGACCGCGCGTTGCCCAAACTGCGCTCTTTTCCACCGGCGACGGCGCGATTCAATTCCACCTTGCCAATGGCAATGCGCTCACCCGCCATCTGCATGGCAGCGAAGCGTTGGTGGTGGTCAACGGGCCAGACGCCTATGTCAGCCCTGATTGGTATGAAGGCGAAAATCAGGTTGGCACGTGGAACTATATCAGCATCGAACTGGAAGGGCCGGTCCGCAAGATGGATCATGACGGGCTTGTTGCGCTGCTAGACGATCTGAGCGCCGTCAACGAAGCCCGACTGGCACCCAAAAAGCCATGGACCCGCGACAAGATGGACGCGGCCTATTTTGACAAGCTGACTACCGCGATTACGGGTTTTGAAATGGAGGTTCGTGCGTGGCGACCGACCTTCAAACTGTCGCAGAATAAGAGCGAGGCCGAACGGCTGCGCGTTGCCGATCAACTGGAAAAGCTGGGAAAGCGTGCGCTGGCGCATCTGATGCGGGAATGGGTGGCATGACCGCATTGCGCCTCGCCATTTTCGATTGCGATGGCACGCTGGTCGACAGCCAGGCCAATATTTGCATGGCAATGGAGCATGCGTTTGAAGAAGCGGGCCTGCAGCCGCCGGCACGCCATGCGACGCGGCGCATCGTCGGCCTCAGCCTTGTAGAGGCGATGCGGCAATTACTGCCCGATGCCGAGGATAGCCTGCACCAGGATATGGCCGAGCGCTACAAGCAGGCATTTTTCACGCTGCGCGGAAACGGCTTGGTCGATGAGCCGCTCTACGACGGAATGGCTGCCGTGTTGAGCGAACTGGACGAGAATGGCTGGCTGCTCGGCGTAGCGACTGGCAAGTCCGATCGCGGGCTCGATCGCTGCCTTGATCATCATGGCATCAAGGGCCTGTTCGTGACGTTGCAGACGGCTGACCGGCATCCATCCAAACCGCACCCGTCGATGGTCTGGCAGGCCCTGGCCGATGCCGGGGTCGATGCGGCAAATGCTGTGATGATTGGCGATACGGTTTACGATATCCATATGGGCAAAGCGGCTGGTTGCCGCACTATTGGCGTCTCCTGGGGTTATCATCCGCTGGATGAATTGCGAGAGGCGGGCGCCGATCATCTGGTCGAAACGATGGAAGAGCTGATGCAGGCATTGGAAGGGCGATCATGAACAGTGAAGAACGCGAAATGCAGGCGAAACAGAGGTTCATAATTTTGAACCTGCTGCGCTTTTCGGGGGCAGTCATTGTGATGTTGGGCCTTGCGATCAGTGCCGGGCGCCTGTTTCCCGATTTCCCGCCACTGCTGGGATACTTCTTCCTGATCCTGGGAATGATCGAATTTTTCCTTCTTCCCGTTTTGCTCAAGAAAAGCTGGAACAAGAAGGACGCCGGGCAGGGCTGAACATGCGGCGATTTTGGAAAAGTGTTGGCCTTGAACAGGGCACCTACGGTTATGGCATCCGCCTTGATGGGCGAGCGCTCAAAACGCCTATGCGCAACGAACTCTACCTGCCAACCAAGGCGTTGGCAGATGCGGTGGTTGCCGAGTGGGAGGGGGTAGCAGAAGAGATCGACCCTGCAGCGATGCCGATGACAGGTTTTGCCAATGCGGCAATCGATCATGTTGCACCCGATCGTGCCGCCTTCGCTGCCTCGATCGCGGCCTATGCGGAAAGCGACGCTTTTTGCTATCGCGCCGAGCCTGACGAACCGCTCGCACCCAAACAGGCGGAAATCTGGGGCCCCTGGCTCGAATGGGCGCAGGGTCGCTACGATGTTTCGTTCCGTATCGTCCATGGTGTGCTCCACCAACCGCAGCCTGAAGCCACGCTTGAAAAATTGCGTGCCGCCGTGCTCGCGCGCGGGACCTTTGAGTTGGCGGCAATGGCCAAATTGGCGCATCTCGCCGGATCACTCGTCGCGGTACTCGCCATTGTGGAGCGCGCTGGAACACCCGCTGCGCTGTGGGAGGTGGTGTGCCTTGAAGAATTGTGGCAGGAACAGAATTGGGGTGCCGACTATTGGGCGCAAAAGAACCGGTCAGATCGTGAGGCAGAGTTTTTACACGCTGCCCACTTCCTCGAACTGCTCCGCATTTAACGCAAAATTGAATTTTTATGTTATCGTCAGCCCACTGCGCAGGAGTGGGCGATGCAGGCTTATGTAACGATTGAGGGGCTGTTGCCTCTGATGGCCGTTGGAGTGGCGTTTGTGCTGCTCCTAATAACCGTCTTGTTGGTTCCCGGCACATCCAAGCCAGGCTGGATGGTTTTACGGCCCGGGGGAATGCACTGGTTTTCCTTTCTGGGCAGTGCAGCAATTTCTGCGTTGATTGGCTGGGTCTGGATTTTCGTAGGCTCGGCACGCTCGGATGCCGAATTCCAGATGCGGGTTGCCTGGTGGCTATCCTTCATTTTTGGGGCGGGCGCGGTGTATGCAGGGCTGTTGGTCTATCGGCTGCGCAAACTATCGCTTCGGATGCGCGGCCGCACGATTGCCTATGATGAGGATGGCCGTGAACGGCGCTATGCGGTTGAGGATTTTGTCGCCTGGCGTCGGCGCTGGCGCGGCGATTTCCAATTGCTGTTCAAGGACGGCAATGTCGTTGCGCTCGATCCTTTTGCACGCAACAGCGACGAATTTATGGGGCGGCTATATGACGAACCACTGCCCGAAGAGCTTTAGCTGGCGACGAGGTCCCGGACAAAGCCGATCAGGCCCTTTTGCCTGCGCCGCTTGAGGCGCTCTGCAGTCAGGATCTGGCGTACCTGGGCAAAGCAGCGTTCGACATCATCGTTGATCAGGACATAATCATAGCCATCCCAGTGGCCGATTTCGGATTTCGCCCTCGCCATCCGCTCCTCAATCACGGCATCGCTATCCTGCGCGCGCGCATGCAGGCGGCGCTCCAACTCCTCGATTGAAGGAGGCAGGATGAAGACGCGCACGACATCGGGGCCGGCTTCCTGATAAAGCTGCTGTGCGCCCTGCCAGTCGATATCGAACAACACATCGCGGCCCGCCGCCAGTTCGGCCTCGACCGGGCCCTTCGGCGTGCCATAGCGATGTCCAAATACATGCGCCCATTCAAGGAATTCGCCATTCGCCGCCATGGCCTTGAAAGTCGGAACATCGGTGAAATGGTAATGCACACCATCAATCTCGCCGGGCCGGGGAGGGCGGGTAGTGTAACTCACCGAAAGCGCGATTTGCGGTTCGGACTCGAGCAACATGCGCGACAATGTCGATTTGCCCGCGCCAGAAGGCGATGAAAGGACAAACAAAAGCCCGCGGCGCTCGAGTTGATTATGGGAACCAGCCATAGCCGCTACTGGTCGAAGAGTGGGCGGGGCGTCAAGCGGGTTTTAGCAATAAGGCAAGTCCGGAACGCCGTTAACGACGTTAAATCGAGACTGGAAAGTTCTAGCTCTTCCGCTTCTTACGTTTGTCGTAAACCGTTTTGGCCAAAAGTGCACCGCCGACCAGCAATGCACCCGGTATCGATCGCGTTGCAATCCGGGTGGCAGCAATGCCGAGGCCAGCGCCCAATAGGCCATGGCCACGCTTGCGACCAACAACTTCTCCGACAACAGCACCGGCAATGGTTTTCAACAGGGGCATGTGGATAACTCCTTTTTCCACAGGGTGGTGTGGATAATTACACCATGTCTTCCGGCCTGACATGGGCATCGAAAGTCGCCTCGTCAACCAGTCCGAGCGTCAGCGCGGATTGCTTCAGCGTCAGGCCGTTCTGGTGCGCGTGCTTGGCGATCTTGGCGGCATTGTCATAGCCGATTATCGGTGCCAGCGCGGTGACGAGCATCAGCGAACGGTCGACCAGTTCCGCAATACGTTCCCGATTGGGTTCCAGCCCGTCGATGCAGTTCTTCGCAAAAGTCTCCATGCCGATGCTGAGCAATTCGATTGAGCGCAGCACATTGGCACCAATCAGCGGCTTGAACACATTCAGCTCAAGGTGCCCCTGCATCCCGCCCACCGTCACCGCCTGATGGTTGCCGATCACCTGCGCCGCGACCATGGTCAGCATCTCGCACTGGGTGGGGTTCACCTTGCCAGGCATGATCGAGCTGCCGGGTTCGTTTTCGGGCAGATTGAGTTCGCCAAGGCCCGAGCGCGGGCCTGAGCCGAGCAGGCGAATGTCGTTGGCGATCTTGGTCAGGCTGACGGCGAGGGTATTGAGTTGGCCATGGAACGATACCAGCCCGTCATGCGTGGCGAGCGCCTCAAACTTGTTTTGCGCGGGGGCGAAAGCAATGCCCGTCGCCTTCGTCACCTCTGCCGCGATGGCGGAATCGAAACCCTGCGGAGCATTGAGACCCGTTCCCACTGCTGTGCCGCCCTGCGCCAGTTTTTGCACATTGTGCAGCACCGCACCTTCGATGCGGTTTTTCGCGGCGATCAACTGCGCAACATAAGCTGAAAATTCCTGCCCCAATGTCAGCGGGGTCGCATCTTGCATATGGGTGCGGCCAATCTTGACGATGTCGACCCAGGCCTTTGCCCTTTGCGCGAGTGCATCAGTCAAACGGTCAATCGCGGGTAGCAGCTCTCGGTGCGTAGCGATTGCGACCGCGATATGCATGGCAGTCGGGAAACTGTCATTGGATGACTGGCCCATATTGACGTGGTCATTGGGGTGCACCGGCGACTTGCCGCCGCGCACACCCGTCAACGCCTCATTGGCGATGCCAGCAATCACCTCATTGACGTTCATGTTCGATTGCGTGCCGCTGCCCGTCTGCCAGATGGTCAGCGGAAACTGGTCGTCATGTTTTCCGGTAAGGATGGCATCGGCTGCCGCGACGATTGCATCTGCAACCTCTGCCGACATCGCCCCTGAGGCTTTATGCGTCATAGCCGCGGCGCGTTTGACATGGGCGAGGCCGTAAACAATCCCCAGCGGCATCCGCTCCTGCGGCGGAAACGGGAAATTGCCGATGCTGCGCTGGGTTTGTGCGCCCCAATAGTCCTCGGCAGGAACATCTATAGGGCCGAAACTGTCGCTTTCGCTGCGGGTTGCCCCGGTCACTTCTTGCGTCCGAAATCCACTGTAACGACGTTCGAGCCGTCTTCCTGCTCGATGGTCGGTCCGTCATTTTCGGCCTGTTCGTGCGGCTCGGGGCCGGATTCGGCGTCGACATGGAATTGCAGCGCGAAATCAACTGCCGGATCGACAAAGGCAGTAATCGCCGAAAAGGGAATATGCAGATGCGCAGGAACCTGGCTGAATGACAGGCCTACTTCGAAATAATCCTCACCCACCTTCAGGTCCCAATATTTGTGCTGCATCACGATGGTCATTTCATCGGGGAAACGCTCCATCAGGTGGACCGGGATATTCACACCGGCCGCGCGGGTCTTGAAGGTAATGTAGAAATGATGGTCGCCGGGCAGGCCGCTGACCGCGACTTCGCCCAACACGCGCCCCACCACCGCACGCAGGGCTTCCTGCACGACATCGTCATAGGGAATCAGGCTGTCTGGGGCGTCGTCGCTCATGCGCGCCTTGGTGGACTGACCGCGCGTTGAAATCAAGTTGAACTTTAGCCCAAGATAGGCGCACAGGCTTGCACTTGGCCATTATCGGCCTATAGCGCACAGCCATGCGCACCGCCTCGATAAACCGGAACACCAAGGAAACCGAAATTGCGGTCGAGGTGAATCTCGACGGCACCGGCCAATATGACATTTCGACCGGGATCGGCTTTCTCGATCATATGATCGAACAGTTTTCGCGCCATTCGATGATCGACATCAATTGCCGCATCAAAGGTGACTTGCATGTCGACCAGCACCACACCGCTGAGGACAGCGCCATCGCCATAGGGCAGGCGATTGCAAAGGCGCTCGGCGATAAGGGCGGGATCATGCGCTATGGCAGTGCTTATTCGCCGATGGACGAAACCTTGAGCCGCGTTGCGCTCGACATTTCGGGCCGCCCCTATTTCGTCTGGAAGGCTGGTTTCACGCAGGAGCGGCTGGGCGAGATGGATACCGAGTTGTTCGAGCACTGGTTCCACTCGATCGCCGATGCGGTGGGGCTGACGCTGCATATCGAGCTTCTTTACGGCAAGAATAACCACCATATCGCCGAGAGCATCTACAAGGGCTTTGCCCGTGCGATGCGGCAGGCGGTGGAAATCGATCCGCGCAAGGGCGGGGCGATCCCCTCGACCAAGGGGATATTAGGTGGCTGAGCGCGTCGCGCTGATCGACTATGGCGCGGGCAATCTCCAATCGGTTCGAAACGCGCTGAAGGCGGCGGGGGCGGCGGATATTGCTGTGACCGCTGACCCCGATGTCGTCGCCGGTGCGGAGCGCATTGTTCTCCCCGGCGTTGGCGCCTTTGCCCATTGCATGGATGGCGTTTCGGGTATCGACGGTATGATCGCAGCGTTGGAGCAGCGCGTGCTGCGCGATGCAGCGCCGTTTTTGGGTATATGCGTCGGTATGCAATTGCTCGCGGATGAAGGCGTGGAGCATGGCAGCACCAAGGGGCTGGGCTGGATCGGCGGCACGGTGCGCGCGATTGAACCTGCGCCGGGCCTGAAGGTTCCGCATATGGGCTGGAACGATGTTACCCTGCATGGTGCGCATCCAGTGGTGGAGACCGGGGAGGCCTATTTCCTGCACGGCTATCATTTCGACGCCGCCGATAAGGCGAATGTGCTGGCAACGACCGACCATGGCGGCCCGCGTGTGGCGGCGGTGGCAAAGGACAATATCCTTGGGGTGCAATTCCATCCTGAGAAGAGCCAGAGCTATGGCATAGCGATGCTGGCGCGCTTTCTGGAGTGGCGCCCATGAAGAAGGATTTGGCATGATCGTTTTCCCCGCCATCGACCTTAAAGGCGGCCAGGTCGTTCGACTTGCCGAAGGCGATATGGACCGCGCGACCGTCTATGCCGACGATCCGGCGGCGCAGGCGCTGCTCTTCGCAGAGGCTGGTGCGGAGCATTTGCATGTTGTCGACCTTGATGGTGCGTTCGCAGGCAAGCCCGAAAATGCCGAGGCAGTCGAATACATCATCGAGAATTTCCCCGGCTATGTGCAGTTGGGCGGTGGCATCCGCAACCGCGAGACGGTCGAGCGCTGGTTCGATCTGGGCGTTGCGCGACTGGTGATCGGCACAGCTGCGCTCAAAGACCCGCAATTCGTCAGGGATATGGCGCGCGAGTTCGAAAATGGCATCGTCGTTGCGGTCGATGCGCGCGACGGTTTTGTCGCCACCGAAGGCTGGGCCGAGAAATCGGACATGCCGGTTATCGATCTTGCCCGCCGGTTTGAGGATGCGGGCGTTGCCAGCCTGCTTTTCACCGATGTTGGGCGCGACGGAATGCTCACCGGCTGCAATATCGACGCGACGGTCGACCTCGCGCGCGCGGTAGATATTCCGGTGATCGCCAGCGGCGGAGTGAAAGGAATTGATGAAATCCACGTTCTCAGCCTGCACGCGCAGGACGGGATTGAGGGCGTGATTACCGGTCGGGCGATTTACGATGGCCGCCTCGATCTGGCGACGGCGATTGCGATAGCGAACCGGGCATGATGGTCGGAACGGACAATGTCCCCCTCCCGCGAGCGGGAGGGGTTAGGGGAGGGCCTGAAAACGGTCCTTTCCATGTCTGGCCCTCCCCCGACCCCTCCCGCTCGCGGGAGGGGGGAATATGACCGTCCGCATCCGTGTTATTCCCTGCCTCGATGTTGCCAATGGCCGCGTGGTCAAAGGAGTCAATTTCGTTGACCTGAAGGACGCTGGCGATCCGGTCGAGCAGGCCAAGGCATATGACGAGGCGGGCGCGGACGAGCTGTGCTTCCTTGATATCACCGCCAGCCATGAAGGGCGTGACACGATCCTCGATGTCGTGCGCCGCACCGCAGAGGTCTGTTTCATGCCGCTGACCGTCGGTGGCGGGGTACGGAGAAGCGAAGATGCGCGGGCGTTGTTGCTGGCCGGGGCAGACAAGGTTGCGGTGAACAGCGCGGCTGTCGCACGGCCCGAGGTTGTGGCCGATATCGCCGAGCGTTTCGGCAGCCAGTGCGTCGTCGCCTCGGTCGATGCCAAGCGCTGGTCCGACGGCCGCGATGGGTGGGAGATTTTCACTCATGGCGGGCGCAAGCCGACCGGCATCGACGCTGTCGAACATGCACTGAAGCTTGCCGAACTGGGGGCAGGTGAACTGCTGGTCACAAGCATGGACCGTGACGGCACCAAGATCGGCTTCGACCTCGAACTCACGCGCACCATCGCCGATGCTGTCGACATTCCCGTTATCGCCAGCGGCGGGGTGGGGACGCTCGATCATCTGGTCGAAGGCGTGACCAAGGGCCATGCCAGCGCGGTGCTGGCGGCCTCAATCTTCCACTTTGGCACTTACAGCATAGCGGAAGCTCACGCTGCTCTGCGCGCAGCAGGGCTGCCAGCGCGCGGCTGATTACCAGCGGATCAGCCGCGGCACGATCAGCCGGCCGAGCAACGCGCAAACGCCCACGGCGAGTGAATACCAGACGCCGATATAGACCACATCGTTGAATGGGCAGTGCAGGCCATAGGCAAAAGCGCCCAGCCCGCCTGCGGCAACACCCGTCAGCCATCCAGCGCGTTCGGGGTTGGTCGGCGCGCCGCGACGCAATGAAAGCACCATCGGAATCGCTGTCGCCAAACCGCCAATGCCGCTGAAAGCCATGCAATCGAGCCCGTAGCGCATGTTGGACATGGCGACTTCGACCCGTCCGGTCATCGCGATGACCAGCGCGGCCAACGGGAATAATGCGGCTGCTGCCAGCGCCATCTTCCACGATTGCCCGTGCTTGCCGACGGCAGGGCTAGCCATGCTGAGCACCGCCCAGCCGCATCCGCCGCCAAGCAGCAGGAGCAGGCCTGCCCGGATCAGGAACATCGGCTCCGGATCGCCTGCCATCACATCGGCGCGCATGCCCTTTGACAATATGATCAGCGCAGCCGCCGCGGCTAGAATTGCGCCCACCGATGCAATCGCGCGCACCATGTTGAACGGACGCACCGGTTCCAGATCGTGGACCAGATCGTCCAGGCTAAATCCCTGTTTCATTTCACTCACTCTCGACAAGTGCGGAAAGTCTTTTCAATCCGCGATGTATGTTCACTTTGACCAACGCTTCGGACTGGCCGGTGCGCTGGCAGGTTTCTGCGATGCTCAATCCCTCGATTTTCATGCAGCGGATCGCGTCGGATTGGCTGGTAGGAATCAGGTCGAGCAAACGGTCGATGCTGATCTTGGCTGCAACCACTTCTTCATGGCTATCCTCGGATGGATCGTGGTTGCCGATTGAATCGGCTTCATTTCGGTATGCCTGCCGTAGCCGGTCAACCCAGCGATAGCGCGCGATAGCGGCAAGCCAGGGCAGGAAAGGTCGGGAGGGATCATAGCTCGCTCTTTTGCGATGAAGCGACATCAGCGTTTCCTGCACCAGATCGTCGATCGCGTCGGGTGCAATTTTCTGTCGGTAATAGCGCGCCAACCAGGCACCACATTGTTCAAGGAGGATTGCATAGGCCTGTTTGTCACCGCCTTGCGACAGGCGCATCAGGCGTCGCAACCCCTCCTCATTGGCAATCATGCGCGGCGACCTGTAAGCAATGCGTCAACCGACAGGCGGCCACCCCCGCGCACGATCAGCACCAGCGCGACCGCAACCCACATGCTGTGCACCGGCCACCATGCGTCGGGGAAAACGAAAATCTGGATGACCATTGTCATCCCCAGCAATGCCAACGCCGAAAGGCGTGTGAAAAGTCCGAAAACCAGCAGGATAGGAAGGGCATGCTCGGCATAGGTTGTAAGATAGGCCGCAAAATCGCTGGGTAACAGAGGAACCTTGTTGAACGGATCTTCGTTGAAAAGCGTCAGCGTACTGTCGCTCACCGAAAGCAGGCTGCCTTCCTCGACCTTGGTTCGGCCCGACCGCCAGAAAATGCCGGCCAGCGCAATGCGGACAAACAACAGCGCCAGCGATTCAGGGAGTTTTCCGGAAACAATCGCGACGGCGCGGTCATAGCTTTGGGTCAGGGCCTGCAACATATCTACTCCATGGCTATCAGCGCACCGGCGCCGATCAAATTCAGTACCGGCCCGATAGGGTCGGCTTCATGGCCATGTTCGCAAGCGAGGGATAAAAGGTTACCGATTGAAACCGGCGACGACATTTTTTCGATTAGCAAAGTACCGGCTGCATCGAGGGCCAACAATCGCACCTCGGCCTCAGGCCGGGCGATCAGGATCGATGCGGGATTGCCGTCAACTGCCAGCTCTGCCAGCGATTGGACTAAGGGCGCCTGCAACCGGCGCAGTCGAACAGCAGGATGCAGCGCAACCTTGAAGTCCAGCAGCAAACTTTCATCGAGCCTAGCAAGCCGGTCCAGCCCAATCGGCATAGCATCTGTGGCATGAAAACTTTCGAGCCAGGCCCATTCGATTGCGGCTAGGTCGATCATGGCTGCGGCGATTTCACATCGCTCCAGAAATGCGACAAAGCCTTTGCCAATATCGTTGAGGTCGAACGCACGGGCAGCCGGCGTCTCGACATATTCGCGCGATAGCAAATTGAATGCACTATTGCCCAACTCGAGGTGCAGCATCGGGAAGCTTTGTTCGAGTGCGACGAGGCGGGCATGGCTTATCGTGTTCGCATGCGCCTTCAGCCCCAGAATTATGCGATCCGCATCGCCGACAAATAGAGCGGGATCGAGCGCCGATGGCCCTTCGTTGATGGTGCCAACAAAGTTGCGCTGGGCTTCAAGCAGCGACGGCATCGTGCCGCTCCAGCGCTCTATCGAGTATCGCCTGTGCCTTGTGCGCCTCGGCCATGTAGACTGGATAGGCCGGGGTGTTCGTGTCCCATTCGATCAATGTGGGTTTTGGTCCATGATTCGAGACAAATTCGGCAAACAGCGTCCATGCAAGGTCGCCGACCGGGCTGCCATGATCGTCGATATATAGTGGACCACTGTCATGAAGTTCGGTGGCATGGCCGGCTAGATGAATTTCACCCACCCAATCCGGATCGACCTGCGCAAACCACGCGCCCGGATTTCCGCCCAGATTGCCCGTTGAGACCACCACATTGTTGATATCGAGCAGCAGGCCGCAACCTGTTTTGGCGATCAAATGCGCGAGGAATTCGGGCTCCGAATAGTCATTGTCCGCATAAGCGACATAGCAGGATGGGTTTTCGATCAGCATCTGCCGACCCAAACGCTGCTGGACGCGATCCACCTGCGCCGAAAAATGGTCAAGCGCTTCGAATGTGTAGGGAATGGGAAGCAGGTCGGCGAAGCGATCATGCGCATTGCCGCTGAAACTCAAATGGTCGGAAACCATTGCGGGTTGATATCGGTCGCACAATGCTGCCAGGCGGTCGAGCTGGTCGGCTATCAGGCCATCGGCACTGCCGAGCGACAAACCGACCGAGTGGAAACTGAGGGGATAGCGTTCGGCGACTGCAGACAGCCATCGGTGTGGCGGCCCCCCTTCGCAGAAATAGTTTTGCGGATGGACCTCGACCCATGCCGGGGGGTGCATGATCGGGTCGACATTCAAAATGATATCATAATGCTGGGGTTTTAGCCCGATTCCCGCTTTGGGGGAGAGGGTAGAGAACGGTGCCTGATAGCTGCCAGCGTTTGTCAATTGGTCCATCCGCAAAAACTCGGGCGATTACTTCTTCGCTACCGGCTTGGCGTTGCCGGCATGCGCGGTCAGCGTACCGCCCATTTTCACGCAGCTGCCCTTGGCAACATGCTTCCAGGCATTGCCCTGATAATCGACGGTCGAGGTGCCGGCGCAGCTGGTGCCCGGGCCGGCAGCACAATCATTCTTGCCCTTTAGCGCCACACCAAAGCATTTTTCCTGCGCAGGCTTGGCAGCAGTTGCCGGAGCAGTCGCGATCGAGGCTGCGGCGGAAAGAGCGGCTGCAGCGGCAGCAATTTTCAAAACGGATGCAGTCATAAATCCTCCAACTATTCAACATAAGAATGGAGCCAGGGGGCTGGCGTAGAGAGCGCCAAACAGGCGTCTCGACAGGAGGTTCGGGGCAAAGCGCCGCAAAGTTACCGACGGCGCAAAATTTTTTCTCTCACCGGTGCTTGACGCAACCGGCATAATCCCTATCTGGGCCCCGTTAGCACTCGATAAAGGTGAGTGCTAATAGTGTTTCAGGCGCGTGGGGGTGCGCCACTGGGTTTCCCCTTGCGTCATCAACCATAAAAGGAAGGCATGTCATGAAATTTCGTCCGTTGCATGACCGCGTCCTCGTCCGTCGCGTCGAGGCCGAAGCAAAAACCGCTGGCGGGATCATCATCCCCGACAGCGCTCAAGAAAAGCCGCAAGAAGGCGAAATCGTCGCCGCTGGCGAAGGCGCCTACAATGAAGATGGCGACCGCATCAAGCTGGACGTCAAAGTCGGCGACAAGATCCTGTTCGGCAAGTGGTCGGGCACCGAAGTCAAGATCGACGGCGAAGACCTGCTGATCATGAAAGAATCGGACATTCTCGGAATCATCGGCTGATTTCAGCTGCATATATTTGAAGGAACAAAATCATGGCTGCAAAAGACGTGAAATTTGGCCGCGATGCGCGTGAACGCATCCTGCGCGGCGTTGATATCCTCGCCGATGCGGTGAAGGTTACCTTGGGTCCCAAGGGTCGCAATGTCGTTATCGACAAGAGCTTTGGCGCACCGCGCATCACCAAGGACGGTGTTTCGGTCGCCAAGGAAATCGAACTGAAGGACAAGTTCGAGAACATGGGCGCCCAGATGCTGCGCGAAGTTGCCTCCAAGGCCAACGACGCTGCTGGTGACGGCACCACCACTGCAACCGTTCTGGCCCAGGCGATCGTTCGCGAAGGCATGAAGTCGGTTGCTGCGGGCATGAACCCGATGGACCTGAAGCGTGGTATCGACCAGGCAGTCAATGTTGTTGTCGAAGACCTGAAAAAGCGTTCGAACCCGGTCAAGGGCTCGGAAGAAATCGCACAGGTCGGCATCATCTCTGCCAATGGCGACCGTGAAGTCGGCGAAAAAATCGCCGAAGCCATGGAAAAGGTCGGCAAGGAAGGCGTCATCACCGTCGAAGAAGCCAAAGGCCTCGAGTTCGAACTCGATGTTGTCGAAGGCATGCAGTTCGACCGTGGTTACCTCTCGCCCTACTTCATCACCAACACCGAAAAGATGTCGGTCGAGCTGGATAACCCCTATATCCTGATCCACGAGAAGAAGCTTTCGAACCTGCAGGCAATGCTGCCGATCCTCGAAGCTGTCGTGCAGTCAGGTCGTCCGCTTCTCATCATCGCGGAAGACGTCGAAGGCGAAGCGCTTGCTACCCTCGTCGTCAACAAGCTGCGTGGTGGCCTGAAGATCGCTGCCGTCAAGGCTCCGGGCTTCGGCGATCGTCGCAAGGCGATGCTCGAAGACATCGCGATCCTGACCAAGGGCGAAATGATCAGCGAAGATCTGGGCATCAAGCTTGAGTCGGTTACGCTCGGCATGCTCGGCCAAGCCAAGCGCGTTTCGATCGACAAGGACAACACCACCATCGTCGACGGTGCGGGTGAAGCCGATGCGATCAAGGCTCGCGTCGAAGCGATCCGTGCGCAGATCGAAACCACCACCAGCGATTATGACCGTGAAAAGCTGCAAGAACGCCTTGCAAAGCTTGCTGGCGGCGTTGCCGTGATCAAGGTTGGCGGTGCGACTGAAGTCGAAGTGAAGGAGCGTAAGGACCGCGTCGATGACGCCCTGCACGCTACCCGCGCAGCTGTCGAAGAAGGCATCGTCCCCGGCGGCGGTACCGCTCTGCTATATGCAACCAAGGCGCTTGACGGCCTCAAGGGTGCAAATGACGACCAGACACGCGGTATCGACATCATCCGCAAGGCGATCCTCGCTCCGATCCGCCAGATTGCTGAAAATGCCGGCCATGACGGTGCGGTCGTTTCGGGCAACCTGCTGCGCGAAGGCGATGAAACCCAGGGCTTCAACGCTGCAACCGACACTTACGAAAACCTCGTAAAGTCGGGCGTTATCGATCCGACCAAGGTTGTTCGCACCGCACTGCAGGATGCTGCATCGGTCGCCGGCCTGCTGATCACCACCGAAGCAACCATCGCGGATGCTCCGGAAGACAAGGCCCCGGCTATGCCGATGGGCGGTGGCATGGGCGGCATGGGCGGCATGGACTTCTAAGTCCGTCGTTCAGCACCAGCTGAAACATCGAAGGCCGGTGGGGAGACCCGCCGGCCTTTCCTATTTGGGCATAGCTGCTAGACCGATGCCACCATGTCGCGCCTGATATTGTTCAACAAACCTTTTGGTGTTCTCTCACAGTTTACCGATCGCGGCAGCGATGGTGTGCGGGAGACGCTATCGGATTATATCCAGGTGCCTGGGGTATATCCGGCGGGGCGACTTGATCGCGATAGCGAGGGACTGCTGCTGCTCACCGACGATGGAAGGCTGCAGGCACGCATCGCCGATCCAAGGCACAAGATGCCCAAAAGCTATCTGGTGCAGGTCGAGGGCGAGATCGACGATGCCGCTTTGGATCGCCTCTGCAAAGGTGTGATGCTGAAAGACGGGATGACGAAGCCAGCCAAAGCCGAACGGATTGACCATCCGCAGCTATGGCAACGCGATCCGCCGGTGCGCTTTCGCAAATCGGTGCCCGATTGCTGGATCAAACTGACCATCAGCGAGGGACGAAATCGCCAAGTGCGACGGATGACAGCAGCGGTCGGTTTTCCGACGCTGCGTTTGGTGCGTTGGTCGATCGGCGATTGGACAGTCGAAGGTCTGGCACCTGGCGAGTGGCGCGAAATCCGCGTTTAGCTTTCAGCTGTCCAATGCGTATCCGACCGAACGGATTGTGCGGATCGGGTCTTCCCTGCCTGGCATTTCGATGGCGCTGCGCAAACGGCGGATATGCACATCTACCGTGCGCAATTCGATGTCACTGTCATGCCCCCAAACTGCGTCGAGCAACTGGCTGCGCGATTGGGCGCGGCCCGGCCGTTCCATGAAATGGCGTAGCAAACGGAATTCGGTCGGGCCGAGGGCGATCTGAACGCCATCGCGTTTTACCCGCACAGCAACCGGATCAAGCTCCAGATCGCCAACCACCAACGTGCTGCCAGTTATTGCAGGACGTGTGCGGCGCAATACCGCCTCGACGCGGGCGCGCAATTCACGCGGAGAAAAGGGTTTGGTGACATAGTCATCGGCGCCGGTTTCAAGCCCGCGGATACGGTCCTCTTCCTCGCCACGTGCTGTCAGCATGATGATCGGGATCGATGCCGTTTCCTTGCGTTTGCGCAGGCGACGGCAAACCTCGATGCCCGGCAGTTGTTCGATCATCCAATCGAGGATGACTATGTCGGGTCCGAACTCCTCGGCAATCAGCAATGCTTCTTCGCCATCGGCGGTCTGTTCGACGGCAAATCCCGCGCTCTCGAACGTCCAAGACAGAAGTTCGGCGAGCGCAGGCTCATCCTCAACTATCAGGATTTTCGGCGTCATGCGTCGTCTTCGACGCGCACCGCGCCGCTGCGATCGGTGAAATAGCGACCCGTTGCCGCATAATAGACCATCTCCGCGACATTGGTGGCATGGTCGCCAATACGCTCCAGGTTGCGCGCGATGAACAGCAGATGCGCCGCGGTGCTGATCGTCGCCGGATTTTCCATCATGTGCGAAACGAGATTGCGGAACAGGCTGTTGTAGAAGTTGTCGAGTTTTTCGTCACGCGCGATCACTTCGACAGCCAGATGGGAATCGCGCGATGCGTAAGCGTTGAGAACATCCCGAACCATGCCCTGCGCAATTTCTGCCATCGCCGGGATCAGCGTCAAAGGTTCGATCGATCCTTTCGCGCCCATATCGCCAACACGCTTGGCGATGTTCTTTGCATAGTCGCCGATACGTTCGACAACGCCTGAGATTTTAAGCGCCGCGATCACGTCACGCAGGTCGTCTGCCATTGGCGCGCGCAAGGCGATGATGCGAATGGCGAGTTGGTCGACTTCGGCTTCGAGAGCATCAAGCTTTGCGTCCGATGCAACCACAAGCTTGGCCTTGGCCTCATCGCGGTTGACGAGCGCGTCGATGGCATCGGCGATCGCCACTTCGGCGAGCCCGCCCATTTCGGCAATCAGGCCGCGCAGCTTGCTGATATCTTCGTCGAATGCCTTGACGGTATGGTTTTCTGCCATGTCGGGTCCTTATCCGTAACGACCGGTTATATAGTCTTTGGTGCGCTCTTCGCGCGGATTGGTGAAGATCGTCGATGTTTCGCCATATTCTACCATCGAACCGAGGTGGAAAAAGGCGGTGCGTTGTGAAACGCGGGCGGCCTGTTGCATCGAGTGGGTGACGATGACGATGGCATAACGGCCCTTCAACTCGTCAATCAGTTCCTCGATGCGCGCCGTCGCGATCGGATCGAGCGCAGAGCAAGGCTCGTCCATCAGGATGACTTCGGGGCTAACGGCAATGGCGCGTGCGATGCAGAGTCGTTGCTGCTGGCCGCCGGAAAGCGCAGTGCCTGCATCGGCAAGGCGATCTTTCACTTCGTCCCACAGGCCGGCGCGGCGCAGCGATTTTTCTACAATGGCGTCCATGTCCGCCTTGGTGGCAGCAAGGCCATGGATGCGCGGGCCGTAAGCGACATTTTCGTAGATTGATTTGGGGAACGGATTGGGCTTCTGGAACACCATCCCGACGCGTGCGCGCAGCTGAACCACATCCATCCCGCTCGAATAAATGTCTTCGCCGTCAAGCTTGATTTCGCCCTCGATCCGGCAGCCGGCAATCGTATCGTTCATGCGGTTCAACGTCCGCAGGAACGTCGATTTGCCGCAGCCCGAAGGGCCGATGAACGCGGTGACATGTTCGGTCGCAATGTCGATCGAGACATCGCGGATCGCTTGCTTCTCGCCGTAAAAGACGTTCACGCCGCGGGTGGAGATTTTGAGATTGGAGTTTTCAGACATGATCCTACCAGCGAGTCTCGAATTTGTTGCGAAGATAGATAGCGATGCCGTTCATGGCGATAAGCACGAACAACAGCACAATGATGGCGGCTGAGGTATTCTGTACGAAGCCCTGATCGACTTCATCCGACCACAGGAAAATCTGCATCGGGAGTACCGATGACGGATCCGTGACCCCACCCGGAGGCGTCGAGACGAACGCACGCATACCGATCATCAGCAAAGGTGCTGTTTCGCCGAGCGCGCGTGCCATGCCGATGATGGTGCCGGTCAAAATGCCGGGAAGTGCCAGCGGCAATACATGGTGGAAAACCGTTTGAACCTTGCTCGCTCCAACCGCCAGCGCCGCATCTCGGATCGATGGGGGCACAGCCTTGATGGCGTTGCGCCCGGCGATGACGATGACAGGCATCGTCATCAGCGCCAGCGTCATGCCGCCAACCAGTGGTGAGGAACGCGGCAGGTGCATCACTTGGATGAAAACTGCGAGACCGAGCAGGCCGAAGATGATCGAAGGAACCGCGGCAAGATTGTTGATCGACACTTCGACCCAATCGACCCAGCGCGAACGTGGCGCGAATTCTTCCAGATATATGGCCGCCAGCACACCCATCGGAAATGCCAGTGCCAAGGTGACGAGCATCGTAAGGATGGAGCCTTTGACAGCACTCCACACGCCGGCATTGGCTGGATCGGTTGAATCCGAACCCGACAGGAATGCCCAGTCGAGCCCAGATATGCCGTTCTTCAGCATGGTGAATAGCAGAACGGCAAGGAAGGACATCGACAGAACGATGGCGACCAGGCCCAGCGCCTTGAAGCGACGTTCGGCGGCGTAACGCTTTTTCAGCCGGGCCGAGGCTTCGGGGGATTGCCAGTTACTCATACGCCTCCCGGAAGCGCTTCACGACGCGCAGTGCAACAATGTTGAGGATGAGGGTCACGATGAACAGCACTAGGCCAAGTGCGAATGCAGACAAGGTGGTCGGGTGGTCGAAGCTGCCTTCGCCGGTGAGCAGGGCGGCGATCTGATAGGTCACCGTCGTCATGCGCTCGAACGGATTGGCTGAAAGGTTCGCCGAAGCACCGGCGGCCATGTAGACGATCATGGTTTCACCAATGGCGCGGCTGATTGCGAGCATCACACCGGCAACGATGCCGGGCAGTGCGGCGGGTATAAGTACCTTCTTGATTGTTTCCGAAGTGGTCGCGCCCATTGCGAGCGAACCATCGCGCATCGCCTGCGGTACGGCGGCAATGCTGTCATCCGCCATTGAAGAAACGAACGGAATGATCATCACGCCCATTACCAAGCCAGCCGCCAAGGCGCTTTCGGTCGACGCGTTGGTGATGCCGACGGCCATGGCAAGATCGCGGATGAATGGTGCAGCGGTAAGCGCCGCGAAATAACCATATACCACGGTCGGGATACCGGCGAGAATTTCGAGCATCGGCTTCAGAATACTGCGCGCTCGCGGGCTGGCATACTGGGTCAGATAAATCGCGCTCATCAGGCCAAAGGGAATGGCCACCAGCATCGCGATCACAGCACCGATGAAGAAGGTGCCCCAGAACAAGGGAACCGCGCCAAGATCGTCACCCATATCTGACGTGGCAGAGGCCATGGTATCGGGCGTCCAGTTGGTTCCGAACAGGAAATCGATGGGGCTGACCATCGAGAAAAAGCGTGCCGATTCAAAAATCAACGAGGCGATGATGCCAACCGTTGTGACGATTGCGACGAACGAAGCCAGCAGCAAGGCGCCAAGCACGATCCGCTCGATACGGGTGCGTGCGGGGAAGCCTGCTTTAACGCGGGTATATCCAAATGCACCGCCTGCTAGCGCAGCGATGATCGACAATACCGCCCCCATCCAGCCGAATTTCGATTGCGCTGCTGCAATAACGGGGGCGAGCTGCTGCGCGATGGGATCAGAAACAAAAGCGTTGGGGTTCTGCGCCAATGCAAATGCTTCGTTCAGAACCGTATCGCGTTCGAAATCAAATGCTGGCAACGCCGCGGCGGCAGGATCCGCAAGGATCGCGCCTTGCACCAATCCGGGCGAAATGAAGGTCCACAACCATGCGACAAGCAGGGCTGGAACCACGGTCCAGATGGCGGCATACAACCCATAATGACCCGGCAGGGCGAGCTTAAGCTTCCCGGCAACCGGCGCAAAATGGGCTGATCGGGCACGTGACATGGCCCAGGCGATAACGCCCAGGCCAATCACGCTGATCAAGAGAAATGTTATCGGCATTGCCCCCGACTTTCCGGCTTATTTAAGGCCGCTTGCGTCCATCAACGTCATCTTTGCGACGACGTCGGCATTCTTCGTGCGAACATCCTCAGGCGCAACAACCATGCCCTTGGCCTTCAGATAACCATCGGCTCCCCAGGCTTTTGAGAATTCGTTCAGGAACGGCGCAAGTGACTTGATCGCCTTCACATGTGCAGCCTTCACATAAAGATAGAGCGGGCGGGCACCAGGATAGGAGAAATCCGAAACGCTTTCATATGTGGGCATCACGCCCGACATCGGGATGCCTTTAATCTTCGACATATTCTCTTCAAGGAAGGAGAAGCCGAAGATGCCGATGGACTTCGGGTTTGCCGCGATCTTCTGGACGATAAGATTGTCATTCTCGCCCTGTTCGACAAAGGCGCCGTCGGTGCGAACCTTGGTGCACAGATCCTTATGCTTGTCCTTGTCGCTATCCTTGAGGGCTTTCATCGCAGGGTCGGCTTCGCATCCCTTGGTCAGGATCAATTCGGCCAATGCATCGCGAGTGCCCGAGGTGGACGGCGGACCATAAACCAGAATGGGGATGGCGGGCAGGGCCGGGTTCACATCGCTCCAATTCTTCGCAGTCTGCGGCTTGCCATAAGGCGTGGCGGCAAGTGCCTTGTACACGTCTTCCGGTGTCAGTTTCATTTCCGGGCCATTGGTGGCTTCGGCAAAAGCAATGCCGTCCAGACCGACCTGCACTTCGACAATGTCCTTCACGCCATTTTTGACGCAATCTTCATATTCGGATTTCTTCATGCGGCGCGATGCCATTTCAATATCGGGGTGTTGCGAACCCACGCCACCGCAGAACAGCTTCATGCCCGCGCCGGTGCCGGTCGACTCGATTACCGGCGATTTCATGTCAGGGTTTGCCTTCGAAGTTGCTTCGGCAACTGCAGTGGCAAAAGGATAAACTGTGGAGGAGCCCACAACGCGCAGGAAATCGCGGGTATCATTGCTACCCGAGCCGCCTCCGCCGCATGCCGATACAGTAAGTGCAGTGGCCGATGCCAGTGCTACAAAAGCCCATTTACGCATTGCAAGAACCTTTCAACTCTATGACTGGCCTGCCAAATGCGACAATCATGTTACAGTTTTGAGACTCATCCCGATTTCATTTGTGGAAGCATGATCGTCGCGGTGGTTCCTTCGCCAGGTCGGCTGCTGATATCGAAACGGCCGCGATGCCGTTCGACAACATGTTTGACGATCGCAAGGCCAAGCCCGGTACCGCCTGCCGCCCGACTCCGCCCTGTATCGGCGCGGTAGAAACGCTCGGTCAAACGGGGCAGGTGTTCAGGGGCAATTCCCTCACCATGATCGGTGATGCTCAAGGTAAGCCATCCCCGATCGCTCGCCTCGAGCTGCACCAAAACGCCTTTTTCCGATCCACCATATTTTTCGGCATTGTCGACGAGATTGCGGACGACCTGGGCAAGTTGACCATGATCGCCTGTGACGACAGCACTATCGGTATTGGCGTCAAACCGGATTTCCACTTCGTGCGGTCGCTCGCCAATCACCTCCCGGCATAGGCTGACCATTTCAATCTCGTCCGATGGTACTTCGTGGCGCACTGCCTCAATCCGCGACAATGACATCAAATCCGATACCAGTGATTGCATCCGCGTCGCTTCGCGCTTGATGATGTCCAGGAAACGTTGGCGGGTGGCTGCATCTTCCCCGGCTTTAGGATCTGAAAGGGTCTCAACATAGCCTAGTATCGCCGTTAGGGGCGTGCGCAATTCGTGGCTCGCATTGGCAACGAAATCGGCATGGGCCCGTGCGACGCTCACCTGTACCGATTGATCCTGCAGTGAAATCAGACGCATATTATCTGCCAATGGGCTGCAAACCATTTCCCAAACACTTCCACGCACCGACAGGCCGGTAACCTTGGCGCGGCCACCTTCGGGCGACTTGATCAAGGCGAGCGCTTCGGGATCGCGCAGGGCGATGCGGATATCCTGTTGCTCGATATGGTTGCCCAACAGCGCTTGCGCCGCCGCATTGGCAAAATTCACGCGCTCACCCTGCACAAGCAGAATGGGTATTTCGATCAACGACAGTAACTGTTTCGCATTTTCGGCCATTTCGCCATTCTAGCCAAGTGCAGGATTACCTCAATCGCGAAGTGCGCCGATGTGAAGATTGCCTCGCTGCAAAATAATCATCGCGGCTCGCAGTTAGTGTTACAGTTTTATGACAATAACATTACAGCCAAACGACACAGCAAGAGGGCGATTCGCGCTCCGACAAATTTCGGCGTTCAGGGGGAAACATGTTCGCTTGGTTTCAAAAGTTGTTGCCGCGCACCGGCAATTTTTTCGAGCAGTTCGAGGCACATGGCAAAACCATCGTGGCCAGTTCGCAGGCTTTGGCAAAGCTTGTGCGAGGCGGGCCGGATATTGCCATCCATATCAAGACGATCGAGGATGAAGAGCATAAGGCTGACGATATCATCCGCGAAGTCTTGCAGGATGTGCGCCGGATATTCCTGACACCCTTCGATAGAGGTGCGATCACGGCCCTGATTGGCGTGATGGACGATGCTGTCGACCAGATGCAGCAGACTGCAGGTGCGGCCGAACTTTATGACGTGACGACGTTTACGCCCGAAATGGTGGGGATGGCGGATATCATTGTCGAGGCTTCGGCGATTATCGACCAGGCCCTTCCTCTGCTGCGAGACGTTACGGGCAACGCGAAGCAACTGCATGAACTGACCGCGCGCCTCGTCAAGCTGGAGGGTGACGCAGACAAACTGAACTTCACCGGTCTGCGCAAGGCATTTCAGGAACATGGCAAATCCGATCCGACACAATTCGTGGTCGTGAACGAGATTTACCGCCACCTCGAAAAGGTCTGTGACAAGTTTGAGGATGTCGCCAACCAGATTGACGGTCTCGTCATCGATCACGCCTGAGCCGGGAGGCCCAAATGGAACTCGCCTTTCCGCTACTCGTCGGCTTGATCATATTGGCGCTTCTGTTCGACTTTTTGAACGGCTTGCATGACGCCGCCAACTCGATCGCGACAATTGTTTCGACCAAATTGCTGAAGCCGTTTCACGCGGTGATGTTTGCGGCATTTTTCAACTTTGCGGCTTACTTCCTGACGCTTTATTTCCCGTGGCTACACAAGGTGGCTGACACGATCGGAAAAGGCCTGATCGACAAGGACCTTGTCACGCCGGCGGTGGTTTTCGGCGCTTTGTGCGGGGCGATGTTCTGGAACATCCTGACCTGGATAAAAGGTATTCCGTCCTCATCATCGCATGCATTGGTGGGCGGCCTGATCGGATCGGGCGTCGCGGCCAACGGTTTTGGTGCGGTGCAATGGGCAGGGCTCAACAAGACTGTCGTCTTCATCTTCCTCTCGCCGACGCTGGGCATGATCCTGGCGATGCTGGTTATGCTCGGCAGCTCCTGGGTTCTCCGAAATGCACAAGCAAGCAGGGCCGAAGGCGGGATGAAGGTGATGCACATCATATCGTCTGCCGCTTATTCGCTCAGCCATGGATTGAACGACGCTCAAAAGACGATGGGTATCATTGCGGTGCTGCTCTATTCGACCGGATATCTGAAGGGCGAATTCCATGTCCCGCACTGGGTGGCGATCAGTTGCTATATTGCGATAGGCCTTGGAACAGCGTGCGGTGGGTGGAAGATCATCGAAACGATGGGAACCAAGATCACAAAGCTCTCGCAGCACCAGGGTTTCAGCGCGTCGTTGGGCGGTTCGATCATGCTGTTTACCGCGTCTGCGCTGGGAATCCCTGTGTCGACAACGCACACCATTACCGGTGCGGTTATTGGTGCCGGCACGGCGCGCAGAGCTTCGGCGGTGCGCTGGGGGGTTGCAAGCAATTTGCTGACAGCTTGGATATTGACGGTGCCGGCTTCGGCGGCCGTCGGCGCAAGTTTTTATCTGCTCACGCGGTTGTTCTGACCGCGATCAGGCCAGAACGAAACGGCGGATAATCGAATCCATCACCGCCTGATTCATCAGGTTCACAAAGGCGCAGCCAACCGCGCGTCCGTTGTTCCAGATCAGCTGCGATTCGATCGGCGAAAGGCCGGGTAGCGCCAGCCAGCATCGCGCACCTGCGGGCATTCCGGTCAGCGCTTCGCATTGGAAACCGGCGATCGAAAGGTCAGTAACCACAACGGCAAAGCTGGTGTTTCCCGACGGACGCAGCATCGCCGGGATGCGCAGTTTGATGCGCGGCGCGCAGCGATCCTCAAGAGCTGCCTGGTCGTAACGAAGCGAAGTCGGGTCTGCCGTTTCAGAAATGCTCATGGCACAAATTCCTGGTCGTTGGACCATGCATCGTGCGCGCGCAGGGTTAATCTGGTGCCCCTAGCTATGGTTAATCGCCGATTTCCCAGCCAAGCTACAGAAATCAAAGACATTTATCCTTTGCAGGGCGAACTTGAAATTTCACCGCGCACCTGCCATATGCGCCGCGGGAGTCGGATGGGCGCTGTCGTCGCCAACCCGGTCAGATCCTGACGGAAGCAGCCGTAACGATTTTTCGGCGGGTCATCCGGCTCCTAATTCCCCAACTATCACGCGGCGTCGCGCAAAGCCTCTATTTGATGCGTCAAACGATAGCCAGGTTCGATCACCAGCGCCTCGACCGTGGCCAGCCGTTGTTCCAGTTTTCGAATTTGCGCGTTCAGCGGTGCAACTTCGGCATTAGCGCGGATGAGAGCTCGTTCGCGTTTGCCGTGCTGGACCAACCAGACGATGGCGACCGGCAGCAGGAACGGTAGCGGGGCGAGGAGGAGGGAGAGGGTAAATATCGTCATTTTTACATTTCCATTGCTTCAGTTTGACGCAACCCAATTGCCGTGGAAACCCGGCGGGATGCGGTGCGGGATATGCACGATCGCTACCGGCGCGCCTTCGAAATCCAGTGCGTTCAGGATCACAAGGTCGGTGGTTTCGTCGCCTGTGTTGACGACATAGCCCATCAGCCAGCCATCATCCTCCGCCTCGCCGCCTTTACGAGGTACGAAAACAAATTCGCCGGGGATGTGGCCTGCGCCGAAATCATGTACCTGTTTGCCCCCGGCCACCAGATCATGCTTGAACAATTTCGACTGGTTGGGAGAGGCTGCATCGAAACCGTCTGGCAGCGACATCGCATAGGCATAGCGATAGGATTTGCCGATCCGGTCTTCATTGGGCCGGGGGAATTCTTGTGAGGCTTCGTCCACGACCCGCCGCGTTACATTTTGCGCTGACGGATCGATGGTCCAACGTTCGAACGGGACGCGGTTGGAATCCGGGCCCGCTGCATCTGGCCGGAACATCTGGTCGTGCGCGCACACATCAAGGATGACCTTGCCATCTTGGGTTTCGTACCCATTGCAGGGATGGAAAACATAGCAGGGATCGACGTCGCACCAGATCGTATCGCTGCCTTTGCCATCACGGCGCAGCAATCCGACGCGCGCCTTGTGCTCGGCATTCCAGCGATAGGGGAAAGGATGGCCCGAAATCAGCGCCTTCATTGAGAATGTGCAGGGCAGGTCGAGGATGATCACATAGTTTTTGGTGATCATGCAATCATGGATCATCGGGCCATTGCTGACCGCCACCGGTTCCTCACGCACCACCTTGCCGCTGGCATCGACGACAACATGCCAGATGCGGTCTTGCACATCGCCCTTGTAGCAGATGGCATGCATCTCTCCGCTATCGGGGTCGAGATGGGGATGCGCTGAAAAGGCATAATGCAGCGTGCCGCCAAATGGGTCGTGCGCGATCGTGTTGAGTTCCTCGTCTATACGCACCGGAAAGCCACCCGCCTCGACAATGGCCCAAGTCTGTCCTGCATGGCCGAGGACATTGGTGTTGACGGTGTCGAAGCGTTCATTGCGAGGGCCGGGGGCAGGGGGCTCACCCAAAGCGGCACTCACCGATTTGGAACGTATCCAGCGATTGCGATACCACAACGCCTTGCCGTCCTTCAGGCGCACGCCATGCACCATGCCGTCACCGAGGAACCAGTGGTAGGCGGCGGGATTGGGGTCGATGGGGTTGGGGCCGATGCGGATGTAACGACCATCGAGATCAGCCGGAATTGAACCGGTCACGCGCAAGGTATCCAGCGACAGTTCGGCTTCCATAGGTGTGTGGATGCCGGTCAGGTAAGGATGGGAAGCAGGGGCTTTGCGATGATCGCGGTTGAACTCCGCTACTTTCATAACACCTTTGGTCACGACGCCACGGATAAGGGTTTCGACTGCGCTCGCCATATCTGCTCTCCTCGCACTTGCCATTCGACTCGGCAATGTTTACAGCGATAACATGTCGGGCAAAGATAACAGTGTCAACATCGAAAATTCCAAGCGTGGATACCATCATGGTGATCTGCGCGTTGCGCTGGTTCAGGCCGGGCTGGAAATGCTCAAAACGCGTAGTGCCGACGAGGTCAGCCTGCGCGAAATTGCGCGGATGGTGGGTGTGAGTGCGACGGCTGTCTATCGCCACTTTCCGGATAAAGCCGCCTTGCTGGGGGCCTTGTGTGACGAGGGTGGGCGCGAACTTGCGCGGTTGCAGGTAGAGGCCATGAAGAAATCCGGCGGCGGGCGACCCGGATTTGATGCGGTTGGCAGGGCTTATGTGCGTTTTGCGCTCGATAACCCCACCTTGTTCCGGATGATGATGACCACGCGCCCCGCAGTCGATTTCCTCGATATCCAGCCAGATCGAGACAATAGCGCGCTGCAATTGTTGCGCGAGAATATTGCGGCTTTGGTGCCGGCGGGGGCGACCCAGGAACATCGCCGTATCGCAGCGCTTCGGGCTTGGTCGATCGTACATGGATTGGCAATGTTGATGCTCGACAATCAGGTCCCCGTTGACGAGGCTGTCATCGATGCGGTGGTCAATAGCGCCTCGGCAGGCATCGCGACGTCGCGATAATGAAATGTGAAGTTTGGGCTTTGACATTCACATCATGATGTGAAATCAGCAAGGTGTTACCTCGCTACAAGAGGTGTGATTCTCACGGGAATGTGAAATGTCGACCCAATTGATCGAAAAGCTGCGCAACCTTGTCACCGAAGGTGGACTCTCGCGTTCGGGCCTTGCCCGCGCCGCTGGGCTCCATGCCAATACCTTGCGCGACCTTGACGCGCCCGATTGGAACCCGACGGCGGAAACGCTGCGCAAACTTGAAAGCTATCTATTCTCGAACGACGATAGCCCCGCGCTCGTGCCAATCGAGGAAATCATTGAGGAAGCGCGCAATGGCCGCATGTATATCCTGGTCGATGATGAAGACCGTGAAAATGAAGGCGATCTGATCATCCCGGCACAGATGGCGACGCCCGATGCGATCAATTTCATGGCGACGCATGGCCGCGGCCTGATCTGCCTGGCGATGACCAAGGCGCGGTGCAGCCAACTGGGCCTTGCCCCCATGGCAAGCGAGAACCGCGAAAGCATGGAAACCGCCTTCACCGTTTCAATCGAGGCAAAGGAAGGTGTCACCACCGGCATCAGTGCCGCGGACCGTGCGCGCACCATCTCGGTCGCTGTCGATGCTTCCAAGGGGCCAGAGGATATCGTCTCACCCGGCCACGTCTTCCCGCTGACCGCGCGCGATGGCGGCGTGCTGGTGCGTGCTGGCCATACCGAGGCTGCGGTCGACATCAGCCGCCTCGCCGGCCTCAACCCATCGGGCGTGATCTGCGAGATCATGAAGGATGATGGCACCATGGCGCGGATGGATGATCTTGTCGCTTTTGCGCGGATGCACAAGCTGAAGATGGGCACGATCCGCGACCTGATCGAGTATCGCATGCGCAACGACCATCTGGTGGAGAAGGCTAGCGAGAGCGCCTTCCAGTCGGACTATGGTGGCGAATGGCGCGCGATGACCTATCGCAACAAGATCGACGGCAGCACCAATGTCGTGCTGCAAAAGGGCAAGGTGCTTCCCGACGAACCCACGCTGGTGCGCATGCATGCCATTTCGATTTTCGATGACGTTCTTGGCCGATCGGGTCCGCGCAAGCGCACCCTGCAGCGTTGCATGGCCGAAATCGGCAAGGAAGGCCGCGGCCTGATTGTGCTGTTGATGCCAAGCGGCCCGCAAAGCCTGCAGCATGAAGTGGGCGGCACCAAGCCGGAGGGCGGCGAATTGCGCGTCTATGGTATTGGCGCGCAAATCCTTGCCGATCTGGGCGTGCACGATATGGTCCTCCTCACCAATTCGCACCGTACCGTTGTTGGCCTTGAAGGCTATGGCATCCACGTCGTCGGCGAACGCCCCATTCCGGAGTAAGAATAATGGCAAAATTCCTGATCGTTGAAGCGCGTTTCTACGACCATTTGAACGACATGCTGGTCGCAGGGGCGAAGGCAGCGCTCAAATCTGCCGGGCATGAGGTGGAGGTGATCACCGTCCCCGGCGCACTCGAAATTCCAGGCGCGATCGCGCTCGCTGACCAGAGCGACATGTATGACGGCTATGTCGCCATCGGCGTCGTCATCCGCGGTGAGACCTATCATTTCGAGATCGTCGCCGGCGAAAGCGCACGCGGCATCATGGCGCTGACCATGGATGGCGTCGCCATCGGCAATGGCATCCTGACGGTCGAAAATGAAGAACAGGCGATCGTCCGCGCCGATCCGAGCCAGAAGGACAAGGGCGGCGAAGCTGCAAAGGCCGCCATCGCCCTGCTGGACCTGCGCAACCGTTTCGGCTAGGGCCGTTTTCATTCGGGGACATTAGCATTTAGCCTGCCATGCACTTGGCGGGCTAAACATTTATGGATGTCCGAATGACCAGTTCCCAAGACCAGCTCCGCCAGCGCGGATTTCTCAATGCGATCGAACGGCTCGGCAACAAATTGCCCGATCCGATCATGATTTTCGTGTGGCTCATCCTCTTCCTGATGATCCTCTCGCAGGTCGGGGCCTTGCTGGGCTGGTCTGCCTCGCTGCCCTATACCGGCAAGGAAGCGCCGCAATGGGGTGAACTCAAGGACGGTGTTCTCACCTATCGCGCGACCAGCCTGTTCAACGAAGAAAATATCGCGCGGTTGCTGACCGAGATGCCCAAGACGATGTCGGGCTTTGCCCCGCTGGGTCTGGTACTGGTCATTGTACTGGGTGCATCGGTGGCCGAGAAGGCAGGATTGTTCTCCGCACTGATCCGCGGTTCGCTGCGCAACGCGCCGCGCGCCATCATGACGCCGCTGGTCGCCATCATAGGCATGGTCTCGCACCATGCGTCGGATGCGGCCTATGTCGTGTTCATCCCGCTGGCTGCCATCCTGTATGCCGCAGTCGGGCGCCATCCGCTGGTCGGGCTGGCGGCGGCATTCGCGGCTGTCTCCGGTGGTTATGCGGGCAACATCACCCCGGGCCAGATCGATGTGCTGCTGTTCGGCTTTACGCAAGAGGCGGCGCGCATTGTCGATCCCGCATGGACAATGAACCCGGTTGGCAATTGGTGGTTCATCCTTTCGATCGTGATCGTCTTCACGCCCATCATCTGGTTCGTCACCGACCGCATCATCGAGCCGCGCCTTGGCGCGTGGGGCAAGGAACCCGATGAGGAGCTGCGGGCGGAACTTGCCAAATCCGAAATCACCCCTTCTGAGCGCAAGGGCCTGCGCCTGGCCGGGTTGACCGCGTTACTCGTCGTCGGCGCGTTCGCTGCACTGTCATTGCTGCCCGGATATACCCCGCTGCTCGATGAAACGAAGGAAGGCACGGCGCAGATGCAGCCTTTCTATTCGGCCCTGATCGCCGGCTTTTTCCTGCTCTTTGTAAGCACCGGCCTTGCCTTTGGCATCGGTGCGGGCAGCGTGAAATCGAGCAATGACGCGCTGCGCATGATGCAAGACGGCATCAGGTCGATGGCGCCCTATATCGTCTTTGTATTCTTCGCCGCGCATTTCGTGGCGATGTTCAACTGGTCGCGGCTGGGCCCGATTCTGGCAATTGACGGTGCGATTTTCTTGAAAGACTTCGGGCTTAGCGCGCCGTTCCTGTTGGTCAGCGTGTTGCTGCTCTCTTCGGTTCTGGATCTCTTCATCGGCTCCGCCAGCGCGAAATGGAGCGCGCTCGCGCCCGTGGTCGTGCCGATGTTCATGCTGCTGGGCATCAGCCCTGAAATGACCACCGCTGCCTATCGCATGGGCGACAGCTACACCAACATCATGACCCCGCTGATGAGCTATTTCCCGCTCATCCTCGCCTTTGCCCGGCGCTGGGATGGCGATGTGGGTGTCGGCACCTTGCTATCGCTAATGCTGCCTTACGCGCTGTGTTTCATGGCGGCGGGCATTGCGATGACGGTGGGCTGGGTCGCGCTGGATCTGCCGCTCGGCCCGGGGGCGCAGGTGCATTACGTGCCGCCCGGGGGCGTACTCCAATAGCCGCGTAATAAAATTACGTTTCGCTTGGCGACCAACTGTTTATAGATGGGCGCATGACCGCACCTGTCTTATCGACCAGCTATAATGCCGACGATCCGGCAACCCAGGCCCGCGCCGCGCACAACCGCGCCTTGGCAGAGGAATTGCGCGCCAAGGTGGCACAGGCCGCGCTCGGCGGGCCAGAGCAGCATCGCGAACGCCATGTGGCGCGCGGAAAGCTGTTGCCGCGCGATCGTGTCGAACGGCTGCTTGATCCCGGCGCGCCCTTTCTTGAGATTGGCCAGCTCGCTGCCAACGGCATGTACGAAGGCGATGTGCACGGCGCGAGCCTAATCACCGGTATCGGCCGTGTGTCGGGGCGTGAGTGCATGATCGTGTGCAACGATGCGACGGTGAAGGGTGGCACTTATTATCCGCTGACGGTGAAGAAGCACCTTCGCGCGCAGGAAATCGCGATGGAGAACCGGCTGCCGTGCATCTACCTCGTCGATAGTGGCGGGGCGAACCTGCCGCACCAGGCAGAGGTCTTTCCCGACCGCGAACATTTCGGCCGCATCTTCTTCAACCAGGCGAACATGTCGGCGAAGGCGATCCCGCAAATCGCCTGCGTGATGGGTAGCTGCACCGCAGGCGGAGCCTATGTGCCGGCGATGTCGGACGAGACGGTGATCGTGAAGAAACAGGGTACGATCTTCCTCGCTGGCCCACCGCTGGTGAAGGCGGCAACGGGCGAGGAAATCAGCGCAGAGGATCTCGGCGGGGGAGACCTGCACGCCAAGAAATCTGGCGTGGTCGACCATCTGGCCGAGAATGACGAACATGCGCTGACCATCGTGAGGGATATTGTTTCGCACATCCCCCTCCCGCTTGCGGGAGGGGTTAGGGGAGGGCCTGAGTCATCCCAGCACTGGCCCTCCCCCAGCCCCTCCCGCATGCGGGAGGGGGGCATTCGCCCGCCCAAATATGATCCGCAGGAACTCTACGGCATCATCCCCGAAGACGTCCGCGCACCCTATGATGTGCATGAGGTGATTGCGCGCCTTGTCGATGGCAGCGAATTTCATGAGTTCAAGGCGCTCTATGGCAGCACCCTTGTTTGCGGTTTCGCCCATATCTGGGGGATGCCGGTCGCGATCCTCGCCAACAACGGCGTGCTGTTCAGCGAGAGCGCGCAAAAGGGCGCGCATTTCATCGAACTGGCGCAGCAGCGCAAAATTCCATTGCTGTTCCTGCAGAATATCAGCGGATTTATGGTCGGCGGCAAATATGAGGCAGAGGGGATTGCCAAGCATGGCGCAAAGCTGGTCACCGCCGTCGCCACCGCGACGGTGCCCAAAATCACTGTGCTGATCGGCGGCAGCTTTGGCGCAGGCAATTATGGCATGTGCGGGCGCGCTTATTCGCCCCGCTTCCTATTCAGCTGGCCCAATGCGCGGATCAGCGTGATGGGCGGCGAACAGGCGGCTTCGGTGCTGGCAACAGTGCACCGCGATGCCGCAAGCTGGAGCCCTGAACAGGCCGAAGCCTTCAAGACTCCGATCCGCCAGAAATATGAAGATGAGGGGAATCCATACTACGCGACGGCCCGGCTGTGGGACGACGGGATTATTGACCCTGCACAGTCACGCGACGTGCTGGGGCTGGCGCTCGCGGCGACGCTGAATGCGCCGGTTGAAGATCGCGGCTTTGGCGTGTTCAGGATGTAATGCAAATGATCCAATCCCTCCTCATCGCCAATCGTGGCGAAATTGCTTGCCGGATCATCCGCACCGCACGGGCCATGGGTATCCGCACCATTGCGGTCTATTCGGATGCCGATGCCGACGCGCTGCATGTGCGCTTGGCTGATGATGCCGTGCATATCGGGCCCTCTGCCGCGCGCGAAAGCTATCTGGTGGGTGAAAAGATCATCGATGCCGCGCGCGCGACTGGCGCTGAGGCGATCCACCCGGGCTATGGTTTCCTCTCTGAAAATGCGGAATTTGCGCAGCGCGTGATCAGCGCAGGGCTGGTCTGGGTTGGCCCCAACCCGGCGAGTATCACCGCCATGGGCCTGAAAGATGCGGCCAAGCAATTGATGCAGCAGGCTGGTGTGCCAGTGACCCCGGGCTATATGGGCAGCAACCAGGATGCGGGTTTCCTGTCGATCCAAGCCGATGGCGTCGGTTATCCGGTGCTGATCAAGGCAGTCGCTGGCGGCGGCGGCAAGGGGATGCGGCTGGTCGAACGGCCAGAGGATTTTGCCGATGCACTCGCCAGTTGCCGGCGTGAGGCGGCGGCGAGCTTTGGCAACGACCATGTCCTGATCGAGAAATATATCCAGCGCCCGCGCCATATCGAGGTGCAGGTGTTTGGTGACAGCCACGGCCAGATTGTCCACCTATTCGAGCGCGATTGCTCGCTCCAGCGCCGCCACCAGAAAGTGATCGAGGAAGCGCCTGCGCCGGGTATGGATGCCGAAACGCGCGAAGCGTTATGCGCAGCGGCCGTGCGCGCCGCCAAGGCAGTCGACTATGTCGGCGCGGGCACGATCGAGTTCATCGCCGATGCTTCGGCAGGGCTGCGCGCCGACCGTATCTGGTTCATGGAAATGAACACCCGCCTGCAGGTCGAACATCCGGTGACCGAGGCGATTACCGGCGTTGATCTGGTCGAATGGCAGTTGCGCATCGCGAGCGGCGAACGCCTGCCCATGACGCAGGAGCAGCTTGGCATCAACGGCTGGGCGATGGAGGCGCGACTCTATGCCGAGGATCCCGAAAAGGGCTTCCTCCCTTCCATCGGCAAGCTCGAACATCTGGTGCTGCCCGAAAATCTGCGCGTCGATACCGGGGTGGAGCAGGGCGGCGAAGTCTCCCCCTTTTACGACCCGATGATCACCAAGCTGATTGCGCATGGCGGAACGCGTGACGAGGCCATCGCGCGGCTTGAGGCGGGCATCGACGATACCGAAGTCTGGCCAGTCAAAACCAACGCCGGCTTCCTCGGCAATTTGCTGCGTCACCCCGAGTTCCTCTTGGGCGATGTCGATACCGGCCTAATCGGGCGCGATGGCGACGAACTGGTGCACCCGATTGAGGCGGAGGTTGAGGAATTGACCGAAGTCGCGGCGCTTCTCGCTGCCAGCCCGGGCGAAGGGCCTTGGAGCGGTGCGCTCGGTTTCCGCATGAATGCTGCAGCGCACGCGGTGGCACGTCTGCGCGACGATGCGGGTACGGTTTATGAAGTGCCGATCGACGAAGTGAATGTGGCCGAGCCTGCGCGCGATGTCCTCGCCTTCACCGGCGGATTCGCGCGCCGCTACACGCTCGATCGCCACGAAGGCGCGCATGGCGGGGTAGCGGGCGATGGCACCATCCTCTCCCCCATGCCGGGCCGCATCATCGCGGTCGACGTGTCGGCGGGGCAGGCGGTGACCAAGGGTCAGAAACTGCTCACCCTCGAGGCAATGAAGATGGAGCATACGCTCACCGCGCCATTTGACGGGGTGGTGGCAGAGCTTAACGCCGTCGCCGGTGCGCAGGTGCAGGTTGAGGCGTTACTGGCGCGGATCGAAGACGCAGCCTGAAACGAAAAAGGGCCGCGAAATCCGCGGCCCTCTTCATTCTCAACGACAGTGGCCGATCAGGCAGCCAGCTTGCGCAGCACATAGTGCAGGATGCCGCCGTTGAGGAAATATTCCAGCTCATTGGCGGTATCGATGCGGCACAGCGCGTCGAAGGTGAAGGTCGATCCATCCTTGCGGGTAACCTTGACTGTCACCGTCTGGCGCGGCTTCAAATTGGCGACGCCGGTGATGGTGAAGCTGCAATCGCCATCGAGGCCAAGGCTCTGGCGGTTTTCGCCTTCCTTGAACTGCAGGGGCAAAACGCCCATGCCGACAAGGTTCGAACGGTGGATACGCTCAAAGCTTTCGACAATAACGGCCTTGACGCCGAGCAGGTTGGTACCCTTCGCCGCCCAGTCACGTGACGATCCGGTGCCATATTCCTTGCCGCCGATCACAACCATCGGTGTGCCGTCGGCCTTGTGCTTCATCGCTACGTCGTAAATCGGTTCGGCAGGGCCATCGCCATAACGGCTCATGCCACCTTCGATTCCGGGCACCATTTCGTTCTTGATTCTTATATTCGCAAACGTGCCACGCATCATGACTTCGTGGTGGCCGCGGCGGGCGCCGTAGCTGTTGAAGTCTGACTTGCTGACCTGATGTTCCATAAGCCATTTTCCGGCCGGGCTGTCTGCCTTGATGCTGCCGGCGGGGCTGATGTGGTCGGTGGTGATCGAGTCGCCGAGGATCGCGAGCGGCTTGGCTTCGATGATGTCCGAAACCGGGGCCGGGGTCATGCTCATGCCCTCGAAATAAGGCGGGTTGGCGACATAGGTGCTGCCTGCGCGCCACTGGTAGGTTTCCGAACCCTCGACGTTGATCTTCTGCCAATGCTCGTCGCCCTTATAGACGTTGGCATAGCGCGCCTCGAACATTTCGCGGCTGATATTCGCGGTCATCAGGTCGTGGACTTCGGCGTTGGAGGGCCAGATGTCCTTGAGGAAGACGTCGTTGCCATCCTTGTCCTGCCCGATCGGGGTGGTGGTGAAATCCTCGGTCACCGTGCCCTTGAGCGCGTAAGCAACAACCAGCGGCGGCGAAGCGAGGAAGTTCGCGCGTACATCGGGTGAGACGCGGCCTTCAAAGTTGCGGTTGCCCGAAAGGACCGAGGCGGCGACGATATCATTGCCGTTGATCGCCTTCGAAATCGGCTCTGCCAGCGGGCCGGAGTTGCCGATGCAGGTGGTGCAGCCATAGCCGACAAGGTTGAAGCCAACCGCGTCGAGATGCTCCTGCAACCCAGCCTTCACCAGATAGTCGGTGACGACCTGCGATCCCGGCGCGAGCGACGTCTTCACCCAGGGCTTGGGCTTGAGGCCGCGCTCATTCGCCTTCTTGGCGACGAGGCCCGCCGCGACGAGCACGCCCGGGTTCGAGGTGTTGGTGCACGAGGTAATCGCCGCGATCACAACGTCGCCGTCGCCGATGTCATGGGCTTTGCCTTCGACAGGCACGCGCTTGAAGCCGTCATGCTTGTAAACTTCGGCGAGGTCCTTGTTGAACACATCGTCGACGTTCGACAGCACGACCTTGTCCTGCGGGCGCTTTGGCCCCGCCAGCGAGGGCTGCACGGTCGACATGTCGAGTTCGAGGGTGGAGCTGAATACCGGCTCGACCGAGGGATCGATCCAGAAACCCTGTTCCTTGGCATAAGCCTCGGCGAGCGCGATCGCGTCTTCGCTGCGGCCCGTGAGGCGCATATAGTCGAGCGTCTTGTCGTCGATGCCGAAGAAGCCGCAGGTCGCGCCATATTCGGGCGCCATGTTGGCGAGCGTCGCGCGGTCGGCGAGGGTCAGCGAGGCAAGGCCCGGGCCATAATATTCGACGAAGCGGCCAACCACGCCATGCGCGCGCAGCATCTGGGTGCAGGTGAGGACGAGGTCGGTCGCGGTGATGCCTTCGGGCAGCGAACCGGTCAGCTTGAAGCCGACGACTTCGGGGATCAGCATCGATACCGGCTGGCCGAGCATCGCGGCCTCTGCCTCGATGCCGCCCACGCCCCAGCCAAGAACGCCAAGGCCGTTGATCATCGTCGTGTGGCTGTCGGTGCCAACGCAGGTGTCGGGGTAAGCGACGGTCGCGCCGCTCTGATCCTGCGAGGTCCAGACGGCCTGTGCGATATGCTCAAGGTTCACCTGGTGGCAGATGCCGGTGCCCGGGGGAACCGCCTTGAAATTGTCGAGCGATTTCGAACCCCATTTCAGGAAGTCATAACGCTCCCCGTTGCGGTAATATTCGATCTCCACATTCTGCTCGAACGCCTTGGGGTGGCCGAATTCATCAACCATCACCGAGTGGTCGATGACGAGGTGGACGGGGACGAGCGGGTTGATCTTGCTGGTATCGCCGCCCAGCTTTGCAATCGCATCGCGCATTGCGGCAAGGTCGACGACGCAAGGAACGCCAGTGAAATCCTGAAGGAGCACGCGCGCCGGGCGATACTGGATCTCGTTCTGGCTTTCGGTGGGGTTCTTCTGCCAATCGACAAGCGCCTGGGCATCGGCGGTCGAAACGGTGAAGCCGCCATCTTCAAAACGCAGCAGGTTTTCGAGCAGCACCTTCATGCTAAAGGGCAGGCGCGATACATCGCCCAGCTTTTCCGCCGCCTTTTTCAACGAATAATAGGCATATTGCTTCCCCCCGACATTCAATGTCGAGCGGGTGCCAAGCGAGTCTTGTCCAACGGCGGTCATGGTAATTACCCCTTCTTTGTTCGGTGCCCATGCGCGGGATTGGGGAAGACAGCGCCTTTTACACAACCGCTAGTCCTGAGCCTGTCGACGGACGGCAGGGTGGACCAGTCGGTGAGGGCCATCAAACCAGCGCAGAAGCGGGAGATTCGACTTTCGCGCGCGGCCTAGCCGAACATGGGTTGTGGGGCAAGAGGGGGAGCCTGATTGCAATTCACCCGCCACGGCTTACCATCCGACCTATGTGCAACCATTATGCGAACAGCCCCGAAATCCAGGCAGAGCTTTCGACATGGCGCGAATTTATCGCATGGGATTTGAAGGCGCCCTTGCCGCCAGAGGCAGAGGCGGTCGAAACCGATGTCTGGCCGCGGCGCAAGGCGTGGGTTGTGCGGCAAGAGGGCGTACATAAGGAGGGCGGGGGCGCCTTTGCCGACATCATGGCATGGGGTGTGCCGCTGTCGCTGCCCGGCAAGCGGCCGGGAACGACGGTGATCAAATATGTCACCAATATCAGGAACCTTGATAGCCCATTCTGGCGATCGATGCTGGCGCGGCCGCATCAACGCTGCCTCGTCCCCTTCGCCCGCTTTGCAGAGCCGAAAATCGGCGCTGGCCGCGAAGAACATTGGTTCACACTAAAGGATCGGCCAATCGGCGCCTTTGCCGGCCTGTGGCGCGCCGACGCAAATGGGGCAAAGGTCTTTGCCTTCCTGACCTGTGAGCCCAACCCGCTGGTCGCCCCGCTGCACCCAAAGGCGATGCCGGTGATCCTGCACGAAAGCGATTATGCCCGCTGGCTGGAAGGCAGCGAAGCGGACGCCCGCGCACTGGCGCTGCCCTATCCTTCGCAGTTGATGGGGGTGGGGTAGTTTCGAAAAACTTTGTCAGCAAGGCCGCATAAGTAGAATACGATTCAATGTAAGCAGAGGTTTTTCCTAAGCATAAAGCAATCTTTATGCTTGTTGAAAACTTTTGCTTTGAGAAGAATCCGTGCCGGTTTATAGGAACTAATTAGACCCAAACAACGGGCGGGTGACAGCCACGTCACTGAGGTGAGTTAGAGCTTAGTTAAACTCAAATGCGTGCTGGCGCGGCCACCGGCGAGTGTGGTGACACACACTCTCCAAACGGCCTAAGCGCCAGCGCAAATATGCACGAACGTGAACACGTCGCAACATATACGCCTCCTCTTTTCCTGACGCTGGCTTGAGGCCAGCCCTCCGAGGAGCCTCTTGCCCCTCGCCGCAATAAGGGGCTTGAGGTGGAGGTTCAGGAAAGTGGTGACGTGACTGTCAGGGTCGATTCTACAGGCGACTCAAATGATTCTGCAAACCCCTATTTCGCGAACTTGTGGATAAACTGATCACAAAGTATTTCGCTTGCTAATGTAGGCTCCGATCAACCAACCGATCAGTGCTCCAAACAATATGGCCGACGCGGCAACAATAGGTTTTCCGTCCCAATTCAAAACGGCCGCAATAATGCCAGCAACCAGTCCAGCAAAAATGCCGTTACGGGCATGTCTGTTCATAACCGCTCCACCTCCTTTGAGTTGATGACACGTGTAATACACCTCTCATGAACCGATGCATGAAGAATAAACCTCTGTCCTACATATAACCATATAGGTTACGTCTGATTCGTTTCTCTAACCGGAAAGGAATCGCTGCCATGCCTGCCCCGCCACCTCCACCGCGAAAAACGCCGCGCGCTGCGCCTAATCAACCCATCCCTCTATCGCCCAAATTGGCTGGGTTGCAGGCGATGCTCTACGAACTGGCGAAGAGCGAGCGGATGGATCAGTTGGTCGAATATTTGCACGACCTGCGGCAGGAATTTGATTGGGCTGCTGCCGAGTTGAAGGCGCTCGGCTTTTGCGCGCCCTGCTATTTCTCCATACTCGACGATGGTGATGCGCATGATTGCCCAGAGGAGGATCGGTAATGGCGCGGCGCCGAAAGCCGGAGGATGATCTGGCCGCTGCCTCCGCCAATCCGCCGCAGCATATTCCCGGCGGGCCGCGGATCAATTTCAAGGCGTTGATGCCGGGTTATCCGAAGCGGCATGATGGCTGGAACCAGCACCGGGTGCAGCGCTTCCTCGATACGCTGGCGCATACTGGCTGCGTCAAGGATGCGGCGCGGGTGGCGGGGATGTCTGCCGTGGCGGCGCGGCGGGCGCAGCGGCGCTACCCCCCTTTTGCGGCTGCGTGGGAGGATGCGCTTGAACGTTCGCAGCAGGGGCTGATTGCCATTGCCTATCAGCGCGCGGTGGAGGGGCGCGAGACGATCATCATCCGCAAGGGGGAGGAATATGAGCGCAAGATCGAACCTTCGGATGCAATGCTCGGCCTGCTGATCAAACGCGGCGACATGACGGGCGGCAAACTCGCCGGGAATTCCGAGGCGGTGCTGACATTTGAGGAATATCAGGCCGGCTGGCGCTTTGACGGTTGGGGCAAGAAATTCCGGCAGGAAGAACCGGCGATGGTGCGAAAGAAGCTGGAGGAAAAGCTCACCGCGATGCGCCAGCGGCTGTTCATCGATGCCGACCGGCAGGGCGTGTGCATCCGCTGCGACGCGCCGCTGCGCCCCGGCGTCACCAACCAGATGCTGCACGAAGGCAATAAGGGGTAGGGTGCCGCCAATCGCGCTCTCCCCCCTTGCATTTGGGGGCGTTTCAGTGAATCCTGCTTTCCAAGAGGAGAGCATTAATGACCGACCTGCTGGAAAAGAGCGCGCAGTTCCGCACCATGACCGAGGGTACCCAGGAAGACTGGGATATCATTCGCGCGCATATGAAGCCCTTTTCGGCCAATGGCGGCGCGCGGGTGCTCGATCATCTGCGCTTGCTCGATGGCGATTTTGGCGGCTTTCCGGTCGACCGGCTGACCCACTGCCTGCAGACGGCAACGCGGGCCTATCGCGATGGCCGTGATGAGGAATATGTCGTGATGGCGCTGCTCCACGATATTGGCGACACGCTGGGCGCCTATAACCATCCCGATATTGCCGCGGCGATCCTGAAGCCCTTCGTTTCAGAAGAGCTCCACTGGATCGTGCAGCATCATGGCATTTTCCAAGGCTATAATTTCTTCCACTATCTCGGCCTCGATCGCAACATGCGTGACCAATATGCCGACCATCCTTATTATGCCGCGACCGCCGAGTTCATCGAGAAATATGACTGCCCGGCTTTCGACCCCGATTATGATACCCTTCCGCTTGAATTTTTTGAGCCGATGGTGATGAAGCTGTTCGAGAAGCCCAAGACCAGCGTATATAAGCGGGCGATGGAATAGGATCAGGATTTCAGGAGAGACACATGTCCGTAATGATGAACACGGCAACCGCCGCCAATGACGACCATATCCGCAACACGGTGAGCGAAGAGGAATGGGCGGTCCGCGTCGATCTGGCCGCTGCCTATCGGCTGGTCGCGCTTTATGGCTGGGACGATTTGATCTTCACCCACCTGTCTGCCCGCGTGCCGGGGCCGGAGCATCATTTCCTGATCAACCCCTATGACATGATGTTTGAGGAGATTACCGCTTCCTCGCTCGTCAAGATCGATGTCGACGGGCAGCCGGTGGTGCCGACCGCGCATCCGGTGAACCCCGCCGGTTTCACCATCCACTCCGCCATCCACATGGCGCGCGAGGATGCGCATGCGGTGATGCACCTGCATACGCCTGCTGGCCAGGCTGTCAGTGCGATGGCCGAAGGGCTGTTGCCGCACACCCAGACCGCGATGATCGCCAAGCACAATGTCGCCTATCACGAATATGAAGGCATCGCGACCGACCTTGATGAGCGCGAGCGGCTGGTCGAGGATCTGGGCGAGAAACATGCGATGATCCTCAGGAACCACGGCACGCTGGCCGTGGGGCAGAGCGTCGCCGATTGCTTCATGCGGCTCTATTTCCTTGAGCGTGCCTGCGATGCGCAGGTGAAGATGCTCTCGGCAGGCCGAGAGAATCTGCACACCCCGCCGCAGGGCGTCGAAGGCAAGGTCGAAACCCAATCGCCGCCGGGGGGCATGGCGATGGTGGCGCAAAGCCTTGCCTGGCCCGCGCTGCTGCGCAAGCTTGATCGGATCGATCCCAGCTACAAAAACTGATTTCCCCTCGGACCGCGCGGGGGCAGCGGTCTGCATAAGCTTTCACTCTTGAAGCAGGAGATGCGAATGCGGATGGTTGCAATGGCACTGGCGGGCAGCATGCTGCTCGCAGGGTGCGTTTCCTATAGCGGCCCAGAGGACGACAAGGGCGACCTCGCCAAGCCCGTCGAGGCAATTGAAGCCACCTTCCAGTGCGGCAATGGCAAAAGGTTCGACGTCGCCTTTACCGGCAATGCGGCCAAGCTCTCGGTCGGCGCGGCAAGCTATTCACTCAAGCAGGAAGTCAGCGGATCGGGCTATGCCTATGCCGGAGAAGGCCACAGCCTGCGCGGCAAGGGCAAGGATGTGACCTGGACCGAGCCTTCGGGCGCGAGCAACGAGTGTTTCGAGATCGATCCCGACAACCCGCCGCAGGTCTTGCCTGTCGCGCCGCCGGTAACGCGTGGGCTTCCCGGCACCAAATGGCGGCTGGTCCAGTTCCAGTCGATGGACGACAGCATCGGCACCAAGATTCCGCCCAATCCGGAAAAATATGTGCTCAATTTCGCCAGCGACGGTTCGCTGGCGGCGCAGCTCGATTGCAACCGGCTGATGGGCAAGTGGGAAGCAACGCCCAGTTCACCCACCGGCGGGGGCCTTGCGATCAGCGGCGGGGCGATGACGCGCGCGATGTGCCAGCCGGGCGCGATGGACGTAACCATCGCCCGCGATCTCGGCTTCGTCCGCAGCTACACCATCCGCGGCACGACGCTCAGCCTCTCACTTATGGCCGATGCCGGCATCTACACCTGGGAAGCATTGCCGCCCGGTTAGCGTGAACAGAAGGAGGGGAGTGGGCGCATGAAAAAATTCCTGCTCGCATTGGTGGCGATAGTCGCGCTGGCTGCAGTCACCGTCCTCTACATCACGCCTTGGCCCAGTGTCTGGGCGATCCGCATGCTGTTCGACCATGGGGCGAAGACGGCGTCCGATGCGCTGGTGAAGCATCTGCCCGATAATGTGACCGCGCAACGCGCATTGCGCTATGACACCGCCGATCGCGACGCGCTTCTCGACATTTACCGCCCTGCGCAGCTCGATCCGGCGCGTCCGACGATCGTCTGGATCCATGGTGGCGGTTTTGTTTCGGGCAGGCGCGGCGATATCGAAAACTACCTGAAAATCCTTGCTGGCAAGGGTTTTGCTGTCGTCAATGTCGATTACACCATCGCTCCGACCGCGACTTATCCGACCCCGACACGGCAATTTGCAAAAGCCATTGCCTATCTGGACCGCAATGCCGGAAAGCTGGGTATCAATGGCGATGCCTTTGTGTTTGCGGGCGATTCCGCAGGTTCGCATGTCGCGGCCCAACTCGCCAATATCGTCACCGCGCCAGACTATGCGCGCAAGGTCGGCATAACGGCACCGATCACGCCTGCGGAGATGAAAGGCGCGCTGCTCCATTGCGGCGTGTTCGATGCCGCGATGCTCGATCCCGATGCGGGCGGTTTTGGTGGCTGGTTCATCCGCACGGTGATCTGGTCGTACAGCGGAAAGCGCGAATGGCGCGATGTTCCGGGTTTCGAGACTTTTTCGGTCGGCAATTACCTGACCCCGGCATTTCCGGCGACTTTCATCAGCGCTGGCAATGCAGATCCGCTGGGTCCCCAATCGGTGAAATTTGACCGGCAGTTGCGGGCGCAGGGCGTTACTGTCACCAGTCTGTTCTATCCGCCCGACCATGATCCGCCGCTGGGCCACGAATATCAGTTCAATCTTGATGGAGAGGCGGGCCAGAAAGCGCTGGCCGAAACGGTGAAATGGCTCGAAACGCTCGACCGGAAAACTATGTAGATTTTACATGATGTTAACCTTACAATTTACCCTTCTGAAAGACTAGGTGGCTAACCCGCTGCGGAAATCCGTGTGGGATACGTAGTTGATGGGCGCAGCGAAATTTTCTTGGAAGGCTTCCAAAGCCGACGGCTCTGCCGGTGGCAGGCTGCTGGAAAAAATGCGCCAGAGCGCGGCACCGGCGATAGTGCCGGCATCTTCGCGCGATGCCCTGCTGCTGCTGCAAAGTTTTGAAGAAAGCGGGCGTGGCTGGTTCTGGTCGACCGATGCCGATGGCCGGTTAACCTATATCACCGCATCGATTTCGGAGCAGCTCGGGATGGAACCGAGTGCGATACTCGGCAAGCATCTGGTGGAAATTTTCCGCAAGAATGAGGATGTCGAGGATCGCCAGCGCAGCCTGCCCTTCCTGATGATGCGGCAGTCGAGCTTTGAAAACCTGCCGCTGCAGGCTGGGGGTATTGAGGACGAAATCTGGTGGTCGGTTTCGGGCAGCCCGTTTTTCGACAACAAGGGCAATTTTGCCGGTTTCCGTGGCAATGGCACCGACATCACTTCGCAGCGCATTGCCGCGCGCGACAATGACCGGCTGGCAACCTATGACTCGCTGACAGGCCTTCTCAACCGTTATCAAATGGCACGGCGGCTGGAGAAAACCGTTGCCGCGTTCCAGGTTCAAAAGCGCGCCTGTGCGGTGATGCTGATCGACCTCGACCGGTTCAAGCAGGTGAACGATACGCTGGGACACCCGGCGGGCGACGCGTTGTTGAAGCAAGTGGCGGACCGCCTCGTTCGTGCCGTGGGTGATCGCGAAAAGATCGGCCGCTTGGGCGGTGACGAATTCCAGATCATTATGCCCGACGAGGATGATCGCGGCGCCTTGGGCGACCTTGCCGACCGCATCATTCGCAGCCTTTCACAACCTTATTCGATTGATGGCAGCCGCTGCATCATCGGCGCGTCGGTCGGCATTGCGGTCAGCCCCTTTGACGGGCAGTCGAGCGAGGATCTGATCCGCAGCGCCGACCTTGCGCTCTATTCCGCCAAGGGATCGGGCCGCGGGCGTTTTCGTTTCTATTCGAGCGACCTGCTGCAAGCTGCCGAAGACCGCCGCGTGCTGGAGGAAGACCTGCGCGATGCGCTGGTCAATGGGCAGATGTGGGTTGCCTATCAGCCGGTTGTTGCCGCACAGACCAACATCGTCACCGGCTTTGAAGCGCTGATCCGCTGGAAACATCCGGAGCGCGGCAATATTTCACCCGCTTTGTTCATCCCGATTGCCGAAGACGCCAATTTGATTACCGACCTGGGTGAGTGGGTGCTGCGCAAGGCTTGCCAGGAGGCAGCAACTTGGCCGGGCAAGATGAAGGTCGCGGTCAATGTGTCACCGATACAATTCGCCAGCGATACCCTGCCACAGCTGATTTCGTCGGCGCTTGCCGATTCCGGCCTGCCGCCCGGCCGGCTGGAGCTGGAAATCACCGAAAGCGTTTTCCTGCAGGATGGTGCAGATACCGACAAGATGTTTGCCGAATTGAAGAAATTGGGCGTGCGCCTTGCGCTTGACGATTTCGGAACGGGCTATTCCTCGCTCGGCTATCTGAAGACCGCGCCGTTTGACAAGATCAAGATCGACCAGAGCTTTGTACGCGACGCGACGCAGCCGGAATCGCGCAACGGGGCAATCATTTCCGCAATTGTCGCACTGGCCGAGGCGCTGGGGATGGAAACCACAGCAGAGGGGATTGAATCGCTCGATCAGCTATCGCTGATCCGCGATCTGCGCGTCAGCCATGTGCAGGGCTATGTCTATAGTCAACCGGTGGGCAATGATGTGCTGCTGGAAAAATGCGAAGCAGGGGCATGGGAAATCGCACCATCAGGCCCGGCGGTGCAGCGTAGCGACCGACTTTCGATGTACCGCAAGATCGGCGCGATCCATGACGACCATTATTACAAGATCGTGCTGCGCAACCTTTCAATGTCCGGCGCGCTGATCGAGGGCATTGTCGATGTACCGGTGGGCACAAGATTCGTGATCGACTTTGGCGATGGGCAGTTGGCGGTATCAACCGTGGTCCGTTCAAACGGAATACAGCAGGGTGTTGAATTTGAAGAAAGGCTGGTCAGCGACGGCAATGGCGGGTTGTGCACCAGCCGCCGTGTCTCGCCCTATATGATGGCGGCTGCGGGCGTTCCGATCACCAGCCTGCCCCCCGGTTATTATGACGAGATTGAGCGGCCAAAGACCAAGAAGAGCATTCCCGCCTTCAACACGGTCAGCGACTGGAAAGCCCCTTAAGCCGCAGGCAGGCGCACGCGTTTCTCGCGCGAAGTTGCCCCTGAAACCAGTTCCAGTTCACGCGGCGAAACCCCCAGCAGCACGGCCAACTGCGCCAGCACGGCCTTGGTAGCCTTGCCATCTTCGGGCGCGGTGCGCGTCCACAGCTTGAGCGCGCCATTCTCTATCGCGGCCCGCTCCACCTTCGCTCCCGGCACCACGCGCAGCGCCAATATGCCCCCGGCATCGGCCAGCGCGCGGATTTCCTGTGGAGAGGGGTTTGTCATGCTGGACAGTTAGGGCCAAGCGGCCTATTCTTGCAACATCCCCGGGGAGCCTGCTGTGGCTGAGAGGGATGGGTAAGCACCATCCGACCCGTTGAACCTGAACCCGTTAGCACGGGCGGAGGGAGGGAAGGCTGCATCGCAAGGCCATTTCCCCACCGCCCATCGAGGAGACTATCCATGGGCGACGCCCCCGCACGCACAGAGCAACCTGCAGTCACCACCGGCCCCATTCGGGGATCGAAAAAGATCCATGTCGGCCCGCTGAAGGTCGCGATGCGCGAGATTTACCTCGAACCCTCGAGCGGTGAGCCGCCGGTGCGCGTCTATGATACCAGCGGTCCCTATACCGACCCCAATGCCCGCATCGACATATCGGAAGGCCTGCCCGAACTGCGCCGACATTGGATCCTTGGCAGGGGCGATGTCGAGCATAAGGAACAGCGCGCGGTCCGCCCCGAAGATAATGGCCAGCTTGGCCCCGACCGTAGCGGCGGCGTCGCGCCATTTCCCAATGTGAAGAAACAGGTGCTGCGCGCCAAGCCCGGCATGAATGTCAGCCAGATGCACTATGCCCGGCGCGGCATCATCACGCCCGAGATGGAATATGTCGCGGAGCGTGAAAATCTCGGCCGGGCGCGGCTCAAGGAATATGTGCGCGACGGCGAAAGCTTTGGCGCGGCAATCCCCGATTATGTGACGCCCGAATTCGTACGCGATGAAGTGGCGCGGGGAAGGGCGATCATCCCCAGCAACATCAACCACCCCGAAAGCGAACCGATGGCGATCGGGCGCAACTTCCTTGTGAAGATCAACGCCAATATCGGCAACAGCGCGGTCGCGTCTGACGTGGCGAGCGAAGTCGACAAGATGGTCTGGTCGATCCGCTGGGGCGCGGATACGGTGATGGACCTGTCAACAGGGCGCAACATCCACGACACGCGCGAATGGATCATCCGCAACTCGCCCGTACCCATCGGCACCGTGCCGATCTACCAGGCGCTCGAAAAGGTCGGCGGCATTGCCGAGGAACTGACCTGGGAAATATTCCGCGACACGCTGATCGAGCAGGCCGAACAGGGCGTCGACTATTTCACCATCCATGCGGGCGTGCGCCTGCCTTATGTGCCGTTGGCGGCAAAGCGCGTGACCGGCATCGTCAGCCGCGGCGGCAGCATCATGGCGAAATGGTGCCTTGCGCATCACAAGGAAAGCTTCCTCTACGAACGCTTTGACGAGATCACCGAGATCATGAAGGCCTATGACGTTGCCTATTCCTTGGGTGACGGCTTGCGCCCCGGCAGCATCGCCGATGCCAATGACGAAGCGCAGTTCGCCGAGCTTTACACGCTGGGCGAGCTCACCAAGCGCGCCTGGGAACAGGATGTGCAGGTGATGATCGAAGGGCCCGGCCATGTGCCGATGCACAAGATCAAGGAGAATATGGACAAGCAGTTGGAGGCGTGCGGCGAGGCACCCTTCTACACGCTCGGGCCGCTCACCACCGATATCGCGCCGGGATATGACCATATCACCAGCGGCATTGGTGCTGCGATGATCGGCTGGTACGGCACGGCGATGCTCTGCTACGTCACGCCCAAGGAGCATCTGGGCCTGCCCGACCGCGACGATGTGAAGGTTGGCGTTGTCACCTACAAGCTGGCGGCGCACGCGGCGGACCTTGCCAAGGGCCACCCGGCGGCGAAGGTGCGCGACGATGCGCTATCGAAGGCGCGCTTCGAATTCCGCTGGCGCGACCAGTTCAACCTCAGCCTCGATCCCGATACGGCGGAGCAATATCACGACCAGACGCTGCCGGCGGAAGGCGCAAAGACCGCGCATTTCTGTAGCATGTGCGGGCCGAAATTCTGCAGCATGAAGATCAGCCAGGAAGTGCGCGAATTTGCCAAGCTGCAAAACCAGCCGGCGGACGGCTTTGTCGCGGCAGAGGATGCCGAGGCGGGCATGGCAGAGATGAGCAAGGTCTATGACGAGACAGGGCGGGAGCTTTATCTCGGCGCTGGCGGGCGCGAGCATGATTGAGGTCGGGCGCTGACCCAGAAGGTCGGCGCCGCGCAGCCTACATCGCCATGTGCAGCCGGTTGCGGCCGGCATGCTTCGCCGCATAAAGCGCAAGGTCGGCACGGCTGAGCAGCGTGTCTAGCGTTTCATCGGCGCGCGCGATGGCAAGGCCAAAGCTGGCGGTCACATCGATCCGCCCCTGCGGGGTGATCAGCGGCAGCGATTCCAGTTGCAGCCGCATCGCCTCCACATGCGCGGCGGCGGCGGATGTGGCAGCGCCGCCATCGTCTGCGGGCAGGGCAAAGAGTAGGCCGAATTCCTCCCCGCCCAAACGCGCGAGCAGCGCATCCTGGGGGGCGGACCGGCGCAGCAGGTCTGCGGCGTGCTTCAACGCATTGTCTCCACCCGCATGGCCGATACGATCGTTGATCCGCTTGAAATGGTCGATATCGATCATCGCGAGGATTTGCGCGCTGCCTTCGGAAAGCCGCGCAGTCGCCGCATCGACAAAGGCGCGGCGGTTCGATAGCCCGGTCAGCGGATCCTGGTGCGCCAGGCTGTCGAGCCGTTCATTGGCCTTTTTCAATTTCCAGCTGAGCCAGGCGACATAGCCATAGGATGGCGGCGCAACGAGCAGCGGGATGACCAGCGCGACCAGCATGGAATCGCGATAGGACACCTGTTCGCTCATCGTGAAACTGGCGTGCGTCGCGAGCAGCGAGGTGATGACGGAAAAGGCCACAACGCCAATCCCCACCAGCACCAACCGCAATTTCGTCGAACCCCAATTCATGTCGTCCATCCACACATTAACGACCACAACCAAGCCACATTGCGCGAGCCCGGCCGGAAAGCGGGATTATGCGGTAAAAGGGGTTAAAATTTTGGGTAGGGGTGGGGTGTTTAATCCCAGACACTTGGAACAGGTAGATGAAAGAGATTTGCTATCTCTACTATTCCTGGAAACGATTTTTGAACTTCAGATAAATTATCGGGTTGGAACTTTGGTTCTGCTAGTCCCATTATTACGGTCTTTTGACCTCGAGCAGGAGCGCCTGGTTCAAAAAAATGAAAAGGAGAATTAGTAAAAATTATAAGTGCAGATCCATAGTTCTTTTTCTCCATCATATTAATTTGATTTCGAAGATAGCTGGTCCATTCTGGAATTAGATCATCGTTACGATGTGGTCTGTTTACATCAATACATATAATTCTCTGATGTTCCGCATGTTTATCCAGCGCCTTTCTGACCAAACTTTCAACGAACGGCTCTTCTTTGACTGTTGGAGTTGCAATTGGCTGACCCAAAACCCCCGGCAGATGCCGGCTCTTTGCTTCGACTGAGTATCTATGATTTGTCGGGATATGAGTTGCCGAGAACTCGCAGCGCTTCTCTGGCCCTTTACCCTCTGGTTCTAATTCAATGTTGAAGTTTGCGCGTGCAAATGCTGCTGCAACAGCAACTTCATATCTAGCACCTTGAAATTGCTGAATTACTTTAAGCCTTTTGACCATACTTGGTAACAGCAACCCTAGATGCCTGATTTGATGGAGATCGAAGGCAAGCCGGAGTAAATTCGCTGCTTCGGTAGGCATGGGGCGTTTGTGCACAACAGCCTCACCTTTGCTCTGTTCGAGCATCATTCGCTCGCAGGCGATGTACCAACTCACGATAGCATGGCGCTTATCTTCAGTCTTATTTGTTTCTTCATGCCACCATTCTGCTCCAAAAATCCGTTGCAGATACAGCATCAGAAAATCGTGATAGGTTGCATCAGGCCTAATACTTAGTAGCTCATTGTAAGCGGCTACAAGTCTAGATCCTCGAAATACATTATTCACTGGTGGGCCCTGCGCACCCCATCGCTTTTTTCGTTCGTGCTCTTGTTGAGCCGCAGCATTTATTGCTCTTTTGACTGCTTCGATGTCGAATTCAAAACTATCTTTCATTTGGCAGTCCAAAAAATACTGATAAAGTTTATATCGGAATGTACCAAAGTAATAACAAGTAAATTACTGAAGTGGTTTGGATCGAGGCTGCTTTACTCCCCCGGCACCAACTTCTCCACCAACCGCTTCAACTCTCCTGCCGTGGTGTGGCCGGCGACCACTTCGTGATAGCCAATCCCTGCTTTGCGCAGCGCTTCCTTTTTCACGGCGTCGCGGGCGGCGGCGCTGCTGCCGGGGAGGTGGTGGCCGCTGCCCTGATATTCGATCGCGTGGACGACGCGGGCGTCCGGGTCCATCAGCGCGAAATCGACGCGCTTTGAATTGACTGCGCCATAGGCTTCCTTGTCAGGGCTGGTCAGGAACTCCCCCAATGAAACCTGCGCCATCACCTGCCATCGCGGGTTGCGCGCGATCACGGCGGCGTCGAGCGCCTTGAACAGGTTCGCCTCTGGCCGGTTGAGCAGCGGGCGGGATGAGAAATCGGCAATCATCACGCGCGCAAGCTGGTCGGTCGCATTGGCACCATTGCCGCCGGGTTTTTCCGCCAGTCCGTCTTTCTTGAGCTGTACCGGCTTGCTGCCGCGCTGGCCCGAATTGCGCCCCTTCCAATAGGCGCGGCGTTCGGCGCGTTTCTGCCCCTCCACCAATCGTTCCACGGCAATGCCAATCAAGGCGCCAACGGTCAGTACGGCCAAAAGGATGAATGGCCTGTCGATAAGGGCAACTAATTCAGGCGGCATATTGGCAGTTATACTAGGGCGATGGTCAATAAATGGTCAACATATTTGGGCGGATATTTCCCAGATTTCGCTGTCCTACATCAGGCCAGATAAATTAGCCCAAGTCCTTTTCATTAAAGGACATGGATATGCACACCTCCCCCCAGCCAAATCCCCTCCCGCCAATTTCCCCCTTGGTTGGCGATGCCGATGCGCGGCTGCCTGCGGCGGCTTATCTGCGTTATGAATCGCGCGCCGATGGGTGGAGCGCGGGGCGGCAGGCGGCTTGCCTTGCGCATCTGGCCGACAATGGCGTTGCCGCCGAAGCCATACGCAGCGTGGGGATGAGCAGCGGCGGTTGCTATGCCCTGCGCCGCACCGCGCGCGGTTATGCCTTTAACCTGGGGTGGGAGGCTGCGCTGATCATCGCGCGACGGATTGTCGCCGACAATCTGATGACCAGCGCGATCAAGGGGGAGGAGGCGCGCTGGGTGCGCGAGGATGGGGTAACAACCTACACCCGGCAAAACCCCCGGCTTTCGATGGCGCTGCTCGATCGGGTGAACCCGGCAACGGCCTTGCCCGAGGTGCTGGCGGTCGCGGTGCGTTTCGACTGCTTCCTGCAAATGATCGACGAAGGGCTGAGCGCGCAGGAACTGTGGGAATGCTTCTTTGACGAGGTGCTGGGCAAGAGCGAGATCGAGGCGCGGGCAAGGGTGCGTGCGGCGCTTCTACTTTCTGAAGAATCTGCGGGTTCTGACGAAGTCGATGCGGAGGCGGAGGGGGAGAAAGAGGACGCGCCCATCGAATATAAATCGATGGATGGCCCGCCGCGCGGCGATGCGCGCACTTTCCCGCTTGGCATCCTCCCCGCTCTCTCCCATGATGGTGGCGGAGATTGGGAGAGGCAGAGTAAATGTCCGCTGATATCAGTGCGCAAGCCGATGAGAGTGCCGCAAAGGATGATCCGTCGCGATGGGGGCTGCTCTCGCTGCTCATCATCATCAACATCCTCAATTTCGTCGATCGCCAGCTGCTCCCCAGCTTTGCCAATTTCATCAAGCCCGAACTGGGGCTGACCGATACCCAATATGGCCTGCTGACCGGGCTGTTCTTCATCATCTTCTATGCGGTTGCCGGGCTGTTCATGGGGATTTTGGCGGACAGGATGCATCGCGGCCGGTTGATCGCGGCGGCGATTGCGTTGTGGAGCCTGCTGACCGCGGCCAGCGGGGCGGCGAAGGGCTTTGTCTCGATGGCAATCCCGCGCGCGCTGATCGGCGTTGGGGAATCGGCGCTGACCCCGGCGGCGACCTCGCTGCTCGCCGACCGCTTTCGCCCGTCGCAATTGGGGCTGGCGGCGGCGCTCTATTATCTTGGCGTGCCGGTAGGCGCGGGGCTCAGCCTGCTGGTTGCGGGCTATCTTGGCCCCACCATCGGCTGGCGCAATTGTTTCTACCTGCTCGGCGGGGTGGGGATGCTTTTCGCGGTGCTGATGCTGTTCGTGCGCGATCCGCGCGTGCCGACGGTGCATGCCCATGAACATGGCCCGGGCCTTGGCGGGCATATGAAATTGCTCGGCGCGGCGCTGAAGCAATCGCCCGCCTTGTGCATGATGATCGGTGGCGGGGTTGCGCTGCACTTTGCCGTCGGCGCGGCGGCGTTTGACCAGATCTGGTTTGTCGAGGAACGCGGTTTTGAGCGGGCGGAAATCGCCAAGCTGACGGGCTATATCACCGTTGTCGCGGGGATTGCGGGCACGCTGTTTGGCGGGTTTGCCGGCGATTGGTGGTATAAATACAGGAAGTCGGGCCGGGCGATGCTGCTGTTCTGGATGTTCCTGATTGTCGGGCCATTCTCGGTCATCTTCCGCATATTGCCCGCGGATTCGGTGCTGTTCGTGCCGGGCATCGGGCTGGGCATCTTCATCCTGTGCGCCTTTTACGGGCCGTCCATTTCGACCATACAGGAACTCTCGCCGTCTTCTGCGCGCGCGACGGTGATCGCGTTCAACATATTGTGCCTGAATGTCGTGGGCCTAGGCCTAGGCATTACCGGCACGGGCTGGCTGATCGACCTGTTCCGCAATGCGGGCAGCCTCGAACCTTACACCCATGCCGCGATGACGATGTCGGTCGCCTCGCTGCTCGCGCTGCCTGCCTTTTTCCTCGCCGGGCGCTGGTTCCACCGCGATCGGGCGCGGATAGCCGAAGGCATGCCGGGCCGGTTTGAATTTGGTTGAGGGGGTCAGAGAGGAGCCTCAGGGCCGAAGATCAATAATCACCGCGCCCTTGGTCGCGCCGTTGTTTGCGCGATTGGCTGCGGCGAAATGCAACGCCGCCGATCGTGGCCAGCACGGCCATCAGGGCAATCAAAGAATAGGCAATGATCAGTCGGGTTTCCAAGACATGCTCCTTATTGCGACTGACCCAAGGCATTCGGAGCGCGGCTGTGCCTTACACGCTTTTGCCGGAGCAGGGCCATGAAAAGCGCATGAACGGTGCAGCATGCGCTTTACCCGCCTTGCTTTGCGGCTAAACCTATCGACACAGGGGGATTGCGATGCACGATATTGGCAATGGCAGGGGCACGCGCTGGCGCTGGTTTTTCTATGCGGCCGCGACGTATAATCTGGTGATTGGCGGGGCAGGGTTGGCAAACAGCGCGGCGGCAGTGAACGACCGGATTGTCGGCCTGCTCGTGCTCTGTTTCGGTATCGTCTATGCGATTGTCGGGCGCGATCCGGCGCGCTTTGGCCCGGTGCTGTGGGCGGGTATCGTCGGCAAGGCAGGGATCGTCGCACTGCTGCTCCCCGATGTGTTCGCGGGAAGCGCTGCACCGGGAACGGGCGCTATCCTTTCGGGTGATGCGCTGTTCACCATCGGCTTCCTGGTCTTCCTGCTGCGCCGCCGTGTAACGCCCGCTTGACTCGTGCCCGCCGCTGCTGTTGCATCGGCGGCGGAGAGTGTGAGGGGGAGGATTTATGGAAAGTGCAGACAATCGCACCGCGCGGCGGTTCATGCTGCTGGGCGCGTTGCTGGTGATGGCGGGACTGCTCACCGGCTTTGTTTCGGGCAGCATGGCCAATCCGCGCATGGGGCTTTCGGCGCATCTTGAAGGGTTGATGAACGGCATCATGCTGCTCGCGCTCGGCGCTGGCTGGCGATTTGTGCATCTGGGCGCGCGGGCGGAGCGCTGGGCCTTTGGCCTGCTCGCCTTTGGCACCACCGCCAATTGGGCGACCGTGCTGCTCGGCGCGATCTGGGGTGCAGGGCGGCAGACGATGCCGATCGTCGCAGGCGACCATGTGGGCGCACCTTGGCAAGAAAGCCTGATTACGGTGCTGCTGATTGTTCTGTCGCTGGCGATGGTCGCGGGCTTTGCGTTGGTTATCAAGGGCCTGATGGCCAAGGCGGATTAAAAGGAACGGATGATGGCATTTCCACGGTTGCACAACGAACCGACCGCGCTCGAACTCGCAGGCCAGATCGCGCGGGGAGAGCTTTCGGCGGTCGAAGCCTGCGAGGCCGCAATCGCGCGGATCGAGGCGCTCGACGGGCCGATCAATGCGGTGGTGGTGCGCGATTTTGATCGCGCGCGAGAGCAGGCGAAGCTGCGCGACAAAGCGAAGGCGGCAGGGCAGGCCGGGCCGCTCAACGGCGTGCCGATGACCGTCAAGGAAAGCTATGACATTGCCGGGCTGAAAACCACATGGGGTTTCGAATTTGCGCGCGATTTCGTGGCGGATGAAGATGCGCATGCGGTGAAGCGGCTGAAGGCGGCGGGGGCGGTGATATTGGGGAAGACCAATGTTCCCGTCGCGCTCGCCGACCTGCAATCGGTGAACCCGATTTACGGCCGCACCAACAATCCGCATGATCTCAGCCGCGTGCCCGGTGGCTCCTCGGGCGGCGGGGCAGCGGCGCTGGCGGCGGGGATGGTACCGCTCGAATTCGGTTCTGACATTGGCGGGTCGATCCGCACCCCCTGCCATTTCTGCGGCGTGACCGGGCTGAAACCCACCTATGGCGCCATTCCCTTTGACGGGCACTATTTCCCGGGGATGAAGGGCGGACCGACGGTGATGTCGATGACTGGGCCGATGGCGCGCAGTGCCGATGATCTTGCGCTCGCGCTCGATCTGACCAGCACCATGCCGTTGCCGCGTGCCCGTGCCGACGGGCTGAAAGGTGCGCGCATCCTTCTCATCGAAAGCCATCCGGTTGCCGAACTCGATAGCGCCGTGGCGGCGGCGCTGCGCCATGCGGCGGACAAGGCCGCCGATGCAGGTGCAATCATCGAGCATCGCACCGACCTCCTTCCGGACCTCGAGGCGATGCATGCCGACTATATGAAGCTGCTCAACGTCGCGATGGCCGCCCGCCAGCCGCCTTCGCCTGACCGGCCGGAACTGACCGCGCGCGAATGGCTCGAACTGCTCGACAAGCAGGCAAACCGGATGCGCGAATGGCAGGCGCTGTTTGGCGAATATGATGCAATCCTTGCACCAGTCTTTGGAACCACTGCCTTCCACCACAGCGACGATCCCAATTGGCGTGCCCGCCGCGTAATCCTGAATGGGCAGCCGTCACCCTTTCACACGCAGATTGCGTGGATCGGGCTCGCGACCTATCCCGGCTTGCCCTCGGTTTCAGTGCCGGTTGGCGGGCATGAAGGGCTGCCCATCGGCATCCAGGTGATCGCGCCGCACTGGCAGGATCATACCGCCGTCGCACTTTCGGGCGAGATTGCGAAACTGTGCGGAACGCAGTAAGAAAAGGTCTCAGCTAACCAGCAGAAAGGTCTGGAATCATGGCTAAAATCCTTGGACTTGGGGGTCTTTTCTTCAAATCGGCGGACCCGGAGGCGACCAATGAATGGTATGCGCGGGTGCTCGGCATCGATGTTCAACCATGGGGCGTAGTCTTCACGCCCGACGCCGCCGCTGCGCATCCGGGCGCGGCAACGGTATTTTCGCCATTCAAGGCCGACACCGATTATTTCGCCCCGTCAGACAAGGAATTCATGTTCAATCTGATGGTCGATGATCTTGACGGCATGCTTGCGCGCTGTGCCGAACATGGGGTGGAACCGGTCAAGACCTTCCCCGATGAAGCCAATGGTCGCTTCGCCCACATCATGGATCCCGAAGGCCGCAAGATAGAGCTGTGGCAGCCAAAGCCGATCGAATGAACCGAAGCGCTTAAAAGCCCCATGGCGGGGGCGGCGGCGTCACCGCACGGCCAAGATCGAACTCGACGCGGAACAGCCGGGCATTCTCTCCCGTACGGCGCAGGATATAGGCAAAGCGCGGGCTGGCCGCGCGTTTGTCACTGATCTCGACCTCCCAGACATTGGTCACCGATACACCGCGTCCTTCGCGACGGAATAGTCCGATGCTCTCGGCTTCGACGGGGAAACTTTGGGCAGTGGCGCTGCCGGGTGTGGCTGTGTCGCCGCCATATTGGGTCAGCAGATCTTCGCTGCCATCTTCATGCCGGTGGTCATGCTTTAACCGCAATCCGCTTGCCGTGCGGGTTATCACCCAGGTGCGCGAACGATCCCATTTGCTGTCGCCATCTTTGGGGCCGATGTGGAAGGGAATGCGGATTTCATTGTCGGTGCAACTGCGCACATGCATCAGCATAAGGCGGCCCTTGAAATCGGCATCTACGGCTTCTTCGCTGGTGAGTTTGCCGGAATAGGCTTTGCCGCAATGCGCACGAAGATTGGTCCAGAATGCATCCTGCGGATTGGCTGGCGGCGTTGTCGCGCAGGCGGAAAGCGCGAGCGCTGCGATAAGGACAAGGCGTCGCATCAACGTTTGCGGACGAATTCGGCACGCAGCACAAGGCCTTTTATGCCGTCAAATTTGCAGTCGATTTCCTGCGCGTCGCCGGTCAGCCGGATCGACTTGATCAGCGTACCCTGTTTCAGCGTCTGCCCCGCGCCCTTGACGGTCAGATCCTTGATCAGCGTCACCTGGTCGCCATCCTGCAGGATATTGCCCACGGCATCGCGCACCTCGACTGCATTTTCTGCCGCCTGCTTGGCCGCAAGCTCGGACGCGGGCAGCCACTCGCCGCTTTCCTCGTCATAGACATAATCTTCGTCGGACATGGCCCCGCCTTTCTGGCACGCGCTGTGCGCCCCGCAAGCGCGCTTGGCAAGCGTCAACCGGTCTACGGTTTCGAATAAGCAAGGCGCATGGCTACGCTGCTCGCCCAAAGCCCGCCGACAAAGGCGAGTGCCAGAACTATACTGTAAAAGAATGCCCCGACCTTTGGCGGGCCGAAAAGCAGGTGATCGAGCGTCGGCACAAGAAGGCCGAGCATCAGACCGCTGAACATGCCCCAGGCCGCGGCAAGCGGGGCGGTGCCGTAACGCGGTGCAACCCATGCAGCGGCTGTAAGTGCGGCGGCAACGATCAATTCGTCGAATACCAGCGGGATGAGGCGGATGTCGCCGATCCAGCGCGCTACCTCGCTGGCGGCGAGGAGGGCGGCGAAACCGAAACTGATGCGGCGAAGCGTGATCATCCACCACGCTATGCGCAAAGCGGCGGGCGAAAACAAGCATCCTGCTTGCTGCCAGCAGCCATGGCGGCTAACGGCTGGCGGATGAGGTTTCCGCTGCCGCTCCGCCCCCTGCTGTTCGCGTTCGCGCTGCTTTCGGGGCAGGCCGCCTTCGCCAATCCCGAGCTGGAAGTGGCCGATCGCGGCACCGTACCGACGTGCAGCGTGACCGATGCCTTGCCCGCCGATATGGCAAAGCGCGCCGCAGAGCTTGGTTATGTGCGTGAAGAGCTGATGCCCTCTACCGTGACCACGCCGCAATTTCGCGGACGGCTGCGCTGCGCCAAGACGCTTGATGGCTATGGAAAGATGATCGGCATCGCGCTGGTCGAGGATTTCCTGCTCGAAGGTGCCAAGGTCCGCGCGCTGTATCAGGGCGATACCATCGTCTTTTCGCTCGCGGGCACAACCCCGGCCGCGACCTATCCCACGCGCAAGGGCGAACTGCGCTGTTATCGCAGCGGGGCCGCAGCGGTAATTCAATGCACCACCGGTTTCGGGCCCAAGGCGGCGAGCATGCTGGTGCTGCAAAACCAGAATGAGGAATATCTGCTCGGCCTGTCGGTGAGCGCCTATGACTGGCCCGAACAGCGCGGAATGCCCAAAGGATCGGTGCTGTTCCGCGCGGGCGAAAATCCGCCTTTGTCGATCGGATGGGTCAACCAGTCGCTGGCGGATGCAGAGGATGTGAACGCCTGGACCGCGATTTTCGAGGGCAAGGCCTTCACCGACGCGCTGCTCCAGCAAAAAGGGCCGGTGCCTGTCGAAATCGAATTGGCGCTCGCTGATGGGCAGCTGGTGAAGCAGGCGTTCGACTTTGCCGAAATGATTTCGCTCTATCGGGCGATGGCGGCGTTGACTCGCGAGATGCCGGCGCGCTGATCAGCGCCCCAAACGTGTCACCAAAGTCACAAAGAACGCAGTGGACCAGCCGAGCAGCAGCAGGCCGTTGATCCCCTCTATCCCTGCCACGAGCCGCCAAGCGGGCTGGATATAGCTATCGTCAAAGCCGATGCCGGCATAGCTGATCGTCGAGAAGTAGACTGCGGTTTCCAGCGTCGCAATTGCGCCGACCGCCATGAAGAGGAATGCGTAGAGCCAGATTTCGAGACCGTGCAAAACGAACAGGCCGAGCACGAGCGCGAGCGTGAAAAACAGGCTGCGGCGCGAAAGCTTTGGCACATGATGCACCCGCTCCTCATGCTCTTCAGAGCGAATAAAGTGGGCAAGCAGGTTGAGGCCAAGGCCGTGAATAGTCACGGTCAGGAAGACCATCATGGTGGAAATTGCGAGGTAAAACAGCATCGACATTGCTTAGCATCGCAACGTGTAACAGGAATTGATGCAGGGCAAACAAGTTTGCAGCCAAAATGATATGCATGGTTGCAATGGCGCAGCCGCTGCGTATCGTCATCACGGGTGGATTTACGAAACACGGGGTAGTGATTTCAATGTCAGACGAAGAACAGCCGTTGCCGACGGGATACCAGCTCTCTGCGCTGGATCCGACCTATCGGGAAACACCCTGGGTGCCGCTCGATCGGTTGCGTGCCGCCGATCCGGTCCACCATGACCAGCAGCTTGGCCGCTATTTCCTGACCCGCGGGCGCGAGGTTTCGGAACTGATCAAGAACCGCGATCTCAACGCCGACCCGCGCAAGGCCAATGAAGGCAGCTTTTCGAAGACGCTATACGGTGCGAACAGCAAGGAATTGTCGATCCTGATGCTCGACGATCCAGAGCATAAGCGCCAACGCACATTGGTGCTGAAGGCGTTCAACAAACGCTCGGTCGATGCGCTGCTGCCGCGGATCGAGGAAATCGCCAAGGGTCTGGCCGATGATATCGATGCAGCCGAGGGTGAGTTTGATTTCGTCCAACTGTTCGGATCTCCGCTGCCGACGACGGTGATGGCCGAACTGCTCGGCATCAATCCCGCCGACCGCAAGGATTTCCGCCGCTGGTCACTGGGCTGCATGCAGGCGCTCAATCCGTTCCGCACGCCGGAGCAGACCGCGCTTTATGAGGAATCGACAACCGTGCTTGCCGATTACCTGGCGCGTGAGGTTGATATCCGGCGTTCCAAGCCGAGCGATGACCTGATCACCCGCCTCGCACAGGCGGAGGAGGAGGGCGACAGCCTGACGACGCAGGATATCGTGCTGCTGATCCGCCTGCTGCTGATTGCGGGCAATTCGACCACCACCGACATGCTGGGTGCGGGCGTGGTGCAATTGCTCAAGCATCCCGACCAGCTCGCCAAATTCCGCGCGCGGCCAGACCTGCACGACAATGCGATGGACGAGATATTGCGCGTCGAACCGCCCGTGTCGCAGGTGCTACGCAGCGCGCATGAAGATATGCAGGTTGCCGACAAGGCGATCAAAAAGGGTGATACCATCCACATGTCGCTGTTTGGCGTGCATTTCGATCCCGAAATGAACCCCGATCCGCAGACATTCGATATCGAACGCAAAAATGTGCAGCATTTCGCCTTTGGCGGCGGGGCGCATTATTGCCTAGGCGCGGGGCTGGGCAAGGCACAGGCGAAGATCGCGCTGCCAATGCTGTTCAACCGTTTCCCCGACCTTGCCTTCGCGCCGGGCCGCGAGGTGAAGCACAAGGTGGCGCCAGCCTTCAACGGCTATGGCGAGATCTGGTTGGTGAAATAGCCCCTGCCCAAAAAGGGTGGGTTATTTCTTGGGCGGCCAGGGAAAGAAGCCCGAGGTCCGCTCGATATAGGCGGCATAATCGGGGCGGTTCTTTTTGAGGCTGCGTTCGAGCAGCGGCTTGCCCGACCATTTGGTGAGCGTGAAGGTCAGGAAAATCGGGCCGATGATACTCACCCAGCCAGCAGGGCCGGTTTCCGCCGCGACCAGCCAGATACCCCACCAGGTGCAGGCATCGCCGAAATAATTGGGGTGGCGGGTATAGCGCCACAGGCCGGTGTCGAGCACCTTGCCCTTGTTGGCGGGGTTGCTGCGGAAGGCCTTCAACTGCGCATCGCCGACGGTTTCAAAGATGATCCCGATCATCGCAATGACGACACCTGCCCATGCGATCGGGCCCATGACCCAGCGTCCGCCTTCGCTCGCCCAGATACCAAGCTGTGCTGGCAGCGAGGTAATGAACAGCAATGGTGCCTGCGTCAGGAATACCATCAGCAGCGCGGTCTTCGCCCAGCTCCACCCCTTGGTTTCCATCGCATGGCCCATGATTTTCTTGTAGCGCGGGTCTTCACCCTCGCGCCGCCAACGGGTGATGAGGTGGACGGCAAGCCGCACGCCCCAGATAGTGGTGAGCGCCAGCAGCACATCGGCGCGGCGGCCATTGCCATCGATCTGCATCCAGCTTGCCCAGGCAAGGATGACCATCCCAAACGCCCAGAATGCATCGATGAACGAGACGTCACGGATTTTGACCGAATAGGCCCAGAGCAAGAGGATCGCTGCCATCAACACCGCAAGGTTGATTGCCAGCATGGTCAATGCACCACTCATGTTTCGCTCTCCCCGGTTATGCTCGCCATCTGCTTCGATGGAAATTTGGGCGTCACCTTGGCATAAACCTCGGCAACCTTCGCCATGTCGGCTTCATAGTCGCCGGTCGGCCAGATCAGCGGGCCAAGCCCGCCGGTTTTCTTGCCATAATCCATCATGCCGACGACCATCGGGACATTGGCCCCCATGGCGATATGGTAGAAACCGGTTTTCCATTTGCGCACTGCACCGCGTGTGCCTTCGGGCGCGATGGTCAGCATGAATTCCTTGTGCTTGCCGAACTCGTCAATCATAGCCTGCACATAATTGCCGCCCTTTTTGCGATCGACCGGAACCCCGCCCATGTCGAGCATGAAGTTGCGCATCGGCCATCGGAACAAAGCGGTCTTGGCCATGAAATGCGGCTGGATCCCCAGCGTCTGCGTCAGGCCGATATAATAGAGGAAATCCCAGTTCGATGTGTGCGGGGCTGCGATGATGATGAAGCGGCGCGGCTCCGGAATTTCACCCACCGCAGTCCAGCCCTGCCGTCTGTAAAACCACATCAACAAAGCCCGCACGCCACGTGAAAGCAGGCTGGGTTTACGCGTCTCCAATGCCATCTGTTTTGTGGCTCCCCTCTTGTTGACGATACTGGACTCGGCGCGCAGCAAAAGCAATTAGCTTGTTTCCCGTATTGGGTGGCGCTAGTCGACAGCCAGCAAAACATAAACAGCGGGAATCCCATGACAGACGCTTTCACTCCGGTCATTTCGGCGACCGGGCTTTACACCCCGACAGATACCATTTCGAACGACGAACTGGTCGCCAGCTTCAATGCGTATGTTGACCTCTACAATGCGCGCAATCCCGATGCGGAGCCGCTGGTGCACAGCTCGGTCGAGTTTGTCGAGAAAGCGAGCGGCATCAAATCGCGCCATGTGATCGACAAGACCGCAATCATCAACCCCGAAATCATGGAACCGCGCTATGCAGAGCGCCCCAATGACCAGATTTCGCTGATGGCCGAAATCGGCGTTGCCGCCTGCCGCGATGCGCTGGCCAAGGCCGGCCGTGACATTGCCGATGTCGATGCCGTGCTCTGCGCCGCATCGAACATGCAGCGCGCCTATCCGGCGATGGCGGTGGAAATCCAGCATGAACTGGGCATGCAGCGCGGCTTCGGCTTTGACATGAATGTCGCCTGTTCGTCGGCGACTTTCGGCATCCAGACTGCCGCCGATTATATCCGTGCTGGCAATGCCAAATCGGTGCTGGTGGTGAACCCTGAAATCACTTCGGGCCATTTGAACTGGCGCGATCGCGACAGCCATTTCATCTTCGGCGATGTGGCGACCGCAATCCTTGTCGAAGCGAAGGACATCGCCCCTGCGCAGCATTGGGAAATCCTCGGCACGCGGCTGAAGACCCAGTATAGCAACAATATCCGCAACAATTTCGGTTTCCTGAACCGCGCCGAAGGCAAGGGGCCTGTCGATCAAAGCGGACCTAAGTCCGACAAGCTGTTCGTCCAGGAAGGCCGCAAGGTCTTCAAGGAAGTGGTGCCGATGGTCGCACAGATGATCGTCGATCATGCCGCCGACCTTGGCCTTGAAGGCAGCGGGCTGCGCCGCCTGTGGCTGCACCAGGCCAACCAGGGGATGAACCGCCTGATTTCGCAGCGTGTCTTGGGGCATGAGGCGAATGAGGATGAAAGCCCGACCGTGCTCGACACCTATGCCAATACCTCAAGCGCCGGATCGATCATCGCCTTCCACAAGCATAGCGAAGACCTGAAAGCAGGCGATATCGGCCTTATCTGCTCCTTTGGTGCCGGCTATTCGGCGGGCAGCGTCTTCGTACGGAAGGTTGCATGAGCCGCGCCGATACGCTCGCCCTGCTCGGGCGCTATTATGAGGCATTCAATGCGGGCAACGGCGAGGGGATGCTCGCCTGCCTGACCGAGGATGTCGCGCACGATATCAACCAGGGCGATCGCCAATCGGGCAAGGATGCGTTCCGCACTTTCCTTGCGCACATGGATCGTTGCTACAAGGAACGGCTGACCGACATCGTGCTAATGGCCGACGAGGATGGCCGGCGCGGTGCCGCTGAATTCATCGTCCATGGCGAATATCTGGCGACCGATGAAGGCCTGCCCGAAGCCGCAGGGCAGACGTACGAACTGCCCGCCGGTGCCTTTTTCGAGGTGCGCGACGGCTTGATTTCGCGGGTTTCGGTCTATTACAACCTTGCCGACTGGATCCGGCAGGTCGGGGGCTGAGTTGACGGTTGCTGTTCGCACGCTGACAGGTGCGGAAATATCGGCTGCGCTCGACGATCTGGCGCAACTGCGCATCGAGGTGTTTCGCGCCTTTCCCTATCTGTACGACGGCGATGTCGCCTATGAGCGCGACTATATCGCCGAGTTTGCTGCGGCGCCGCACGCCGCTTTGGTCGCCGCCTTTGATGGTGACCGGATAGTGGGTGCTGCCACCGCTTCGCCAATGATCGCGCAAAAGGCCGAGTTCCAGCGCCCCTTTGTTGAGCGCCGGATTGATGTCGATCGGCTTTTCTATTTCGGCGAGTCCGTACTGCTGCCCGAATATCGCGGGCAGGGCATCGGCCATGCCTTTTTCGACCAGCGTGAGGCGGCGGGACGTACGGCGGGGGCGGTGCAAGCGAGTTTCTGCGCGGTGGTTCGCGCCGTCGACCATCCGGCGAGGCCCGCCGATTACCAGCCGCTCGATGCCTTCTGGCAAAAGCGCGGCTATCGGCCTATCATAGGCTTCACGACCGATTTCGAGTGGAAGGAAGTCGGCGGTGCGGAAGAGGTTTCGCACCAGATGCAATATTGGATCGGCCCCTTATGAGCGCCTTCACCATCGCCGCCGCGCAATATCCGATCGACGAAGTCCGCAGTTTTGTCGAGTGGGAGGACAAGCTGGCTCGCTGGGTAGCCGAAGCCAAGGCAGGCGGGGCGAGCCTCGCGCTCTTCCCCGAATATGGTATCATGGAATTGACCGCCGCCAACGCCAAGGCGCGCGACGATCTGGCATATTCGCTGGCGTGGCTATCCGATCATCGCAGCGATATCGACGCCGCGCATGAACGGCTGGCGGCCGAGCATCATATCCATATCTGCGCCGCATCTTGCCCGATGCGGGTGGGGGATGCCTATCACAATGTCGCGCGCCTTTTTGCGCCCAACCGCAAGATGGGCGAGCAAGCGAAGATTGTGATGACGCGATTCGAGCGCGAGATCTGGGGCGTTTCGGGCGGCCGCGAACTCACCCTGTTCGATACCGCGCTGGGAAAGATTGGCATATCGATCTGCTATGACAGCGAATTTCCAATGATTGCACGGGTGCTGGCAGAGGCAGGGGCGAAATTGCTCCTCGTCCCCTCTGCTACTGATGGATTGACCGGCTATTGGCGGGTGCGCATCGGTGCGCAGGCCCGCGCACTCGAAAACCAGTTCTATGCCGTGCATTCGCCGACGGTGGGGGAGGCGCCCTGGTGCCCCTCGCTCGACAGCAACCGCGGGGCGGCGGGGGTTTATGGACCGCCCGACCTTGGCTTTCCCGATGATGGTGTTGTTGCTCTGGGTGCGCTGGACCAGCCGATGTGGCTGTTTGCCGAGGTCGACCTTGCAAAGGTCGATGCGGTGCGTGCCGAAGGGGCGGTGTTCAACCAACGGCACTGGACCGAACAGTCCGACGATGCCTTGGCGGGACTGCCCGTGGTGACGCAAAGCCTGCTGTAAGTCGCGCCCTATTTGCGCAGCGCGGGGAAGCTCGCGAGGATATGGTCGTAAATCGCCGGGTGCAGCCCGGTCAGGAATGCACAGCCATATTCATCGCGCTTTTTCCAGGCGACTTCCGCCTCGAGCGGCGCAAATCCCGGCAGGGTGATGAAGATCGATCGGTCTTGCCGCAACAGCGTTACCGAAAAGACCCGGCATCCCGATTGCGACAGGTCGAGCATATGGGCCTTGTGTCGCCCGCCTGCATATTCGCGCACGTCGATGGGGATGTAGACATCCCCGCGGCCAAAGCGGCGGGATTCGAGATTTTCATCGTCGTAGGCGTTGTTAACTTCATCTGGCATGCAAACTGGTCCTGAGTGCAGTTCCTCGATTGCATGATGGTTACCACGGCGAAAGTTAAAGTCCCAACAGTACAAGGACGTTAAATTTGGGTTACCGATCAGATGTTACTACTTTTTACAATATGAGCCTGAAGGTCGATTGGGGTCAATCGAGGATCAACCCCAAGGCGACGTAAATCAGGATGGCCGAGCCAAAGCCGAACAAAGTGGCGAGCACGAAGATCACGCGAACAACGGTGGCATCCATGCCGGTCCAGTTGGCGAGGCCGGCGCATACGCCCCAGATTTTCTTGTTGGCGCGGTCGAGCGTCAATTTGGTCATTTTGCTTTCCTTTGAAGTAACGGGCTTGACGACAGGTGGCAGATCGAACTTCGGGTTCATCAGACGATACCACCCGGAAGCGCGGGGGCAATGCTCATCCCGACCGTGACGAAAGCGCACAGCAGAGCGGCTGCGATCGAGAAGAGTTGGTTGCGAGATGAAGCGTTCATGTCAAATTCCTTTCTTGGGTGACGCTATCAGGCGAGATAGGGGGCTACAGGAGCAACTGCGGGAGCAACGCTGACGCCGATGGTCAGGAATGCACATGCGATGGCTGCGAATACCGAAGCGAACTGGTTACGGGTCGAAATGGTCATTTTAAAAGTCCTTCCTTGTTCATGTTCCGGATCATTCCGGGGATGCCAAGGTTATTGCAGGAGGCGTGCCAATTTTAGGAAATACATTAAAAACAATTACATAGAATTTTCCGACGTGAAAAACACGATTTTACGAACCTGAATATTAGGAAAATACGCCAATATTTTGGGATGGCTGTGGTGGAAATTGCGCCAACTTGCCGGGCGAGCACCAAATCGGCGTTGACGCGGCCTGCATCTCGGATAGGGCAAGGCTATGGCGCTCGATCGGCTCGACCTTACGGATTTTCGCAACCATGCCGCGTTGAGCGTTCGCCCGCAGGGGCGCTTCATCATCCTGCATGGCTCGAATGGTGCGGGAAAGACCAACATATTGGAGGCGGTTTCGCTGATGGTTCCCGGCCGGGGGCTGCGGCGCGCCAATCTGCACGAAATGGCACGGCAGGGTGGATCGGGCGGATTTGCCGTCTCGGCGCGGCTGGGTGAAAGCAATTTGGGCACCGCGGTGAGTGCAGAAGCACCTGGCAGGCGCATCGTCCACATCAATGGTGCCAATGCCGCGATCAACGATTTGGCCGAATGGCTCTCCATATTATGGCTGACGCCTGCGATGGACCGGTTATTCATGGATGGTGCCGGCGCACGGCGGCGTTTCCTCGACCGGTTAGTGCTCGCGCTTGAGCCTGCGCACGCGCTCAACAGCAGCCGTTATGAAAATGCCCTGCGCCAGCGCAACCGGATGCTGTCCGAAGGGCAGGGCGATACCGCCTGGTTCGAAGCGATCGAGGCCAGCATGGCACAATATGCCGCGGCAATCATTGCCAGCCGTTCGCGCACTGTCGCGCAACTTTCGGAGCGTATAGCCGCGATGCCCCCATCACCCTTTGCCAAACCTTTGCTAGCGCTGGAGGATGCGACGGTGTCTGATGCTGAGGCGCTGGCGGCAGGCTGGCGGGCCAATCGCGGGCGCGAACGGGCGGCAGGGCGCACCCTTACAGGGCCACATCGCAACGACCTGCTTGTGCGCCATGATGGCCATGGGCAGCCGGCGGCAAGCTGTTCGACCGGCGAACAGAAGGCGCTGTTGCTTTCGTTGATCCTCGCCCATGCTGCTCTGGTGGCGGAATTGCGCGGCGCATCGCCGATATTGCTGCTCGATGAGGTCGCGGCGCATCTCGACCCAGGCCGCCGTGCGGCGCTTTTCGAGCGGCTTCATGATACTGGCAGCCAGGTTTGGATGACGGGCACCGAGGAAGCGTTGTTTGACAGTGCCGGCAGCGATGCGCTGCGCCTCCACATCGCCGACAGCGCGCTTGGCGATGCCGGGGCAATGCGATAAGCGCAGGATCGATGACGCAAACCGCCCCTGATCTTGCCAGCCATTATATCGCGCGCGGCATGCGCAATCCGCAGTTGATTGAGGCCGCGCTCGCCATCAACGAGGACCGGCTGGCCGACGCAGAGCCGTTGCTGCGGGCGCATCTGCGGCAGGATCCGCTTGATGTCGCGGCTATCCGCCTGATGGCACAGCTTGCGGCGCGGCTGGGGAGGTTCAAGGACAGCGAGGCGCTGTTGCGGCGTGCGATTGAACTTGCGCCCGATTTCACGGCAGCGCGGTCCAATCTTGCCGGCATCTTGTACCGGCAGAACCGTTTTGAAGAGACGGTCGAGATGCTCGGCACCGTTCTCGAGGTTGATGCCGATGATGCCAGCGGGCAGAGCCTTATGGCGGCGGCGCTGGGCCGGATCGGCGAATATGACGAGGCTTTGGCGCTTTATAGCGCGCTGACCGATCGTTTTCCGACACATGCCAAGTTGTGGATGAGTTTCGGCCATGTCCTCAAAACCGTCGGCAAGCAGGATGAAGGTATTGCCGCCTATCGCCGTGCGCTGGAGGTCGAGCCAACTTTGGGCGAGGTGTGGTGGAGCCTTGCGAACCTGAAGACGGTGCGTTTCGATGAGGCTGATATCGCTGCGATGGAGGCTGCGCTCGATACGGCAGCGCTGTCTGACGATGACAGGCTGCATCTGCACTTCGCGCTTGGAAAGGCGTTTGACGACCGGCGAGAGGCCGAAACCTCCTTTGGCCATTATGATCGCGCCAACGCCATCCGGCACGGCCAGCTCGATTATGATCCAGACATTGTCACCCGACATGTCGACAAGATCATCGCCACACTGACCCCCGAATTCCTCGCCAGCCGTGCGGGGCAGGGCGATGCGACCCCCGATCCTATCTTCATCCTCGGCATGCCGCGCGCAGGATCGACCTTGCTCGAGCAGATATTGGCGAGCCATTCGCAGATCGAAGGCACGATGGAACTGCCCGATATGCCGGCAATTGCATTGCGTGAGGGCAAAACGGTGCCAAGCGGCTGGGTGGATGCGGTGAAGGAGATGCCGGGCGAGCGGCTCGCCGAATTGGGGAGCGAGTTCCTCCGCCGCACCGCGGTGCAGCGCAAGACTGATAAACCCTTCTATATCGACAAGCTGCCCAACAACTGGATTTACACTGGCCTCATCCACCTGATCCTGCCCAATGCAAAGATCATCGATGCGCGGCGGCATCCGCTAGATTGCTGCTTCTCCAATTTCCGCCAGCATTTCGCCAAGGGGCAAGCCTTCAGCTACAGCCTGTCTGACATGGGGCGTTATTATTCAGATTATGTTCGTCTGATGGCGCATTTCGATGTCGTGCTGCCGGGCCGCGTCCACCGCGTCATTCATGAAGCGGTGATTGAAGAGCCCGAGGCACAAGTCCGCGCGATGCTCGATTATCTGGGTGTTCCTTTCGAAGAGGCCTGCCTCAATTTCCACCAGAACAAGCGCGCGGTGCGCACTGCATCGAGCGAGCAGGTCCGCCGCCCGATCAACCGCGACGGTGTCGAACAATGGAAACCCTATGAGCAATGGCTCGATCCGCTGAAGGATGCACTCGGTGGGTTATGGCAGGCTTATCCGGCGGTTCCCGCAACAGGAAAATAGCGGATGTTTTTCCGCACATTTGGCGTTAGGAATTGATGACATGCTGAGCCTGCCCAATATCCTCACGCTCTCACGCATCTTCGCGGTGCCGATCCTTGTGTTCCTGCTGTGGCCAGGTACCAAGCCGCAAAGCGTGCAGCCTTTGCCGATCGATTACTGGTTCGCTTTCGCGCTCTACTGCCTGATGGGGATCACTGATTATTTCGACGGCTATCTGGCGCGGGCGCAGGGTACCGTTTCGAAACTCGGCGTGTTTCTCGATCCGATTGCCGACAAGATCATGGTCGGTGCAGTGATCCTGCTGCTGGTGTTCACCCGCGATGTAGATGGCTGGCACGTCATCGCCGCGCTCGTCATCCTGCTGCGCGAAATCACTGTTTCGGGCTTACGGGAATTCCTCGCCGGGTTGCAGGTTTCGGTGCCGGTTTCACAACTGGCCAAGTGGAAAACCACCGCGCAACTGGTTGCCTTTGGCGGACTGATCCTGGCAGGTGCGCTGCCCGATTGGGCGCTTCTGAAAACGGCCGCGCTCAGCCTGTTGTGGGTCGCCGCGGTGCTGACGATCATCACCGGCTGGGACTATCTGCGCGTCGGCATCAAGCATATGGATTGACCATGCGGCTGGTCTATTTCGCACGCGTCCGCGAGGCGCTGGGCCGCGATGTCGAGGATATCGACTTTCCAGGCAAAGTGCAGACCGTTGCCGAGGCGCTCGATTGGCTGGCGTCGCAATCCCCCAGCCATGCCGAAGCATTTGCCGACCGTTCGAAGCTGCGCTTTGCGCTCGACCAGCGCATGGTGAAAGCCGATGCCGCGATTTCCGGTGCGAGCGAATTTGCCATTTTCCCGCCGGTAACAGGCGGATGATCCGCGTCTCGATCCATACCGAAGCGTTCGACATTGCGGCCGAAGCTGCAATGCTCGAGCGGCTCGGCGTTGGTGCGGTTGCGACTTTCACCGGCATCGTGCGCGCCGACGATGGTGTGACCGCGATCGAGCTTGAGCATTATCCGGGCATGACCGAGGCGAGCCTTTCGGACATTTGCGAAGAGGCGCTCCAGCGTTGGGGATTGGCAGGCTGTACGATTATCCACCGTGTCGGGCGGATGGAGGTGGGCGAGCCAATCGTGCTCGTGCTGGCGGCGGCCGCGCACCGCGCTGCCGCGCTTGAGGCGTGCGCCTACCTTATCGACCGATTGAAAACCGACGCGCCATTCTGGAAAAAGGAATATCGTGACGCCGATGCGGTCTGGGTTGAGGCCAAGGCCAGCGACACCCAACGCGCTACGCGCTGGGATTAAGCGACAACCAATTCGCGCATCGTTTCCGCGAGCAATTCGAACTCGGGCTGGCGCGGGCTGTTGGTGCGCCAGACCAGCGCAATTTCGCGGCTGGCATGCGGTGCATCGAGTGGCCGTGCCTCGACTTCGGTGCCATTGAGCAACCCGTTCTTCACTGCGATTTCGGGCACCAGGGTCTGCCCGAGGCCGTTGTCGACCATCTGGATCAGCGTGTGCAGCGATGTGCCCAACATCGTCGCTGATGCGCGCAGTTCGGGCCGGTTGCAGGCGGCGAGCGCATGGTCTTTCAGGCAATGCCCGTCGACCAGAAGCAGCAAGCGCGATTCATCGATCATTTCGGGAACGATGGTGTTGGGCGGATTATCGGGCTCTCCCTTGGGAAAAGCAACGAACAGCCGGTCGTCGAACAGTTTGGCATGCTCGGTATCGCCGCAGCCATAAGGCAGCGCGAGCAGTACGCAATCGACCTGTCCCCTGTGCAAGGCTTCGCATGCAGCGGCGCTGGTTTCCTCGCGCAGGTAGAGTTTGAGATCGGGATATTTCTTGCGCAACGACGGCAGCAGGCGGGGGAGCAGGAAGGGGGCGATCGTCGGGATCACGCTCATCCGCAATTCATCGGCCAGCGGCTTGCCCGCGGCCCGCGCCATATCGGCGAGTTCCTCTGCCTCGCGCAAGATGCGGTGCGCCTTGGCGACCATTTTGGTGCCGAGCGGGGTGAAGCGGACGACGCGGCGCGTGCGTTCGACCAACACCAAGCCGAGGAGCGATTCCAATTCCCTTATGCCTGCCGACAGCGTCGATTGCGTCACATAGCAGGCGTCGGCTGCCTTGCCGAAATGGCCATGCTCCTCAAGCGCGACCAGATATTGCAACTGTTTGAGCGTAGGCAGATAGGTCGACATTTTTCGGTCCAATCGATTAATAGGCCGTAATTAATCGTTATGGTCGATAAAATCCATGTTTTTCCTTTGACCAAGGCCGACAGGTCTGGAATTATTTGCGCTATCGCTTAACTTTACAGATGTATTGAACGAATGGCCAATGCGGGCGAAATGCCCATGCTGCGGGTTGCGGGAGGTTAAAGGCCATGTTTGGAAATTTTGTCGAGTATCTCGACTCTATCAAGGCCCGCGATCCGGCGCCGCGCACCCGTTGGGAAATCTTGCTTTATCCCGGCGTTTGGGCGCTTGGCCTGCATCGCGTTGCGCACTGGCTGTTCAAGGGCGAAATGTATTTCCTCGCGCGGTTGGTGAACCACATCGCGCGCTTCCTGACCGCGATCGATATCCACCCCGGTGCGACGATCGGGCGCAATTTCTTCATCGACCATGGCTTTGTCGTGATTGGCGAGACAGCCGAGATTGGCGACAATGTGACGATCTATCAGGGGGCAACGCTGGGCGGCACCAATCCCACCAGCGGCCAGGGCGGCAAGCGCCACCCGACCATCGGTGACAATGTGATCATCAGCCTTGGTGCGGCGATCCTCGGCCCGATCACCGTCGGCGCTAACAGCCGCATCGGCGCCAACGCCGTTGTCACCAAGGATGTACCCGAAGGCGCGACCATGGTTGGCATCCCGGCCAAGCCGACCTTGGTTGAGGTTAAGCCCGAGACGCAGAATTTTGTGCCCTATGGCACGCCGTGCAGCGAACGCTTCGATCCGGCAACGCAAAAACTCGAAATCCTGCAATGCGAAATGGAAACGATGCAAAAGCGGTTGGCGCAACTGCTGGAGGAACGCGATGCTGCGGCTGCCGCGAAAAGTGCCGCACGCAAGCGCGGGGGTAGCAAGTCGGCTTGAGCGCAATTCTGCCTTTTCCGGTTGCGGCGCGCCAGGCCCGCCAAGTCGGTTTCGAACGCGACGAACTCACTCGTATATTGGATCTCTATGGCCGAATGGTCGCGGCGGGCAACTGGCGCGATTATGCCATCGATCTTGGCCGCGACACCGCGATCTTTTCCGCCTTTCGCCGCACAGCCGAGCGCCCCGAATACCGCATCGTCAAGGATCCTTCGCTGCGCAACAAGCAGGGCATGTGGGCGCTGATTGGCGAAGGCGGCGCGGTATTGAAACGCGGCCACGAACTGGTGCCCGTCTTGGCCCCGGTGGAGCGAAAGTTGCTCAAACTGGTTGAGGGTTAGGCGCTCACCGGGAGTGTTGGCCAGCTTTCGGCAATTTCCTCGCCATCAAACACCGCGATATCGCCGAATTGCAGGAACAGGGCTTCGCTCTGGTCAGGGCGCAGGAAGATGATGTCGCCGGGCTTCAAGTCGATCTTGCGCGATCCGGTGAGCAATTCCTGGTTGGACGAGCGGCCGAACAGCTTGGAATATTGGAGGCCTTCGGGTGAGGCGGGTTTGGCGAGCCAGTGGCCACCATGGATGTAGAAGCCGCGTTCGGTGTTGCGATCCCACCAATGGAGCGCGCTCGAGAGTGGTTCAAGACCCGGCAGTTGTTGGTCGCCACTCGCCTTGAGGACGGGGGTTGCGATGAAGGCAGAGGGCGCAAGATCGGCCAAGTCTTCATAATCGAAATCGCCGGGTTTGACGAAGGCGGAGCCGACCGACACTTCATTCGCGACCGTGCCCTTGCAATGGCGGCGGAAGGTGGGGCTGCCTGCGCCGTTGACTGTTATCGCCGAAATGTCGAGATCGGCAGCTTTCAAAATCCCGATGGCGTTTTTGTAAGCATCCTGCGTCGCTGCATAGGCCTTGTCCGGGCTGGGCATTTTGGGAACATGCGGGTCATAGCCCATCAGGCCGGAAATCTTCGCATTTGCCGCGATCGCGCTTTTAACGGCTGCGGCCAACTCGCCCGGATCGGCAAAGCCGCCGCGATGAAGGCCGACATCGATTTCGAGGCTGGCATTAAGCGGAACGCCGCGCGCCTTCGCAACCGCGACATATTCCGAAAGACGCAGCGGTGTATCAATGAGCCATTGGACGTTTCCGACGGCATCCTTGCCTGCGGTGTCGATGACGCGCGCATATTCGCTCGTGGGGAGGGGCTTGCCCATCAGATAGTCGGCTTGCGGGCGTGCTGGCAGCAGTTGCAGCAACATTTCCGCACTGAACACCATCAACCGGTCGCTACCCATGCCCGCCAGTACGGCATCGAGCAGTTTGGGCGAGGGCAGTGATTTGGCCACGACGCGGAGCGGCAGGCCGGCCTTGTCTACGCTTTGCCGGATGGCCGCGATATTGGCGACCAACCTCTGGCGATCGATCACGAGCGTGGGACGGTTCAATCCCGCACGGCCAAGCGCGCCAGCCAAATTTCGGAAATAATCGCTGTGCATCGCTCCCTCCTCTGCCGGGCGCAGCAGCATTGCACCCGCACCCGCCGCAATCAAGGCACCGCCGCCGATGAAGAAGGTGCGGCGCTTCATCCGAAAATGCGCTTCAGGAAAGGATTGAGCATCCGGCCATCGGGATCAACCGACCGCCGGATGGCGTCGGCCTCTGCAAATTGTGGATAAAGCTGTTTGAATTCCTGTGCGCCGAGCGAATGCAGCTTGCCCCAATGCGGCCGCCCGCCCGCCTCGCGGAATACCGGCTCGGCCAAGCGGAACATCCAGTCATGGTCTTCCTTGTACCAGGCATGCACCGCAATCGATCCGCTTTCGCGTTCGTAAAAGGGGGAGAGCCAGGCATCGTCGGGCGCGATGATGCGGGCTTCGATGGGGAAGAAGACGCCGCGCGCATCGCTTTCGATCCGGCGGATGATTTCGCGCAGCGCCCCGACCTGCTCGGCTATCGGCAGGTGATATTCCATTTCCTTGAATCGCACGGGGCGTTCATTCGACAATAGCTTCCAGCCTTCGTCGATGGCGATATCCGGTGGGATGTCGGCCATTGCCGATTGCGCGGCTTTCTTGCGCAGTTCGGGCGCGAATTCGAACAGGTCGCGCAGCGATTTCAGGTCCATCAGCGTATCGGTGTCGCCATCCGGGCCGCGCGGGCGCACCGGTTCGGTCGTGGTGTCGTGGGTGATCAACGCCGATTTGCCGGTGAAGGGCAGCACAAGGAATTCGGCGTTGCGGTGCTTTTCGGCCAGCGCCGGCCATTGGCGCAGCATGTCTTCGGTATCGACCAGCGACACGATTTTCTTCACCCGCTCAAGCGGGCGGTTCTGCAAGGTGACTTCGCTGACCACGCCAAAGGCACCAAGCGAAACGCGCGCTGTGTGGAACAGTTCGGGCCGCAATTCGCGACTGCACTCTGCAACTTCGCCATTGGGCAGGACGAGCCTCATCGCGGTCACTTCGCCATGAATGGCTTTCACGCCTTTGCCAGTACCATGCGTTCCGGTTGCAAGTGCGCCTGCCAGCGTCTGTTTGTTGATATCGGGAAGGTTGGGCATCTCCTGCCCAATCCCCGCGAGCAATGGCCCAAGCGCCGACAATTTGGTTCCGGCCCTGACTGTGGCGGTCATCGCCGTCGCATCATGGCTTACCAGCCCGCTCAACCGATCGAGCGAAAGCAATGTGCCCTCGGTAGGCACCAGTTCGGTGAAACTGTGCCCCGATCCGACCGGGCGGATCGGCGTCTTTGCCCCTGGCAAAAGTGCGGCAAGCTCTGCCTCGTTGGCTGGTGCTGCCCGGGTGGCAGGATAAGCATAAGCGTTGCCAGCCCAGTTTGACCAGAGCGCGCGCCCGTCGGCATTGATCGCATCGGGAAGTTCAAGCTCTCGACTGAGCCACATGCGGCGGCCAGCCAAACCACCTACGCCAAGCGCAAGCAAACCCGCCCCACCCAACAAGACGCGACGCCCTATCTTCATTGTTCATCCTCCCGCCCGGCCATGAATCGGATCAGCCTCTTCAAATCCTCTGGCGTACAGGTGAAGCATTGTCCGCCCGCCGGCATGCCATTCTTCCCCTGAATGCTGGCGGAGAGCAAGGCCGCTTCGCCCTGTGCCCAGCGCGCATCCCATGCGCTACGATCGCCGGTCAGCGGCGCTAGCGAGTCCTTCACCGTGTGGCACGCCTTGCACGATCCTGCATACAACTCTGCCAAACGCGGGTCCGCAGGGGAGAGTTGGGCACTCAGTTCGGGCGTCATTGGTTGTGCGGAAGGTACCGGTTCGTCGCAACCCCCTAGCCATGGCAGGAGCAGTAAGGCTATATATTTGCGCATAAATTCCCTTTCCCAATCGAGAAAATATAGTTATCACTATATTAGGTCAAGCAGGATTTCGAGATGCCGCACAAACCTGTCCAATACCGGTCACTCGCGACCTACGAAAAGTTGCTCGACGCGGCGGGGGAGTTGCTGGCGGAAGAGGGCGTCGAACGAATCAGCACCAACCGGATTGCTGATCGTGCAGGCGTTACCCCACCCACGCTCTACCATTATTTCGAAGACAAATATGCGGTGCTGACCGCGCTCGGCAAACGGTTGATGGACGCGCAGAATGCGCTGGTTGCGCTTGATCCGGCGCAGGATGAAGTGACGATTGCAAAGACGTTGCTCGACCATGTCGAGCTGACGCGCAAAAGCGCGGGCGGGCCCTGGGTGATGCGGATGCTGCGCGCGGTGCCGCAATTGGCAGAGGTGCGGCTGTCGTCGCACCGGGCATTGGCGGAGGCTTTGGCCGAACGTGCGTTGGCGCTAAACCCCCAAAAAGGTCGCGCCAGCCTGGTGCTTAGGGCCAGGCTGGCGGTCGATCTGGGTTATGCAGCGATCGAACTCGTTTTCGACGAACCCGAACTCGATCGCGAAGAAGTGATGGCAGATGCGGCCCGGGCAATCCGGGCGCTGCTGCTTTAGCCGGCTTTCGCCTGCAGCAGTTTCATCGCCTGCATCGACTGTTCGCCACCCGACTGGGGCACGATTTCGCCGGTGCGGTCGCTGATCTGGGCAAAGTTGGCTGCCACACCTTCGGGCGACAGGTCATCGCCCGAAAGCAGCATGCCCTGCGTCATGGTGACATTTGCGGTGTGGAAGAAACCGGCACCGGCGCCCATGATGACATTGGCGGGCGCGTCTTCCGAAACCAGGAACAGCGCAGCCGGAACGACATTGACCGGATCGAACATTGCAAATGCTGCGGGCAGAAGAATGTCTTCAGTCATGCGCGTTGCCGCGATCGGGGCCAGCGTGTTGCACTTCACATTATATTTCGCGCCTTCGAGATAGAGCGACTTGGTGAAGCCAGCGAGACCGAGCTTGGCAGCGCCATAGTTGGTCTGGCCGAAATTGCCGTAAAGGCCGGTCGACGAGGCGGTCATCAGGATGCGGCCATAATTCTGTTCGCGCATCGTATCCCACACCGCCTTGGTGCAGTTGGCCGAACCGTTGAGGTGGACATCGACGACCAGTTTCCAGTCAGCCATTTCCATCTTGGTGAAGCTCTTGTCACGCAGGATGCCGGCATTGTTGATCAGGATGTGAACGCCGCCCCAGGCTTCCTTTGCCTTGGCAACCATTTCCACCATCTGCTCATATTCGGTGACGCTGCCGCCGTTCGACATGGCTTCGCCGCCAGCTGCCTTGATTTCTTCAACCACCTTGAGTGCGGCATCCGAATGGCCGGTGCCATCGCGCGCACCGCCAAGGTCGTTCACGACAACCTTTGCACCGCGCTTGGCGAGTTCGAGCGCATATTCGCGGCCCAGTCCGCCGCCGGCTCCGGTCACAATGGCGACTTTATCTTTGAAGTTGATGGTCATCGACAATCTCCAGATTTATGGGGCAGGGAAGCGCAAGGCAGCGACTCCAAAACCCCGGGAATTTTGCGACGCGCGGCTTGGCATGACGTTTACGTTTACGCAAGCGTAAAGCGTGGAAATGGCGACTGTAACAAAAGCTACTCATTGCCGTCATAAAGACGACGCGAATTGGCAATCTAACTGTCACAGCGATTCGGGAAAGGACAGGGGAAACACCATGATTTCAGCGCGCAAAATATTGATGGGCAGTGTTGCAACCGCAGCAATGCTGGTTGCAAATCCGGCTCTTGCCCAATCGAACGATGCCGAAATCGAGGCACTTCGGGCCGAGGTTGCCGCATTGAAGGAGCAACTGGCTTATCTTTCCGCCAAGGTTGAGAAGGCTGCCGCTGCACCAGCGCCTGCACCCACGCCTGTCGCAACTGCGGAGAAAAAAGCCGATGTAAAACCTGCACCTGAAATCAGTTTCAAAGGTGCCCCCGAAATCAAGACCGCCGATGGCTGGAGCTTCAAGCCGCGCGGGCGCCTTCATTATGATGCGGGCTATGTCAGTATCCCCGGCGATTATGCCGCGAGCCGCAACCTTGGGTTCAACAGCCGTGTCCGCCGCGTGCGCCTGGGTGCCGAAGGCACGATGCCCGGTGGTTTCGGCTATAAGGTTGAGGCTGATTTTGCCAACAGCAGCACCAATTTTGGTGATGTTTTCCTAAGTTACAGCCCGGCAAACGCGCCGATTGTGGTGCGCATCGGCAATTTCGAAACGCTAAACGGGCTTGAGCAGGTCAGCAGTTCGAACAACAACTCCTTCCTTGAGCGTGCCGCGTTCAACGATGCCTTCCTCAACAGCCGTCGCCTTGGCGCCGCGGTAGCCTGGCACAGCCAAAATGACGATGTACGCGCCGAGATTGCGATGTTCACCGCGCACAGCATCGATAGCAGCTTTGATAATGATGGCTGGATCGGCGCCGCGCGCCTGGTTTATGCGCCCAAGGCGCTGGGCGGTCAGCTGCATTTCGGGTTAGGTTACCAGCATCGCGAATTTGCCTCCAACGGTGGTGTGGCCGGGGTCAACAACCCGTCGACCGGCCAATTGGCGCGCTATCGTGCCCGGCCCAACACGCAATTGACCGACGTGCGTTTTGTCGACACCGGCAGTTTTGCTGCCAAGAGCGACCGCATCATCGGCGTCGAAGCCGCCGCTATCTTCAAAGGGCTGTATCTTGCCGGTGAAGCACAATGGCTGAAAGCCGATGCCTATCAGGCAGGCGATCTGGCTTCGGGACTCGATGTCTTTTCGGGCGGTAACTCCGCGATCGTTGCCGCGACCAATCCCGAATTTTTCGGCGCTTATGGCGAGATTGGCTATTTCCTGACCGGCGAAACGCGCGGTTACAAGCGTGGTGATGGCACCTGGAACCGCACCAAGGTGCTCAATCCAATCAACAAGGGCGGTTCAGGCGCATTCCAATTGATGGCGCGCATTGATCATGTCGATCTGGATGATGCCGCACTCAAAAACGGGCTAACCAATAATTTCACCACAGGTGCGACCAGCCTTGCTGCGCTCAATAGCCGTCTGGGCCGTGGCGGCTCGCAAACCGGATATCTGCTGGGCTTCAACTGGTATCCGATCGACTATATCCGCTTCATGCTCAACTATGGTCGCATCGATGTCGAAGGTGGCCCGATCGCAGCGCTTGTCGATCCGACATCGACCGTGGCGATCGACCAGCGCGGTTATGGTGTCGACCTGTTCCAGGCTCGGATGCAGATCGAATTCTGATCAACAACGCCAAGCCGTTCCAAAGGAACGACGAAGCGAAGTCATGCAGTAAATGGCGGCATTGATACATTGTATCAAAATGCCATTTAGGCGCTGGGGGAAACGCTCTTAAGTTATTGGAGTGTTTTATGTTTCGTTACGCACGTTCGGTAGCAGTGGCCGCATGCCTGGTGTCGGCCACTTCGCCAGCGCTGGCCCAGTCGCACGGCACACACCAACACAATCACGGATCGAGCGCTCACACAGCGCCCTATAGTCCGATCACCATGGCCGAAGTTGAGGCTGCGCAGCAGGCGTGGGGCAACGCCCTGGTCTCCATCTCAACCGAATATGACAATAAGGGTTTTGCCGCTGCGAAGAAGCTCGCCGAAACCGTTCTCGACAGCGCCTATGGCTATAATATGGGCCCGGTGCTGTTCAAACCGACCTTGACGCTCGCCCCGCAGACCTTCCGCACGACCCGTGACGGAGCTCTCGCCTATTTTGTAGGCGGTAATTCGGAATATAAGAATGACACCGGCTTCGCGCTCAAGAGTTGGCGTTCGTACAAGGTGCAGAATGCGGGTGTTATCATCACCGGCAATTCTGCCATTTCTATGGGCAATGTTAGCCTCACCGATAGCAAGGGCAATGTCACCACCGTTGACAAGACCTGGGGCTATGTGCGCGATGGCGAAGGCAAGCTGCGTATCGTGCTGCACCATTCGTCTTTGCCTTACACGGCGAAGTAAGCGGTGTGACATTCAGAAGGGGCGGACATTGGCTCCGCCCCTTTTCACGTTAACTGCCGCGAGACAGCCTGTCCCGTTACTAGACGCCACAAAGGCTTTACAATTCGGCTTATGGATTCCTGCGCGGTCTTTGCTAAGTGCACATGATGAGTGGCGAAATCCCTGACAACGATGATGCGATGCAGATGCCGACGCGCCGACGCGCGTTGATGCTGGGTGCAGCGGGCGTGGCGGCGGTGGTTTCGGTTCGTCCGGCGCTTGCGCAGACCGCAGGGTCGGTGCTGAACTGCGAAATTCCGGTGCCCGGCCCGCATGGTGCAGGCATGAATATCGATGCCACCGGCAATCTTGTTGCCCCCGATACACCCGGTTCTTTCACCGCCACCGGCCAGCGCTTCAGTGGTGAGGAAGTGAAGCGCGCGCTTTCCGGCCAGACTTTGCCGGGCACGACCTACGAACAGAGCCAGGCCTATGTGAACTACATTCGCCGCCTGCAGGCGGGCCAAAGCGGATTTACCTGTTTCGCATCGCTGCAAATGCCACGCTGACCGGCTGATTGAATTTTAACGGCTATGCGTTAGGCATTGGCCGTGGGCAGTTCAAAAGTCCTTTACCGTGCCGAACCGGCTGACCAGCGGCTTGTCGAACCACTCGACATGATGACGCTCATTTACCAGCGGCGTTCAGGCATTACGCATATGGTGGGAGAGCCCGTGCCGCAGATGCTCGCGGCGATGGGTGACGATGCTGTGGACGCGGCAATACTGGCCAAACGCTTGGCCAAGACGTTCGATCTTGGCGGAGCAGCGGATGCAGTGGCGGTGCTGTCCGAGCGGCTGGAGGAGCTGGCCGAACTCGGGCTGGTAGAGCGTATTACCGATGCATGAATTTCGCGTGCAGGTGGGGCCGGCGGCTTTCCGCATCGGATCGGCATGGCGCGAACCCTTGGCGCAGATGGCAGAGCTTTACCGCGACTATCCGCAGCCGGAATTCACCGATTTCAGCGTGCGGCTGGAGCCAACCGGTTTGCTGCGCCGTTGGCTGCGGCCGTCGGTCGCGATTTGCGGCGATTATATGCTGCCCGATGCTGCGCCCTTGCCACTGGCGCAGGGCCTGCTTGCGGCGGAAATGGCGATGAACCTGCAGATGGCGCTGGGCTGGCGGCGGCACCTGCTGCTCCACGCGAGCGCGGTAGAGCGTGACGGTCGGGTGCTGGTGATGACGGGGCAGTCAGGCTCAGGCAAATCGACCTTGTCTGCGCTGCTCGGATCGCGCGGCTGGCGTTTCATGGGTGACGAATTTGTGCTGCTTGATCCTGTGAGTGGCGATGCCGTTCCGTTCCCGCGCCTGATCAGCCTGAAGAACAGCGCTATCGCAGCGATGCAGGCGGTAAAGCCCGATGGTCACTTTGGGCCGCTGCTGGCGGGCACGCCCAAGGGCGATATACGCCATCTGGTTCCTCCTGGCGATGCGATCGCGCGGATGGGGCAGGGTGGAGCGCCCGCTTTGCTCTTGTTCCCGCGCTTTGGTTATCCGGGCGAAGTGCGCGAGGTGGCCCCGGGCGAGACCTTCATGCGGCTGACCCAGGCGTCGACCAACTATGTCGCGCTGGGCGAGACGGGGTTCATCACACTGACTCGTTTCGTCCGATCAGTGCCGTCGCGCGCGATCGATTATCAGTCGGGCGAAGAGGCGGTCGCGCTGGTCGAACAGCTGTGGGAGCGGCTGGCATGAGCCGCGATGCAAAGCTGTTGGTCGATGCGTTGCGCGATCCCGCGATCGCAAGCGATCTCGATGTGCAGGGCTGGACCGAATTGCTCTCGATGGCGCGCGCCGAACTGTTGCTTGGCACGCTCGCCGAGCGACTCAAAATTGAGTCGGTGCCACCGAAGGTCGCAGAAATACTTGCCGAAGCGCGGGTCAATGCCGATTACCAGCGCCGCTCCGCGCTGTGGGAGGCGGATTGCGCTCGGCGGGCCTTGGCAGGCTATGGCGGCAAGGTCGTGTTGCTCAAAGGCACAGCTTATGTCGCAGCGGGCCTCAAGGCAGGCGAGGGCCGCTCGATTGGTGACCTCGACATCTTGGTGGCGCGCGACGATCTTCCGCAGGTTGAGGCCGCGCTGCTCGCTGCCGGTTGGGAATGGGTCAAACCCGACCCCTATGACGACGCCTATTACCGCGATCATATGCACGAACTTCCGCCGCTGATCCACAAGGAGCGCGACCGGATGATCGACGTCCACCACACCATCCTGCCGCTGACTGCTAGGCAGACGCCGGATGCGGCTGGGATGTTGGGCGCGGCTATCCCCCTCCCGCCTGCGGGAGGGGTTAGGGGAGGGGGCGAGCAAAGCGAGCCTTACGGGATTTCAGGCCCTCCCCCCTCCCCTCCCGCAAGCGGGAGGGGAGGATTATACACCCTCTCCCCCACCGACATGGTCTGTCACAGCGCAGCGCATCTCTTTGCCGATGGTGAATTGGACGGGGGTTTGCGCAATCTTTGGGATATTCACTGCCTACTCGGCCAATTTTCGAGCGCCGAGTTCTGGGTTCAATTGCGATCGCGCGCTTCGCTGCACCAGCTCTCCGAACCCGTCGAACGCGCCGTTCGGCTGGCGCACCAGCTTTATGGAACCCAAATTCCGAAGGATTGGGCGGGCTGGCACCGGCAGGATAAATGGTATGTGGCGCGGCTGACCGCGCGCGACGGCTGGGGCCGCCCGACGCGAAAGTTTATCCGGCTGCTATTCTACATCCGCTCGCACTGGCTCCGAATGCCGCCATTGATGCTGGCGCGGCACCTGTGGGTCAAGTGGCGCAAGGGCTAGCCCAGCGTGTGAAGCGTTTCGACCAGTTCGTCATAATGGTTGATCACAGCATCGGCGCCCAGTTCCTCCGCAGGTTGGCTGAGAAAGCCAAAGGCTACTGCCACGCTGGGGATGCCTGCCGCACGTGAGGCATGAACATCGTGGATGGAATCGCCGATATAGGCGGCGCGGCCACCGCCACAGCGTGCAATCATTTCGTGGATCGGATCGGGCTTGGGCTTGCCATTGCCTTTCCCCATCGTGTCACCGCCGATGATGGTGACGAACCGCTCCGCCAGCCCGACATTGCCGAGCAGTTCGACCGCGAGGCTTTCAAATTTGTTGGTCACCACCGCCAGTTTGACGCCCATAGCCTCTAGCGCGTCGATCGCTGTGACCAGGCCCGGAAAGGGCGGGCAATTGCTGCCCAGATTGGCGCGATAATGATCGATCAGAACAGGGTGGAGCGCGCGGATGGTTTCCTCGTCGGCTTCGCCCGATTGCTGCAGCCCCAAAGTCAGCATGTGCCGCGTGCCCATCCCGACCAGCGCCTTGACGCCATCGGTGGCAATCGGCGGCCGGCCAATGCTTTGCAGGGCATGGTTGAGCGAGGCGGCAAGCTCGATGCTGGTATCGAGCAGCGTGCCATCGAGATCGAAGCCGACAATGTCGAAGGGGAATTTTGTCATATCGTCTTTAGCTGTCCGCAAATTCTGGAAACTGCAACCATTTGCTTCTAAAGCCTTGGCGCATGAGCAATATCGCCGCCATCATCCTCGCCGCGGGTAAGGGTACCCGCATGAAATCCGAACTGCACAAGGTGCTGCACCCGATTGCGGGGCGCCCGATGCTGATGCACCTGATGGCGAGCGTCGATGCGCTGGAGCCTGCGAAGAAGGTGGTCGTCGTCGGCGACAAGGCAGACCAGCTGCGCGATGCCCTTGGCGACAGTGCGGAGACGGTGGTGCAGGAACCGCAGCTCGGCACCGGCCATGCGGTGCAGCAGGCGGAAAGCGCGCTCAAGGATTTCGATGGCGATGTGCTGATCCTTTACGGCGATGTTCCCTTTGTGCCGACAAAAACGATGCAAGCGATGATCGATCGGCTGCACAGCGATGATCGCCCCGAAGTTGTCGTGCTTGGCTTCGAACCCGAAGACACGCTGCAATATGGCCGCATCGTTGCAACCGGCGACCGCATCGAATGGATGGTCGAGCACAAGGATGCCACCGAAAAGCAGCGCCAGACGAAGCTGTGCAATTCGGGCCTGATGGCGGTGCGCGCCCAGGATCTGTTTGCGCTGCTCGCGCGCGTCACCAACAATAATGCGGCGGGCGAATATTACCTCGTCGATATCGTCAACATCGCGGTGCAGGACGGGCGGCATTGCCATGTCGTCAAAACCGATCCCTATGACGTGACCGGCATCAACAGCCGCGGCGAACTGGCCGCGATGGAGGCCGAATGGCAGAAACGCCGCCGCGTGCAGGCGATGGCCGATGGCGCCAGCCTGATCGCGCCTGAAACGGTGTGGTTTTCCTACGACACACAGCTTGGCCGTGATGTCACGATCGAACCCAATGTGTTCTTCGGTCCTGGAGTGCGCGTGGCCGATAATGTGAAGATCTGCGCGAACAGCCATATCGAAGGCGCGGTGATTGGCGAGGGTTGCGAAGTTGGACCCTTTGCAAGGCTCCGCCCCGGCACTGTGCTCGAGGAAAAGGCCAAGATCGGCAATTTCGTCGAAACCAAGAAAGCGCATCTGGGGAAAGGTGCCAAGGCCAACCACCTGACCTATCTGGGCGACGCCGAAATCGGTGCCAAGGCGAATATCGGCGCGGGTACAATCACTTGCAATTATGACGGCTATTTCAAATATCAGACAGTGATTGGCGAGGGGGCCTTTATTGGCAGCAACTCAGCCCTGATCGCCCCGGTGAAGATCGGACGCGATGCGATAGTCGCAGCGGGCAGCGCAGTGTCACGCGATGTGGCCGATGGCGAACTCCGCATGGTCCGCGCAGAGCAGCTGATGAAGCCCGGCTGGGCCGATCGTTTCCACGATACGATGCGGAAAAAGAAGCAAGGGAAGTGAATCGCTTGACATGATATCATGATATGATATCAGTATATCATTATGGGCAGATTCCTCGTTGATGTCCCGGCCGAAGATGTTCGCAAGCTGGATGAAATCGCCAAGCGCGAAGGCAAGTCACGCGCGGCTGTATTGCGCGAAGCCGTATCCAATTATTTGGAGGCGAGTGGCAAGGAAGGGTTTGAAAAATATTTCGGCCTATGGGAGCGACATGGATCGAACGTGGATGGTCTTGAATATGAACGCAAGCTTCGCGGCGAATGGCCGGATGTGAGCGACCTGACGCCGCCCAAAAAGAAATCAAAAGCCACGTGAGCGAGCGATTTTTCGATACGAACATCATTATCGACATGCTGCATAACAGGCCGGCAGCATGGGCTGAAGTGCGCAGCGTAACCCGTGCATGGATCAGCCGGATAACATGGATAGAGGTTATGTCCGGCGTTCCCGATGAAGCGACAAAGGAAACGGAGGAATTCCTTCGTCTGTTTGCAATGTGCGAAATCGATGAAGAAATCGGTCGTCGCGCGGCAGCACTTCGGCATCAGCGTAAATCGCTGAAATCATCAGATGCAATCATCCTGGCTTCGGCGCAGGTGTCAGGCCGGATCTTGGTCACAAGAAATACAAAGGACTTCCCTGCTGAAATGCCGGGTATCCGCGTTCCATACAAAGCTCCAAAGGAAACAAAATAAATGTGTGGCATTATTGGCATCGTCGGCAAGGAAGCAGTGGCAGACCGTCTGGTCGATGGCCTTCGGCGAATGGAGTATCGCGGTTATGACAGCGCGGGCGTGTGCACCGTGCTTGACGGCCAGTTGATCCGCCGCCGTGCGGAGGGGAAGCTCAACAACCTCGTCAAGGAACTCGCCGGCAATCCGGCACCCGGCAATATCGGCATTGCGCACACCCGCTGGGCGACCCATGGCGCGCCGACCACGAGCAACGCGCACCCGCATGCGACCGGCGAAGTCGCGCTGGTCCACAACGGCATCATCGAAAATTTCAAGCCGCTGCGCGATGCACTGACGGCGCGTGGCCGCACGTTCGAGAGCGAGACCGATACCGAAGTCGTCGCGCATCTTGTCAGCGAACAGATCGAGGCGGGGCAATCGCCGACCGAGGCGGTGAAGGCGGTGCTGCCGCAACTGCGCGGTGCCTTTGCGCTCGCCATCGCCTTTCGCGAGAACCCAGATTTCCTGATCGGCGCGCGGCTCGGCTCGCCCTTGGTCGTCGGTTATGGCGATGGCGAGACCTATCTGGGTTCGGACGCACTGGCACTCGCGCCGCTGACGCAGAAGATCGCCTATCTGGAGGAAGGTGACTGGGTCATCATCTACAAGGAAGGTGCGCAGATTTTCGACAAGGATAATAATCCGGTCCAGCGCGAAATCACCACCAGCGGCGTATCGGCGGCGGCGATCGAAAAGGGCAATTACCGCCATTATATGCAGAAAGAGATTTTCGAGCAGCCCACCGTGGTTGCGCAGACGCTCTCTTCCTATATCCGGCCGCTCGAACAGACGGTCGCGCTGCCGCAGATGGATTTTGACCTGGCGGGCGTGAAGCGCATCACCATCGTCGCCTGCGGTACGAGCTATTATGCCGGGATGGTCGCCAAATATTGGTTCGAAACCTTTGCCCGCGTGCCAGTCGACATCGATGTTGCGTCGGAGTTCCGCTACCGCGATCCGGTGCTCGAAGAGGGCGGCCTTGCGCTGTTCATTTCGCAATCGGGCGAGACGGCCGATACGCTCGCTGCGCTCAAGCATTGTAAGGAAAATGGGCAGACCATCGCGGTCGTCGTCAATGTGCCGACATCGAGCATGGCGCGTGAGGCGGACCTGCTCCTCCCCACCCATGCCGGGCCGGAAATCGGCGTTGCATCGACCAAGGCCTTTACCTGCCAGCTCGCTGTGCTTGCTGCGCTCGCCGCCCACCTCGCTCTGGTGAAGGGCAAGCTATCGGCGGAGGAGGAACGCGAGATCGTCCGCCACCTGATCGAGGCCCCTGCTGCCCTCAATGCTGCGCTGGCACATGATGAGGATATCGCCGCAATGGCGCACCTGATCGCGCCGGCGCGCGACGTGCTCTATCTCGGCCGTGGCCCCGATTACCCCCTCGCGCTCGAAGGTGCGCTGAAGCTTAAGGAAATCAGCTATATCCACGCCGAAGGCTATGCCAGCGGAGAGATGAAGCACGGCCCGATTGCTTTGATTGACGAGGCTGTGCCGGTGATCGTCCTCGCACCCAGCGGGCCGTTGTTCGAAAAGACCGTCAGCAACATGCAGGAAGTGCGCGCGCGCGGCGGTAAGATCGTGCTGATTTCGGATGCCGAAGGTCTGGCCGAAGCGGGCGAAGGCTGCCTCGCCACCATCGAAATGCCCTCGGTCCACCCGCTGATCGCGCCGCTTGTCTATGCGGTGCCGGTGCAGCTGCTCGCTTACCATGTCGCCTGCGCGAAAGGCACCGATGTGGACCAGCCGAGGAATTTGGCGAAGTCGGTTACGGTGGAGTAGCAACTACCCCTTTGGCATCTGCCCTTTTTGTGTATCCTGCCGGGTGATTCTGTCGCGCTTTAACCGGCGTGGCTGGATCAAGGGGAGAGGAAACACATGAAATACGATTATGACGTCATCATCATCGGTGCGGGTATGGCGGGCATGTACATGCTCCACAAGCTGCGCGAGGTTGGCCTGAGTGCGAAGGTTTTTGAGGCCGGGCATGATGTTGGCGGAACCTGGTACTGGAACCGCTATCCCGGCGCGCGGGTGGATATCGAGAGCCAGGAATATAGTTTTTCCTTCAGCCCCGAGCTGGAAGAGGAATGGGTCTGGACCGAGCGCTATGCCAGCCAGCCGGAGATCCTGCGTTATTTGAATCATGTAGCCGACCGCTTTGACCTGCGCCGCGATATCCAGTTCAATTCGCGGGTGAAGTCGGCGCATTATGATGCTGCCAACCATCTGTGGCGGGTCGATACCGAAAATGGAGATAGCGTCCATGCCCGCTTCTGCGTTTCGGCGACGGGTTGCCTTTCGGTTCCCAATGAACCCAATTTCCCGGGGCAGGAGCGCTTTGCCGGGCCGACCTATCACACCGGCCGCTGGCCACATGAGGGCGTCGATCTTTCGGGCAAGCGCGTTGCGATCATCGGTACGGGTTCGTCGTCGATCCAGTCGATCACCGAAATTGCGGGGCAGGTGGGGCAGTTGTACGTTTTCCAGCGCACCCCCAATTTCAGCGTGCCCGCGCACAATGGTCCGGCCAATCCGGAGGTCCGCAAGAATTGGCTAGCCAACCGCGCAGAGAACCGGATGGCGCAACGGCAGACGCTTGGCGGGTTCCTCTCGTCGGTACCCAATGAACAAAAAGCCTCGGAAACCGGCGATAATGAGCGCCGCAAGGTCTATGAAGAACGCTGGGCCGACGGTGGATTTGCCATATTGGGGGCATTCGCCGACCAATCGTCCGATCCGGCCTCCAACGCCCTCGTCGCGCAGTTCGCTGCGGAGAAAATCCGCGAAATCGTACGCGATCCCAAGGTCGCGGAAAAGCTGACGCCGAAAGACTATCCCTTCGGAGCAAAACGTCTGTGCGTCGACACCGGCTATTACCAGAATTTCAACCGGCCCAATGTCGAACTTGTCGACCTCAATGAAACCCCGCTCGATACGATCACCGAAAAGGGTGTCGCGACCAGCGAGAAGGAATATGAGGTCGATGCCATCATCTTTGCCATCGGCTTTGATGCGATGACCGGTGCGTTGACCCGCATGGATATCCGGGGCCGAGAAGGTCGCACTTTGGTTGATAGTTGGGCCGAAGGGCCAAAGACCTATCTGGGTATCATGGTTTCAGGTTTCCCCAACCTGTTCACGATTACCGGCCCGGGCAGTCCGTCGGTGCTGTCGAACATGGTGGTGTCGATTGAGCAGCATGTCGAATGGCTGGCCGACTTGTTCGTGTTCATGCGCGACAGCAACATGGTCGAGATCGAACCCACCGCACATGCACAGGAATTCTGGGTCGAGCATGTGAATGAGGTGTCGAACTACACCGTCTATAACTACGCCAACAGCTGGTATCTCGGTGCCAACATTCCGGGTAAGCCGCGCGTGTTCATGCCCTATGCCGGCGGCGTCGGGGCGTATCGCGACCTGTGTGCGGCGATAGCGGCCAATGCCTATATGGGCTTCAAACTGAAACTGGCGGATCAGGGATAGCGCGTCGGCCTTGAAACAAGGCCGGCTATTCGCCATCACCGCTGTCTCGGAGGTAATGGCCATTGGGATTCTTTGCGCGCCTTTTCCGGCGAAAGCCGAAGCGGTTGGCACTGCCGCCGCCGCATGCGACTGCGCCCAGCCAATGGCCGCCGCCACCGATTTCTTCACCGCCGCAATATAGGGCGTTCGACAGCACGCCTGCCTTTCCCGATCCGGTGCAGGAAACGCCTGCATGGATGAAATATCCGGCATCGGGGCAGCGCGGCCACATCATCGTCTTTGCCAATGAAAAGGGCGGCGTAGGCAAATCTACAAGCGCCTTCCACACCTGCATCGCCTTGTGCAATGCGGGGGAGAGCGTTGCCGCGCTCGACGTCGACCTGCGGCAATTGACGCTGCACCATGCGCTATGGGCGCGGCAGGAAAGCGAGCGCGAATATGGCGTGAAACTACCGGGGCCTGAGCAGATTTTGCTCGCCCAGCAGAATGAGAATGAGCTGGAGGAAAAGCTGCGCATGGCGCGCATCCACCATGACTTTATCATCATCGATGTTGGCGGGCATGACTCGCCGATCGCGCGCAAGGCGATCTTCATGGCGGATACGATCATCACGCCGGTGAACGACAGTTTCATCGATCTCGACATGCTCGGCCGAATCGATCCGCGCACCGGCGAGCTCCGCACGCTCGGCAATTTTGCCCGGCTGGTTGAGCATCTGAAGGAACCGGGCATGGCGATCCGCCCCAAGGCGCTCGATTGGGTGGTGATGCAGAACCGCTCGCGCAACTTTGCCACCAAGAATGAACGCAAGGTGCTCGACGCGCTGGAAAAGATTGCACCGGTCGCCGGTTTCCGGCTGGTGCCGGGCCTTCGCGAGCGCGTGACCTATCGCGAGCTGTTTCCGATGGGGCTCACTTTGTTCGACCTTGAGGCAATACCTGAACTCGGCAAGCCCCAACCCAATGCGCGTGAGGAAATCTGGGCGATGCTGCGCGCTCTCAACCTGCCAAGCGCTGCATTGAACAAGGCGATTGCACCCGCCGCCGCCGACGGGTCGAGCTAACCCCATCTACGCTTTTGTGGTTCAGGTGATGGCCTTGCCGGTTTCCGCAAGGATGAGCGCCGCGGTTTCCTCAATCGTTCCGGTCACCAGCAGGGGTGAGCCGCCGACGATGCCGATCTGGGTTTGGCCATTTTCGGCGGTGCGCAGCCATGCGATGTTCGATGCGACGACGAGGTAATTGCCGCCACGCGATTGAAGGGTAATGAATTTAATGGGAACTACTCCTGACACGTGCGGCTGTAGGCGCGAAGTCTGTTCGAGTGATTAACGGGGGCATGAATAACGCATCGGCGCTTGACGCGGCACGGGTGCAGGGTGACAACAGGGCATGGGCAAGGAAGGCTTGATCACCGGCGGGTGCCATTGCGGCGCGGTGCGTTTCGGCTTCACATTGCCCAGCAAGCAGGTCGAACTGCTCGACTGCAATTGTTCGATCTGCAGTCGCACTGGTTTTCTGCACCTTATCGTGCCGCATCGCGATTTCGAATTGCAGACACCGCGCGCATCGCTGACTTCCTATCGCTTTGGTACCGGCGCGGCAGAGCATCTGTTTTGCACGATTTGCGGGGTCAAATCATTCTACCAGCCGCGATCGCATCCCGAAGCATGGAGCGTCAATTACCGCTGCCTTGATCCCGGGCATGGCATTGATCCTTTGATCCGCACCTTTGACGGCCAAAACTGGGATGCGGCCCGCGCGAATTTGGAGTAACCTGCCGCGATGATCCTGATCGGCCAATATGACTCACCTTTTGTCCGTCGAGTCGCCATCGCGATGGCACTTTACGGCATCGATTATGAGCATCGCACCTGGTCGGTATTCGGCGATGCCGGTCGATTGGCAGAGATCAATCCGCTGCGCCGCGTGCCGACACTGGTCTGCGACGACGGGGTGGCGCTGATGGAAAGCCATTTGATACTGGACTATTTGGATGAATGCGCAGGCGCCGACCGCGCGCTGATTGCCCCGTCTGGCCCGGCACGGCGCGATGCCTTGCGCATATGTGCCCTGGCATGCGGAATTGCCGACAAGGCAGTCAGCCTGTTCTACGAGATGAAACTGCACGATGTGTCGTCCGACGTCTGGATCGATCGCTGCCGCGCGCAGATTGGTGGCGCGCTTGCCATGCTGGAGAGCGAGCGGGCTGCGCAGTCGACCCCCTATTGGGGAGGTGCGATGATCGGCCATGCCGATATCGCCACGGCCTGCGCACTCCGCTTTGTTGGCGAAGCGCATCCCGGCGTGATTGACCGGACGGCGGTTCCGGCGTTGGCCGATCTGGCCGATCGGTGCGAAGCGATGGAAGTTTTCCAGACGATTTGCCAACCCTTCAATCCGCCAGCCTGAGCGATGGAGGCGAGCATGCTCAAAATTGTGATCATCGTCGTGTTGCTTCTGGTTGCCGTGCACCTGTTGCTTTACGGTTATCTCCAGCGCCGGATTGACGCTGCCAAACGCGAAAAGGATCAACAGAATGACGGATAATCCTTGCGCCACGGTCGAAAGCTCTGAGGGGACTTACGCCCAGTTGATCAAGGCGCGGGTGCATCAATGGGCGGCGGGAGAGCCCAAAGATGTCGGAGGCACGGACAATGGCCCAACGCCCTATGAACTGCTGCTGTCGGCGCTGGGTGCATGCACCTCGATCACGCTCGAAATGTATGCTGCACGCAAGGGCTGGCCGCTCGAAAAGGTGCATGTGACGCTTGAGCATTCGAAGGAGGAACGGGCCGGCGAGAATGACGGCAAGCCCGTCGACATGATCGACCGCGTTGTCCGCCTGGAAGGGCCACTCAATGATGAACAGCGGGCCAAGCTGATCGAGATCGCCGAGAAATGCCCGGTACACCGGACACTGACCAACCAGATCAATATCAACACATTGCTGGGCTAAAGGCGATTACAGCCTCGACAGCCGCAGTGCCTTGCGATCCTTGCCCATCCAGGCCTTGTCGAGCGCGTTCAATGTGCCGCGCATGGCTGGCTTGTCACCAAGGCGCCGTTGCGCCTCAGCGAGCCCGTATAGCGCCCAGCCATTATTCGGCGATTTGACGAGCGCGGACAGGAAGCTTTGGCGCGCGGCGGCAGCATCGCCCATTGCAAGCTGCGCCGCCCCCAGCGATTGGCGCACCGGATAATACCAATAAGGCGGCTCCATATAGGGAATGCGGCTCTCGATTTCGGTGGCCGTCGTGTAATGTGCCACCGCGTCCTGATATCGTTTCTGGCTATAGGCGATGCGTCCCTGCGCAACTTCTTCGGCAAGCAGCAACAGATCCGGCGCAGGAACGCCCGCCGCAACCATCGGGGCAAAATCGACCGTTTCACGCAATTTGCGGATTTCGGCAATTTCGCGATTGGTCGCAGTAGCATCGGCCTTCATCGCCGCCGCGATTGCGCGTGAATAATGCCACATCGCCGTCGCATAAGGCAGCCTTGTATCGGGCGCCGGCTGGGCCAAGATTTCGGTGGCAGAGCTGAATTGCGCATGCGCGAAATAGGGGGCGGCGTAGATCACCTGCACCCATGGCAAAGCCATCGCAACTTCGACCCCTAAAATGCCGCTCAGCCGCTTTGATTGCTCTAGCGCGACATCCTTTGCACCGCCCATTTGCGCCGACATGACGATGAAATGGACATTGTGCGGGTAATAGCCAAATCGGTAAATGCCCGAGTCTTCAGATTGCGCAAACCATGCCTCGTCAGCCTTGGCGGCTGCCACATTGGCATCGATCGAATCCTTATATCTGCCGATGAGGTGGTAGAGGTGCGCCGGCATGTGGACCAGATGGCCCGAGCCGGGCATCAATGGTTTGGCCAGCCGGTCGGCGGCAGCCTCCGCCTTTGCCGGTTCGCTCGAGGATTCCATCAGGTGGATGTAGAGGTGAATGGCTTGCGGATGTTCCGGATTGCGCGTCAGCACCGTTTCAATCAGGCCGACCGCTTTTGCGATATCGCCTTTTGACCGGCCGTCGGCCTCCCAATAATCCCAGGGGCGGGTGTTCATGATCGATTCCGCGGTGAGCGCGGCGATATCGTCATTGCCTGGGAAGCGCTGTGCCAACATCTGCATCGCATTGGTATAAGCCATGTCGAGTGCCGCCCGGTCGGCATTGCTATCGGGGCTGTACCGGACGGGAAGCGTTTCGATCAGGGCGCGTTCCCAATCTGCCGCCTTGGCCCGTAATTGCGTCGCGCGTTCAACCGCGACCATCGTGCGGGCGATGCTTTCGGGATCCATTGGGGCGTTGATATTGGGGCCATAGGCATAGGCCTCTCCCCAGAAACACATCGCACATTCGGGATCGAGCTTTTGCGCTGCGCGGAATGATCGGATCGCGCCTTCATGGTTGAAGCCGTAGGTCAAAGCGAGGCCCTGGTTGAAAAACTGCCGGGCCTTTTCGTTGCTGGTTCCGATGGGCATGCTGACTTTTTCGAGGCCCTGGATGAGCGGCACTGCACCTGCTGCCGGGCTGGCCTTTTGCGCATATTCATAGGCCATGCGGTATTGAGCTGGACTCAGCCGCATCGGGCTTTGCGCCAATCGCTGGCCGCAAATCGATCCGAGCGCTTTCAGGCTGTCAAATACGGGTTCGTATCGCGAACTCGCCGCTGGGGCGGTTGCGAGCAAGACGATCGGAGCTGCTGTGAAAAGCAATGAGCGCGCAAAAGACTTCATGGAAAATCTCCCATTCAGCGAATGTTTTGCGAACCCGTTATGTTAAGACTAACTGAAGCAGGCGCGTAATGCAAACTTGTAACGGCTTGTATGGTTTGCGGCAGAACCGGTTCGGTCAGCCCATGTCGCTGCGGCTTGATTTGCCCTGTCTGCACTTCTATACCGCCGCTTTAGACGTCAGCGGCCTCCTAGGGGGCCGCTTTTCGCTTTTTGGCTAAACGGAAAGGACCCAGCCATGTCGATCACCCCCTTGATGCCCGTCTATCCCCGTTGCGGGTTCCGGCCGGTGCGAGGAGAAGGTGCCTGGCTCATTTCCGAAGACGGCCGCCGCGCGCTTGATTTCGCCAGCGGCATTGCAGTCAACCTCTTGGGCCATGGCCATCCGCACCTGACCAAGGCGATCCAGGAACAGGCAGCGACGCTGATGCATGTGTCGAACCTGTATGGCAGCCCGCAGGGCGAGGCATTTGCGCAGCGCTTGGTGGATACCACTTTCGCTGACACCGTCTTTTTCACCAATTCCGGCGCCGAGGCTGTCGAATGCGCGATAAAGACTGCGCGCGCCTATCACCAGTCGGTCGGCAACGATCATAAATATGAACTGATCACTTTCAAAAATGCGTTTCATGGCCGCACCATGGCAACCATTTCGGCAAGCAATCAGGAGAAGATGCACAAGGGCTTCCTGCCGCTTTTGCAGGGCTTCAAATATGTCGATTTCGACGATCTGGAAGGTGCGAAGGCAGCGATGGGGCCGAACACGGCGGGCTTCCTCGTCGAACCAATCCAGGGCGAAGGCGGCATCCGCCCCGCTTCGGATGAATTCATGCAGGGCCTGCGCAAGCTGGCCGACGAACATGACCTGATGCTGATCCTCGACGAGGTGCAGTGCGGCGTCGCGCGCACAGGCGCGCTTTACGCGCATGAACTATATGGCATCACCCCGGATATCATGGCCTCGGCCAAGGGCATTGGCGGGGGCTTCCCCTTTGGCGCATGCCTTGCCACCGAAAAGGCGGCGCGCGGCATGGTCGTCGGCACGCATGGTTCAACCTATGGCGGCAACCCGCTCGCCATGGCTGCCGGACAGGCGGTTTGGGATGTTGTCGCGAATGACGAATTCCTCGCGCAGGTTCGCACCACGGGCGAAAAACTGCGCACGGCGATCGAGCAGTTCATCGGCAACTATCCCGACCTGTTCACCGGCGTGCGCGGCAAAGGCCTGATGCTTGGCGTGATGATGACGCATGAGGCGCGTGCATTTGTGGCACATCTGCGTGACAATCACGGTTTGCTGACAGTGGCTGCGGGCGACAACACCTTCCGCGTGCTTCCGCCGCTCAACATCGACGAAAGCCATATCGCGACCTTCATGGAAAAACTGTCGGCAGGCGCTGCCGACTATGTCCGGCCAGAGGCATGACCCGGCATTTCCTCAATCTCGCTGATGCGGGGGCGGATGCCATTGCGGCGATGATCAACGATGCGATCGACCGCAAGGCGGCGCGTGCAGGCTGGCCGAAGGGCAAGGCGGACGGCGATGCTCCGCTCGCTGGCCATACGCTGGGCATGATATTCGAGAAGAATTCGACCCGCACCCGTGCCTCGTTCGAAATGGCGATCAAGCAATTGGGCGGCGACAGCATGTTCATGGCCTCTGGCCAGATGCAGCTTGGCCGTGGTGAAACCATCGCCGACACCGCGCGCGTGCTTTCGCGCTATGTCGATGCGATCATGATCCGCACTGATGACCATGCCAAGATCGAGGAACTGGCGGCTTATTCGAGCGCCCCGGTAATCAATGGCCTGACCGACCTTTCGCACCCCTGCCAGATCGTTGCCGACCTGCTGACTTTGGTCGAGCATGGCAAGGCGCTGCCGGGGCTAGAGCTTGCCTGGCTGGGCGATGGCAACAATGTGCTCAATTCGATCGTTGAAGCCGCCGGGTTGATGAAGTTCAACGTGCGCATCGGCGTGCCGCAAGGCTATGACAGCGATGCGACCTTCATCGAAGAGGCCCGCGCCAGAGGGGCGAACATCACGATAACCCGCGACGCGGCAGAGGCCGTGGCGGGCGCGGATGTTGTCGTCACCGATACCTGGGTGTCGATGGGCCAGGAACATGCACATAACAAGATTGCTGCGATGATGCCCTATCAGGTCAATGAGCGGTTGATGGCAGGGGCAAAGGCCGATGCCAAATTCCTGCACTGCCTGCCTGCGCATCGCGGCGAAGAGGCGACCGACGATGTGCTCGATGGTCCGCAATCGGTAATCTGGGATGAAGCGGAAAACCGCCTCCACGCCCAGAAATCGATCCTGCTCTGGTGCTTTGGCAAGATCTGATGGCTGCACAGTCGGAAACGCGTTGCGACCAGCCTTTGCGCTTTTCGATTCCGGCGCTGAATGCGCGCGGGCGGCTGGTGCGGCTCGATACCGTGCTCAACGATGTGCTGTCGGCGCATGCCTATCCTCCTTCGGTTGAAAAGATCCTTGCCGAAGCGCTCGTGCTCACATCCTTGCTTGGCACCACGCTGAAGGAACGCGAAGGCCAGTTGACGATCCAGGCGCAGACCGAAAATGGCCCGATTTCGCTGCTCGTCTGCGATTACATCGATGGTGCAGTGCGCGGATATGCGCAATTCGACATGGCCCGCCTTGCCGAGGTGCCGGCCGATCCCAACCTGTTCGCGCTATTTGGCAAAGGCTATCTCGCGGTCACGTTCGACCGGCCGCTTCCCGAAGCCGAAGGTGGCGGGCGTTATCAGGGGATTGTCCCGCTCGAAGGGGCCAATCTTTCCGAAGCGGCGATGCAATATTTCGACCAGTCGGAACAGATCCCGACTTTCATCCGCATTGCGATCAGCCATGTCGATGGACGCTGCATCGCGGGTGGCATGCTCGTGCAACATCTTCCCGATGGCGAAGAGGGGCGCGAACGCATTGCCGCGCGCGGCGACCATCCGGATTGGGAGCATGTCCGCATCCTTTCTGAAACAGTGAAGCCCGAAGAACTGGCCGATCCGGCGTTGCCGCTGGAAGAAATTGCCTGGCGCCTTTTCCACGACGAGGATGAGGTCCGCATTTCCGAAGGCCAGTATATGTCGAAAGGATGCCGCTGCGATCCGGACCATATCCGGGACGTTATTGCCCGTTTCCCCGCCAGCGAACGTGCCGAAATGGCCGACGATGCTGGCGATATCGTCGTCAACTGCGAGTTCTGCTCGCGCAAATTTCCGATCAGTCTGGTCAGCCTCAACAACTGAATTTTCGTGTCATTCAGCCGCGATTAACCAGATTCATGTCATTCGTCGTTCATACACAACGCCTTATCGGACGCATCGTTACAATCTGACGTCTATAGTCGAACAACATAAGATCGGGTCGGGTCGCTGGGGAAAGTGAAACGACGGAACGCACGCTATGAAATTTTCCAATATCAGGCTGGTTGCCGCCACGTTGCTGGCGGCGGGCGCAGGAGCGGCAGGATTTGCTGCGCAGGCCGATGCACCGGACCTGCTGCAAACGCTCGAGCGCGGACTATGGCAGTTCAGGGCGGTTGGCGGCGGTGCCTCGACCATCGCGACGAACCAGCTCTGCCTTGGTGAGCCCCGCCAGCTCGTGCAAATCCAGCATGGCAATTCTGCGCAGTGCAGCCACTTTGTCGTCCGCACCAGTGAAACCTCGGTTACCATCAGCTATACTTGCAAGGGTGCGGGGCAGGGCCTGACGACGATCCGCAAGGAATCGCCGCGCCTGATCCAGATCCAGTCGCAGGGTATTCGCAACGGCGCGCCTTTTTCATTCTCGGTCGAAGGTCGCCGCACGGGTACTTGCCCGCGTTAAGCCTATTTTAACCATGATTTGCTAAAAGGGGATTGTGCCATTGATATTGGGCACGCTTTCCTCCCTAACTGGCTATATGCCATACTGGGCCGTTCCTCCGGGAGCGGCCCTTTTCTTTGCCGTGACGTTGGTCGAAAAGCGAAACAAGGGCTTCATGCGGCCGTAAAATCGCGCTAGACATTGGCCATGGCCGTACTCGAACTGGGTGACCAGCCCTTCTTTTCCGACAAGAACAGGGCGTTCTGGAACCTGCACAGCGCAGGCTGGGGCGGGGCGGCGTTGGTCCGCAGCGCGTCGACAATTGCCAACGGGCAACCGTTCAGCGCGCTCGTCCCCGTATTGATTTCCGCTGTAACCGGTTTTTCGGTTTCGCTGATCTTATCGGTTGTTTTCCGCAACGTCATTGATCGGCGTCCGATCCTGACCTGGGGCGTCACCGGCGTCTCGGTCATCCTCGCCACCTTGATCTACGCCTATATCGACGTCTGGGTGCTGCAGACGATCCGCGAAGGTGCGGATGAAACGCCTTTCGCCCAGTTGATGGTCGGCGCGATCTTCATCAACGGCGTGTTGCTCGTGGCCTGGTCGGCGCTGTATTATGCAATCAACTATTTCGTCCGAGCGGAAGAGCAAGCGGACCAGCTTTTGCGGCTCGAGGCCGCGGCGACTAGCGCCCAGCTCACCATGCTGCGTTACCAGCTCAATCCGCATTTCCTGTTCAACACATTGAACAGCATCTCGACCCTGGTGCTACTCAAGCAGACCGAGCAGGCCAATGCGATGCTGTCGCGGCTATCATCATTCCTGCGTTTCACTTTGATCAATGAGACCACGGCAAAGGTTTCGCTGGCCAGCGAAGTCGAAACGCTCAAACTCTATCTCGATATCGAGAAGATGCGTTTCGAGGATCGGTTGCGCACCGAATTCGATATTGAGGATAGCGTGAAAGACGCCCTCGTACCTTCATTGTTGCTGCAACCATTGGTCGAGAATGCGATTAAATATGCGGTGACGCCGCAGGAAGAGGGCGCGGATATCTCGATCAACGCCCGCCGGATTGGCGAGCGGGTGCGAATAATTGTGTCGGATTCAGGGCCGGGGTTGCAGGGGAGCACTCCAGACCCCAAATTGTCTACAGGGGTAGGCATGGCAAACACGCGCGAGCGTTTGTTGCAGGCCTATGGCGATGAGCAGCGCTTTGACAGTTATACAAGGAGCGGTGGGGGATTTGAGGTAGTGATCGAATTTCCCTACCAGACCGAAAACAGCGGGGGCGAAACAAAAGCCATCGGCGCACCAGCAGCAGCGGGCGTCGGTGTTCAAGGAGCAGTAACCGCATGACTATCCGCACAATCCTCGTCGACGACGAGAAATTGGCAACCCAAGGTCTCCAACTCCGCTTGGAAGCCTTTGACGATGTCGAAATCGTCGCCACCTGCCTCAACGGACGGGAGGCGATCCGCAAGATCAAGACGCTGAAGCCCGACTTGGTCTTCCTTGACATCCAGATGCCCGGCTTTGACGGCTTTTCGGTGGTGCAGGGGGTTATGGATATCGATCCGCCGCTGTTCGTCTTTGTCACTGCCTATAGCGAGCATGCGATCAAGGCGTTCGAGGCGCAGGCTGTCGATTATCTGATGAAGCCGGTCGAACCCGATCGGCTTGCTGATACGATGGAGCGCGTCCGTCAGCGCCTTGCCGACAAACGTACCGCCGAAGAGGTGGAGCGTCTGCGCAATGTGATCAGCGAAGTTGCGCCTGAGGCCGCCGAAAACCTGCCGCCAGCGGAGGAAGAGGTTTCGAGCGGTCGGTTCGAGAAGCTGATCAACGTCAAGGATCGCGGTCAGATTTTCCGCGTCGATGTCGACACGATCGAGCGTATCGAGGCAGCGGGCGACTATATGTGCATCATCACTGCTGACAATTCGCTGATCCTGCGCGAAACGATGAAGGACCTCGAAAAGCGCCTCGACCCGCGCACTTTCCAACGCGTGCACCGTTCAAAGATCGTCAATCTCGATCTCGTGCGGCAGGTGAAGCCGCACACCAATGGCGAATGCTTCCTGATACTCGAATCGGGCGCACAGGTGAAGGTCAGCCGCAGCTATCGCGACGTGGTTGCCCGCTTCGTGCACTGACGATGACCGGGCGCAAAACCGCCGCCGATTTTCATCCGGCGATACTCGAGATTTTCGACGGCTATGTGCACGGCAAGCTGAGCAAGCGTGAGTTTATCGAGCGCGCAGCGAAATATGCCGCTGCAGGTGTGACAGGCGCGATGATCTTCAACCAGTTGCGCCCCGATTATGCGCTGGCGCAGCAGGTGAAGCCCGATGACCCGGCCATCCGAACCGAACGGCCGTCGGTACCTAGCCCCAAGGGCCATGGAGCGATTTCGGGCCTGCTCGCCATGCCGGCGAAGGCCAAGGACAAGCTGCCTGCAGTGCTGGTGATCCATGAAAATCGCGGCCTCAACCCTTATATTGAGGATGTAGCACGGCGCCTTGCAAAGGCCGGCTATCTCGCCTTTGCGCCCGATGCGCTGACCTCGGTAGGCGGCTATCCGGGCAATGACGACAAGGGGCGGGAATTGCAGGCAAAGCTCGATCCCAGGAAGTTGTTCGAAGATTGGGTGGCGTCGTTCGATTATTTGCGCCTGCACGCGAAATCGACTGGCAAGGTCGGTGCCGTCGGCTTTTGCTATGGCGGCGGCATTTGCAATGCGCTTGCCGTGGCCTGTCCCGAACTTGCGGCATCGGTGCCCTATTATGGCCGCCAACCGACCGCAGCCGAGGTGCCTTCGATCAAGGCACCGCTGCTGATCCATTATGCCGAAAATGACGAGCGCATCAACGCAGGGGCCTTGCCCTATCAGACGGCTCTGCTGACGCACCAGAAACCGTTTGAGGTGCACTATTACCCCGGCACGCAGCACGGCTTCCACAACGACACTACCCCGCGTTACGACAAGGCAGCAGCCGAGCTATCGTGGAGCCGGACGATGGCGTTTTTCGGGAAGCATTTGCGCTAACGCCGCGCGCCGAAAAACGCTTTCAGCAGTTCGGCAGCTTCGTCTTCACAAATCCCGCCATAGACTTCAGGCCGGTGGTGGATGGTCGGTTGCTCAAACAATCTCGGCCCATGCTCCACCGCACCGCCCTTTGGGTCGCTGGCGCCATAATATAGGCGGGCAATGCGGGCGTGGGCGATGGCCCCGGCACACATGGCGCAGGGTTCGAGTGTGACCCACAGGTCGCAGCCGGTGAGCCGGTCGGTGCCCAGATGCGTGGCGGCTTCGCGCATCGCCATGATTTCGGCGTGCGCGGTGGGATCATGGCCGGCAATCGGGCGGTTGGCCCCGCGCCCGATAATCGCACCATCCTTGACGACCAGCGCGCCCACCGGCACCTCGCCCGCAGCTGCTGCCTCGCGGGCAAGGTCGAGCGCGGCTTCCATGAAGCGGCGGGCTTGCTCGATCGGCATTGGCCGCGCGGCTACTTCGCCGGCGTGAAACCGCGCGGAGCGGGATCGATGGTCACAAATTTGCCTGCCTGCGCCTCCTGCACTTCAAGCGCACGTTCGGACATGCCGTTACCGAGGAAGCGGAACGCCCCGTCGATGCCGATAAAGCCATCGGCATCGGTCAGCCGGGCGACCGGGAAGCGGGTTCCGACCCTCCAATCCTGCGCGACGCGCGCGACGAGCAACACAGAGTCATAACCCATGCTGGACAGGCGCGACGGTGATTGGCCGAAGCGCGCACGGTATTTGTCGGCATATTGGCGGAACATATTGTCCGAAACGCTGGCGAACCAAGCGCCGCGCATCCCGGCGTTGGAGGCGACGGTGGCATCGATATTCCACAAATCGGTGCCGAGGATCTTGGCATTGCTAAGGCCGGCCCGGCGCAGTGCGGGGACGGTCGCGATAGCGACGCGGCCATTGTCCGCAATCAACACTGCGTCGATCGCGCCGGCGGCCGTCAGTTTCCGCGCGGCGGCATCGATGGAGGCGGCGCTGCCGTCAATCTCCTGGATCGAAACCAGCGTACCACCCGCGCCGCGCACCGAGTTGGTGAGGTTTGAAAGCGCGCGCTGGCCATAGACCGACTTGGGCACGATACCACCAAAGCGGGTATAGCCTTGCGCCTTGGCATATTTCACCACCCGGTCGATAGACTGGTTGGGCAAGTGACCGAGCAGGAAGACATTCTGTCCTGCGGCGCCGACATCGTTGGAAAAGCTGATCATCGGAACACCAGCGGGCTTCGCGACATTGGCGACCGCGACCACATCGTCGCTGCGCAGCGGACCAAGGATCAGCTTGTTGCCATCGGCAACTGCCTTTTTCACCGCAGCATCCACCCCAAGCGCGGTGTCATAGGTCGTCATGCGGATATTGGTGTTGCGGGTGTCGAGAAGGGCGAGTGTGGTTGCATTGGCAATCGACTGGCCAACATCGCCGTCCGCGCCGCTTACCGGCAGCAGCAGGGCCACCCGGTGGCGATCTCCGTCAGACAGCACGACATTGCCCGGATCAGGGGATTCAACCGGCGGCGGGCCAGATGGACGCTGCCCACCCTTTGGAATGACCGATTGGCACGCGGCGAGGAAGATCAGGGCGAAAAGGGCAGTGGCGCGTTTCGCCGTCGACCAGATCCTATCCGACTGCGCTTGCGGCGCAGCCAAGCTTGCTGCAATGGTCATGTCCATGTCCTCCGACCTTTATGATTATTCTGCATCTGAGCCGGAAAAACCGGCAAAGGCTATCGAGTCCGGTCTCTACATCGTCGCGACCCCGATCGGCAATCTGGCAGATATGTCACAACGGGCGATAGAAATGCTGCGCGCCGCCGATCTGGTGGCGGTGGAAGACAGCCGGGTGACAGGCAAATTGCTCCATCATCTGGGGCTGAAAAAGCGTATGCGGCCCTATCACGACCATAGCAGCGAGGCCGATCGGGACAGCTTGCTCGCAGCAGCGCGAAACGGGGTCGTGGTGCTGGTTTCGGATGCCGGAACCCCGCTGATTTCCGACCCCGGATACAAATTGGTGCGTGCCGCGCGCGAGGCTGGAATAACGGTCAGCACTGCCCCGGGGCCAAGCGCGGCGATTGCCGCTTTGTCGATCTCGGGACTGCCCACCGACCGATTCCTTTTTGCGGGATTTCTTCCTTCTAAAACAAAGGCACGCGCCGATGTGTTGGCAGAATTTACCCATGTAAAATCTACGCTGTTGTTTTACGAAAGCGGCCCGAGGCTTGGTGCGTCGCTGCAATCAATGGCGGAGATATTGGGGCCGCGCGACGCCGTTGTTGCTCGCGAACTCACCAAGAAGTTCGAAGAAGTGGTTTCGGGAACGCTGCCCCAATTGGCCGATCATTATGCTGAGGTCGAACCAAAGGGCGAAATCGTGGTCGTTGTGGGTCCGCCCACTGAAGCAGCGCACGAGGTAGGTGACTATGAAGGCGCGCTAAAGATAGCTCTGGAAAGCATGCCGCCCGCAAAGGCCGCAAAGGACATCGCCAAACGCTTCGGCGTTGATCGGGCAGAGGTTTACGAGCGCGCAATGGCCCTCAAATCGGGCGCATGAGTGGGCGTCGCGAACGTGCTGAACAAAGGGGCCGCCGTGGCGAAGCGATTGCTGCTTGGTGGTTGCGGCTGCAGGGTTGGCGGATCGTCGCCCAAAGGCTCAAAACCCCTTGGGGCGAAGTAGACCTCGTCGCCCGGCGCGGAAAGACCATTGCCTTCATCGAAGTCAAAGCCCGTACGAAGCAACTTGATCTGGCGACTGCGATTGACAGTTGGCGGCTGCGTCGCGTCGCCGCAGCGGCCGAACAATTGCTGCCGCGTTACGGTAAGGGTGCGGAAAATATGCGGATTGATGTGATATTGGTTGCACCTTGGCGCTTGCCGCACCATCTGGTGAACGTCTGGCACGGATAGAAAAGAAGAGGGCGACAGATGGGCTTGCGCGTTGCGGTGCAAATGGACCCGATGGCAGGGGTCAACATCAATGGCGACAGCAGCTTTGCGCTGATGCTCGCGGCGCAGGCGCGTGGCTATGATGTCTGGCACTATGAGGTCGGCACGCTCACTCTCGACGCCAATGATCGTCTGACCGCCTTTGCCCATCCGGTATACGACCTGCAGCGAGTAGCCGGCGCGCATTACCGATTTGGCGAACCCAAAAGGATCGATCTGGGATCGGACGTTGATGTCGTGCTGATGCGGCAGGACCCGCCTTTCCATGTCGGCTACATCACTGCGACGCATTTGCTTGAGCGGATCGAGCATGAGACTTTGGTGGTGAACAATCCCGTCAGCGTCCGCAATGCGCCCGAAAAGGTGATGGTGCTCGATTACCGTCGCTTCATGCCGCCGACGCTGATCACCCGTTCGACCGACGAGGTGCGCGCCTTCCAGAAGGAACATGGCGCGGTCGTCGTGAAGCCGCTGCACGGCAATGGCGGCAAGGCGATCTTCCGCGTGCCGGCAGAGGGCGACAATCTGGGCGCGCTGTTTGAGGTGTTCAACAGCACCTGGCCCGAACCGCATATGGTGCAACCCTTCCTTCCCGATGTGGCCAAGGGCGACAAGCGCATCGTGCTGATCGATGGCGAAGTCACAGGTGCGATCAACCGTCGCCCGGGCGAAGGCGAATTCCGTTCGAACCTGGCTGTCGGCGGCAGCGCCGAGGCAACCGAACTTACCCCGCGCGAGCAGGAAATCTGCGCTGCGATGGGCCCGCGCCTCAAGGAATTGGGGCTGATCTTTGTCGGCATCGATGTGATTGGCGGCGAGTGGCTGACCGAGATCAACGTGACTTCGCCGACAGGTATCGTCGCCATCGATCGTTTCAACGGCACCGACACGCCCGGAAAAATCTGGGATGCAATCGAGCTGCGCCTCAAGGAACGCAAAGCGAGCTGATCTCCTATGGAAGACTGGATAATCCGACTGGTCGATTGGGCCGGCTATTGGGGTGTTGCACTCCTGATGCTGCTTGAAACCGTTTTCCCCCCGGTGCCATCAGAAGTGATCATGACGGTCGCCGGTGTCTCCGCTTCGCGCGGCAATATGACGCTGACGGGTACAATTGCCGCGGGCACCGCCGGTGCGATGCTCGGCAACTGGTTCTGGTACTGGCTGGCGATCAAGTTCGGTGAAGCGCGGATGCATGTCTTCATCGATAAATATAGCCGCTGGCTTACGCTCGATTGGGAAGAGGTGGAGCGCGGTGAACGGCTTTTCGAACGCTATGGATCGACGATCGTTCTGGTCGCGCGGATGATCCCGACCCTGCGCTCGCTGATTTCGATACCGGCCGGCCTTTTCGGCATGTCTCTGCGCCGTTTCCTTGTGTTTTCCACCATCGGGACTGCGGGGTGGAGCGCAGCATTGGCGGGCGCTGGCTATTTCCTCGGCTCGCAGTTCGACGATGTCGAAAAATGGCTCGGGCCGCTCTCGACGCTGGTGATCGTGGCGATTGTCGTGACCTATGTGTGGCGGCTTGTTCGGTGGAAACCTAAGCCCGTGGATGCGCGTTCAGATACTCATCCAGAAGCATAGCGGTATCGACCGCGGTATAGACCTGCGTTGACGACAGGCTGGCATGGCCCAGCAATTCCTGCAAGCTGCGCAGATCCGCGCCGCCCGCCAGCAAATGCGTCGCAAAGCTGTGGCGCAGCGCATGCGGCGTGGTCTTTTCGGGCAGGCCAAGCCGTTTGCGCGCACCTTGGACCGCGCGGCGGATCAGCGCAGGGGATAATGGCCCGCCGCGCCGCCCGCGAAACAGCGGCTCACCCTTTGCAGGCGGGTATGGGCAGAGTTCGAGATATCCCTCGATCGCTTCGCGCACGCCATCGAGCAAAGGCACGATGCGAGTCTTGTTGCGCTTGCCGGTAACGCGCAGCGTCTGCCCGAGCGGCAGTACATCGCCGGTAAGGCCGGTCGCCTCGCTGACGCGCAGCCCGCAGCCATAGAGCAGCAGCAGCACCGCCCAGTCGCGCGCGCCGATCCAGCTATCGCTGGCGCTATCGGCAGCATCGCCCGCCAGCGCCAGCACCGCCTCGGGATCAACCGGCCGAGGCAGGCTGCGCTGTACGCGCGGGCCCTTGAGCGCGGGGATCGCGGCTTCATCGCCAAGCGCAAAACGCAGGAAATTGCGTACGGCGGATAGTTCACGCGCGGTTGAGCGGTTGGTGAGCCCATCGCCCCGTCTGTTGGCGAGGAAAGCCCGCAGGTCGGCTGCACCGGCCTTGGCAAGCGTAGTGCGGTTGGCAGGCTCACCCAGATGCTCGGTCAGGAATTCGCACAATCGCTCCGCCGTCGCCACATAAGCGCGCACGCTGTGAATCGACCGGCGGCGATTATCCGCAAGGTAGGAACGATATTCGGCGATCAGCGTATCGGCCATGGCGGCGATGCTATCAGGCGTCGGGCGTCGGCTCAATCGCAACGATTTGCGGCAGGATGGCGTCGAGCAACGGGAAGCCTTTGGGAGTGATAGCCAATTGGAATCCCTCCCGATCAGCAAAGCCGAGTGCCTCAAGCTTATCCACAGCGGCCCAATCAACCAAATCACCGGAATCGATAGCAAAACGGTCGCTCAGTGCGGAGATATCCACACCCTCGCGCAGACGAAGGCCCATCAGCAGCGCCTCCATCGCTTGTGTGGCCGGATCGAGCACGGTTTCGCTTTGCAGGCCATGCGCGTTGCGTTCGATGGCGGAGAGGAAATTCTCCGGCTTGCGGTGCCGCTGCGTCGCCATTCCGGTTCGCCGTCCATGCGCGCCGGGCCCGATGCCGACATAATCCTGGTAGCGCCAGTAAGCGAGGTTGTGGCGGCTTTCCTGCCCGGGGGCGGCGTGGTTGCTGATTTCGTAGGCGGGAAGGCCGGCTGCTTCCATCCGCGTCTGGGTCAGCTCATACAGATCAGCCGCTGCATCATCGTCGAGTGGTTGCCATTGCCGTTTGGCGACATCGGTGGCGAAGCGGGTGCCGGGTTCGATGGTCAATTGGTAGAGCGACATGTGCGTGGTGCCAAAGCCGATGGCGCGCGCCAGTTCGGCATCCCAGGCCGCAGCCGACTGGTCGGGTCGGGCATAGATCAGGTCGATGCTGACCCGCCCGAAATGCCGTTGTGCGGTTTCGAGCGCGGCGAGGCTTTCATCCACCCGGTGCGCGCGGCCCAGAAATTCGAGCACCTGATCATCAAGCGCCTGCAAACCGAGCGACACCCTGTTTACTCCAGCCGACGCCAGCTCTGCAAAACGTGCCGCCTCGACCGAGGAGGGGTTGGCCTCAAGGGTGATCTCGATATCATCCGCGAACCCCCAATGCCGCTGTGCCGCATCGATCAGCGCAGCAGCTGTTTCGGGTGGCATCAGTGAGGGTGTGCCGCCGCCAAAAAAGATTGAGCCCAGCTTGCGTCCTTCGGTCAGCCGCGCCTCATGTGCGAGGTCGGCGAGCAAGGCTTTGCGCCATGCCGCCTGGTCCACCTGATCACGCACATGGCTGTTGAAATCGCAATAGGGGCATTTGGAAATACAGAATGGCCAATGGATATAAAGGGCCAGTGCCTCGCTCAAAACAATGCCTCGACCAACTTGCGGAAGGCATCGGCCCGGTGGCTCATCGCGTGCTTTTCAGCGGGATCGAGTTCGGCGAAAGTCTGGTCGTGGCCCAGCGGCACGAACACCGGATCATAGCCGAAACCCATCGTTCCGCGCGGTGGCCAGGCAAGCGTGCCCTGCACCCGGCCCTCGAACACTTCCTCATGCCCATCGGGCCAGGCGAGGGCGAACGTGCAAGTGAAGTAAGCGCTGCGATCGACATCGGGGCCCTGCTCGGCAAGTTTTCCCTCGACCTTGCCCATGGCGAGATACCAGTCGCGCCCCGGGCCGCCCAGGGCCTGCGCCTCGAACCATTGTTTCTCGGCCCAGTCCGCGGTGTAGACCCCCGGCGCTCCGCCGAGAGCCGCCACGCACAAACCGCTGTCGTCGGCTAAAGCGGGCAGGCCGGAGGCCTGTGCCGAGGCATGCGCTTTTAGCAACGCATTCTCGGCAAAGGTCGTGCCGGTCTCCTCCGGTTCGGGCAGGCCCAGATCACCCGCCGACACTGGTTCGATCCCGAAGGGTTCGAGCAGCGCACGGATTTCGCGCACCTTGCCAACATTGTGGCTGGCTATGACCAGTTTTCCGGGGGACAGCTTTCTGTGCGTCACTTCACCGCATCCGCCTGTGCAGCGAAGATACGGTCGCAGCCCATCCGCGCGAGGCGGAGGAGACGGAGCAATGCTTCCTCGTCATAGGGTGCGCCTTCGGCGGTCGCCTGCGCCTCGGCAATCTTGCCACCTTCGATCAGCACGAAATTGGCGTCGGCATCGGCGGAGCTGTCTTCGATATAATCAAGGTCGAGCACTGGTGTACCCTGATAGACGCCGCAGCTTATCGCAGCGACGCGGCCGGTGATCGGGTCTTCGGCCACCTTGCCCTCGGCCATCAGTTTGTTGACCGCGAGGCGCAGCGCAACCCATGCGCCAGAGATTGCTGCGGTACGCGTGCCGCCATCGGCCTGCAACACGTCGCAATCGAGGGTGATCTGGAATTCACCCAATTTCTTGAGATCGACAACGGCGCGCAAAGAACGGCCGATGAGCCGCTGGATTTCCTGCGTGCGGCCCGATTGCTTGCCCTTGGCTGCTTCGCGCTGGCCACGCGTGTGCGTCGCGCGGGGGAGCATCGAATATTCGGCGGTCACCCAGCCTTCACCCTTGCCGCGCAGCCATGGCGGAAGCCGGTCTTCGACGCTGGCGGTGACAAGAACGCGGGTGTCGCCAAAGCTGATGAGGACGCTGCCTTCGGCATGTTTGGTGAAGCCGGTTTCGATTGCAATGGTGCGCATTTCGTCTGCGGCACGGCCTGAGGGACGCATTTTATTCTCCTGATACGGGGTTTGCGAGCGCCATAGCTTGGCAGCCTTGCTTTGCATAGCAGGCACGCTAACTATTAGGCTGTGAACAGCCAGCCCATATCTGAACTTAATGATCGCACGCGCACGATCTTCCGGATCGTCGTCGAAAGCTATCTGGAATCGGGTGCGCCGGTGGGATCGCGAACGCTGTCCAAAATTGGCGGGCTCAACCTTTCGCCGGCATCGATCCGCAATGTGATGCAGGATCTGGAAGAGGCTGGCTTGCTCGCCGCGCCGCACACCAGTGCCGGGCGCATGCCCACCGAACAGGGGCTTCGCCTGTTTGTCGATGGCATGATGCAGGCGGCCGAGCCCACGGCGGACGAGCGGCGGGCGATTGAATCGCGCATCGAAACCAGCGGCCCGATCGAAAGCGCATTGGCGGCGGCGACAGCCGCACTCTCCGGCCTTTCGGCCTGTGCTGGCGTGGTGATGGTGCCGAAACGGGAAACGGTATTGCGGCAGTTCAGTTTCGCGCGCCTTTCGGGCACGCAGGCGCTGGCGATCATGGTCGGTGCCGATGGAAGCGTTGAGAACCGTCTGGTCGAAATCACACCGTCGGTAAGCGATGGCGCACTGGTTGAGGCGGGAAATTACATTAGCGCGCGGCTATCGGGGCTCACCTTGTCCGAAGCGCTTGCGCGGCTCGATGCCGAGATACGCGGGCAAAAGGCAGCGCTCGACCAGGCAAGTGCGGAGCTGGTGCGCAAGGGGCTGGCGGTCTGGTCACTCGACGCCAATGACCGGCCGGTGCTGATCGTGCGCGGGCAATCCAACCTGCTCGATGAAACCGCCGCCGATCTCGATCGCGTCCGTCAATTGCTTGATGAGCTTGAGAATAAAGAAGAAATCGCCCGCCTGATCGATAGCGCGCGTGAGGCGCAGGCGACGCGCATCTTCATCGGTTCGGAGAATAATCTTTTCTCGCTTTCGGGCTCTTCGGTCATCGCTGCGCCCTATCGCGATCAGGGCGGCAAGATCGTTGGTGTGGTGGGCGTAATCGGCCCCACCCGCCTCAACTATGCCCGCATCGTTCCGATGGTCGATTTCACTGCACAGGCCCTCAGCCGCTTGATGAAATGAAGCGAGCGCCTATATGCGCGTGCAACAAAAGACATTCGGGGCGATTATGAACGACAAGGATAATATGGACGCAGCGGCTGAACAGGAACTGGAAGGCGTGCCCGAACATCTGAAGGGCGACGCTGGTTCTGCTGACAGCGCAGCGGAGGAATTGAACAAGCTGGCAGCCGAGCTGGAAACCGCGCGGCAGGATATCCTCTATGCACAGGCAGAGGTGCAGAATGTGCGTCGCCGCATGGAGAAAGAAGCTGCTGATGCGCGCGCCTATGCCGCGACCGGATTTGCCCGCGATATCCTATCGGTTTCGGACAACCTCACCCGCGCTCTCGAAGCCATCCCCGCCGAAATGCGTGAGGATGAGAAGATGAAGCCACTGGTCACCGGGCTGGAAGCAACCGGCCGCGAGCTGGAAAGTGTTTTCGCCAAGCACGGCATTAGCCGCATCGCCGCAATGGGCCTGCCGCTTGATCCCAACCAGCACCAGGCTATGGTCGAAATCCCGACTGCGGATGCCGAGCCGGGCACCGTGGTTGCCGAAATGCAGGCGGGATACATGATCAAAGACCGCTTGTTGCGGCCCGCGATGGTCGGGGTGGCTAAGAAGCCGGACGCCTAATTTTCGCGAACGGCTTGGAGGTATCTTTTAAGTCGATCTGCAAGACTGGTCATTTTCTTGAGTGCGTTGGCGCGTTGAGCAGTAGTTAGCATCATAACTTTCTGACCATATTCTTGGTCTCCGCCCGCATGGGCAAAGGCCACAACGTGGTCACCTTCGAGCGCCATCAACCTCATGGCAGAGTGTGCAAGATAAGCCCGAAGTTCGATCAACGGCAAAATTTCGTCAACAATTGCAGAGAGTTTCTCGTCGCATTCATAACCCGCGTTGGGCTGCTTTAATGCAATGGCAACGGCCTTGAATTGGTGAGGCACTGCATCCGCAGGTTTTACGGCAAGAAATGTCCGACGGAGTCTGGTTTCGCAACGTGCAGACTGGTCAAAAAATTTGCTACGCCAAATGTGACATTCATCTTTTGGCGTCGTTACGGTCGGTGAACAAGTATCTCTAGTAATATCCATAGAAACATTTTGACGCACAACCAGTGAATGTTAAGTAAAAATTGCGTCACCGACCCTTACGGAACAACTCGACTCCCTTTTGCGTCGTGTGAAATACAAAAATACTAGTCAGCAAAAAGCCCAAGACCACGGCATAAATATCAAATGGTGAGAACAGCTGGCCTGCAACCGGCCAGTGAATGGCGGCTTCGGGCCCGAAAACATACATGCAGATGGTCAGCACGATCAGCATCATTCGCACCTCGGTCGGGCCACCGCCCAGATAGGTGAGGTTCATCACGCCGAAAATCTTGGCAGAGATGAAGGTATGGATCGACAGGAGCAGGTAACCGCTCAGCCCGAAAAGCGCGGTATCCATCCGCATATAGGGGCTGAGGCCCATACCCAGGATGAACAGCGTATTGGCCAGCGCATCGAGGCTGTGGTCGATGAAATAGCCGTAATTGGGGCGTTCGATCTTGCGATAGCGGGCGACGCTGCCGTCGAGAGAATCCCCGAACCAGTTGAGGCAATAACCAAAAACCGAAAGCCACAGCCAATCGCGGCCCCAATTGCTCGCTATGTAACCAGAAGCAATCAGTACCGCCCCGAAAAAGCCCAGGGCCGTCAGCCGATCCGGCGTCCACCACAGAGGCAGGCGGGCGCAAATCCAATTGAGCAGGCGGCGCTCGACGGCGGCTGTCAGATTTTCCTGGATGCGTTTTGGAGCGGTCACTTATTCTTATCCTTCCAGCCCACCCCCATTTGTTGCGCTTTTGTTACACGCCAAGCAAAAGCGCAAGTTGTAAAGCGGGAAGCCAAGGGCCCACTAGCCGCAGGGAATTTGCTGCGCTATTCGAACGACATGGCCACAGCGGCAATCCGTCAGGACCGCCAGTCCCCCTGGCGCGACGAGTTTCGTGCGACGATGGTGCTTGCTTGGCCGCTGATCCTGACCAACGTGACCATGGTCCTGATCAACTCGACCGACGTTTTCCTGCTCGCGCGGCTCGGCCCCGATGCGCTGGCTGCGTCTGCCCTCGGCACGGGCATATTGTTCGCGATGATGCTGGTCGGGATTGGCATCGTCATCGCAGGGTCGCCGTTGATGGCGGCCGAGCTTGGTCGCAAATCCTATTCGGTGCGCGATATCCGCCGCACCTTCCGCCAATCAATGTGGTCAGCGACATTTGTTTGTATCCCGATTTGGGCGGTGCTGTGGTTCACCGGCGATTTCCTGGCATGGGCGGGGCAACCTGAAAGGCTTGCCGACGACACTGGCCAGTTCATGCGCGCCATCATGTGGCTGTTATGGCCGCAATTGGGTGTGGTCGCGTTGCGCAGTTTCATGGCTGCGCTTGAGCTGCCCAAATGGACGATGGTGGCCGGTTTTGCTGCCGTGGTGGTCAATGCGGTGGTCAATTATGGCCTGATTTTCGGTCATTTCGGCCTTCCGCGTCTGGAATTGGTGGGTGCGGGTATTGGCAGCACGTTGACCAGCCTGTTCCAGTTCCTCTTCCTCGCTGTGATCGCAATGCGGCATCCGAAGTTCCGCCGCTATCATCTTTTCGGCCGCTGGTGGCGCGCTGACTGGCAGCGTTTTGCCACGATCTGGAAACTGGGCTTTCCCATCGGCCTGCATATGGGATTTGAGGCGATGGTCTTCGCCGCCGCGATTTTCCTGATGGGCTATATCAGCATTGAGGCCGCGGCGGCGCACGCGGTGGCGATCCAGATTGCATCGATGACCTTCATGGTGCCGATGGGCCTGGCACAGGCCGCGACGGTACGGGTCGGCTTGGGCTATGGCAGGCGCGATGCCGAGGCGATCCGCCGTTCGGGATGGACGGCCTATGCACTAGGCGTGGGGTTCATGACAGCAATGGCAGTGTTGATCTGGGCGATCCCCGGAACGCTGGCCGGTTTCTTCCTCGACTCCGAATTGAAAGGCAATGCAGAGGTTTTGCGGCTTGCCGTTTCGTTCCTGATCATCGCCGCGATTTTCCAGATCGTCGATGGCGCGCAAGTGGTGGGCACGGGCATGTTGCGCGGGCTTCAGGATACAACCTGGCCAATGCTGTTTGCTGCGTTCGGATATTGGGTTGTGGGGCTGGGCTTTGGTGCCTGGCTGGCCTTTTACCGGGGTTATGACGGCGTAGGTATATGGATCGGCCTTGCCCTCGGCCTTGGAATTGTCGCCGCATTGGTGCTCAGCCGGTGGCTGATGCGCCACCGGCTGAACCTTGTTCCAACGGTTTAGATTGTCTGGGCGCGATTTTCGTCGCGATGCTTTTTCAGATATTTCATGAACGGCGTGCCGCCGGTGCCGACATCGGTATCGTTGCCCGCGCCTGACGGGGCCTGCTTGTTGATATAGCTCGCCGCATATTCAAGGTGCCGGGTGCGGAAGCGCGCCACCTGTTCGACGCAGGCATTGAACGCATCCTTGAGCGACTGGTTTTGCGTCTTGGCGAAATCGCGCAGGGTGCTCGCATCGCGCACCGCTTCGATAAAGCGGCGATGCCGGGGCGGGCGATAGGCGTGCAGTTCATCGAGGAATTCACGCAGCGGATCGCTTTCGTGCACCACCTGGAACAGCCCGTCCATCGTCGGCACGATCGAGCTTTGCGAACCCGTCTGCCCGCGAAAGGCCTGCGGCTTGCCGGCATATTGGGTGACGCCTTCATAGATCAGGCCTTCGGGCATCGCCGGGTTGTTTTTCCAACCGTGGATATAGGGACGGACGCGCTGGTAATAGATATAAGGATCACAGCGTTCGGGCATGCGATCGAAATGCGCGTTCATCGCATCCCAGACGCCATGCATCTGGACCAGCAAATCTTCGACCTTTGCAGCATCCTGCTGTGCGGCCGCATCGACCAGTTCGGTCGCCAATTGCAGCGCACGGCCAGCCTCTGCCTCAATCGCGACATGGACGAGGACGAACCAGTTCTCATCCTGCCCGCCGAGGAAATTCTGGTGCATTGCGATGTTATCAAGGCTGATGGCGCCGCTCTTGTCGAGCCGGTACCAATTGTCGAGCACATAGCCCGAATAGGGCAGCAAAGGCGGCAGTCCCAGATGGTCGCCAATGGCGCAGATCGGAATGGCGAGGTTCGCGGGAAGGGTGGTCGGCGCCTCTGCCTCACCCCAGACATAGGCCTGCACGAGGAAGCTGTAATGCACCATCGCGGTGCGCACCTGTTCGTCGCTGGCGCTCGCAAGGAAATGCGCCATGTCGGGATGCCCTACCTGGCGAAGGAAATGCCGCACCCGGCCTGAGGTGATCAGCCCCGAAAGGCTGGCCGCCGCATCGAGCATTTCATCAAAGCCAGAGGGCAGTTCGATGCCATCGATTTCATAGGTTGAGAGAAAGCCACGCTCTGCAGTGAGGCCGAAATCTTCAAGTTTCATGGAAGTCTCTTGGGCGAGGTGCGGGTTGGGCCACCTCTGCCAAATTGGTATCAAATGAAACTTGTTGGCGCAAGCTGGACTATGGCGTCAACCTCATATCAGATAGACCGCAGCGTAGCGTACAATCAGGGCGCTCAGCACTATGATATTCATGACTTTCGATTTGACGAAAAAAGCCGCCGTCATCAGCGCGATCAAAACGGCGGTCAGTATCAGTGCCTGCGGATTGACCAGCCGTGCGTACAAAGTTGGTTCGGTGAAATAGAAGGTCAGCTGGACGAGTAGCAGAGCGAACAGCATTCCCAGCACGATCTGTCGGACATGGAAATAATGTGGATCAAGGTCACCATTTTTCGGGATGGATTCGGGGAAAACAAGGTGTGCGGCGAGGTAGTAAGCGCTGGCAAACAGCATCGTACCCATCATCCAGCCACCGGATACGGCGATGATATCGCGCACTGCCCATGCGGCACCCCAAAAGGATAAAAGATCGAGCATCACAAACAGGCCGAGCAACGGCGTCAGCCAGCCGATCCGATATCCTGCCTTCGCCTCCTCATCGACATGCAACCGTGCCTTGACTGTTCGTCCAAGCCCGGAAAGCAGTTCGACGAGCGAGAGGCCGAGAAGCAGGCTGTAGAGCGAAAAAATGAATTCAAATTGCGACATCATTATGCGCCTGCCTTCGCTCTAAATGGCAATATGCCCTCATATTGCGCCAAGGGCGGCGCACCGGGGACCTGCGCCTTGTTCTTTAGCAGGAAATAATGGCGCACGATTTCAGCCTGCTGTTCAATGCCATAGCGTTCGAGGGTCCAGCCCGGTTTCAGGCTGTAATCATAGCGGCAAAAGGGATGCCGCTTTAGCGGCAGGAAAATGCCCTTCTGGTGCTGCCACACATGCACCAGTTCATGGATGAAAAGCCCCCGCAGCTTGAGGTCGCGGTCGCAGAAATCGTCGCAGAACAGGTTGCTGCCGGGGTGGAACCACAGATGGCCGTCGGGGGCCATGGTGATCCTGCGCGGCTGGAACCACCACCATTTGCGTTTGTGGATCCGCACCCGCGCATAATCAATCGCGTCGTGGAATATGGATCGCGCAAGTTCAATCTCGCGCGCCGTCATTGGCCGACCGGAAGGGTGCGGCCCGAACATCAGTGGCCGCTATGGCCGGTTTTTTCATCAGGCTCGCGGCCGTCCATTTCCTCTACTCGCGCTTTCACGACGATGCGTTCATTGTTGGAGAAGAGGAACTGCGCCTCCACCTCGCCCAATCGGCGACCGACCAGATTGACGCCCCAGACCATCACATGCTTGCCGCCCTGCTTGAATTCGACCTTCCCATCCGCCGGGATCAGCACACGGTCCAGCTTTCGCATCGCCATCACCTTGGTTTCGGGATCGACCGCGCTTTCGTGCATTTCAGTGCGCAATACCGAACGCGAGGTGACGGACATCAGGTAAACATCGGTCGGCCCGCCGCGGACGGTGAAGTACATTGCCGAGGGATTGCTATCCACCGGGTTCAGTTTGATGACTGCGTCATGCACGCGAAGCTGCGGGGTCGGGCCGCAACTTGCGAGGAACGGGACCAGCAAGGGCGCTGCCAGCAGGCCAAGTCTTGCACGCATCTTCAACATATACTCGCTCTCTCCGGTTCGACTTTTCCGTTCAATAACGGGGCATTGCCCGCCTTTTTGACAATGTAGGGAGGGCAAAGCCTTGTGCCAAGCAATTTGCCACCTATATCGCCCTCGCATGTTTGGCAGCGGTGCCTGATGGGGCCGCCAGCCATAGACAGGGCTAATCTAGTTATCGGGGTAATAAATAATGGCAAAAGTTATTGGTATCGACCTTGGCACCACGAACAGCTGCGTTGCTGTGATGGAAGGCGGCCAGCCGAAGGTTATTGAAAATGCGGAAGGCGCGCGTACCACGCCGTCAATCGTCGCCTTTGCGAAAGATGGTGAGCGCCTGATCGGCCAGCCCGCCAAGCGCCAGGCGGTGACCAATCCGGACAACACGATTTTTGCGGTGAAGCGCCTTATCGGCCGCCGCTTTGACGATCCCATGACCAAGAAGGACATGGAACTCGTCCCTTATGACATCGTCAAGGGCAAGAATGGCGACGCATGGGTCAAGGCCGGCGGAGAAGATTACTCCCCGTCGCAGATCAGCGCCTTCACCCTGCAAAAGATGAAGGAAACGGCAGAGGCCTATCTAGGCGAAACCGTGACGCAGGCAGTCATCACCGTGCCCGCCTACTTCAACGACGCACAGCGCCAGGCAACCAAGGATGCCGGCCAGATTGCAGGTCTTGAAGTGCTGCGCATCATCAACGAGCCGACCGCGGCAGCGCTGGCCTATGGCCTCGACAAGGATGAGAACAAGACAATCGCGGTCTATGACCTTGGTGGCGGTACCTTCGACATCTCGATCCTCGAAGTGGGTGACGGCGTGTTTGAAGTGAAGTCGACCAACGGTGACACCTTCCTGGGCGGTGAAGATTTCGACAGCAAGCTTGTCGAATTCCTCGCAGCCGATTTCCAGAAGGCCGAAGGCATCGACCTGACCAAGGACAAGCTCGCGCTGCAGCGCCTTAAGGAAGCTGCGGAAAAGGCGAAGATCGAACTTTCTTCGGCGCAGACGACCGAAGTCAACCTGCCGTTTATCACGGCTGACCAGAACGGTCCGAAGCACCTCGTCAAGAATATCAGCCGCGCTGACCTTGAAAAGCTGGTCGACGACCTGATCAAGCGCACGCTCGACCCTTGCAAAAAGGCGCTTGCCGACGCTGGCCTCAAGGCCGATGCGATCGACGAAGTCGTGATGGTCGGCGGTATGACCCGCATGCCCAAGGTCCGTGAAGTCGTGAAGGGCTTTTTCGGCAAGGAACCGCATGTCGGCGTGAACCCTGACGAAGTCGTTGCCATGGGCGCTGCCATTCAGGCGGGCGTGCTGCAGGGCGACGTCAAGGACGTGCTGTTGCTCGACGTGACCCCGCTGTCGCTGGGTATCGAAACGCTGGGCGGCGTATTCACCCGCATGATCGACCGCAACACGACGATCCCGACCAAGAAGAGCCAGGTCTATTCGACCGCGGAAGACAACCAGAATGCGGTTACCATCCGCGTCTTCCAGGGCGAGCGCGAAATGGCTGCGGACAACAAGCTGCTGGGCAATTTCGACCTTGTCGGCATTCCGCCCGCACCGCGCGGCGTCCCGCAGATCGAAGTGACCTTCGATATCGACGCCAACGGCCTTGTCAGCGTGACTGCCAAGGACAAGGGCACCGGCAAGGAACAGCAGATCAAGATCCAGGCTTCGGGCGGTCTGTCCGATGCTGACATCGAACAGATGGTCAAGGATGCGGAGCAGTTCGCCGAAGAAGACAAGAAGCGCCGCGAGGCAGCTGAGGCGAAGAACAACGCCGAAAGCCTTGTCCACACGACCGAGAAGCAGCTCGAAGAGCATGGTTCGAAGATCGATGCTGGGCTGAAGTCTGAAATCGAGGCTGCGCTTGCTGAAACCAAGACAGCCATCGAGAGTGGCGATGCTGAAGCGATGAAGGAAAAGTCGAACGCCCTTGCCCAATCGGCGATGAAGATGGGCCAGGCGATTTACGAACAGGAGCAGGCTGCAGGTGCCTCTGCTGCGCCTTCGGAAGAAGCCCCGGCGGATGACAATGTTGTCGATGCCGAATTCTCCGAAGTCGACGAAGACAAGAAAGACTGATGATTACCGGTGGCCGTCACACCCGCACGCAGCGTGGTGACGGCTGCACGATGGAGGGACATCGGTCGTGAGCCTCGACATAGATTATTACGAATTGCTCGAATGCGAGCGGACGGCGGATGAAAAGACGCTGAAATCCGCTTATCGCCGCATGGCGATGCAATATCACCCGGATCGCAATCCCGGGGATGCTGACGCTGAAGCACGTTTCAAGGCGATCAACGAAGCCTATGAAGTGCTGAAAGATCCGCAGAAAAGGGCAGCATATGACCAATATGGTAAGGCTGCGTTTGAAAATGGCGGGATGGGCGGACGTGGCCAAGGCGGCGGTTTCAGCGATTTCTCCGACATTTTCGAAAGCTTTTTCGGCGATGCCTTTGGCGGCGGTCGGCAACGCGGGCCAGTGCGTGGTGCCGACCTGCGCTATGATTTGGAAATCAGCCTAGAAGACGCGTTTCACGGACGCACCACCGAAATCGCGATTGATGTCGCCGCGAAATGCGACGATTGCGATGGCAGCGGTGCCAAACCGGGAACCGGCTCTCGCCGATGCAATCTGTGCGGCGGGCACGGCAAGGTGCGCGCGCAGCAAGGCTTCTTCGTGGTCGAACGAACCTGCCCGACCTGCCATGGCCGCGGCGAAGTCATCGAGGATCCATGCCGCAAATGCGGCGGTGAAGGCCGCGTCGATGTGCGGCAGAAAATCGAAGTCACCATCCCGCCCGGCGTCGATGAAGGCACCCGCATACGCGTAGCCGGAAAGGGTGAGGCTGGGCCGAATGGCGCGCCAGCGGGCGACCTCTACATCTTCATGCATATCGCGCGGCACAAGGTGTTTGAGCGCGACGGAACAACCTTGTTCTGCCGTGCGCCGATCAGCTTCACGACCGCAGCCTTGGGTGGAGAGATTGAAATCCCGGGGCCCGATGGCAGCAAGCACAATGTGACCATCCCCGAGGGCATCCAGTCGGGCAAGCAGTTGCGCGTACGCGGGGCGGGCATGCCGGTGCTGCAAGGCCGCGGCAGGGGTGACCTTGTCATCCAGATCGATGTCGAAACACCCACGCGACTGTCCGCACGGCAAAAGGAATTGCTGCGTGAATTCCGCGAAACCGAGACCGGCGAAGAATGCCCGCAATCGCGCGGTTTCTTCGACAAGGTCAAGGAATTCTGGGACGATCTCACCGAATAGGTTTCGCTCGCAGTAACAACCAGTCCGCGCTAACATCCGCCCCATAGTCGAACAGGAGGCGGAAGATGTTCAAACGCGGACTTTTGGTTGCAGCAACTGCACTCGCACTGGCAGCCCCCGGGCAAGCCCAGCAGGATTTCAGCAAGGTTGAGGTAAAATCCGAAAATCTGGCACCCGGTGTTTCGGTGTTGTTCGGCGCAGGCGGCAATATTGGCGTTTCGCATGGCGAAGACGGTACCGTGTTGATCGATGACCAGTTTGCGCCCTTGACCCCCAAGATCCAGTCAGCGGTTGCAGCGCTGGGTGCAAGCCCGGTCAAATTTCTGATCAATACCCACTGGCATGGCGACCATAGCGGCGGGAATGAGAATTTCGGGAAGGCGGGCGCCGTGATCATGGCGCATGACAATGTCCGCGTGCGCATGGCAACCAACCAGAAAACGCCTTTTGGCGAGGTCAAGGCGAGCCCCAAGGTGGCACTGCCTGTCATCACTTATGCCGAGGGGCTGAAGCTTCACCTAAATGGCGAAGAAGTTCGCGTCATATCGGTTCCACCCGCGCATACGGATGGTGACAGCGTGGTCCACTGGACCAAATCGAACGTCATCCATATGGGCGATCTCTTCTTTCACAAGATGAGCTATCCCTTTGTCGATCGCAGCAGCGGCGGCGATGTGCGCGGCGTAATTGCGGCGGCGGACAAGGTCTTGGCCATGGCGAATGACCAGACCAAGATCATCCCCGGCCACGGCGCAGTTGCTAGCAAGGCCGACTTGCAGGCCTATCGCGACATGCTGGTGGCGATTGTCGGCAAGATTGAGGCAGCCGTAAAAGCGGGCAAATCGCTTGAAGAAGTGAAAGCGATGAAACCGGCGGACGGCTTTGGTGTGAATCCCAGCGGTTTCATCACCGCCGACCGGTTTGTCGAGATGGTCTATGGGACTTTCAAACCGGCTTGATCGCCGCAATCTCCGCGCGCAACTCCTCGATCAGCGGCTGGATGCGTTTCAGTCTGGGGGCTTCGGCCTCCAATACGGCTTCGAACGCCTTCTTTTTCAGCGCCAAGACCTCGGCCTGCTCTGCAGATAGCGTACCCGGCATCGAGGAAAGCACGATATCGACCAACCGGTCGATGCCGTGCAGGCGGCCCCACAGATAGTCGTTCTCGCGATAGCTGCGGCTGAAGAAGGCACCGAAATTGTTGAACTCGATACCCTTGAGCGTGGCGGCGGCCCCGCCCTTGCGGATCGTCGTGGCATCATCGGGGGAAATGCGATCGACCTTGATCGGGTCGAATTCGTCCAGCCCTTCGCCCTGTAGCAAGGGCAGGGTTGCAATGTCGTAAAGGATATAACCCAGATAACCCATCAGGATGGAGCGGGTCGCTGCATCGGGGACATTGGCGAGCGCAGCGTTGAGCGCGGCGTCGGTTGCTGCGTCGGCAGCCTCCAGATTTCGTCGCGCCGCCAGCATGTCCAGCAATGCGCCAGGGTTCTCGACGCCATGGCGTACGGCTTCGGCCACATCGACGCCAAGATATTCGGCGGTTTCAACTTCGAGGAAATGGGCGAGCGAGGCGTAAATGGCCTGCCGCAACCGGTCTGCAACTGCCACGGGAACATCGGCCAGCACCTCAACATCCTCGGCCAGTTTGCGGGCGATGAAGCGCAGGCGGCGAATGCGGAAGCGCACATCCTGTTCACGGAAAAAGCGCATCGATGCAGCGGCCATGACCTTGCCCTTGGGGCCCGTAATGCGGTCCAACCCTCGTCGGCAGATCTCGCCCCACAAAGCCGCGCGCAGTTGGTGGCAATGGTCAGTCGGGGCATCGGGGCAGACGCGGCGCGCGGTCGCCACGATTTCATCAAGCAACCCCGTCATTCGCAAATGGGCATAAGCGGGATAGCTATAACCCGTCGCCAGTGCCGATTTTTCGAGCATCGTCAGCCGCCATTTGTGCAGTCGCTGCGGCGTCGGCTTGGTCAGGAACCATGTCTTGCCAAGCATTGTCTCGATCATATGCTCGACCTCGACCTCCAGATGGTCGGTGATTTCGCGCATGCGGGCAATGCGCTCGGAACGCATTTCGATGGCGTTCAGACTGTCGCGGATCGGTTGTTCGCGCGGGATATCGGATGAGGCACCAAAGATTGTTGCGAAAAAGCCGGGTGCCTTGCGCGGGCCATCGGCGGCGCGATTTCGTCCGCGCACACGGAAACTGGGCATGCCGGGTTTGGGATCGATATAGACGAAGCGGCGGTCGACTTCGCGCCGCGCAGGCCGGTTGCGCAGCGCTCCAATCGCCTGTGCGAAAGGCGCATTGGCGAGCACCGAACCATCAATCAGGAAGCTGTCTTCGATCGTTCCGGCTTCAAACTGTTGCGGCAATATGCGTTTCAGGAATGCGTCGCGACCATTCCATGCAATCGAACGGGCCAGCAGCAAGCCATCGAGTTCACGCACATTGAAGGGTGGAAAAGCCCCCGGAAAGCTTGCGGTCGCGCGCGCGGCAAAGACAAGCTCGGCGGGGGGGGCAAGATGCCCCGGATCCTGCCCGCGGGTCGAAAAACCGATGGTGATGCGGTGTTCGGTCTCGCTGACGTCTGATGGGCTGTTGAGGCGCAATTTCTCGCGATGGCCGTGGAAATCAGTGACGGTAACGAACAGGTCGAGCGGCTGCCCGGCGGGCAATAACGGCCGCGTGACGCCTTGCTGCTTCATGGCTTGTAGCGCGTCGAGCAGCAGCGCGGAAAATCCGGTGCCGCCAAATGGTGGCTGGAACCATCGGGCGCGGACAAAGCCTGACAGCTTGGTGGCTACTTCGTCTTGCGCTTCGCTTGAAACGGTTTGCTCGACAGTGCCACCCCGCCTGCGCAACACGGCCCAAGCAATCGGTGCAGCCCAGAATTTGGAAAATCGAGACAGTGGGCGCGCATCGGGATCGAGCAGCACCTCGACATCGGCATTTTGCAGCCAAAGGTCGGTCAACGGTTCGAGCGATTGCCCGGTAACCACTGCCTGCGAAAGAAAAACTCCGTTGATCCCGCCCGCGCTGGCCCCGGCGATGATATCGGTCAGTACACGCAGCTTGGTTCCGGATTTCGCCTCGATGAGCTGTAGCAGTTCGCGATACACATCCTCGCTGCCGCCGCCTGCCGGCTGGTCTTCGAGGAAGGCCCTGCTGGCGCGCACAAGGTGCCAGATTTCGCGCGTGATGCCGTGCATGTAGACCGCAAGGCTCACCCCGCCATAGCAGATAAGGGCCAGCCGAAGTTCCTTCTCGCGCATACCCAAGATGTGGCAGCGCGGGGCAGGGGGTGCAAGCCTTTGTCTCCGCTTTGGTTGGGAATGCGCTCAAAGCAGACATCGGCCACTACAGGTATTTTAGCAGTTGCGGGATTTAATCGATCGGTTAAATCGGGCGGCGAGGAGTGTGCGGCGCTGTTCAAGGCAAGCCTGGCTCCAAGCAGAATAGGGGAGAAATTATGAACGTATCTGAAGCCGTTGCCACTCGTCGTTCCATCCGGTCATTCCTGGACAAGCCCGTGCCGTTCGAAGTCATCCAGCGCATCCTGGAAAAGGCGCGCATGGCGCCATCGGGCTGCAACTTCCAGCCATGGGAAGCGCAGGTTCTGACGGGTGCGCCGCTGAAGGCGCTGCAGGAACGGCTGATGGCTGCGCAGCCTGATGATCCGATGGACTATGATTTTTCCGAACCCGGCAAGTACGACAAATATAAGGCACGGCTACAGGCCGTAGGCGCTGCCATGTATGGCGCGATGGCAATTGCCCGAGACGATGGCAAACAGCGTGCCGATTTTGTCCAGTCAAACCTCGTTTCCTTCGGTGCGCCGGTGCTGCTGCTCTGCCACTTCCCCAAATTCATGAAGGAAGCTCAATGGTCCGACACGGGCATGTGGTTGCAGACGATCATGCTGCTTTGCCGTGAGGAAGGCCTCGATACCTGCCCGCAGGAATATATGGGCATGTATGGCAAGACGATCAAAGACCAGTTGGGGCTTGGTGAAGATGTGCTCCTCTTCTGCGGCCTTGCTATCGGCTATCGCGATGAAAGCGACTCGGTGAACGGTTTTGAGCGTGAACGTGTGCCTTTGGACGAGCAGATCACCTTCCACGGCTTTTGATTTTTACGCTGGTGTTCCACCTATGTTCTGATACATAGGTGGGCATGGCGAAACCCAAAAAGCGATTTGTCTGTCAGGAATGCGGCACCGTCGCGCCGCGCTGGCAGGGGCAGTGTGAAGATTGCGGTGCGTGGAACAGCCTGGTCGAAGAGGCTGGCGCGACCGTATTCGAGCTGAAACATCATCTGCAAAATGGCGGGCGCGATGTCGGGCTGGTCGGGCTCGACAGCGATATCAAGCTGCCCGATCGGGCCTCGACCGGAATCGCCGAGTTTGATCGCGCCTTAGGCGGCGGCCTTGTGGCCGGATCGGCGACATTGCTGGGCGGCGATCCGGGGATCGGCAAATCGACCTTGCTGCTGCAAACCGCGGCCAACCTTGCAAAGCGCGGACTCGACGTTGCCTATATTTCGGGTGAGGAGGCGGTCGATCAGGTACGGCTGCGCGCGCGGCGGCTGGGGCTGGGCGATGCGCCGGTGCAACTGGCGGCGGCCACATCGGTGCGCGATATCCTGACCACGCTTGGCGGGGCAAAGCCGCCCGCCTTGCTCATCATCGATTCGATCCAGACGATGCACAGCGACCTCATTGAAGGCGCGCCGGGAACGGTGAGCCAGGTGCGTGCCTCGGCGCAAGAACTGATCCGTTTTGCCAAGGAACGCGGCACTGCTTTGGTGCTGGTGGGCCATGTCACCAAGGATGGCAGCATTGCAGGCCCGCGCGTGCTTGAGCATATGGTCGATACCGTGCTCGCTTTTGAAGGCGAACGCAGCCACCAATATCGCATTCTGCGCGCCAACAAGAACCGCTTTGGCGGCACCGACGAGATTGGCGTTTTCGCGATGGCCGACAGCGGCCTTGCCGAAGTTGGCAACCCCAGCGCGCTGTTTTTGACCGATCGGGCAGAGCAGGTGACCGGGGCGACAGTTTTTCCCGCACTCGAAGGCACGCGGCCGGTGCTCGTCGAGATTCAGGCACTTACCGTGCGGCTATCGAGCGGGGCCACGCCCCGCCGCGCGGTTGTCGGCTGGGATAGCGGGCGACTGGCGATGATCCTCGCGGTGCTTGAGGCGCGGTGCGGGCTCAGCTTTTCGACGGCAGAGGTCTATCTCAACATTTCGGGCGGCTATCGGATTTCTGATCCGGCGGCGGACCTTGCGGTGGCCGCGGCGCTGGTGTCTGCGCTGGCCGAGCGTCCGCTACCCTCCGATGCCGTGCTGTTTGGCGAAGTTTCGCTGTCCGGCGAAGTCCGTCCGGTGGCGCATGCCGGGCTGCGTCTGAAAGAGGCGGCAAAGCTCGGTTTCCAGCGCGCGTTGGTGCCGCCGTCGGTTCAGGATACGGGCGGAATGGAACTCAAGCAGTTCCGCACGCTTGCCAATCTCGTTGACCATATACTCGGGCGGGACTAACCAAGCGGCATGACCGCTTTCGACATCATTGTGCTGTTCCTGATCGGCTCGGGCGCGATCTTCGGCTTCATGCGCGGTTTTACGCAAGAGGTTTTGCTCCTCTTGGTCTGGTTCCTGATTGTTATTGCCATCAAGTTCCTGCACGCGCCGGCAACCGAATGGCTTTATGGTCCCGTAGGAACCGAAGCTGGCGCCGCGGTGCTGGCTTTCATTGCAGTGGGCGTAATCACATATTCCCTGGGCCGCTGGGCCGCCGCGAAGATCGGTGAAAAAAGCCGAAAATCCGTGCTTGGGCCGTTTGATCGTGTCCTCGGCTTCGGATTTGGTGCTGTCAAAGGCTTGATCGGATCGACCTTGCTCTTCCTGCTTCTCGTGCTGCTTTACGATGTCGCTTATGGCAGTGCATCGAAGCGCCCCGACTGGATGACCAAGTCGCGCACCTATCCGCTGCTCAATGCGTCGGGCGATGCCTTGTCATCCTTCATTCGCGAACGGCAGCAAGATGCGACCGGCGAGGGTGAAAATGTCGGCTGAAATGGCCGCGCCTTCGATGTCGAAAAAGCCTGAACTTTACACCAAAGACATGTTGCGGCTCGCCGCAAGCCTTCCGCACAACGACCGGCTGGAAAACCCGCAAGCCAGCGCGAGCAAGCGCTCGCCTGTTTGCGGCAGCGAGATGACGGTGGATCTACGCTGTGATGGAGGAGGAGCCATCACAGAACTCGCTTTTCGCGGGCGAGCGTGCGCCATGGGGCAAGCATCTGCAGCTTTGTTGTGGCAGTTGGGGATCGGCAGCAAGCAGAGTGCGATTGCAGCGACGCGCGCTGGACTGGCATCGGCGCTATCTGGTGAGGGTGAGTTTGACGGGCTTTGGCCCGAACTTGCGGTGTTCCAGTCTGCACGCGCGCATCCTGCACGTCATGCCGCGATCTTGCTTCCCTTCGACGCCCTGATCGCTGCACTGGATGAGATAGGCTGATGGAAGATGGGCACCATTTCCTCGCCGATATATTGACAATGGGTGCGCTGCTGCTCGGCGCGGCGCTGGTTTCGGTGTTGATTTTTCGCAAGCTCGGCCTTGGCGCCGTGCTTGGCTATCTTGTTGCCGGGATAATCATCGGCCCTGATGGATTGGGGCTGACCGGCGATCCCGAAACGATCCTGAGTTTTGCCGAAGTCGGCATCATCCTGCTGCTATTCCTTGTCGGGCTCGAACTGTCGCCATCGCAACTATGGTTCATGCGGCGCGACATATTGCTGTTCGGGCCGCTGCAGGTGGCGCTGTGCGGGCTTGCGATGTTCGCAGTCATATATTCGGTGCTGCCGTTCAGTTGGGAAGCGGCATTGGTTCTAGGCCTGCCCTTGGGGCTCAGCTCAACTGCGCAGGTCCTGCCGCTGCTGCAATCGCGTGGGCGCCTGAAGACCGATTATGGTGAGAAAAGCTTCGCCATCCTGCTGTTTCAGGACATTTCGATCGTTCCCTTGCTGACCATTGTCGCTGCCCTGTCGCGCGCACCGGCACCCGAAGGCGCGCCGAGCGGGCTGACGCTCGCCATTTATGCGGTGCTCGCCATTGTCGGATTGATCCTTGCCGGCCGCTATATCCTCTCGCCCTTGCTGCGCCTCGTCGGCCGGGTTTCGGAGCGCGAATTGTTCATCGTGACCGGGCTGTTCGCGGTCTGCGCCAGCGCGGCGTTGATGCAATCGATCGGTGTTTCGGCGGCATTGGGTGCCTTTGTCGCGGGCGTGATGCTGGCCGAATCGCCCTATCGGCACGAGCTGGAAGCGGACATCGACCCGTTCCGTTCGATCCTGCTGGGCTTGTTCTTCCTTGCTGTTGGCATGATGCTCGATCTCAATGTCATCGTTGAACAGCCGTTGTTGATATTCGGGCTGGCAGCCGCCTTGGTACTTGTGAAGACCGCGATCATGTTCGGGCTGGGTCGCCTTTTCGGCCTCAACAGCAGGGCGGCGATGATCATGGCCTTGCTGCTCAGCCAAGGCGGTGAATTCGGCTTTGTGTTGTTCGCAGCGTCGCAATCGGCGTTGTTGATTGAGCCGGAGGCGGCAAGCCTCTTCGGTGCGGTGGTCACCCTGTCTATGGCAACCACGCCCTTCCTGATGATTCTGGCCGGCAGGCTGGCGGCGCACAAATTGCCGGTCGATGTGAAACTTGACGATCCGGGCTTGGCGGAACAGGCCAGCGTGATCATTGTCGGCCATGGCCGTTTCGGCCAGACGGTCGGGCAGATCATGCAGGCTGCGGGGCTTTCAATCACAATCATCGATATCAAGCCTGAGCAGATCGATGTTTCGGGCGAATTCGGCCGCAAGGTTTTCTACGGCGACGGCACAAGGATAGACCTTCTCCACCGGGCGGGTGCGGATGAGGCGGACGCCATCCTTTTCTGCATGGACGACCGATCGATCGATGCCGAAAGCCTGATGCCGGTGCGCGAGACTTTCCCCAATGCGCGGCTCTTTGTCCGGGCTTTTGATCGTCGCCAGATGCTTGAATTGATGCCGACAGAGAATATCAGCATCGTTCGTGAAGTATTTGAATCTTCAGTGCATATGGCGAGTGAAGCTTTGAGCCAGCTTGCAGTGAGCGCCGATGTCAGGGAGAAGGCGATTGCCGAATTCCGCCGCCGCGACCTCCAGCGGCTGACAGCGCAATTCAAGACCGGGAACCTGCGCGCCGGATCGCGCCACAGCTTTGGCGTTACCGATTCCGACGATTTCTATCTCGACGAGGGTTAGCGACTACGTTCTTCGTTGAGGAAAGCAGCGACGTCGGACAGGTCGACATCCATTGCAAGGAAAGTCTTGCCGATCCCATTGGCCAACAGGAAGGGCAGCGTGCCGCCGCTCTTTTTCTTGTCGTGCAGCATATGTTCGACGAGCTTCTCGCCGCTGGTATCGACATTCGCGGCGCTTAAGCTGGTCGGTAATCCCGCTTTCTCAAGATGAGCTGAAACGCGTTCCGCATCACTCGTGGGGCAATGGCCGCGACGAACGGAATAGCGGAAAGCAAGCGCCATTCCTGCCGCGACGCCTTCACCGTGCAAGAGTTTGTCGGAGTAACCTGTCTCCGCTTCGAGCGCATGGCCGAAGGTGTGGCCAAGATTGAGAAGCGCGCGTGTGCCTGTCAGTTCCTTTTCATCGGCGGCCACGATGCGCGCCTTGGCCTCTACCGAACGTGCGATGGCGTGGCGACGGGCATCGGGGTTGCCAGCCATGAAGGCATCGATATTGGTTTCGCACCAGTCGAAGAAATCGGGCGCATCGATCAGGCCGTATTTCACCACCTCGGCATAGCCTGCACCCAATTCGCGGCGTGGCAACGTGTCGAGCACGTCGGGATCAATCAATACCAGCGATGGCTGGTGGAATGCGCCAACAAGATTCTTGCCAGCGGCACTGTTGATTGCGGTCTTGCCCCCCACGCTGCTGTCGACCTGTGAGAGCAGGGTTGTCGGCACCTGCACGAAATGGCAGCCGCGTTTGACGATATGCGCCGCAAAGCCGGTGATATCGCCGACAACGCCGCCGCCGAGCGCGACGATATGGTCGCTGCGTTCGACATGCTCCGAAAGCAGCCAATCAACCAGCCTTTCCAGCTCTGGCCAGCTTTTTGCGCCCTCACCCGAAGGAAGAAGATGCGCTGCATAGCCAATCCCGGCTTGCTGCAGGGAAGCCGCGAATAGGGGCAGCACATGCTGACCAACCTGGGTGTCGGTAACGATCAGCAGCCGGCCGCCACGCGCATAAGGGGCAAGCATTTCGCCAGCCTGCGCCAGCAAGCCTTGCCCAATCAGCACGTCGTAAGGCCGCCCTTCGAGACCGACTGTAATCCTGTCCATCAGGCCAATGCCTCCAATATCTGGTTCACGGTGCGGGCATGCGGCCCGGAATCGCTGCGGACGTGGATATCCGCTTCCTGGTAAAAGGGGGTGCGCTTTTCCGATAGCTCGGTCAGCACCTGTCGGGGGTCCTTGCCGACGAGCAACGGCCGGTGGTTCCTGCGCGATACACGATCGACGAGCACATCAAGATCTGCATCGATCCATACAGAACGGCATTTCTCCTTGATAAGCCCGCGCGTCTCATCGTTGATGAACGCACCGCCGCCTGTCGCAATCACCTTGGGTCCTTCGGCAATCAGGCGGCCGATGACGCGCCTTTCGCCGTCGCGAAAACCCGGTTCGCCAAAGCGTTCGAATATTTCGGAAATCGGCATGCCTGCAGCTTTTTCGATTTCCTCATCCGAATCGACAAATTCAAGATTGAGCTTTCCGGCAAGCAAACGCCCGATGGTGGACTTGCCCACGCCCATCATGCCGACAAGCACGATTGAACGGTCCAAGCCGCCATTTGTAACTCTTGTGTCATCCGGTCGCGAAGCCATTGCGATGCGCGCTATATATCGGCTAATCCGTGCCGGAAAGCCCTTTGCCAAATGTCGGATTCAGGAGGAAAAGTGCAAGACAAGCCGAAAGGCAGATACGTCTGGCTGTGGCTGCTGGTGCCGATTGTGCTTGTCGCGGCGCTTTTTTTCTTCGAATGGCTGGGTAGCGAACAGCCGCAACGGCTGGTCGAAATCGAGGTTCAGCCGGGAATCCCGCCGGTGAATGACGGAGAGAGTGTAAAAGACTGACATGGCGAAGCAGCGGATTTCAACGCTCCTGTGCGCGACGGCAGGTCTTGCAGCACTGGTCTATACGATACCCGTACTCGGCCAGCAGGGACCGGAATCGCTTCTGCCGCCCGGCTTTAACGATCCGCCACCGCCGCCAACAGCGCGGCCCGCTCCGCCCGCTTCCAACCCTTCAACCTCGAGACCGACCGAGGCTGTGCCGGGTTCACCTGTCAGCAGCACCGCTGCGGGTACCGATACCGGCGCGACTGACGAAGAGGCCGATGAGGAAGAGGACGAAGAGGAAGAAGATACCGAACCGCGCTATGACGTGCCGCCGACTGCGCGGCGTTCGTTAAAGGCAGTCGGCCTGTTTACCGACATTTCCGGCGGCTTTCCTGCCGACGCCTTTGGCGCGATGGATGGCAAATTCCTGACGCAGGTTATCCAGCGCACCAATGGCCCGCTGGCATCGCGCTGGGGCACGATCATGGTTCGCCGCCTGCTCGCCAGCCGCACCAATACACCAGCCAATGTCAACGGAGCCGATTGGACCGCTGAGCGCAGTTGGCTGTTGCTGCGGATGGGCGACGCTGTGGTTGCGCGCCAACTTGTCCAGCAGGTTGATCCGGATCGCTATACCAAGCGGCTTTACCAGGTTTCGATGCCGATTTTCCTCGCCAATGCCGACCTGTCGGCAATGTGCCCGGTGGCAGAGGAAGGGGCGCGGGTTACCCGCGACCCGACATGGCGCATGGCGCAGCCGATTTGCGCATCGCTGGCTGGGGAACAGGGCAGGGCAACCGCTCTCATTAACCAGGCGCGGGCGCAGGGCTGGATGAAGGGCACCGACTTGCTGCTTGGCGAAAAGGCCGTGGGGGCGGGGGTCCAGGGGCGCCGTTCGGTGAAAATCGAATGGGAAAATGCCAAGGGTTTTTCGACCTGGCGGCATGGCATCGGCCAAGCCACAGGGGTGGAACCGCCGGAATCGCTTTATGCAGAGGCCGGAAAGCAGGTGAATGGCTGGGTCGCGCAATTGCCGACCGCGACGCTGGCATCCAAGATGCGTTCGGCACCGGCGGCAGCGACGATGGGCGTGCTTTCCAATCGCGCACTGGTAGATATTTACAGCATCGCTTTTGAAGACCCCGATGCTCCGTCGCAGATCAAATCGCGCGGTGAATTGCTGCAGACCGCTTATGCCGGGCGCGACGATGCCGCGAAGATTGGCGCAATGGCCGATATTTGGGATAGCGGTTCAAACCCGATTGAACGGCAATCGGCATTGGTGTTGACCGCGCGTGCGGCCGCGCTTGTTGCGCCAAGTGCCGACCATGCCGGCGATGCAGACCGGCTGATAGCCTCAATGCTGTCTGCAGGCTTTGACCGGCAGGCCATCCGCTGGGCCTCGATTGTCGAGGATGGCTCGCTAGGTTGGGGCTTGCTCGCCTGCGCCGCACCGCGCTGGCAGGGAAGCGTCGACGAGGGCGAACTCGACGATTTTCGCAGCAACGACGACAGCGACGATTACCTAAAGTCGAAATTCCTGCTCGCCGGCCTTGCTGGCCTTGGTCGGGTCGAGGCAGGCGCTGTAGGGGGCTTTTCGGAAACATTGGGCACCAATGTGCGAAAGCAGACCGCATGGTCGCGTGCCATAACCGCAGCGGCGCAGCGTGGAGAAAGCGGAACGGTTGTCCTGCTGGCTGCCGCTGCATTGCAGGGTGAAGGATGGCAGGATATCCCGCCCCACCATTTGTTCCATATTGTGCGTGCGTTGCGGCAGGTGGGCCTTGATGGCGAAGCACGCATGATTGCTGCAGAGGCCGTCAGCTGGAGTTGAAGCCACTTTGAACAGCCATAAACAGCTTGGCACCGATGCTGACCTGATTGAGCGCTTCCTTGAAATGCTCGCCGCAGAGCGTGGTGTGGCGCGCAATACGCTTCTCGCCTATCGCAGCGACCTTGCAGCGGCGTCTGAAATGCTGGCTGGAAAACTGGCATCGACCAGCAAGGGCAAGCTTCAACTGCTGACGACGGGTTGGTCGCACCTTGCCAACAGTTCGATTGCCCGAAAAGCCGCTGCGGTTCGCGGTTTTTTCGGCTTCCTCGAAGAGGAGGGGTTTCGCGAGGATAACCCATCCGCTGCATTGCCTCGCCCGGTTCAGAGCAGGGCATTGCCCAAAATTCTCGACATCAACGAAGTGGAGGCGATCTTTGCGTCGATCGATGCCCGGCTTTCAAAGCCGAGGCCCTCACCGCTCGACTATCGCCTAGCGGCGCTGGTCGAATTGCTTTATGGGTCCGGTCTGCGCGCATCTGAACTCGTTGCCTTGCCGCGCGCATCGATTGTGCGTGATCGGCCCTATATTATCCTGATCGGCAAGGGATCGAAAGAGCGGCTGGTTCCGATATCCGACCGCGCCCGTCAGGCTGTCGGTGCCTGGCAAGCATTTGTGCCCAAGGAATCGAAATTCCTTTTCCCTTCGCGCGCGGCGCAGGCGGCGGGGAAGGGCGATGTGCATATCAGCCGCATCCGCCTTTTCCAGATCATCCGCGAACTGGCCGCGGAATCGGGCATCGATCCTGCAAAGGTTAGTCCGCACGTATTGCGTCATGCCTTTGCCACGCATCTGCTGGCGGGCGGAGCCAATCTTCGGGCGCTGCAGGCGATGCTGGGCCATGCCGACATTGCGACCACGCAGATCTACACGCATGTCGATTCATCGAAGCTGGTCGAACTGGTGAACCAGCGCCATCCGCTTGCCAAACGCAAGCTCTCTCGTTGACCCGGCTCGTTACAACTTCTATCGGCAACGCATGACAGTTTATCTCGATTTCGAAAAGCCGATCGCCGCACTCGAAGCCCGTATCCAGGAACTGGAAGAAACGGCTGGTGAAACCGAAATCGATGCAGCCAGCGAAATTCGCAAATTGCGCGTGAAAGCCGACAAGCTGTTGGCCGATACCTATGCGAAGCTCTCGCCCTGGCAGAAAACGCAAGTGGCGCGCCATCCGGAGCGGCCGCATTTCAAGCATTTTGTCGCAACCCTGTTTGACGATTTCCTGCCCTTGGCGGGGGACCGTGCCTTTGCCGATGACAAGGCCATTTTGGGCGGATTTGCGCGACTGGGTGACCGTCGCGTGGTGCTGATCGGGCATGAAAAGGGCGACGATACCGAAAGCCGCCTGCGCCACAATTTCGGCATGGGCAAGCCGGAGGGGTACCGTAAGGCGATCCGTTTGATGGAACTGGCGGACCGTTTCGGACTGCCGGTGATTTCGCTTGTCGACACTTCGGGCGCGTTTCCGGGCGTGCAGGCCGAAGAACGCGGGCAGGCAGAGGCGATTGCGCGCTCCACCGAAAAATGCCTCCAGCTGGGCGTACCGCTGGTTTCGTGCATCGTGGGCGAAGGCGGATCGGGCGGCGCGGTTGCGCTTGCCGCCGCCGATCGCGTGCTGATGTTCGAACATGCCGTCTATTCGGTTATTTCACCCGAGGGCTGCGCGTCGATCCTTTGGCGCACCAATGATCGTGCTGCTGACGCGGCACAGGCGATGAAAGTGACCGCGGCCGATCTCAAATCGCTCGGCATCATTGACGCGATTGTCCCCGAACCGATGGGTGGTGCGCACCGTGACCACGCGGAAGCCTGCGCGAATCTGGGCAAGGCATTGTCGCAATCGCTGGGTGAACTCGAAAAGCTGGACCGTGCGGAAGTGACCAGGCAACGTCACGCGAAATTCCTCGCAATGGGGCAGTTCTGACAGCAAATTCTTGACTGGTTCATGGCCGGTCCAGCAGCAACAATTTACGTTCGGGCCGGTTATTACGTGTTAGTAAGCACGTTTAGCGAAAGGAGTCCGCCGTGCCCAACAAACTGCTTTTAAGCATCGCAGCCTCGACACTCATTCTCGGCTGCGCGTCGACACAAAATGCACAAGCCGCCAAATCCAAGAGCAGCGAACCCCTTCCGTTCACCGCCAAGGAAAAGGCCAATGGTGCCAAATACCATCCCGAGATCCTAAAGGAATTTGGCGGCGCCTATCAAAGCCCGCAAACCGCCTATGTTGAGCGCGTCGGCAAACGGATTGCGCTGCAATCGGGGCTTGCGAACAGCGAAAGCGAATTCACTGTCACCTTCCTGAATTCAGCAGTGAACAACGCCTTCGCGATTGAGGGCGGCTATGTCTACATCACCCGCCAGCTGGTTGCGCTGAGCAACAGCGAAGCGGAGATGGCAGGTGTCCTTGGCCATGAAGTCGGGCACACGGCTGCACGGCACAGCAAAAAGCGCCAGCAACGTGCCACCATAGCCAATATTCTTGGTGCAATCGGCACCATTGGCGGTGCGATGCTGGGGGATAATGGCGGACTAGCCGGGGCGCTGGGCGGCGTCGCCCGCGAATATTCCGGCGCTTTGGCGCAGATATTCACGCTCAAATATTCGCGCAGCCAGGAAGAACAGGCTGACGACCTTGGCATCAAATATCTCAGCAAGGCTGGCTATGATCCGCTGGCAATGTCTTCGATGCTCAATGCGCTGGCATTGCAAACCGCCGTCGACACGCGTGTTGCCGGGCTGAATAGCCATTCCGTGCCTGAATGGGCCAGCACCCACCCAGATCCGGCCCGCCGCGTGGTGCGTGCGGCAACCAATGCCCGCAAATATCCGGCGAGCACGGTGCGTAATGCCGATGTCCACCTGCGCGCGATCGACGGAATGCTCTATGATGACGATCCCAAGGAAGGCGTGATCGAAGGTCAGGAATTCATGCATCCCGAACTGCGGCTGCGCTTCGCCGTTCCTGCGGGCTTTGGCATGTCAAACAGTTCACAGGCCGTGTCGATCAACGGCAATGGCGGGAAAGCGTTGTTTACGACACAGGCTTATACGGGTGACCGCCGGGCCTATATCGATGCGGCTTTCAAGGCGGTGGTCGGCGAACAGCAGCAGGTCAATTATGGCCAGATCCAGCAAACCACGATCAACGGTATTCCGGCATTCTATGCCTCTGCCAATGTCCAGACCCAGCAATCGGGTGTCGTGCGGCTGACTGTATTCGCTTATGAATGGAAGTCCAACCAGGCTTTCCACTTCGTGACCATTTCGCCCGCCAACAGCACGCCCTTCACCTCGATGTTTGAGAGCGTGACGCGCCTGACCGATCGAGAGGCGGCGGCGATCAAGCCGCGCAAGATCCGCGTGGTGACGGTCGGAAGGTCGGATACGGTTGCGACCCTGGCTGCACGCATGGCGTATCGGAATTACCAGACCGAGCGCTTCCTCGCGCTCAATGGTCTATCCGGCAATGCAAGCCTGACTGCCGGGCAGAAGGTGAAAATCGTTACATATTAAAGGGAAATCCGGCGCTCTTGCCTAGGCAGGCGCCGGATATTCCAGATCAGTCGTCGCGCGAAATGCGTTCCTGGCGTTCGTGGCGCTCCTGCGCCTCGAGCGTCATGGTCGCGATCGGGCGCGCGCGCAGTCGGGCGAGTGAAATAGGTTCGCCGGTCACTTGGCAATAGCCATATTCGCCTTCCTTGATCCGGCGAAGCGCAGCATCGATTTTGGCAATGAGTTTGCGCTGGCGATCGCGTGTGCGCAGTTCGATTCCCCAATCGGTTTCGCTCGATGCGCGGTCATTCAGGTCGGGCTCGCGGATGGGTCCATCCTGCAGCTGGTTCAGCGTGCCCCTTGATTCATCGAGAATTTCCTTGCGCCACCGAAGCAACTGCAATTCAAAAAACCGCAACTGCTTTTCATTCATGAACGGCTCGTCGTCAGACGGAACGTAATCGGGGTCTAGGTCGCTCTCCAATTCGCTGATTTTTTCAGATTTATCTTGCACTTGAGTGCTTGCATGCATTGCAATTTCTCCACCGAAAAACGGCTATATGCGGGAGTTTCCGCCCACAATCCCTCTCTTGGCGGGCGCTATAGACTCGGCCCTATGGCCACACAAGCGGCAAATTCCGTATCGGCAAACTGCTTGTGGAAATCTCAACGGATAAGTCCTTCAAACTGTGATCAGAGTTAACCGATAGGGCGTCAAACAGTTCCACATCGGGACGTTCTCCTTATTTTACATAATGAAACGCTGATTTTTTGGGGAATTGCTGCTTTCAGTAGGGTTAATGCAATTGCGGAATGCGAAGGCTTACCGAAAGATGGCCGGGCATAGGGGAAAGCCACCGTCACATGGGCGTGCGGTGGCAGCGCCCCTTGGACTAAAGAGGCAAACATTATGTCAGTACGAATGGCATTGGCGAAGCTATGCGCCTGCACTTGCGGTGGCGCGCTTATCGGCGGTGGCGCTGTGCAGGTTGCAGATCAGCCACCTGCTCAGGTCAAGGTGCACAAGGCCAAGAAAAAGGTCGTCAAGGCGCGCAAGATTGCCCATGCACCTGTCCGCAAGGTGAAGCGGGTCCGCAAGGTCGTTCGTACGACAACCACCACATGCATGCCGCAGCCAGTCGCTATCGCGCAGGGCATGCCGATGCCGATCCCTTATGCGCCGCTCCCCCCAATGGGTGATGTCGGCAGCAGCGGTGGTGGCGGTGTACCCGTGGTCATCGGTGGCGGCTTTGGCGGCAGTTTTGGGGGTGGCTTCTTCGGCGGCTTCTCAGGCGGTGGCGGCGGATCGTCGAGCGTGACCAACACGATCAACATCAATCCTGGCAGCACCGGTTCGACATCTTCTGGTGGCGAGGATGATGGCGGTGACGATGGCGATGATGACGATGTGGATATCCCCGTCGACGGCACGTCAGGTGGCATCACCATCACCATCAATAACAACAACAGCAACACCAGCTCGGGCAATGTATCGACCTCGACCGGGGGGGTAAGCAGTTCTTCGTCGACCTCGTCAGGCAATGTTTCGACTTCGAGCGGTAATGTCTCCACATCGAGCGGCAACGTGTCGACTTCAAGCGGCAATGTTTCCACCTCGTCGGGCAATGTCTCTACCTCGAGCGGAAATAACAGCACCAGCTCATCAAGCTCGTCTTCGTCGTCGAGCAGCTCCTCATCCTCGAGCAGCTCGTCCTCCAGCTCTTCATCGGGTGGTGGCAGCACCGGTGGAAAGCCTGGCACCAGTTCGGGTGGTTCACACGGCTCGTCCGGATCGAGCGGATCATCGGGTAGCAGCGGATCGAGCGGCTCAAGCGGATCCTCGGGAAGCAGCGGTTCGTCGTCGTCGTCGAGCAGCTCGTCTTCCTCAAGCTCCTCGAGCAGTTCCTCTGGCGGTTCTTCCAGTTTTGGCGGCAGCACCAGCACCGGTTCGACCGGGTCGAGCGGTTCGTCTTCGAGCAGCAGCTCGTCAAGCTCCTCGTCATCGAGCTCAAGTTCATCCTCGTCCTCGAGCGGTGGCAGTTCGAGCAGCACCGGCGGAACCGATGTTCCAGCACCGCCGATGGTCTTACTGTTCGGTGCAGCGGCAGCAGGCCTGTTCGCCCGCCGCCGCAATGCGAAGAGGAAAGAGGCCGAAGCAGCCTAACCGCAACAAAACAGCTACAAATCGACAAAGGGCGGCTTTGGGCCGCCCTTTTTCGTTTGTCGTGCGTGCACATATCACACTTGCACAGGGGCTTGCCGCTCGGCATAGGCCTTGGCCATGCACGACCTGAAATATATCCGTGAAAATGCAGCCGCGTTCGACGCAGCACTGGCGCGCCGGGGCGCGGCGGCTGCATCTGCCGAAATCCTTGCACTCGACGAGCGCCGCCGTTCGGTGCTGACAGAGCTGCAGGACGGGCAGTCGCGCCGCAACGAGGCATCAAAGGCGATCGGTGCGGCCATGGGTAAGGGCGATATAGCGACCGCCGAGGCGCTGAAGGCCGATGTCAGCCGCCTTAAGGAAAAGCTGCCGCAGTTGGAGGAGCAGGAGCGAACGGTATCGGGCGAGCTTGATGCCCTGCTTGCCTCAATCCCGAACCTGCCATTTGACGACGTGCCGCAGGGTGCAGACGAAAATGACAATGTCGAAGTCAGCCGCTGGGGCGCCCCGCGTGCATTCGACTTTGAAGCCAGGGACCATAGCGAAATCGGCCCGAAACTGGGGCTCGATTTCGAAACCGGTGTTGCGATTTCGGGTGCGCGCTTCACCTTTCTGCGCGGGCAGATGGCGCGGCTCAATCGTGCACTGGGTCAGTTCATGCTCGATCACCAGACCACCGCCAACAGCTATGCCGAGTGCGCAACGCCTTATCTGGTGCGCACGGAATCGCTTTTCGGCACCGGGCAGTTGCCCAAATTCGCCGAGGACAATTTCCAGACGACAGATGGTCGCTGGCTGATCCCGACTGCCGAGGTCTCACTCACCAACAGCGTGCGTGAACAGATACTCGACGAGGCGCTGCTGCCTATCCGCATGACCGCATTGACGCCCTGTTTCCGTTCGGAAGCAGGCGCTGCAGGCCGGGATACCAAGGGATTTATTCGCCAGCACCAGTTTGAGAAGGTTGAACTGGTTTCAATCACCCGCCCGGAAGACAGCGCGGCTGAGCATGAGCGGATGACGGCAGCGGCCGAAGGCGTGTTGCAGGCGTTGAACCTGCCTTATCGCAAGGTGCTTTTGTGCACCGGCGACATGGGTTTCGGTGCCCGCAAGACCTATGACCTTGAGGTATGGTTGCCGGGGCAGGGGCTGTATCGCGAAATTTCGAGCTGCTCGAACTGCGGCGATTTCCAGGCCCGTCGGATGAACGCGCGCTATCGCCCCGCAGAAGGCAAGGGCACGGTTTTCGTCCATACCCTCAACGGTTCGGGCCTTGCCGTGGGCCGCACGCTGGTTGCGGTGCTTGAAAACTACCAGAACGCCGACGGCAGTGTCACCGTGCCCGATGTGCTGAAGCCCTATATGGGCGGGATTGAGTTACTAACGCCGCAATAAACACCACAGTGCCGAGCTTGTCGAAACACATCTTGCCGACAAGCGCCCTTCGACAGGCTCAGCGCTACGGTTATGAATGAAACGGAATTCCAAATGCGTATCCTCCTCACCAATGATGACGGCGTCCATGCTCCGGGGCTCAAGGTTCTTGAAAAGATTGCTCGCGAATTCAGCGACGATATCTGGATCGTTGCACCGGCAGAGGAAAATTCGGGCGCAGGCCACTCGCTGACGCTAACCCGCCCGGTGCGTATCCGCCAGCATGGCCACCAGCATTTTTCAGTGACCGGGACGCCTACCGACTCCGTGATGATCGCGCTCGGCGTAGTGATGAAGGATGCAAAACCCGACCTGATCCTGTCGGGCGTCAATCGTGGTGCCAATCTGGGCGATGACATCACCTATTCGGGTACCGTTTCAGCCGCGATGGAAGGCGCTCTCGCCGGCGTTCGTGCAATCGCGATGAGCCAGGTTTACGGCAAGGAAGGTATGGGTGATGCGGTGCCATTTTCGGCTGCGGAGGCTTGGGGTGCGAAGGTTTTGGCCCCGCTGCTCGACCAGCCGTTCGTTCCACGCACATTGGTGAACGTCAACTTTCCGGCGATTGCACCCGAAGCGGTCAAGGGAATCCAGGTCGTTCGCCAGGGCTTCCACGATTACAGCCGCGGTTCGATCGTCAAAGGCACCGATCCGCGTGGTTATGACTATTACTGGTTCGGCCTGCACGGGGTGGAGCACACCTCAGGGCATGACACCGACCTCGAGGTGGTCGAAGACGGCTATATTTCGGTCACGCCCTTGCAACTCGACCTCACGCACCGCGACTCGCTCGCAACTTTGCGCGCCGCTTTTTCCTGAACGGCCCGCTCAAGCACCCAATAGCGCGAAGACCAGCCCCATCGCGGCGTAGAACACAATCCAGTAACCCGCGTCGATCGCGAACAATTTTCCCGATTTGCGGCCGAACAGGTAATTTGTGCCGATAGCAGGTGCGATGAAGCCGATGGCAATGCCGGTCGAAATCATCATGGTACGCTGGAAATCGGTGTCGAAATGCGCCAGCAAATGGCCCAGGAAGACCGCCGATAACAGGCTGAACAGGAATGTGATCCCGAAAATCTTGGCCATGTTCGACGATTTGATTTCCTCGTCAGAAAGCCCGATTTCGTGCTGCCACGCCTTGCCAAACAATGGCCCGTACCAGATCCCGCCGACAAGGAAGCCTGCCGCGGCTGCAACGATAATTGCCAACAGATTTGCATTTGCCATGATCGTTTCCTCCCGACGCCATAATGCGCTGCAAACGCTCTGGTGACAAGCGGCGCAAAAAGGCCTATGCGCGCGCCCATCATGGCAACAAAGATTGAAGCGGCACCCAAGGTCGGCATGGTCTCCCTTGGTTGTCCCAAGGCGCTGGTCGACAGCGAACGCATCCTCACCAAGCTCCGCGCGGACGGCTATGCAATGTCGCCCGATTATGAAGGCGCGGACGTCGTCCTCGTCAACACCTGCGGCTTTCTCGACAGCGCAAAGGAAGAGAGCCTGGAGGCGATCGGTGAGGCCATTGCCGAAAATGGTCGCGTGATCGTCACCGGCTGCATGGGCAATGAGGCTGAACTGATCCGCGCCCGTTTCCCGGAGGTTCTGGCCGTTACCGGCGCGCATCAGTATGAAGATGTTGTCGCTGCCGTGCATCAGGCCGCGCCGCCAGCCCGCGGTGCGTTTATCGACCTCGTCCCCGAAGGCGGGTTGAAGCTGACGCCGCGCCATTACAGCTATCTCAAGATTTCAGAGGGCTGCAACCATAGCTGCGCCTTTTGCATCATCCCCTCGCTCCGCGGCAAATTGGCCAGCCGCCGGGTCGATGCCGTGCTGCGCGAAGCCGAAAAGCTCGTCTCTGCGGGTACGAAGGAGCTGCTGGTTATCAGCCAGGATACATCGGCTTATGGTGTCGATACCCGGCACGAAGCCCGCGAGTGGAAAGGCCGCCAGGTGCGCGCGCATATGACCGATCTTGCGCGCGAACTGGGACAGCTGCGTACCTCTGAAGGCAAGGCGCCATGGGTGCGGTTGCACTATGTCTATCCCTATCCGCATGTGGACGATGTTATTCCGCTGATGGCGGAGGGGCTGCTGACGCCCTATCTCGATATCCCGTTCCAGCATGCAGCACCATCGGTGCTGAAATCGATGAAGCGCCCTGCGAACGAAGCCAAGGTTTTGGAACGCATCCGTAACTGGCGCAGCATCGCGCCCGATATCGCAATCCGTTCGAGCTTTGTCGTCGGTTTTCCGGGCGAGACAGAGGCCGATTTCCAATATCTGCTCAATTGGCTGGAAGAGGCGCAGCTCGACCGTGTCGGCGCCTTCCGTTTTGAGCCGGTTGAAGGAGCGGCGGCAAATGCGCTGCCCAACCCCGTGCCCGAAGAGATCAAGGAAGAGCGGTACCAGCGGATCATGGAAAAGACAGCTGCGATCAGCGCCGCGAAACTCGCTGCCAAGGTCGGTCGCGTTTTGCCCGTTATCATCGATGAAGTGGGCGAGCCTGATGAAGATGGCAGCATCGGTGCAACCGCGCGCAGCCAGGCCGATGCCCCGGAAATCGATGGCAATGTCTTCCTGCGCGATGTGCCCGCACACCTGCAATCCGGCGATATTGTTGAAGTTACAATAGAAGATGCCGACGAGCACGATCTGTTCGGAGCGCTTGTAGCAAACTGATGCAAGTGGGTTGCAATCTGCAACCATGTAAGTAAGTTTCCTTTTAAACGCACAGTTAAAGTACGGGTAGAGGAGACGGCCGATGTCGGCAAAACAGCATGGTGGAGAATTTGATGTCCTGATTGTCGGGGCGGGGCTTTCCGGCATTGCGGCGGCGGCCCATTTGACCATGCAATGCCCGGACAAGCGCTTTGCGGTAATCGAACAGCGCGCCGATATGGGCGGAACCTGGGACCTGTTCCGCTATCCCGGCATCCGCTCGGATTCGGACATGCACACGCTGGGTTACCGGTTCAAACCCTGGACCGAGGCAAAGGCGATTGCGGACGGCCCGGCGATCCACAAATATGTCCATGAAACCGCTGATGAATATGGCATCACTCCGCACATCCGGTTTCGCCACCGCGTGATGGGCGCCGATTGGTCGACCGAAAAGGCCTGCTGGACGGTAACCGCCCACCGCGAAGAGGACGGTGCCGAGGTCAAATTCACGGCGAACTTCCTGTTCATGTGCACGGGCTATTATGATTATGATCAGGGCTATCGCCCCGAATTCCCCGATGAAGCCAACTATACCGGCCGCATCATCCACCCGCAGCATTGGCCCGAAGACCTGAACTATGCCGGCAAGAAAGTGGTCGTCATTGGTTCTGGTGCGACCGCGGTCACCATCGTGCCTGTCATGGCTCAAAACGCCGAGAAGGTGTACATGCTGCAGCGCACGCCGACCTATATGGTCTCGCGCCCGGCCCGTGACTGGTTTGCGAATACGCTGCGCGCAATCATGCCCGATATGTGGGCTTACAACATCACCCGTTGGCGCAACATCGCGATGCAGCGCTTCACTTACAACATGGCGCGTAACAAGCCGGAGAAGGTGAGCAAGCGCCTGCTCGAAATGGCGCGCAAAATGCTGCCGGCGGACTATCCGAGTTTCGAAAAGGATTTCCAGCCGCCTTACACGCCGTGGGAGCAGCGGCTTTGCCTCGTCCCCGATGCCGACATGTTCGACGCCATTTCAGCTGGCAAAGCCGAAATCGTGACGGATCATATCGAGCGGTTCACACCGACCGGTATCAAGCTGAAGTCGGGACGCGAGCTCGAGGCGGATATTGTCGTTTCCGCAACCGGCCTCAACCTTGTGATGATGGGCAAGACCAATCTCAGCATCGATGGCCGCGCAACCAAGCCGAGCGAGCATGTCAGCTATAAGGGCATGATGTTCAACGACATCCCCAATATGGCGAGTGTCTTTGGTTATGTGAATGCCAGCTGGACACTGAAGACCGATATTGTCGCCGATTATGTTTGCCGCCTGCTCAAGACGATGGACGCAAAGGGCACGCCGATCGCCAATCCGCATCTCGAAGATGCTGATATGCCTCGCCTGCCGTGGGTCGACGATTTCTCCGCTGGCTATTTTGCGCGCTCGTTCGACAAGCTGCCCAAAAATGGCGATCGCCATCCCTGGCGCGTGCTGCAGGATTACAAGGCCGAGAAGAAAATCCTGACCGAGGATCCGATCGAAGATGGTGTGATGCAGTTCACCAAGGCAGGCGAAATCGCCAAGCCGGTGGCCAGCGCATCAGAGCCTATGCTTGAGGCGGCTGAGTAAACCCCGTTATTCGCTAGCTTCGCGGGTGGTAATCGCTGCGGCTCGCCGCTCGCTTTCCACCGGCGGGGAAACGATGTGCGGTTTGCGGCGGACAATCCACAGGATGGTGCCGATAAGCGCAATGCCTAGCACCACGATAACGCCCGCGATTGCCGCAAATATGCCAAACATCGGTCGCAGATCAGGCGTGTAGCTTTTGGCTACCGGCGTATCAGTGCCGACTTTCCAGTAATCGACTTCATAGGGCTCGTCGCCAAGGCGGAACAAACGCACTTCCATCGTTGTCCATTCGCTGTTTGTGTGCGCGGCATAGATGATGGTGACTTCGGTATCCTCAGGCCCCATCATCGATGCTGGCTTGTAGGTGATGAAGCGTGGGGTGAGCTTGGGAGCGGCCTTCAATGCCTTGGAATCGGATGCGAACTGCGCCGCCAGTTCGTCCTGCGCCGTCGGTGCCACATGCTTGGATGCGGCTTGTTGCTCGCCCTTCTGAACCGCAGCGACAAATGCTCCTGATGCAACATCGATTTCCTTGGGAACATCGACAACCGCTGGTTCATTCCACGAACAGGCGGCTAGCAAGAAAAGCAGCACGAGAGGCAAGCGCTTCAGAAAATCTGCGCTGGGGGCCATTATGCTTCTCCTGTTGAATCGATGACGCTATCAAGACTGGATGACTGACTATAGCAATTTGATCCAGCCCGATAGCGGGCAAGCCGCAACCGAAATAGAAATCATTTCAAAAGAAGGCTTTGCAGACTGGTTTTCAGCCCAGCCCGGCCCGGTGCGTGCGGCGGCTTCGGCGCAGAAATTCGATGGCAGTGTGGGGGATTTCGCCATCCTGCACATCCCGGGCAGCGAGGATTGGAAGGCGGCACTGATTGTTTCCGATGCGGCAAAGCTCGAGCATTGGTCGCTCGCCAAAGCTGCCGAGGCGCTACCCGAAGGTACGTACCGGCTGAAAGGTGCGGAAACCGGCGACGCGTTGCTCGGCTGGTTGCTAGGGCAATATCGCTTTGACGAATATCGCAGCGAACCCAAGCTGAAGGGCGCGCGCATCTTGTTTACGAGCGAGCCGGGGCGGATTGAAAATGCCGTTCGTCAGGCAGAGGCGACGGCGCTGGTGCGGGACATGGTCAACCGCCCGCCCATCGATCTTGGGCCGCAAGAGCTGGAGGCCGAAGCGGCACGGCTCGCCAAGGCCCACAAAGGCAAGCTGCATGTCACTAAGGGGCATGAACTGCAAACCGGCTATCCGCTGATCCACGCTGTCGGCATGGCGGCGTCGCGCGACTATGCGCCAAGGCTGATTGAGCTTGAATGGGGTGACGAACGCCACCCACGCGTCGCCATTGTCGGCAAGGGCGTGGTGTTCGATTCGGGCGGGCTCGATATCAAGAGCGCGGTCGGCATGCGGCTGATGAAAAAGGATATGGGCGGAGCCGCGCATGCGCTGGCGCTCGCCGACCTTATCATGAAGGCGCATTTGCCGGTGCGGTTGCACTTGCTGGTTGCTGCCGTGGAGAATTGCGTATCGGGCGGCGCGCTGCGCCCGGGCGATATCGTCAAAAGCCGCGCTGGCATCCATGTCGAGATCGACAATACCGATGCCGAGGGGCGGCTGATCCTGGCCGATGCATTGGCCAAGGCGGTGGAGGATAAAGCAGACCTGATCGTCAATTTCGCAACACTCACCGGTGCGGCACGCGTGGCGCTAGGCCCTGATTTGCCTGCGCTTTTTGCCAATGATGATGAACTGGCCGATGCCTTGCTGGCTGCGGGCAAGGATGTAGCCGATCCGTTGTGGCGGCTTCCGCTATGGAAGCCCTATGCCGACATGCTCGATAGCGACATTGCCGATACAGCCAATGCAGGCGGCGGCTTTGCCGGTGCGATAACCGCAGCTTTGTTCATGCAGAAATTTGTGCCCGATGAGGTGCGATGGGCGCATCTCGATACCTTTGCATGGCGGCCCACCGCGAAAGCCGGGCGGCCAAAGGGCGGGGAGGCGCTAGGGCTGCGTGCCGTTTATCGCTACTTGTCGCAGGCCTATCCCGTCCGCTAAAGGGCGCGCAAAGTCAGGGGAACAAAATTGGCCGATATGGCACCCAAAGAACGCGCGACCTATCGCCTGAGCGGGCATAGCATCGAAGGCGACAAGCGCACGACGCCGATCCGTGGCGATCTGGCGGACATCAAGCTCGCCGGAAAACTGTTCGCGCCGCATTATGCGGTGCCGATGCTGCGCACCGGTATCGCGCCGGTTACGGAAATCCATGCCGAACCGCATCTCTCCTCAATGCCGGTCAGCGCGTTGATGCATGGCGAAGAGTTTGCCGTGCTCGATGTCGCAGGCGAATGGGCCTGGGGCTATTGCATGCACGACGAATATCTCGGCTATCTGCGCTTTGCCGATCTGGGCGATGATTTCACCGCCACCCATGTGGTCAGCGCACCTGCGACGTTGTTGGTAACGCAGCCCTCGATCAAGGCGCCGGTGCTCGCACGCTATCCGATGGGGGCGCAGATCGTCTGCGGCGAACCCAGCGAATGCGGCAAGTTCCTTGCCTGCGAAGGTGGCTGGCTTCCGGCCGCGCATCTGTCAGAACCCGGCAAGGTCGAAGGATCGCCCGCCGATCTGGCCGAAAAGCTGGTCGGCGTGCCCTATAGCTGGGGTGGGCGCAGCGGCGACGCGCTCGATTGCTCGGGGCTGGTCCAGCTGGTTTTTGGCCTCAATGGCATCAAAGCTCCGCGCGACGCCGATATGCAGCAAGCTGGCTTTGGCGAAGAACTGGGCGCTGGTGACAAGCTGCAGCGCGGCGACCTCGTCTTTTTCCCCGGCCATGTCGGCATCATGGCGGACGAGAGCAACCTGATCCACGCCAATGGCGCTGCCATGGCAGTTTCGATAGAGCCTCTGGCCGATGCAACCGCGCGCTTTGCCGAGCATGAAGCGCCGGTGCTGGCGCGGAAGCGTGTAAAGCTGTGACCCAATCGGTATTCATCGACGGCGCGGTTGGCACCACCGGCCTCGAAATCGCTGACCGGCTTTCAGGCCGCAGCGAATTTGCGCAAATCATCTTGCCCGAGGATAAGCGTAAGGATGCCGTCGCGCGGCGCGAGGCATTGAACGATGCCGATTTCGTCATCCTCTGCCTGCCCGACGATGCGGCGAAGGAAGCGGTGGCGATGATCGCCAATGATCGCACCCGCGTGATCGACGCCTCGACTGCGCACCGTGTCGATCCCAACTGGGCCTATGGCTTTGCCGAGTTCAAAAAAGGCCAGCATGAACGGATCGCAGCGGCGCGCTTTGTTTCCAATCCGGGTTGCTACCCGACCGGCTTTCTAGGCCTCGTCGCGCCATTGGTGGCGGCAGGGCTGATCCCCGCTGACTGGCCCTATACCGTCAATGCCGTGTCTGGCTATTCAGGCGGCGGCAAAGCATTGATCGAACGGTTTGAGGGGGAGGGAAGCGACATCGGTTTCCGCGCCTATGGCCTTGATCTCAACCACAAGCATGTGCCCGAGATGCAGCAGCATGCCAGGCTGGCACACGCGCCCATTTTTGCCCCGGCGGTGGTGCAGGCGTTTCGCGGGATGCTGGTCGAAGTGCCGCTGCCGTTGGCCGCAATGCCCGGTGCCGCCAATGCCGACGCGCTCCGCGCTGCGCTGGAGGGGCATTATGCGGGTTCGGCGGTGGTCAAGGTGCATTCCAGCGCCGCACCGTCCGAATTGCTGATCCACAAGGCAGAGGCGCCTTCTGACCGGCTCGACCTCTTCGTTTTCGCCTCAGCCAAGGGCGATCAGGTGCGCCTCGTGGCGATGCTAGACAATCTGGGCAAGGGTGCGAGCGGTGCTGCCGTGCAGAATTTGAACATCATGGCGGGGTTGGATGAGGTGAGTGGGTTGCGGGTTTAGACCCCGCTTTCGCGCCAACAACCAACCTCAATAAGGCGGCTTATGCAGCCCCTTCGGGCTTGCCGTAAAGATCTCGCAGCCATCCTCGGTAATGCCAATGCTATGTTCGAACTGCGCGCTTAACGAGCGGTCGCGGGTTACCGCTGTCCAGCCATCGTCGAGCACCTTGGCGTGCGGTTTACCGATGTTGATCATCGGTTCGATGGTGAAGATCATGCCCGATTTCAGCTCCGGACCGGTGCCGGGGCGGCCGGCGTGGACGACTTCAGGGGCGTCGTGGAACAAGCGCCCCAGCCCATGCCCGCAAAATTCGCGGACAACGCCATAACGGTGCGCCTCGGCATGGGTCTGGATCGCATGGGCGATATCGCCGATGCGGTTTCCGGGCTTTGCCTGTTCGATGCCGAGCATCAGGCATTCATAGGTCACATCGACCAGCCGCTTCGCCTTTGTGGGCACATCGCCAACAAGGAACATGCGGCTGGTATCGCCGTGCCAGCCATCGATGATCGGGGTGACGTCGATATTGACGATGTCACCGTCGCGCAGCTTCTTGTCCGAAGGGATGCCGTGGCAGATCACATGGTTGATGCTGGTGCAGCAGCTGTGCGTATAGCCGCGATAGCCGAGCGTTGCGGGAATACCGCCACCCTTCAGCGTCATTTCGCGGACAAGATCGTCGATATCCTGCGTGCTGATGCCGGGAACGACAAAGCTGGTGAGCGCGTCCAGAATTTCGGCAGCCAGGCGGCCCGCCTTGCGCATGCCTTCAAAGGCTTCCTCGCCATGCAGTTTAATCACCCCATCACGCGGGATGGCGGCCTCTGCGGCGGTAACGGCAACATATTGGTTCATGCGGCGCATATAGGCGCTTTATCCGTGCTTTGCGAGGGGAGTCTTTGCGGCTATGCCCGATTCCATGAGTTCAGATCGTATATATACCGCCGCGCTCGTCATCATTGGCGACGAAATCCTCTCCGGACGCACGCAGGACAAGAATATCAGCCAGATCGCGCTCTGGCTCAATGTGCAGGGCATTCGCCTGCGCGAGGTGCGCGTAGTGCCTGATGTAGAGGATGCGATTGTCGAGGCGGTGAACATACTGCGTGCGCGCAACGATTATTTGTTCACCACCGGCGGGATCGGGCCGACGCATGACGACATCACTGTCGATGCGATTGCAAAGGCATTGGGCGTGCCGGTGGTGCTGCATCCCATCGCCAAGGAAATCCTTGAACGCTATTACGAAACCCGTGGCGGCGTTACCGAACAGCGGCTGCGCATGGCGCGGGTGCCCGAAGGTGCGGACCTTATCCCGAACAAGATGTCAGGCGCGCCGGGGATCAAGACCGGCAACATCTTTATCATGGCGGGCGTGCCGCATATCACGGCAGGCATGCTCGACGCGCTGACCGGAACACTTGAAGGAGGCGCGCCGCTGCTTTCGCACCAGATTGGCTGCTGGGTGGCAGAAAGCGAGATTGCAAAGCTGCTCGGCGATACCGAAAAGGCGCATGAAGGCTGCCAGATCGGCAGCTATCCCTTTTTCCGCGAAGGCCGGGTGGGGGCAAATTTCGTTATCCGTTCAACCGATCCGCACCAACTGGCTGCTTGCACCGAGGCGTTGAAATCGGGATTGGCGGGGCTTGGCTATGAAACCGTTGATGGCGGGATTTGACGTCTCGTTCATCGTGGATCAATCGGCTGGCCGACAGGACGGCAGGCGATGAAATTATACCATAGCCTTCGCCTCGCGACCGCGCTCGCGCTTTTGATCCCGGCTCAAACAGCTTTCGCGGAAACGCCCCAAGCCACTGTGACCAAGGCGGCGCAGACCCCCTGGCTTTACGAGAATAGCGATGTTCCGGTTGATACCAGCTGGACCTTCGGCGTGCTCGACAATGGTGTGCGCTATGCGGTGAAGCGCAATGTCGTGCCAGCAGGCCAGGTTTCGATCCGCGTGCGCGTAGATGCCGGGTCGCTGCATGAAGAAGAAAATGAACTCGGCTTTGCGCACCTGATGGAGCATCTGGCCTTTCGCGGATCCGAACATGTGCCCGATGGAGAGGCCAAGCGCATCTGGCAGCGCTTCGGCGTCACCTTTGGCAGCGACAGCAATGCACAGACGACACCGACACAGACGGTGTACAAGCTAGACCTGCCGAACAGTTCACCCGCGACGCTCGATGAATCGCTCAAGCTGCTTTCGGGCATGGTGCGCGCGCCCAATATTTCCGAAAGCGCGCTGAATGCAGAGCGCGCCATCGTGCAGGCAGAACTGCGCGAATCCGCTGGTGCGGGAATGGACTTGGGCGAAGCGATGCGCCAGCATGCCTTTCAGGGGCAGCGGCTGGCCAACCGTTCGACGATCGGTTCGATCGCCAGCCTCGATTCGGCAACAGCGGCGGGCCTGCGCGAATTCCACCGCCGTTGGTATCGGCCTGAAAAGCTGGTGGTTTCGATTGCGGGGGATGCCGATCCGGCAGAGCTCGAAAAGCTGGTGCAAAAACATTTCGGCGGCTGGAAAGGGAAGGGCGCTGCCGTGCCCGATCCCGATTTCGGTCGCCCCAACCCGGGTGGCAGCATAGCCAAGACGGTGGTTGCACCAACCCTGCCGCCAAATGTGGCGATCATCTATGCCCGGCCTTGGGAAAAGGTCGATGATACCATCGCCTATAACGAACAATTGCTGGTCGATGCGCTCGCGCAACAGATCGTCAATCGCCGCTTGGTGGCGCAGGCACGCGCCGGATCGACCTTCAGCCTGGCCGAGGTCGGGCAGGAAGATATTTCGCGCAGCGCCGACACGACGACCGTCATCATCACCCCTATAGGCGACAACTGGCAGCAGGCGGTGGCCGATGTGCGCGCGATCATCGAAGATGCGGTCAGCACGCCGCCGTCGCAGGCCGATATCGACCGCGAAGTAACGCTTTTCGGCAATGCGCTTCGCACCATGCGCGACAGCTATCCGTTCGAGGCGGCGGCGAAACAGGCTGACGATATCGTCAAGGCGGTCGACATACGCGAAACGATTGCCGCGCCCGATACCGTTGTCGGCGTGTTTGAAAATATGCGCGGCAAGTTCACGCCAGAGCGACTGTTTGCGGCCACCAAGGCGCTGTTTTCCGCAGATGCCGTGCGCATCTTGCGTACCTCGCCGGTGGACGACGGTGCCGATGCGGACGTCCGTCTGGCCAAGGCGTTGACCGATCCGGTATCGGCGGCATCGTCGGTTCGGCTTGCTGGCAATGCCATCACATTCGATGATTTGCCCAAGCTGGGGGCGCCGTCGCAGATTGTAGCGCGCAACCGGCTGCAACGACTTGAGATGGAGTCGGTCGAACTTTCCAACGGTGTGCGTGCCTTGCTGTTCCCCAACAAGGCGGAAAGCGGGCAGGTGCGGGTGCTTGTGCGCTTTGGCCGCGGCTATCAGGCGCTTGATCCGTCAAAGGCGGGTCTGATGTGGTCGGGCCCGGGCGTGATCAGCGAAAGCGGCGTTGGCAAGTTCAGCCGCACCCAGATCGACCAGTTGCTCAATGGGCGACGTATCGAACTGGGCTTCAATGTCGACAATGACGCGTTCGAATATAGCGCGACGACGCGACCCGAGGATCTTGCTGACCAGTTGCGGATGATCGCGACCAAGATGGAAAATCCCAATTGGGATGTCGCGCCGCTCGAACGTGAAAAGGCGCTCGCCATATCGACATATCGCAGTTTCGATATGTCGGCGACCGCAGTGCTGCAGCGCGAGTTGCAATACCGCCTGTCGGGCAACGACCTGCGCTGGAAAATCCCGACGCCCGAAGAAGTCAGCAAATTGGATGGCAAGAGCTTTCGGTCATTCTGGGAGCCTCTGCTTGCCAGCGGCCCCGTAGAGGTATTGCTGTTCGGTGATTTTGAAACCGAACAGGCGCTGGAAGTGTTGTGTTCGACTGTTGGCGCGATGAAGCCACGTACGGCCGCAGCCATTTCGGCAAAGGCCGCGCAAGTCGTGTTTCCGGCGGCCAATGCGACACCGCTGCGCTTTATCCATAAAGGCCCCAAGGACCAGATGGCGGCTGTCATCGGCTGGCCGACAGGAGCCGGTTTGGCGCAGATCGCCGAAGCCCGGCAACTCGAAGTGCTTGCGGCGCTGTTCCGCGACCGATTGTTCGAAAAATTCCGTTCCGAACAGGCGGCCAGTTACAGCCCGGATGCGACTGCGACCTGGCCCGATGAATTCACCTCGGGCGGGTTCCTGATGGCCTATAGCCAGATGCAGCCCAAGGATACCGACCGCTTCTTTGCCTTCGCCAAATCGGTCGCGGCCGACCTTGCGGCATTACCGGTTAGCCCGGACGAGTTGCAACGCTCGCTCGAGCCGATCCTGCAATATGTCGAACGTGCAACCACCGGGAATTTGTTCTGGATGAACGAACTTGAAGGCGCGACCTACAATGCCGCGCGCTATGAAGCGCTCGGTCGATTGTATAGCGATTACAGCAAGGTAACCCCCGAACAGCTACAGGCTCTGGCGCGCAAATATCTGGTCGATGCAAAGGCATGGACGATGGTGGTCGAGCCTGATGCAGAGGCGGTGGCTTCGCGCTGATCCTCCTTCCCATTTGCGGGAAAGGGGAGTTAGCCTATTCCGGAAACCGATCAAATGATGGCAGGCTGTGCGCGGTTTCCATCCAACCCAGCCGTTCTGCAACCTGGATATGTGCCGATGGCGGCAAGGCGTTGGGATCATCCAGTGTTGCAGATTGGATGTCGACAATACCGGGTAGGAACTCCGCGTTGCGATAGTAAAGGCCCGACCCGCATTTGGGGCAAAAACTGCGCATGGCAGAGCCCGAAGAGTTGAACGTCACTGGCTCACCCTGAACCAGCTTGAACTGTGCATCGGTAACGGCCGCCCATGCGACCATCGGGGCGCCAGACGATTTGCGGCAATCGTTGCAGTGGCAAAGCGCCACATGCTGGGGTTCGCCGCTCACTTCATAACGCACAGCGCCGCATTGGCAGCCACCTTGATATGTCATGCAATGTCTCCTTCCTGCAGCGACTCATATAGCAGGAAAATGAGAACAATTATAGAACATATTTGGAAAGGTCGGCGTCCTTGGCAATGCCCGATAGCTGTTGCTCGACATAGGCGGCATCGATCTTGATCGTTTCGCCTTTGCGGTCTTCGGCGTCAAAACTGATGTCTTCAAGCAAGCGTTCCATCACCGTTTGCAGCCGGCGTGCGCCGATATTCTCAACGCTTTCATTCACCTGTGCGGCGATACGGGCGAGCGCTGCGATGGCATCATCGGTGAATTCGAGCGCGACATCTTCGGTACCCAGCAGCGCCACATATTGGTGCGGCAGATTGGCCTTGGTCTGCGAAAGGATGCGGACAAAGTCTTCCTGGGTCAGCGCGGTCAGTTCGACTCGGATCGGCAAGCGCCCCTGCAATTCGGGCAGCATGTCGCTCGGTTTCGAGACATGGAACGCACCGCTGGCGATGAACAGCACATGGTCGGTTTTCATCGGGCCATATTTGGTCGCGACGGTGGTGCCTTCGATCAAGGGCAGCAGATCGCGCTGGACACCTTCACGGCTGACCGAACCGCCACGCACGTCGCTGACGGCAATCTTGTCGATTTCATCGAGGAAGACAATTCCGTTTGCCTCTGCATCTGCGATGGCAGTGCGCGCAACATCATCCTGGTCGAGGCGCTTTTCGGTTTCTTCATCTACCAGCTTGGCCCAGGCTTCGGGTACCTTCATCTTGCGGCGCTTCTGGTTGTTCTGGCCGAACGCCTTGCCCATCATCTCGCCGATGTTGATCATGCCGACGCCGCCCATTCCGGGGATTTCCATCGGCATGCGCGGGGCATCGGTAACTTCGATTTCGATCTCGACATCGTCCATGTGCCGGTCGCGGATGCGCTGCCGAAATGCCTCGCGCGTCGCCTCGCTAGCGGTTTCACCGGCCAAGGGCTTCAAAATGCGCTCCATGGCAGCCGCCTCGGCGGCTTCGCGCACGACTTCGCGGCGGCGGTCCTTTTCGAGCCGGATCGCCTCTTCGACCAGATCGCGGGCAATCTGTTCGACATCGCGGCCGACATAGCCAACCTCGGTGAACTTGGTCGCTTCCACCTTGATGAAGGGCGCGTCGGCCAGTTTGGCCAAGCGACGGCTGATCTCGGTCTTGCCGCAACCCGTGGGGCCGATCATCAGGATATTCTTGGGCGTCACTTCGTCGCGCAATTCTGCCGGAAGCCGTTGACGGCGCCAGCGATTGCGCAATGCGACAGCCACCGCGCGCTTGGCATCGGCCTGGCCGATGATGTGTTCGTCCAATGCGGCGACAATCGCCTTGGGAGTAAGGTTCTGGCTCATTATATGGGGTTCCTGCGGATCAGCTGACGCTGTCCATGCTTTCGACCGTCAACTGGTCGTTGGTGTAGACGCAGATTTCGGCGGCAATCTTCATCGCGTGGCGCGCCTGCGTTTCGGCATCGGCTTCATAATCCATCAGTGCACGGGCCGCGGAGAGCGCATAATTGCCGCCCGATCCGATTGCAGCAATGCCATCCAACGGCTCCAGCACATCGCCATTGCCCGTCAGGATCAGCGTCACTTCCTTATCGGCGACGATCATCATCGCTTCCAGATTGCGGAGATATTTGTCGGTGCGCCAATCCTTGGCCAGTTCGACCGCGGCGCGCATCAACTGGCCGCGATGCGCCTCCAGCTTTTTTTCCAATCGTTCGAACAGGGTGAAGGCATCTGCCGTGGCGCCTGCAAATCCCGCGATCACGCTGCCATCATGCAGGCGGCGGACCTTCTTGGCATTGGGTTTCATCACCGTCTGGCCCATCGAAACCTGGCCGTCGCCTGCGATCACCACCTTGCCGCCCTTGCGGACCGAGAGAATCGTCGTGCCATACCAGGTGGAGGGGTTGTTATGTGCTTGATTGTCCATGGCCCCGGATATGGGGCGCATGGGCCAGCAGTGCAAGTCTAGCCGCGCTCGCTCAATTTGCGTTCCCATTGCAGCGCGTGGCTGACGATGGTGTCGAGATCGTCATATTTGGGCTGCCAGCCAAAGCGCGCCTTGATTTCACGATTGTCCGAAATCAGCTCATCGGGATCGCCTGCGCGGCGGCCCTCGATTTTACGCGTGATCGTCAGGTTTGTAACGCGATCAACCGCATCAAGCACCTGCATCACCGAATAGCCATGGCCATAGCCGCAGTTGAGTGTGTGGCTGGTGCCGGGATCGGCAACCAATGCCTCGAGCGCGATGACATGAGCTGCTGCGAGGTCGCTGACATGGATATAGTCGCGAACGCCTGTGCCATCGGGCGTGGAATAGTCGGTACCGAACACGGCGACCGAATCGCGTTTGCCGAGGGCTGCTTCGACCGCGACCTTGATCAAATGCGTTGCGCCTGCGGTTGATTGGCCGGTGCGCGCCTGCGGATCTGCGCCTGCGACATTGAAATAGCGGAGCGCGCAATAGTTGAAATCGTGCGCAGCTGCGACATCGCGCAGCATATATTCTGTCATCAATTTCGACATGCCATAGGGATTGATGGGTAGTTTGGGCATATCTTCGCGGACCGGGCTCGATTCGGGGATGCCATAGGTTGCGGCGGTCGATGAAAAGATGAAATGCCTGATCCCCGCCTGCACAGCCGAATCGATCAGGCTGCGACTCGCGGCGGTATTATTACGATAATATTTGAGTGGGTTCTCGACCGATTCGGGGACGATGATCGAACCCGCAAAATGCATGATGGCGTCGATGGCATGTGCGCGCAGCGTCGATGCAACCAGTTCCTCGTCGGCAATATTGCCCTCAACAAATGGGACGTCTTCGGGCACTGCCCAGCGAAATCCGGTGACCAGATTATCGATCACCACCGGCTGGTGGCCGGCATCCTTGAGCGCGAGGACAGCGTGGCTTCCGATATAGCCTGCACCACCGGTGACGAGAACTTTGAGCTGCTTGGTCATGCGATTCCGATAGCGGCAGTCGATGATTCTTTGGTTAACATCTACGTCCGGATTCCCTCAGAAAATCGAGAATTACGTCTGCAAAAGTTAAAAAAAAGGCGGCTCTAGGCCGCCTTTCCTTTCAATCTCAGACCGAGCTCAGGGGCTGGTCGGAGCGTCGTCGTCGTTGCCAGCGGCAATGACGATGCCTGCAATAACTGCAGCAGCAGCGAGGACGGCGACGATAACGCCGCTACCACCGCCGAGCTTGCTTTCTTCCTTAGCGGCACCAGCGCGCTGCACCTTTGCAGCGACCGGTTTTGCAGGAGCAGCAGCCTGAGCAACCACCGGGGCACCGGCGAGAGCAACAGCAGCCACTGCAGCGAGCGAAACTTTACCGAAACGCATTTTTTGGCTCCTTTTTGAATGTGGTTTTAAACACACCGCGACCCTACTGGCACAAACTCTGTTTTGGCGCAACCCGGGAATCGGCAATCAATTTGAAAAAATTCATTTTCTCTGCCTGACTTGAATGATTGTTGCACAAGTGACACAGCAACGCCGCGACGTCTACCAAGTCGAAATCCAACTAATTGTTGCATCCATATTACCGTCATTCGAAGAGTTGGGATAAGCTGACTTAAACCGGCGACGAGCCGATCGGGAGTTGCTGAAAATGAGAATTGCAGTCCACCAAATGAACAGCGGCATCGACACGGAGCACAATTGCATTGCGATGTTAGGGGGCGTTGCAGAGGCCAAGGCGGGAGGAGCGTCCATATATTTAGCTCCCGAAATGTCGGTTCTGATAGATCGTGATCGGGTCCGTTCGGCGCAGAGCATCGTCGCGGAAGAGTCGAGTGTGGCTTTGAAGATGCTCTGCCAGGCTGCAAAGGACAAGCAGATCTGGGTTCATTGCGGTTCGCTACCTTTGGAATCAGCGGACGGGCGACGGGCCAACCGATCGCTGCTCATTGATGATAGCGGTCACATCGTTGCCAGATATGACAAGATGCACTTGTTTGATGTCGACCTGTCCACCGGCGAATCGTGGCGCGAATCATCGGCTTATAAGGGTGGCGATGGTCCTGTGCTGGCTGACACACCGCTTGGCAAAATGGGGCTGACCATTTGCTATGATATGCGCTTTCCTGATCTTTACAGCCGGTTGGCACAAGCGGGCGCGACCGTGTTTGCGGTTCCAGCCGCATTTACCGTTCCCACCGGTAAGGCACATTGGCATGTACTGCTGCGCGCCCGGGCGATTGAATCCGCTGCCTTCGTGATTGCCGCCGCTCAGTGCGGAAAGCATGAGGACGGTCGCGAAACCTATGGCCATTCGCTCGTCGTTGATCCGTGGGGAACAGTTCTGCTCGATATGGGCGAAAGCGAGGGGGTGGGCTTTGCTGACCTCGATCTCGCACGCGTTGCCGAAGTGCGGGCGCAAATCCCGGTCCACCTCAACCGAAGGGATATTCCGCCGCTTCCATAGCCCGCTTGCGCGCCAGATATTGTTCGCGCCATGCAATGATGAGGCCGGCGCCAATAATCAAAGGCGCACCTAGCCATATGGAATAGCTCGGTATCTCACCAAATACGGCAAAGCCTATGAATGCAGACCACAGCAGAGCGCTATAATCCATCGTCATGATTGCAGCCACCGAAGCGTGGCGAAGCGAAGCTGTGAGCAGGATTTGCGCAACAGCCCCGGCAAGGCTCAATCCTGCCAATATGGCCCAACTTTCGGCGTCATGGTTTTTCCCGAAAAGCAGAACGGCAATCCCCAACGGTACCAGCGACGTCAGGCTGAACCAGAAGACAATCGCGCCGGCAGGCTCTGTTTGCGCCATCCGGCGCAGCTGGATGATGACGCCGGCTGTTACGAGCGCGCCCACCAGCGCAACTGCCGCGCCCTGTAACGGAATGGCCTCTCCGCCAGGTTGCAGCGCAATCAAAACGCCTACAAATCCCAGTGCCACAGCGCCCCAGCGATAACGCCCCGTTGGTTCGCCCAACAGCAATGCTGCCAGGATCGTTGCGAATATCTGCGCTGCGAAACCAAAGGTCGTGGCTTCGGCCATGGGTAGCAAAAGCATGGCGGAAAAATTGAGCGCCATCGCGGAGGCGCCCAAAACCATTCTTATCCCGTGCTGCAAGGGTCGCGTTGTACGGATCGATGCCAAGGCACCCGTCCACCATAACCACGCAATTGCCACCGGCAGGCCCGCCAATTGGCGATAGAACAGACTTTCAGTGAGATGAATTCCACGTTCACCCGCCAGTTTCACCAACGCAAACATCAGGCTGAGTATGGCCATTGCAGCTAGCCGCAACAGGATGCCGAGCACCGGTCGTGGGGATGTCTCGGTATCGGAAAACTTCGCCGCCATGCTTCGCGTGCATAGGCAGATAATGGCCTGCGTCTAGCCCCTTGCAATGGCCGGCGGGCTTGGCCATTTGGCGGCGATGTTAGACTGGCTGTCTGAAAACTGGAATTTCCACATGTGGGGCGTGATCGCGGTGCTGTCTGCGATCGCATCGGTGCTTTTCGTGCTGGCAGACCGAAGGCGGCAAAAGCGTGACCGCCTTGATCATGTGGGCTTCGTTCCCTGGACGGGCCTAAGCGTATTCGCCATGGGGTTAACACTGATTGCTGCGGTTCTCGCGGTCAAAGCCGGCTGATTTTAATCGGAAAGTGCGTCGTTGAAGCGGGCGCTGGGTTGGGCTAACCCAGTTTCAAACGCGAACCGAATCCGGGTCGCGCAAGAGGAGAGAAACATGTCTGACCTGCCCGCAACCAATCGCACCATGCTGACCGAAGTTAAGCCAGAAGGGGTGTTGGAGCTTTATCTGGCCGACTTACCCATGCCTACGCCGAAGGACCATGAAGTGGTGGTGAAGGTGCAGGCCACCCCGATCAACCCGTCTGATTTGGGCCTGATGGTCGGTGCAGCCGATGTGACCAGTGCGCGTGCGATCGAGCGTGCCGGCCTTCCCGGCATCGCAATGAATGTGCCCGAAGCGGGAGTGCGCTTCATGGCAGGCCGCATCGGGCAAGCCTTGCCAATCGGCAATGAAGGCTGCGGTGTTGTCGTTGCCGCCGGTGCAGCGCCCGAAGCACAGGCGCTGATGGGCAAGACTGTCGCGCTGATTGGCGGTGAGATCTATGCCCAATATCGCTGCCTTGCCGCGCAAATGTGCATGCCCCTTCCCGATGGAACTGCACCCGAAGATGGCGCATCCTGCTTCGTCAACCCGCTGACTTCGCTAGGTTTTGTGGAAACCATGAAGCTTGAGGGATATAAGGCAATAGTCCATGCTGCCGCTGCCTCAAACCTTGGCCAGATGCTGGTCAAGATTTGCAAGGCCGATGGCATTCCCCTCATCAATATCGTGCGCAGCCAGGCGCAGGTTGACCTTCTGAAGGGCATCGGTGCGGAAATCGTGCTCAATTCCAACGATGACGATTTTGTCGAAAAATTGACCGCAGCTATTGCCGAAACCGAGGCCTTCCTTGGCTTCGATCCGATTGGCGGCGGCAAGCTTTCCGGCCAGATATTGGGCGCGATGGAGGCTGCTGCGGTACGCCGCATGTCTACCTATAGCCGCTATGGTTCGGACCAAATGAAGCAGGTCTATATCTATGGCGCGCTCGATGTGGGCCCGACCATCCTCAACCGCAATTTCGGCCTGACTTGGAGCCTGAGCGGCTGGCTGCTTACACCGTTCATGGCTAAAGCCGGCCCAGAAATCGTCGGCCGGATGCGTGCCCGCGTTGCGGCTGAACTGACCACGACCTTCAAGAGCCATTACAGCCATGAAGTCAGCCTGGAGCAGGCAGTCGATGTCGCGACGATGCAGGCCTATAACGCGAAGAAAACGGGCGAGAAATATCTGATCCGGCCGTAAGCTGCGATCACTTCCCGAACTGGCCGCTAACTCGTTCAAGGAAATCCGGCCCCACGCCCGCGCTGTTGAACACTTCGTGGGCTAGGCCGGCATTGAGCGGCAGGTCAGCCTGTTCCTGATAGAGCTGTTTATAGGCAAAGACGCTGTGGCGGCTTTGCGCGGCGATGGCAGCGGCTAATTCATATACTTTGGTGTCGAGTTCGGCATCGGGCACGACGTGGTTGGCAAGGCCGATGCGCGCAGCCTCTGTCCCTGAAACCGGAAGTCCGGTGAAGCTCATCTCGCGTGCTTTCCACTGGCCGACGCGGCGCGGCAGGCGCTGGCTCATCCCCCAGATTGGAACCAGTGCAAATTTGCCATGCGTGTCGGCAAAGACGGCGTTTTCGCTCGCCAATATGATGTCACCCGCCAGCGCGAGCTCAAGCCCGCCGGTGTAGCAGCCGCCCTGTACCGCGACGATGACGGGCTGGGGCAGGGTGGCAAGCGCAGTCACGATCGAAGCCTGGAAATTGGGACGTGGCAGTTCGACGCCGCGCTCCTTCAGGTCATTGCCCGCGCAAAATGTCGGCCCGTTGGCGCGCAGGATGACTGCACCGATCGCTTCGCCCGCTGCACGGATCGCATTTATGTGCGCTTCCAGTTCAACCCACAGCGCTATGTTGAGTGCATTGCGCTTGTCAGGGCGGTTCAACGACAGGATGGCAATGCCATCACGGTCCTCGCGGGTTACCAAGTCGGTCATAAGCTTCCTTCCGCTGCGACGACGGTTTGCCCCGCCGGATTGAGTGCCGCCAATACAAGCGCATCGCCTTCGCGCCGCCCGACCAGATGGAGTGGTTCGCCTGCAAAAGCGGGGCTTTGGGCGCGGAAAGCGAATTGCCTGACTGCATTTGCGCCAAACTGACGAGCGGCGAGGTCGAGGAGCAGCGAAGATGTTAGCGGGCCATGCACGACCAATCCGCGATAACCCTCTTCGTTGATCGCGTAGGGCGCATCATAATGGATACGATGCGTGTTGAAGGTGATTGCCGAGAATCGGAACAACAACGCCTCATTAGGCACCAAGGTGTGATGGAAATCCCATTCGTCGAAATTGATGGCGACAGGTTCGGGCGCAGGTGCCGGCTTTGCCGTGTTTGCTTCGCGATAGACCAGCGTTTGCCGTTCCTTGATTGCCAATTCGCCATTGGCTTTGGTTTCATGCGCTACATCGACAAAGACGAGGCTGCCGGTGCTGCCTGACTTTTCATTGATCGAGGCGATGGTCGAGATGCGCTCTATCTCGGCATTGACCGCGATCGGGGCGAGGAACTCGACCTTGCTTGACGCCCACATGCGGCGCGGGTGGGGGACAGGCGGGAAGAAGCTGTCCGGGCTGTCGCTGCGCTGCGGATGGCCGTCTATGCCCAGTTGCTCGGTGGTCGCTTCCGGGGTGCAAAGCACCCAGTGGATCGCTTGAGGCGCAATATCACCGCGTTGATCGCTGTCGATTGTTGAGCGGAAACGTTGCAGCAGGGCAGGGGTTAGCCGATCCTGCTGCACCATCTGGCGGCCAATCCATGCATCCCACGCACCCATCAATAACTCCTCGGCAAGCCTAGGACATGCTCGGCGACAAAGGACAGGATCATGTTCGTGCTGATCGGCGCGACCTGATAGAGCCGGGTTTCGCGGAACTTGCGTTCGACATCATATTCAGCGGCAAAGCCGAAACCGCCATGCGTCTGTACACATGCCTCGCCTGCGGCCCAGCTTGCTTCGGCGGCGAGCATCTTGGCCATATTGGCCTCCTCGCCGCAATTCTCGCCGGCTTCATATTTGCGGATACCTTCCTGTACCAGCAGGTCGGCAGCGCGCATCTGCGCATAGGCGCGCGCGATAGGGAATTGCACGCCTTGGTTCTGGCCGATCGGTCGCCCAAACAGCACGCGTTCCTTGGCATAGGCGGTCGCCTTTTCGATGAACCATTTGGCATCGCCGATGCACTCGGCCGCAATCAGCAGTCGCTCAGCGTTCATGCCTGACAGGATATAGCGAAAGCCCTTGCCCTCTTCGCCAATCAGATTGGCGGCGGGCACTTCCATATTGTCGAAGAACACCGCCGTCGTCGCATGGTTCATCATCGTGTCGATGGGATTGATGGTGAGCGAACCCGTAGCCAGCGCTTCCTTCATATCGACAAGGAAAACCGAAAGCCCTTCGGTGCGGCTCGCGGCTTCCTCGCGCGGGGTGGTGCGAGCAAGGAGCAGCATCAGGTCGGAATGCTCGGCGCGGCTCGTCCAGATTTTCTGGCCGTTGACGATATATTTGTCGCCCTCACGCTTGGCGACGGTCTTCAGGCTCAACGTATCGGTGCCGCTAGTCGGCTCAGTGACACCAAAGGCCTGCAGGCGGAGTTCGCCGGTCGCGATTTTGGGAAGATAGCGTTGCTTTTGCTCCTCGCTTCCGTGGCGCAAGACGGTGCCCATGATGTACATTTGCGCGTGCACGGCGCCGCCATTGCAGCCCTGTTTCTGGATTTCCTCAAGGATTGCTGCTGCTGCCGACAGGGGAAGTCCGGCGCCGCCATATTCTTCGGGGATCAGCGCGGCGAGATAGCCTGCCTCGCCAAGCGCTGCGACGAATTCAGAGGGATATTCGCGCACCTTATCCTTTGCGCGCCAATATTCGCCGGGATATTGTGCGCAAAGCTTAGCGACCTCTTCGCGGATGGCGGTATAATCCTGCATCGCGCTTATGCCTTTTCAAAGACTGCAGCTATGCCCTGGCCACCGCCGATGCACATGGTTTCAAGTCCATAACGCACATCGCGGCGCTGCATTTCGCGGGTCAGGTTCGCAAGGATGCGACCGCCGGTCGCGCCAATCGGGTGGCCGAGCGATATGCCCGATCCGTTGACGTTGAGCATATCGTGGCGGCTGTCATCATCTGACCAACCCCAGCCCTTAAGGCAGGCGAGCACCTGCGGCGCAAAGGCTTCGTTGAGTTCGATGAGGCCGATATCGTTCCACGACAGGTCGTTGCGCGCGAACAGCCGTTCGGTCGCTGGGACGGGGCCATAACCCATGCGGCTGGGGTCGCAGCCCGCAGCGGCCCAGCTGTGGAAATAGGCGATGGGTTCAAGGCCGAGTTCCTCAAGCTTGTCTTCGGCTACCACCAGACAGGCAGCCGCAGCGTCATTCTGCTGGCTGGCATTGCCCGCAGTCACGACGCCACCTTCGATTGCACGAAGCGCGCCGAGCGTTTCGACGCTGGCATCGGCGCGATAGCCCTCATCATGGTCAAAGATGATCGAGTCGCCTTTTTTCTGGGGGATCTGGACAGGGACCAACTCGTCGGCAAACAGGCCATTGGCCCAGGCGGCGGTCGCCCGCTGGTGGCTGCGCGCGGCATAGGCATCGCAAGCTTCGCGGCTGATATTCCAATCCTTGGCAAGATTTTCGGCCGTCTCGATCATCCCGCTGATCACGCCATAGCGTTCGATCGGTTGGCTCATCACGCGGCCTCGGGTGAGGCGATCATGGAGGGTTAGGTTGCCGGCGCGGACGCCCTTGCGGATATCGGTGGTGTAATGTTCAACATTGGACATGCTCTCGCAGCCGCCCGCAACCACCACATCCGAAACGCCGGTCTGCACCATCATTGCCGCGTTGACGATTGCCTGCAGTCCAGAGCCGCAGCGACGGTCAAGCTGGTAACCCGGCACCTCTTCGGGAAGGCCTGCCAACAGCCACGACCAGTGCGAAATGCATGGCGCCTCGCCATTGCCATAGCCTTGGGCGAAGATGACATCATTGACACGAGACGGATCAATTTTTGTACGCTCCATCAGAGCCTTGAGTATCACAGCTCCCAACTGACCTGCAGTCATCGAGGATAGCGACCCGCCGAATTTTCCGACGGCAGTACGGATGGGGGCAACGATAGCAGCGCGACGGAGTGTCATGTTTATCTTCCTTTGCTAATTGCGGTCTTGCAGCTTGCCGCGCGCAATGACCTGCGCCTGGATTTCGGCTGCGCCTTCAAAAATGTTGAGGATGCGGGCATCGCACAGCACCCGGCTGATTTCATATTCCATCGCATAACCATTGCCGCCATGGATCTGCAGCCCGGCATCGGCGTTGGCCCAGGCAACGCGGGCGGCATGCAGCTTGGCCATGCCCGCCTCAATATCGCAGCGCTTGCCGCTATCCTTGGCGCGGGCGGCAAAATAGGTCAGTTCGCGCGCCATCACCATATCGGTCACCATCATCGCCAGCTTGTCCGCGACCCGCGGGAATCGGATGATCGATTGGCCGAACTGCTTGCGATCAAGCGCATATTGGAAGGCCAGTTCGATAGCGCGCCGGGCAACACCAACCGCGCGGGCTGCGGTCTGGATGCGTGCGCCTTCAAAGGTGCGCATCAATTGCTTGAAACCCTGGCCCTCCTCTCCGCCAAGAAGCGCGTCAGCAGGGGCCCTCATGCCATCGAACTGCAAAGCATATTCGCGCATCCCGCGATAGCCGAGGACTTCGATCTCGCTGCCGGTCATTCCTTCGGCAGGGAAGGGGGTCTCTTCGGTTCCGCGCGGTTTGGGCACCAGCAGCATCGACAGCCCAGCATAGCCCTTCACATCGGGCAAAGTGCGCACCATCATCGTCATCAGGTCGGTGCGCGCGGCATGGGTAATCCAGTTCTTCGCGCCGTTGATTTCCCAGCCATCTGCGGTTCGCGTTGCACGGCTTTGCAGGTTGGCCATGTCGGATCCGGTGTCCGGCTCGGTGAATACCGCCGTCGGCAATATCTCGCCCGATGCGATACGCGGCAGCCAATGTTGTTTCTGCGCCTCGGTGCCGCCCATCATGATGAGTTCGCCCGCAATCTCGCTGCGCGTGCCGAGCGAACCGGTCCCGATCCAGCCGCGCGATAGCTCCTCGGTGACGACGCACATCACCAGCTTGCCAAGACCAAGACCGCCAAATTCCTCGGCTATGCAGACGCCAAAGGTACCCAGGTCGGCCATTTCGGCAATTATATCGTCGGGGATCAGCGCGTTGGCGAGGTGCCAGCCATGCGCCTGCGGCAGGATACGGTCATCGGTAAAGCGGCGGTACTGATCGCGGATGGTATCGAGCAGTTCATCGTCTAACCGGTCGGATATGGTCGCGCCCTCGGCCAGCAGTTCGACCAGCCGCGCCCGGTTGGCCGCGCTGTTACCCTGTGCCGCCGCAAGCAGTGCAGCGACATGGCTGTCTAGCCCGAAATCGCCGGGGCGGATAAATTCATTCTGCCCCATGGGCAGCCCGCCCGCCAGTTGCGCAAGCGTTTCGCCGGTGCCGATGGCAACAACCAGCTTTTCCGCTTCACCGTTCTGCCGCGCCCCCCATATTTGCAATGCGCGCAATGCCTCGACGCTGGTTTCGATCCAAGCATAGCCATGGGCGATATGTTGCTTGGCATCGAGAGAGGTGGCGGCGACCCTTTCCTGAACCACTGCCCGCGCGGTTGCGGCATAGCTTTCGGCGAGGGTCAGCGCGTCGTTCATGCCTGCCCCACGGTTCCGGCATCGATCAGGGCAGCGATTGCACCCGACGACAGGCCAAGCCGTTCGGCGAGTATCTCTTCGCTGTTTGCGCCGTTGCGTGGTGCGGGTTGCGGGGCTTGGCGATCAAGCTGCGGCACGGTCGCAAAACTGCCTGCTGCCGGATAGTTAAAGCCCGATGGGTTCTCGGCCGTCCCGAACACGGGGTTATTGGCCACCAGAGCAGGGTCGTTGGCAGCGTCACGCATGGTACGATAGGCCGAATGAACAATCCCGCCAGCGTCGAAGGCAGCTGCAAGATCGGCATGCGCACGCGCACCAATCGCGGCTTCGAACAGCGGATAAAGCGCGTCGCGATGGTTGAACCGCAGGCCATCATCCTTTGCGAAACTCACTCCGCGTTCGGCCTCGATCGCCGCAACGGCGCTTTCGAGTCTGAGCGCGTCGACAAGATTGGCCCATTGCCGGGGCGTGACGACAACGATCATCGTGCGCACGCCATCGGCGGTCACAAAATCACGGCCGAACAAGCCATAAACGGCGTTGCCAAGCCGGGGCCGGTTTGAGCCCGTGTAGAGCACCTCGGCAATGCCGCCCAGATTGGCGACGGTGCCAATGGCGACGTCCGAAAGCGGTATGCGCACCTCAAGGCCTTCGCCGGTCTGCGCACGCTTCTGGATGCCTGCAAGCATCGCAAAGGCGGCATAGGCCCCGGTGAGCAAATCCCATGCAGGAAGCACATGGTTGACCGGATCCGGTCCGGCCCCGGTCATCATCGGATAACCGACCGAATTGTTCACTGTATAATCCAGCGCGGGCGAGCCATCGGCCCAGCCCATGACGCGCACGGTAACCAGGTCGGCCCGGCCCTCGGCCAATTTTGCGTGCGATAGGAAGCCTTCTGCCGGGAAATTGGTGACGAACTGCCCCGTCTTGCGCACCAGTTCCTGCAGCAACTCGCGCCCTTGTGGCGAACCCAGATCGAGCGCGACCGATTTCTTTGCGCGGTTGAGATTTTCCCAATAGAGCGAGTCATTCCCCTCGGTCACCGGCCAGCGGCGGAAATCCGGTCCGCCGCCAATCTGGTCGACGCGGATGACCTCTGCCCCCATCTGCGCCAGATATAATCCAGCGGTGGGGGAGGCGACGAAGCTGGACGCTTCGATTACCGACAGGCCGTTGAGGAGATTATACATCGGCCTTGATTACCAGACCGCGCCTTCGCGTTCGAACTCGCGCAGCAGGTGCTTGGCGATCTGCAACTGCATGATCTGGCTGGTGCCTTCGTAGATGCGCAAGATGCGGGCATCGCGGAAGAAACGCTCGGCAGGATATTCCGCCAGATAGCCGGCGCCGCCATAGATTTGCACGCAGCGATCGGCGACGCGGCCGCAGGTTTCGGTTGCAAACAGCTTGGCAGCAGCGGCCTTGCGCAAGATCACTTCGCCGCGATCAGCACGTGCACAGGCATCGGCGATCATGCACTCGGCGGCGTATAGCTCAGCCTCGCTATCGGCCAGCATCGCCTGGATGAGCTGGAAATTGGCGATAGGCTCGCCAAAGGCTTTGCGCTCGGTCGCGTAACGGATTGCGGTGTCGAGGATGCGGCGGCCCATGCCGACGCCCATCGCGGCAACCGAAAGGCGGCCATTGTCGAGGCTCTGCATCGCGATCTGGAACCCGCGGCCTTCTTCGCCACCGACCAGTGCATCACCGGGGATTTTGACATCCTCCATGATGATATCGGCAATATGCGCGCCGGCCTGGCCCATCTTCTTGTCGGGTTTGCCGACACTGATCCCGGGGCTGTCCATGTCGATGATGAAGCATGAGACATGGGCGTTTTTGGGCAGTGCCTCTTTTGAGGTGCGCGCCATGATCAGGCCGATTTTGGCGTGAGGGCTGTTGGTGATGTAGCGCTTCGTGCCGTTCAAGACATAGCCATTGCCATCACGGGCGGCGAAGGTCTGCATCGCCGCGCTGTCGGATCCGCTTCCGGGCTCGGTGAGGCCGAAACAGGCAATCTCTCCGCTCGCGATGCGTGGCAGCCAATGGGCTTTCTGCTCCGCCGTGCCGAAATTCTTGATCGCACTTCCCGTCATCCCGACATTGATCGACATGGTCGAGCGATAGGCCGGGGCCGCATACGCGAGCTGCTTCACCGTTTCGATATACTGGCTGATATTCATCCCGGCGCCGCCAAATTCCTCAGGGATGGTGATGCCAAACAGCCCCATTTCCCGCATTTCTGCAAGGATATCGTCAGGGATCGCATCGTTGGCGATCACATCTTCTTCAGCGGGGATCAGCCGTTCGCGCACATAACGGCGAAGCTGGTCGATAAACTGTTCGAAAATTTCTGGATCCATCCCTGGATTACCTTGGCCGGGGTTGCTCATCACTTGCTCCTCAGATGGGGTCGTAAGGGAATACATGCGCCGAAACTTCATCGGCACGGGCGAAACTGGGCTTGAAAGCAGGTATCAGTTCATCGGCGATGCTCTCCGGCGTCCAGCCTTCCACTTTGGTCATCGACCGGATGGGGCGTGGCTTGTTGTAGAGCACGATCTCGTTCTTGCGCACAGAGAATATCTGGTTCGACACATCCTTCGATGCGTCCGAGGCAAGGTAGACGACCAAAGGCGCAATCTTGTCCGCGCTCATCGTCTTCAACCGCTCGACGCGTTCCTTTTGCTCGGGCGTTTCGGCCGGGATCGAGGCGGTCATCCGGCTCCAGGCGAAGGGCGCGATACAGTTTGAACGCACGCCGACGCGGGCCATATCCAGTGCGATCGACTGCGAAAGGCCGACAACACCCAGCTTGGCCGCCGAGTAATTGGCCTGCCCGATATTGCCGATCAGGCCGCTGGTTGATGTGAAATGGATGAAGCTGCCCGACTGCTGCTCACGGAAATAGGGCGTTGCTGCTTTGGAGACGTTGAAGCTGCCATTGAGATGCACGTCGATAACCGCGCGCCAATCCTCATGGCTCATCTTGTGCCAGATGGTGTCGCGCAGGATGCCGGCATTGTTGACGACTGCATCGATGCGGCCGAAATTCTTCACCGCGTCTTCGATGATGGATGTTGCGCCAGCAGGATCGGCCACACTGGCAAGATTGGCGATGGCCTTGCCACCAGCCGCGATGATGTCGTTTGCGGTTTCCTGCGCTGGCCCTGCATCGCCGCCTTCACCGCCGCCGCCGACACCCGGATCGTTGATCACCACCGCCGCGCCATGTTTGGCGCAAAGAAGGGCGATTTCCCGGCCAACCCCGCGTCCTGCGCCCGTTACGGCCACGACCTTGCCTTCAAGCATTCCCATCGCAAGTCTCTCCATAGCTGCTGGTTTAAGCGAGCGATTAAGCCTTGGCGAAGCCGAAGGGATTCGTGAAGCCCCAAAGGCAATTTTCTCAACGCGGCGATGCAATTTGCTTAATCAGCAAATGTCACATAATGTAACAACTCGTCGCAGTTCGTCTTCCGGCCGTCGCGTTAATGATGCGATGAAAGCTGCGGTTAAGGTTGTGTGCACGACCGAAAACGCGTTCCCAAGCAAGAGGATATCAATATGAAAAAGATAATTTTGACGGGTAGCGCAACCATGCTCGCCTTTGCGGCATTTGCCACTGGTCAGGCGCAGGATACCGAGGTGCCTGATGCACCTGAAACCAAGCCGGGTGCCGCAGTGACCCGCGAGGACATTACCGAAGAACGGCAGGCCGTCGATGAGAATGGCGAACCTCTGTTCAACGAAGATGGAACGCCTGTCCTTGAAACGGTGAAAACCGGAACGGTGCAGACAGTTACTACGCCATCGGGCAATGTGCACACGATCACCAAGGAAGATGGCAGCCGCGCGGTGGTAACCCATGAACGCGCAGATCGCCCGGAAAAGGGTGAAAGGCCTGAGAAACCGGAAAAGCCGGAAAAACCAGAGAAGCCGGAAAAGCCCGAGAAACCGGAAAAACCGGATAGGCCCGGGCGTCCGAACTAATCGGATTTTGCACCCAAGTTTCATGTCGTGCGCCCTCGAAACCGGGGCGCACGACTGTTTACATCCCATCAGGACATTCAGGGGGAATATCATGAAAAATCCAGCAACAGCCGCTTCGGCAATCGCACTCGCTGCAACAATGCTAATCGCAACCCCGGCACAGGCCGAGGATCCCTATATCCAGATCAACACCGGCATCGATTATTCATCGGGTGATTATGGCGATGTTGAGGATACCGATTACCTGTCGGTTCCAGTCGGCATCAAATATCAGGCTGATCGCTTTTATGTGAAAGCGGCGATTTCCTATGTGCATGCTGAAGGGCCTTCGGGTGTCATCCCCGGTGAAGGTGGCGGCACGTCGACCCCCGGCGGCGCGACCACTTCGCGCAGTGGCCTTGGTGACCTCTGGCTGACGGCTGGTTATTCACTGCCGATTGCCGAAACGACCTGGTTTGATTTTGTCGGCAAGGCGAAGCTGCCAACGGCCTCGGAATCCAAATTCCTCGGCACCGGCAGCACCGATTTCACCGCGCAGGGCGAATTGTTGCACAGCTTTGGCGACGTCAGCATCGCTGCCTATGGCGGCCGACGTTTCAATGGCAAAAGCGATATCCTCGCCTTGCGTGACGTTTGGCTGGCCGGCGGCGGCATTTATTTCGGCGCCAATGACCTTACCATCGGCCTTGATTATGACTGGCGCGAAGGTGCAACGCTCACATCTCCAGATGTAAGCGAGGCGACCGCCTCCCTAACCTACAAGCTCAACGAAAAATTGCGTCTGCAAGGCTATGGATATACCGGTTTTGCCGATGGCAGCCCCGATCTTGGCGGCGGGGTGCAATTGCTGTTCCGCTTCTAAGCTTCCGTTTGGGCGCTGATTATTGCCAATGCCTGATGCTTCACCACGAAAGAGGCATCAGGCGGAGGCATGCAGCGCCGTCCACAGGAAAATGCGGCCGCTCGGCTGCCCTGCATCTGGCGCCTCAAATCTGACGGCTGGACAGCACTCCCGTTTGTCGTAAACAACGCATCCTGCCTGGGATACGGGAACAGCAAGCTTTGACATATTACCGCGCTGAAGACATTGCTGACGATATCCGTCCGCTATTGCTGGGGCAGGCAAACGGCCTCAATCGCTTTGCCATCGCCACCCTGGTTGCGACCGATGGCCCGTCGCCGCGTGAAGTAGGCGCGCAGATGCTGATTACACAGCAGCAACATTGGGGATTCCTGTCCGGTGGCTGCGTCGAGGACGATATTGCTCGCCATGGGCGCGAAGTCATCGCCACCAACACGCATCGGCTGTTGCGTTATGGCGAGGGTAGCCCCTGGTTTGATATAAAGCTGGCTTGCGGTGCAGGCATTTCGGTCTTGGTGGAGCCTGCGAACATCGACGATCCTGCAATTTGCACACTGCTGTCGGGGTATCGCGAGCGGAAACCAGTATCATGGCAGAGCAACGGGGAAACCCGTAAAGCAAGCTTTTCCGATGTTTCTGGGGTGCCGACACAGCCATGGGATGGCACCAACTTCTCAGCCTATATCGAGCCGCCATTAAGGCTGGTCGTGATCGGCAGCGATGCGACGGCCTTTGCGCTTGTAGCGCTTGCCGTACATCTCGAAATCGAAACTGTGTTGGTTGACCCGGGCGGACCCGCAGAATCTCCGATTGCCGGTATCGAGTATCTGCGTTCGGCCACAGCCGAAAACCTGCCGCTGGATCGCTGGACTGCGGTTGCCGTGGTTACGCATGACCGGGAAAGCGATGAGACTTTGCTGGCGGCCTCGCTTTCCTCAGATGCCTTTTATGTGGGAGCGATCGGAGCGCGCAGCCGACTGCAAGGGCGGATCGAACGATTGCAGCAATTGGGCGTCAGCGAGAATGACATCGGAAGGTTGTGTGCGCCGATAGGGCTTCACGGCTTTGGCAAATCGCCGCGCGACATCGCATTGTCCATCATGTCTGAAGTGAAACGCGATTTCCACAGCCGCTCGGCGCGAGGGAGATCGGCCGGCGTATCAACGTCGAGTATCGCGCCTTCATCATTGGTTGGCAGATAGGCGATTTTTGCGCCCGATCGCCGGAGGAGCGATCCCGCACCCGTATCGCCGCTCAATCGGGTGAGATCTGGTACGGCAGAACGCGCAAAAGCAACCGGATGCCCGGGCAAATCGCCGTGTAGTGGGCGGGCAGCGTAGCCCGACTGTTCAGCTAATCGGGCCAACTCTTCGCAAAGGGCAACCGGCACCAGCGGCATGTCGCCCAGGAAAAGAAAAATGCCTTCAATATCGTTACGCAAGGCTTCGATGCCGACACGGATCGACGCGGACATGCCATCCGACCAGTTGGAGGCCTTGACCAATTTGCAAGCCAACCCCTGGAGTGAGGCGGCAACGGCGCTATGTTCTGCACCGGCGACAACTATGGTTTCGCAGAATCCAGCGGCACATATGCCGGCCACGGTTCGCCTGAGCACCGGCCCTCCGGCCAAATCTGCCAACAGTTTGTGCGCGCCAAAACGGCTGCTGCCACCAGCTGCAAGGACGATTGCGGACCAGCTGTTCAGCGCCGTGCCGGGCAGTGTGCTCAAACCTTCGCCTGCGTCAAAAGCGGCAGCGACCTGATGCGCTTGCCTGTCAGGGCAAATAGCGCATTGGCCAAAGCCGGGGCAGCCGGGGGAACGCCCGGTTCACCAATTCCGCCCATAGGTGCGCCGCTTTCGATGAAATGGATGTCGTGCACCGGGGGGGCATCGGCCAGCTTCAGGATCGGATAATCGGTGAGGTTGCTTTGCTGCACCGCGCCCTTGTCGAGCGTGATCGCCTCACCAATCGCCGAGGACAGGCCCATGATCGTCCCGCCCTCAATCTGCGCCGCCGCGCCATCGGGATTGACGATGCTGCCTGCGTCGACAACGGTCGTTACTTTGAGCACCTTGGGGCTGCCGTCTTCCTTGATCGACGCTTCGATAACGTGCGCGACGATCGTCTTGAAGCTTTCGATAATCGCGACACCACGCGCAACTCCTTCAGGCGTTGGCGTGCCCCAGCCGCTGCGTTTTGCGACTTCATCGAGCACGTTGAGGTGGCGTGAACCCGGCTTCAGGTGCCGGCGGCGGAATTCGACCGGGTCAGCCTTCGCAGCATGCGCCAGTTCGTCCATGAAGCTTTCGTTATAAAAGCCTTGCTGCGTCGAATTGACTGAGCGCCAAGCGCCACTCTGCTGGTTCGACGCATATTCATAATGCCGCCGTGCCACGACCGGCAGGTCGTAGATGAAGGTCGTCTCGCTCTCTGCGCTTTCGGTTTGCGCATAGTCGTTGAGATAGGCGGCGATCTTGCCATCCTTACCAAGTGCGCCCTTCAGGATTGCCGCACTTTGCGGGCGGTAGGCACCTTGCTGTACCTCTTCTTCGCGGCTCCAGATCAGCTTTACCGGATAGGGCAATTGCATCGCCAGTTGGGTCACCTGCTCGACGATTTCCATATACATGGGAAGGCGTCGGCCAAAGCTGCCGCCGATCAGCATCGGGTGGAAAGTAACATTGTCGGCATCAAGCCCAGACACCTCAACCGCAAGCATTTTCGTGGCGAGCGGATCCTGCATCCCGCCCCAGATGTCGAGCTTTCCATCCTTGTGATGCGCGGTGAGCGCGAAAGGTTCCATCATTGCATGGTGGAGGAAAGGCACCTGATACTTCGCCTGGATAGGGTTGGCGCCAAGTGCTGCCTGGACTTCGCCTTCGCCTGCTTCACCATCAGGTTCGCCTTTGGCGATCAGGTCGTCATAGGCCTTGAAGATGGAAGCGGTCGAGAAGCCGGCATTGCCGCCGTCGCTGAACTGCGGTGACAGAGAACGCAATCCGTTGAGCGCAGGCCAATAGCCTTTGGCGATCACAGCAACGGCATTGTCGAGCTTGACGACCTTTTCGACACCCTTCACCGCCATTGCCGGTGCAGGATCGACCGAGGTCAGCTTTCCGCCGCGCACCGGCGCGGCCATAATTGTCGCAACGCGCATGTCGGGCACTTTGAAATCCATGCCATATTGCGCGCTGCCATCGACCTTTGCAGGCAAATCGAGCCGCGGCATAGATTGGCGCATTATCTTGTAATCTTTGGGGTTTTTGAGCTTCGGATTGCTGTCGAGCGAGAGCGTCGCTGCCTCTGCCGCCAGTTCGCCATAGCGCAGCGTCTTGCCCGATTTGGCATGGATCACCTTGCTGTCAGCGGTGGCCAGTTCGGTCCCGGGCACGCCCAGCCGTTTGGCCGCAACCTCGACCAGCGCTGCGCGCGTCGCCGCTCCGACCATTTGGAAGGTCTTTTGCCCGGTGAAGCGCAAGGCTGTCGACCCACCAGTGATCTGCAGGTTCATCGATCGCGCGATGAACGACAGGAAGGATTGCGGGATGCCCTCGATAATGCCCGGCTGGCCGGTCATTTCGGCAAGGAAACCGCGGCCGAGGCCGGTATTGGCAAAGGCGGGCTCGGCAGGTGCAGAGACCAGTTTGACCTTGTCCCAAGCGGCATCGAGCTCCTCGGCCAGCATTTGTGCCAGACCGGTGTTCGATCCTTGCCCGATATCGGTGTGCGGCGAATAGATAGTGATCTGGTCATCCTCGGCGATTTTCAGCCAAGTCGCGAAATTATACTCACCCTTGCTGGTGGTCAGTTCGACCGCCTTTTTCGCTGCGTTGCTGTCCGCGAGCTTGATACCGAACAGTCCTGCGCCGACGACGGCAACACCGCCGATCAGGAATGCACGGCGCTTGACGCCTTTTTTCTTGGCGGGAACCGCTGCGGCTTCTTCCATGGCTGGATTGGGATTGTCTGCCATCATGCCGCTCCCTTCACCGCGGCCGCTGCCTGCCCTGTGGCTGCGCGGATTGCCTTGCGGATGCGCGGATAGGTGCCGCACCTGCAGATATTGGTCATCGCCTCGTCAATCTGCGCGTCGGTGGGACGGCCGGTCTGCTGGATCAACGCAACCGCAGCCATGATCTGGCCCGACTGGCAATAACCGCATTGCGGCACCTGCGCGTCGATCCACGCCTGCTGTACCTTGTGAAGCGTTCCATCGGCAGATTTCAGGCCCTCGATCGTTGTCACATTCTTGCCCGCAACATCGGCGATGGCGATGCTGCACGAACGGGTGATCTGGCCGTCCACATGGACAGAGCAGGCACCGCACGCCGCAACACCGCAACCAAATTTGGTGCCGGTCAGGCCAACATCCTCTCGCAAAACCCAGAGAAGCGGGGTGTCCGGTTCGGCCTCAACCGATACCGCTTTTCCATTAACATTCAGATCGATCGCCACATCTCGCCCCTTCAACTTCTCCTATTACATTGCTCATAGCAGACTTTTTCAAAGGAGCCATGCTCCAGTGCTTCCAAATGCTTGATGCATATCTGGTGATGCAGCGAACGAACATAGGTTGGGGAGGACAGGCCAGGGAGCCGGTGGGCGGTTCAAACCAAAATCATGCTGATGGGAAAATGGTGCCGGCTACAGGATTCGAACCCGTGGCCCCCTGATTACAAATCAGGTGCTCTACCAACTGAGCTAAGCCGGCACACCGATGGCTGGCCCTTTAGCGTCATAGCACCCCAAAGGTCCAGCCCTCAGTTTGCGCAATTTCAGGGGTCAGCAGTTGCGGCGTCCACAGCGCCGGAACGGTGCTTGCTTGGCGCATCCATGCCACGGTCAGCAGGGCGTCGGTGGCGTGGTCGTCCACCCGGTCGAGTTGCGCGGGCGTGTCTGCCTCAAAAACGCAGAGCGCGCGTTCCAGCGTGGCGAGGTCGCGAATCTTGCTCGTATTGGCAGGAAGGCCAGCAGCGCGCGCCGCCATGCTGGTATAGATCTCGATAATCACGGGGCCAGAATCGGGTATCGGATCGAACGGCCAGACAGGGATGCGCTTTTCCAACCGGTGCATCATCCGCATCCCGGTGAGCGAGCTTTTGCCGACTTGCCCCGCGCCTACCAGATTGAAGCAGCTCCAGCTGTTTGCCTGCTTGCTCACGCGTTGGTGGCGCTCGACTTCGCGCAGGCGGCCGATGCTGCCTTCGAACAGATCGCCTGTATCGCCTTTTGCATGGCGAAAATGGCGGCGCGCCTCGGGATGGCGCAGAAAGCTGGTAGCGGCCAGATGCGGGTCATCGGCGCACAATCTGTCGATGCATTCCCATAGCGACCGGGCGCTATCGGGGCTGCCATCCCATTGCGGAAAGAAACTGCCGCGATCGATAAAGGGAAAACCGAGCGACAGGTCGAGGCCGACCAAAATGTCTTCGCGTGCATCGGCCAAGCCATGCAGCCATTCGAGCACTGCTTGGCGCGACCATCGCTTCTTGGGCGCTATCAGTTCAGGAGCGCCCGCCTGTCCGATCATTGCAAGAGCCAGCCCGGGTGGATGTTCGCCGACTGCACCTGACCAATCGATACAAACGAAGCGGGAAAAGCGGCGCATGGGCTGGATATGTGCGCTGAGCACTATGATTGGAAGGCCCAAATAAAAGGGGGCGAGGTTTCCCCCGCCCCAATTGGCTGCTTCGGTAAAGGCAGCTTATTTCTTCGTCGGTGCCTTGCGCGCCGGGGCTCGCTTCACCGTCTTGGCGGCGAGCGATGCGGCAGGTTTCTTGACCACTGGCGCTGCAGGAGCCCGCAATTCTGCCAGCATCCGCGCGGCGGCATCGCGGCCACCAAGGCCAAAGGCGAGGGCGAAGGCAACTGCTGCACCGATGGCGAGCGCGCCAAAGGCGTAGTCAACTATCATCCCGCCAATCTGCATCTGCTTCAAGCCGATGAAGACGAAGAGGCCCGTTGTGATCCAGTAGGTCACGTTAGACGCAATCCCCGGCCCGGTCGCATCGGCGATCAGGTTACGAAGGATATTGGCGATCAATACGCCAAGCGCGATCAACACCGCACCAAAGACGACATTGCCAGCCTGCGCCAACACTGTTTCAAGGATGCTGGTCAGTTGCGGGAAACCAAGCATGTTGGTTGCCGCGATCGCAAAAAAGATCATGATTGCGATGGTCACGATGGTGGCAATCACTCCCGAAGCCGTGCGCCCTTCGGGAAGGATGCCCAGTTCGTTGATTGCGCGGTCTGCACCCAGGCTGGGCAGCAGGTCGCGGATCAACGAAGCGACCCAGCGTGCGATGACGAAGCCGATGCCGAGCAACAGGCAGGCACCGACTATCAACGGAATGGCCTTGAACACCATGTTGAGTAGGTTCATCGCCGGCTCTGTGATGGCCGAGATTTCGAGCATTTGCAGCGATGCAATCGCAACGGGAATGATCACCAGCACATAGACAATCGTGCTGATCGTCTTGGTGATGGCGCTGTTACCTGTCACAGCTTCGACGCCGCCCTTATTGGCCCATTTGTCGAAATCCACCGTTCCCAATGCCGTCACCACCAGGTCACGGGCAATGCCTGCAATCATCGAGCCGATGAAGAAGATGGCTGCGGCAAAGACGATGTTATCGAGATAGCCGATGAAGTTGCCCAAAAGCCCCTGAACCGGCGTAATGACGCTATCAAAGCCCAATTGCTGCAGCACCGCCAGCAGACCGAACAGCCAGACGAGCAGTGATACGATCTTGCCAAGCGCCATGCCGACGCTTTCGCCATTCGACGTCCCGCGCCGCAGGAACGGTATCTGGTCCACCATCTTGGCAAAGGTCCATTTTGCACCTTTTGCCAGTGCCCAGGTCACTCCCAAAATAACAAGGGCGAAGAATATCTTCTCCGCCCACTCCATGAATAGAACTCGATCGAATGCGTAACCCGCTATTTGGAAACTATCCATTTTCGCTCCCCCCATAATGCGACCCAAAGGGCCTAGAAGCGAACGGAATTTACCATAGAATCAAGACTCTGGCAAATTTTTGCTGCACTTTATGCTGCGCAGCAATTTTATGAGTCAAAGCAATGATTTGACTCGCTATTTTCCCTCAACGGTAAAAAGCTTGCGCATCAGACCGGCCAATTCTTCGGTCACAATCTCTATGTCGGGCACCGACAATCCGGCCCGTGCTTCGCGGGCAATCCATTGCGGCAGGCCAAAGATCAGCGCGCCAAAAGTGTGTATTGAAAGTGCCGGCAATTCGCCCTTCATGAAATAGGGTGCCGCCCACCCCATGGCGCGTTCGACAAAGGCGGCGTTCAGATCCTTCAATGCGGTCGTATGCTTGAGTACCCAAGGAGCCGCGGCGGTGTCGAGCATGAACGTATATTCGTCGGCGAAGCGTTTCTGGAAGTCGAAGGCCGCGCGCACCGAAGCTTCGGCGGCTGCTGGAACAGTCGACTCGGCCTCCATCGCTGCGATCACATGTTCCCAATAATGGCGGCGGATGCTGACGAAGATTTCGAGTGCGATCGCTTCCTTGGTCGGGAAATGGTGAAACAGGCTGCCATTTGAGACACCCGAATGTTTGCAGATCTCGGCTATCGAGGTTTCATCCAAGCCTTTGGAAAAAAACAGTTCGCGTGCGGAGGCAAGGATGCGGTCGCGGGTCTTTGGCTTGGCGGCAGTCATTATGCCTCCCTTATCAAACGGTCGGGAAAAACAAGCAAGGAAAAAGTAGATTGACACTCTAGAGTAATACTCTATTTTACTCTCATTCCCGGTTGGGGAGAAAATTCAAGGAGAGTTGATATGAACAGGAAAAAGGATTGGCTGGTGGCTGTGGCCTTGTCATTCGGCATGATCGGAGCAGCGCACAGCGCGATTTATATGAAATATGAAGGCATCAAAGGTGACGCGGCCGCGTCAACCGGTGAGGCGCCTAAGGATATCGCGCCAAAACCCGCTGAACCACAAAAGGGCCTGTTACTTCCTGCAGTGCAAAAGGCATCGGATATATCGCCCGATGTTCCGCCACCCGCACCCCGATCAAAGCCGCAGGTTGCTGCTGGCGATATCAATGGCGATGGACGGGCGGATGCGCATATCCGCCAAGGAACGATGAGCGTCCGCAAGGCTGGCGAAAAACCTCTGGAAAACTCCAGTCAGGCGCCACGTGGCAAGCATTTCAGGGATGCGAAGCTGACACCGCGCAAAGCCGGTGAAGGACAACGCCGGACGAGCGGTCAAATTCGTACCAACCAGTAACAAGATAAGCCTGCTGCACTCGAACGATAACAGTGTTGCGAGCGACAAGACTGGACCCGGCTAGCGACCCGCCGGGTTCAGTCTTCCATTGTTACAACAACGCGACCGATCGCTTCGCGCCGTTCCAGAACGAGCAAAGCTTCGCGCGTTTTATCCAATCCCAATCGGTGGGAAATATGGGGGCGCATGACGCCGGCTTCGGCGAGGTTGCGAAGGTGGACCGCAGTACGCGCCGCGAGGTCGGCATCGCGGCGGCTCGCTTCGCCCGCGCGCAGGCCAATCAGGCTATAGCCCTTGATCAAGGCATGGTTGGCGGGGAAGCTGGGCGTGAGCCCGCTGGCAAAGCCGACAATCAGGAAGCGACCACCCCAGCCGATGGCACGCGTCGCCGTGATCGACAAATCACCGCCCACCGGATCGAACACGACGTCGCAGCCCTTACCGCCGGTCAGTTCTTTCACTTTGGTGGCCAGTTCGCGGTCGGCAGGATCGAGCACATGATCAGCGCCAGCCGCCAAGATCGCCTCGCGCTTTTCAGGGCTGGAGCCGGTGCCGATGACAATTGCGCCCAGATGCTTGCCCAGCGAAACCGCTGCCATGCCGACGCCGCCAGCGGCGCCAAGAACGAGCAATGTTTCGCCAGCTTTTAAATCGGCCTTGTCGTGCAATGCATGCCAGGCGGTAACCCCACCCGCGCGCCAGCACGCGGCTTCTTCCCATGAAAGTGCATCGGGTTTTGAAACCAGCGCGCTCGAAGGCACGACCGCTTCTTCGGCGATGCAATCTCCTTTGCCGCCACCCATCACGGCATCACCAGGCTTCCATCCGGTTACCTCAGAGCCAACTTCGATCACTTCACCCGAAAACTCCATGCCCGGCACAAACGGCGGATCGGGGCGGAACTGGTATTTGCCATAGGTCATCAGCAAGTCGGGGAAGTTGAGCCCCGCCGCCTTGATCGCAATGCGCACTTCACCGGGTTTGAGCGGGCTGCGATCCCTTGTTTCAATCTGGATACTGTCAGGCCCGGTCAGTGCCGTGCAAACGGCGGCGCGATAACTCATTTCCTCTTCCTCTCCCTGCGCAGCCCTTCCCAATAGGCCAGTCGCTCTGCGATCTTGGCCTCCAGCCCGCGTTGGACCGGTTTGTAAAGTTCGGCTGGCTGCATTTCCTCCGGCCAGTAATTTGCCCCGGAAAAACCTTCGTCGGCATCATGGTCATAGGCATAATCCTTGCCATAACCGATATCCTTCATCAGCTTTGTCGGCGCGTTCAGGATATTGGCGGGCGGCATCAGCGAACCCGTTTCTTTTGCCAATCGCCATGCGGCCTTTTGCGCCTTGTAGGCTGCGTTGGATTTGGGCGCTGTGGCGCAATAGAGGCAGGCCTGCACGATCGCCAATTCGCCTTCGGGTGACCCGAGAAACTCAAACGCATCCTTGGCCGCGATGCACTGTTCGAGCGCGCGCGGATCAGCAAGGCCGACATCCTCCACGGCAAAGCGTGTTATCCGCCGCAGCACGTAAAGCGGTTCCTCACCCGCCACCAGCATACGTGCCAGCCAATAAAGCGCCGCCTGTGGGTCCGATCCGCGCATCGATTTGTGCAGGGCAGAGATCAGATTGTAATGCCCTTCGCGATCCTTGTCATAGACCGGCATGCGGCGGTGGAGCAGCGCGGCCATGGCTTGCGGATCGAGCGGCTTGTCCGTCGGTGCGATGGCAAAAAGTGTTTCGGCCTGGTTTAGCAGGAAGCGTCCATCGCCATCGGCACTCGCAACCAGGGCGGCCCGCGCATCGTCGGTCAGCGGCAGGGGTTTGCCTTCAACCGTTTCCGCGCGGTCGAGCAGCTTGGCGAGCGCCGCGTCATCAAGGCGCTTCAACACCAGCACCTGCGCGCGGCTCAGCAAGGCGGCATTGAGTTCGAAGCTGGGGTTTTCGGTAGTCGCCCCGACCAGCGTCACGATGCCGCGCTCGACAAAGGGCAGGAACCCATCCTGCTGCGCACGGTTGAAACGATGGATTTCGTCCACAAACAGCAGGGTTGCCTTGCCGGTGCGGGCAACCTGCTCGGCCTCGGCAAAAGCTTTCTTAAGATCGGCTACGCCAGAAAAAACCGCTGACACCGCCATATAATGCATGCCGACCGCATCGGCCAAAAGGCGTGCAATGCTAGTCTTGCCGGTTCCCGGTGGCCCCCAAAGGATCATCGACGAAAGCCGCCCAGCCGCCACCATGCGCCCGATTGCGCCATCGGGCCCGGTCAAATGTTCCTGCCCGACAACCTCAGCCAGCGATTGCGGACGGATGCGATCGGCAAGCGGGCTGTTTGCGGAAATGCCCTGGGGTGTATTTGCTGGAGTATCGCCGAAAAGGTCGCTCACGCGCCTTTGGCCTCGGTCCGGCGCTGGCGGATCAGGCGGATATAGGTGTCTGCGACTGCCTGGTTGATCGCATCCCAGCTATAGTCGAGGCTGCGCTGCTCGCCTGCCGCGCCATGCTCGGCGCGCAGGGCAGGGCTTTCGCAATAGCTGCGCAATGCTTCGGCAAATTGCGCAATCGCGCCGGGGGTGATCAACCTGCCCGATCGGTTGTCGTCGACAAGGCTTTGGCTGCCGGTCGCCTTGGCGGCTACCACGGGCAAGCCGCAGGCCATTGCTTCCAAGGTCACATTGCCAAATGTTTCGGTCACGCTGGGATTGAACAGCATGTCCATGCTGGCGACTGCGCGCGCAAGGTCCGCTCCGCCCTGAAAACCCACAAAGGCGGCATCGGGCAGCCGGGTTTCAAACCAGCCGCGCGCGGGGCCTTCGCCCACCACAACCACCTTGTGCCGCACATTGCGGCGCTTTAGCTGGTCAATCGTATCCGAAAAGACATCAAGGCCCTTTTCCATCACCAATCGGCCAAGGAACCCAATCACCGGCATGTCATCATCAATTCCCAAGGCTTGCCGCCATTGCAGATCGCGGCGCGAGGGATCGAAAATGTCGCGGTCTACACCGCGCGACCAGATATCGATATCGTAATTCATTCGCTGCTGCCGCAGCACTTGCGCCATCGACTCCGATGGAGCGACCAGCGCATCGCATTTGCGATACAATGTGCGCAGCCACGCCTCAACCAATGGCTCGAGGAACGACATGTTGTAATAACGGAAATAGGTCTCAAAACGGGTGTGGACCGACGCCAAAACCGGCAGTTGCCGTTTGCGTGCCCATTTCACCGCCTTGCGTGCAACGCGATCCGGGCTAGAAATATGGACGACATTGGGTGCGAAATTCTCAAGGTCTTTTTTCACCGCGCCCGATAGGGCGAGCGGGATGCGGTATTCGGGGCGGTTGGGAATCGCCATCGAAGGCACGCTAACCAAGTCCCCTGTGGCAGGGAATGCAGGTTCGTCGACCGTCGGGGAATAAACACGAACCTGTGCACCTTGCCGCAGCAAATAGCCTACCAGCCGGTTGAGCGCTTGGTTTGCTCCATCGCGCACATAGTTATAATTGCCACTGAACAGGGCTATGCGAAGGTCCGCCGTCTGCATCCGCAGCCTATTAGACATCGCAATCGCGATTGCCAATGGCCAAGCCGCGCGCCCGGAGTTAAGCTTTCGCCATGATTACGACCAGCATCGATGCGCTCCTGGTAGGAAAACCCGTTCTGTTCAGGGGGGAAGGGGAGGAAAGTGCGATCGGTTCACGGCGTCCGGTCGACCGACCCGTCTATCTGACCTTTACAGGATTTGAGGGCGATCGCGTGGGTGACCCGACCGTGCATGGCGGAGAGGACAAGGCGGTACATTTCTACCCTGGCGAACATTATCCGCTGTGGGAGGCAGATCTTACCAAGGCAGGTCATGAGCCGCATCCCCATCTTGGCCGTTTGGGCGGGTTTGGAGAGAATATCTCGGCCCTCGAAATGACCGAAGACCGTGTTCAGATAGGTGACCGGTTCCGGATCGGTGAGGCCTTGGTTGAAATCAGCCAGGGGCGCCAGCCATGCTGGAAAATTGACCATCATTTCGGGATGAAGGGTATGACTGCGGCGGTCATCCAAACAGGGCGGAGCGGCTATTACTTTAGGGTGATCGAGGTGGGCCGTGTGAAACCCGATGATGCCATCGAACAATTCGAACGTGCGCGCCATGGCTGGACCGTTGAGCGCGCCTTCCAGCTGTTGATCGGTGGATTGCACCGGATGGACGGGGCAAATGCCGCATTGCAAGAATTGGCGGAAATGGAGACGCTCGCGGTCCATTGGCGGTGGCGTGCGCAGCAATTGCTCGCATCACTTGAATAGCGAAGCTGTAACCTGAGCCTCGCCACCAGCGAATATGTAGCGGAGCGTGGTGTGATGAAGAGACGGAGTATCTTTCTGGCTGCTTTGATGGTGGTGTCGTCCGCGACAGTTTCCGCCAAGCCCGAGACAGACAAACGCGCGACCGCCATTTTTGCGATGGGATGCTTTTGGTGCGCCGAAGCGGATTTCGAAAAGGTCGATGGCGTCGTCGATGTTGTATCGGGCTATACCGGTGGGCGCGTGCGCAACCCGAGCTATGAGCAGGTGAGTGCAGGGGGAACCGGGCATTATGAAGCGGTTCTAGTGACCTACGACCCTTCAAAGGTGAAATATTCAGACCTGCTTTCGGTTTTCTGGCGCAATGTCGATCCCTTCGATGCCGAGGGCCAGTTTTGTGACAAGGGCGAAAGCTATCGCGCGGCGATCTTCCCATCCAGTGTGGCTGAACGCAAAGCGGCTGATGCATCGCGCGAATATCTGGTCGCGCATTTCAAACGCGATCTTGCCACCCGGATCATAACCCGCGCACCATTTTATCGCGCCGAGGACTATCATCAGGACTATTACAAGAAAAACCCCCTCCGCTACCGATACTATCGCAGCCGCTGTGGCCGCGATGATCGGCTGGCGGAAGTGTGGGGGAAATGACTAGCCAGCTGCGGCGCCGATCACCTCTGGCCGGTGCAAACGCACCCGGGTGACGCGGCGTTCGTCGCCTTCGACAATCTCGATTTTCCAGCCGCTCTCGGCATGCACAAGCATGTCGCCGACATCGGGCACCTGGCCTGCAATCACAAAGGCGAGCCCGCCGATGGTATCGACATCTTCGTCGACCTCGGCGAGTTTTTCATCCAGCGCTTCGGCAAGGTCATCGAGTTCGGCACGCGCATCGGCTTCCCAGATGCCGGGGTTGGTTTCGGTGAATAAAGCTTCGGGCTCATCGTCATGCTCGTCTTCAATCTCACCGACGATTTCCTCGACCAGGTCTTCAATCGTGACGAGGCCTTCGGTACCCGAATATTCATCAATCACGATCGCGAGATGGGTGCGGGTGCGTCGCATTTCGTCGAGCAGTTCCATGACACCCATGCTCTGCGGTACGAAGCGCGGCTGGCGGATGAACGCCTCCAGACTCTCAGGCTTTTCCTTGCCCTCGGCCAGCACGGCGAAGATATCCTTCACATGGATCATGCCGGTGATGTTATCGAGCGTGTCCTTATAGACCGGCATGCGGCTGTGGCCATGTTCGGCAAACGCTGCGACGGCTTCATCGAAACTAGCATCGTCCTTGATGCCCAAAATGTCGGCGCGCGGAACCATCACGTCGTCGACGCGATGCTCTGAAAAATGTAGGAGGTTGCGAACCATCTCGCGCTCAATCGCCGAAAGGTCGCCTTCGGAATCGGGCGCTTCGCCTTCCTCTACATCTTCCTCGTGTTCTGCGATTTTTTCTTCGAGCTGCTCGCGCAGCGTCGGTTCATGATTGCGTCCGAAAAGCAGCGCCTTCAAGCGCAGCCATATTCGGCCTTCCTCGGTTTCGTCCTTGCGCGGTCGTAAACCGTTACTACTCTCGCCCTCCGGCATATTATTGGCTTTGCTGCCTCCAGCTGTTTTCAATGGTCGCTATATGGATTGCCGATGCCCAGCGATGCAAGCGTTTTTACCTCCAATGCCTCCATTTGCTCGGCTTCGGCATCGTCGATATGATCGAGACCAAGCAGGTGCAGCGTACCGTGGACGATCAGGTGCGTGGCATGCTGCGTTAACGGTATAGCCTTTTCGACCGCTTCAGCGGCGCAGACGCCATGCGCCAATATCATGTCGCCCAACAGTACCTCACCATCATCGGTATTGGCCAGTGCATCGAGTTCGTCCTGCTTGAGCATGGGAAAGCTGAGGACATTGGTCGGTTTGTCCTTGCCGCGCCAATTGCGGTTGAGTTCATGAACTTCGCCATCGTCTGACAATCGGATGCTGATCGAAATCGTGAAGGGTGCTTCTGCCAGATGACCGTGTGACGAAACCGAAAAGGCTGCTTTTACAGCGTCTTCCGCTATGCGTTCCCAATCGGTCTGGCCATCCCAATCGCGCGTCCGGTCGATATCGACCTCAAGCATTCGGCCCCTCATAGGCGTCGACAATCCGTCCGACCAATGGATGGCGGACGACGTCGCTGCTGTTGAAACGGATGGTCGTGATGCCCTCAACCCCCTCAAGCCGCTGCACAGCATCGTTGAGCCCGGAATAGGTTGCACCGCCGGGAATATCGACCTGGTTGGGGTCGCCGCAGATCACCATGCGGCTATCCATGCCGAAACGGGTGAGAAACATCTTCATTTGTGCAGGCGTTGTGTTCTGCGCTTCATCGAGGATGATGAAGGCATTGGAAAGCGTGCGTCCGCGCATGAAGGCGAGGGGAGCGATTTCGATTTCACCGCTGGCGATGCGCCGCTCGACCTGCTCGACGGGCAATGTATCGTGCAACGCGTCGTAAATCGGCCGCAGATAGGGGTCGACCTTTTCCTTCATATCGCCAGGAAGGAAACCGAGCCGTTCGCCCGCCTCAACTGCTGGGCGTGATAGGATAAGGCGGTCAACCGCACCCGTAATCAGCATCGCGACAGCCTGCGCGACAGCCAGATAGGTCTTGCCGGTTCCTGCCGGGCCCAACGCAAAGATGATTTCATCGCGGGCAAGCGCCTGCATATAGGGCACCTGCGTTGCCGAGCGCGGCACGAGCGTTTTCTTGCGCGTGCGGATCATCACCTCTGGCGCGCCGCCGTCATCCTTGCGGACGATACCGTCGAGTGTCGGCTCGGCACTCATCGAAATGATCGCTTGTACGGCTTCAGGATCAATCTCCTCATTGCGCATCACGCGGCTGTAAATGTCGTTCAGCACATCACGGGCGCGGGCAATGGCGCTGGCTTCGCCTTCTATCTGCACGCGATTGCCACGCGCGGAAATATAGACGCCCAATCGGTTTTCTATGGCAACAAGATTGCGATCAAATTCGCCAAATACGGTGTTGATGAGGTGCGGGCGGTCGAAGGTAATTTCGAGCCGCGACATATCGCCGGCTTGCGCTTGCGCCCTTTTGGCCATTCAAGCTGCGACCTTCATCAGCATTTCTCCTTTGAGACTCAGTGGTCCTGCTTCGACAATGTCTACCTCGACTATATCGCCGATGGAAAGCCCCGGTGCCAAGATATGCACAGATTGTAGCCAAGGCGATTTGCCGATCAACTGGCCTTCCAGTCTGCCCGGCTTTTCGAGCAGAACCGAGGTTCTTTTACCCAATGTGCCTTGGTTGAAGGCTGCCTGCTGCTCGGAAATCAACGCCTGAAGCCGTTGCAACCGCTCATCGGCGACTTCCGGGGCAACCTGACCATCCATCGTCGCTGCAGGGGTGCCGGGGCGCGGGCTGTATTTGAACGAATAGGCGTAGCTATAGACCGTTTCCCGCACAATGCTCAGCGTGTCTTCGAACTCGGCATCTGTTTCGCCGGGGAAACCGACAATGAAGTCGCCAGAAAGCGCAATATCGGGTCGCGCAGCACGGACTTTCTCGATGATCCGCAAATAGCTGTCGCGCGAGTGGCTGCGGTTCATGGCTTTCAGGATGCGGTCATTGCCAGCCTGCACGGGAAGGTGAAGGTAAGGCATCAGTTTTTCGACCTCGGCATGCGCGGCGATCAGCCCGTCGGTCATGTCGTTGGGGTGGCTGGTGGTGTAGCGGATGCGGTGCAGGCCGTCGATCTTGTCGAGCGCGCGGATCAACGTGCCCAGATCCTGATCGCCATCACCCCAGGCATTCACATTCTGGCCGAGCAACGTGATTTCCTTTGCGCCTGCATCGACCAGCGCCTTGGCCTCATCAACCAGCTCGGCGAAGGGGCGGCTGATTTCCGCGCCGCGCGTATAGGGCACCACGCAATAGGTGCAGAATTTGTCGCAGCCTTCCTGTACCGTCAGGAATGCGGTCGGGCCGGTCTTGCGGCGCTTGGGCAGTACGGCGAATTTATCGAGACCGGGAAGGTCGAGGTCTACGCTGCTTTCGCCCTTTGCGACTGCATCGACCATTTCGGGCAGCTTGTGATAGGCCTGTGGGCCGACGACGATATCGACTTCGCGTGCGCGCCGGCTGATCTCTCCGCCTTCGGCTTGTGCGACGCAGCCAGCGACTGCGATCATCGGGCTGCTGCCGTCATCGCGGCGCAGACGACCGATTTCCGAATAGACCTTTTCGGCCGCCTTTTCGCGAATATGGCAGGTGTTGAGGATGACAAGGTCGGCATCCTCCTTGTCCGATGCCTCCATGCCGCGCGCGGCAAACATCTCTGCCATGCGTTCGCCATCATAGACGTTCATCTGGCAGCCGTAATTTTTAACGTGAAAGGTCTTGGGCGACTCGTTGCTCATGGCGCGGCGCTATACATCGCGGCCATAGCGGTCGCCAGCCTGCATTGCCTCTGCAATCCGGTGCCGAACTTCGGCGGAAATCGCCTTGCGATCGGGATAATGCGAAGGATCAAAGGGTTCGAGGAAGTGCAGCGTAGCCGTTACCGGCATAACATAGGTCATGATCCGCCAGAAATTTTCGACAATCCCCTCTTCGCCCACCCATGACAGGCGGCGCGTATGCTCCCCATAAGACAGGAACACCGGCTGGACGAGCATACCTTTGGGCGGCGGAACGAGCGCTGCAAACAAGGAGGGCTTGAACGGCAGCAGGCCTGAGCCGTCATGCGTGGTGCCCTCGGGGAAAATCGTGACCGGCTGATCGCCGCTCATCGCTTCGCGCAGATCGTCAACTTGGTCGCCAACACTCAGTCTATTCTCCCGACTGACGAAGATGGTGTTGTTGATCGTGCACAGCCAGCCGATCAACGGCCATTTTTCGATGCCATCATTGGCGACAAAGGTGCAGCCCGTGACACCCGACATTACCGGGATGTCGATCCAGCTATGATGGTTGGCCGCGTAGAATACATTTTTACGGATACGCTCACCACGCGTTGCGGTTGCAATCCCCGCGGTCCAACTGATCGACAGCAGGAAAAGCCGTGGCCAAGGGGAGGGCAGGCGGAACAAGCGCCAGATATTGTGAAGGAGCAACCCGACCAAAAGCGACGCCACCATCAGCAGCAGGCGGGCTGCGAACATCAATTGCCCCAACAGCAGGGCAATCGGGTTGCGTTGCTTAATCGTCGCGGCTGATAGCAACGCCGTAAAGCTCCATGCGATGGTCGACGAGGCGATAGCCCAGTTTCTCGGCAATCACCTTTTGCAAAGCTTCGAGTTCGGGATCGACAAATTCGATGACCTTACCGGTTTCGACATCAATCAGATGGTCGTGATGCGCCTCGGGAGAGGCTTCATAGCGCGCACGTCCGTCACCGAAGTCGTGACGATCCAAAATGCCTGCTTCTTCGAACAGGCGCACTGTGCGGTACACGGTTGCGATCGAAATCTTGGGATCGATCGCCGACGCGCGGCGATATAATTCTTCCACATCAGGATGATCGTCAGCGTCAGAAATCACGCGCGCAATAACGCGACGCTGATCGGTAATCCTGAGGCCGCGTTCAGCGCAAAGCGCTTCAAGGTCAATCCTGGTTTCCATGGAACGATATTTAGTCTCGTGCCGGGATTCGTCAATGAAAAGGGCCGGCTACACCCTGCCGGCCCCTTAAAAATCACATCAGGATTGCGATTATTTCACCTTTTTCTTCCGGCCCGATCCCGGAGCGCGGCCAAGGCCGATCGCTTTTGCAAGATCGCGGCGCTGTTCGGCATAAGCTGGCGCGACCATCGGATAGTCGGCAGCAAGGCCCCATTTTGCGCGATAGTCGTCGGGGGTCATGCCATAATGCGTCATCAAGTGGCGCTTGAGCATCTTCAGTTTCTTACCGTCTTCAAGGCAGACGATATAGTCCCGCTTCACCGACGAGCGGACCGGAACTGCAGGTTCCAGTGCCACCTCAGGCGCGGATCCGCCCGAGGACAAGCCTGCAAGCGCACCGTGCACGTTGGAAATCAGCGACGGCAAGTCAGAGACCGCGACGCTATTGTTGCTGACATGCGCAGCAACAATGTCTGCAGTCAGCGTAATCAACATTTCATTTGAATCGTTCGTATCTTCGGACACAACTATTCTCCCATACCCGTTGTTTTGTTTTATGACAGCAAGGGTAGTAGAGCATTTTACAACATAAGATTCAATATCAAATCTTAGTAAATATTCTCTGCTTGGGTAGATGATTAAACCAGAATGGAACTATGTCAAAGGTTCAATGTCATAGTTGTCGCATCATAGCGCACGCCATTATCACCGCGATAATAGCCTTTACGTGTACCAGAATATTCAAATCCGAAACTTTTGTAGAATAAAGACGCAGGATTGTTTGATCTTACTTCTAGGAAGATCCGGGTACGATTATGCTCGCGGGCTCGGCGCAAAATAAAGGATAGCAAATTATGTGCTATGCGCTGTCTTTGATGTTCTGGATGGACGCCGATCATCAGAAGTTCTTCCTCGTCAAGTATCCAGCGCGTCAAGGCAAAGCCGACTACTTTGGGCCCGACTTCCGCCAGCACCAAAGTCGATCCGGGAACCGTCAATAGCGATAGGCACTGCCCGGCAGTCCAGGCCTCGCCGAATGCAGGGTCAAAGGCGGCATCCATCACCGGCATGATGGCCGCAACGTCGCGAGCATCGCCTTCCATGATCTGCAGGCCGGTCATCTGCCTCCCGGCAATTTGGCATCGGGTGGACGCACATAGGCGGCTGTCGCTGCTAATGGGGCGACGCCCGCTATAAGCGGCCAGCGTCTTGCATCGGGTAGGGCGTCGATGGCGGTGCCATGCCTCTTCATGTCCGCCAGCGCGTCAGCCGCATCACCAACCACTATGTCTGCTTTAGATATTTGCACAGCCGCTTCAGGCTCCAGCGATTGCGCCGATTGCAACGCATTGCCGTGTGCATCGAAAGGCTGGAAGTAATATTCGCCATGCCCACCCTCGATTGCGACATCGACTGGATTGTCAGCACCCACTTTGTCACGAGCGAACGCAGCCAAAAGGGCAAGGCTGCTATAGCCTTCGCAAGGCACATTCCATGCAAGGGCCAGCGCCTTGGCAGCGGATATGCCAACCCGGATTCCGGTAAAACTTCCCGGTCCGACATTCACCGAAATACAATCTGACAGCCCGCGGTCTGGCAGTTGGGCAATCATCGGCACCAGTCGTTCAGCATGCCCACGGCCGATCACTTCATGAAAAGCAGCGACGCATTCCAAGCCTTCGAACAGCGCAACCGAGCAGGCGCGCGAAGCGGTATCGATAACCAGCCGTCTCACGCGACGCCGCGTAGACGATCAGACGATCTTGTTAAAGCGGGCAAATTCAGGGCGCGGGCTGCGGTCGAAAATAGTTGCCGGGTCGCCATAGCCAATTGTCGAGATGAAATTCGATTTGACCTTCGTTCCTGCAAAAAATTCCGCATCGACCGCGTCATTGTTGAAACCCGACATCGGCCCGGTATCAAGCCCGAGTGCACGCGCAGCAAGGATGAAATAGCCGCCCTGCAGGCTGCTGTTGCGGAACGCTGTCTTCTCGATCAGTGCATCATTGCCGACGAACCAGCTGCGTGCATCGGTATGCGGGAACAGCTCGGGCAGGTTTTCGTAAAATTCCATATCCATGCCGATGATGGCAGTGGCCGGTGCGCTGAGAATCTTCTCCCCATTGGCGGGCATAGCCAATGCGGCGAGTTTTTGCTTCGACTCTTCGCTCACGCACCAGATGATGCGGGCGGGCAGGCAGTTGGCGGAAGTCGGGCCAAATTTCATCAATTCCCAGACCGCTTCCAACTGTTCGTTGGATACTGGCGTGTCGAGATAACCATTATAGGTGCGCGCGGTACGGAACAGCTGGTCAAGTGCAGCATCGTTCAGCGGCTGGTTTACAGGCATGGAAATTCCCCCAGGTTCGTTTTCAGGCCGCGCGGACTTCGGTCACTTCGGGCACATAATGTTTTAAAAGCTGTTCGATGCCGTTTTTGAGCGTTGCCGTCGAAGACGGGCAGCCGGAACAGGCACCCTGCATCTGCAGGTAAACGACGCCGCGCTGGAAACCGCGATAGATGATGTCGCCACCATCATTGGCAACCGCTGGGCGAACGCGGGTTTCGATCAGTTCCTTGATCTGATCGACAATTTCCGCATCGGCAGGATCATCGAGTGGATATTCGGCGTCGGGTGCGGGCACGCTGAAACCTGCCTTTGGCGCGTGGAAAAGCGGCATGTCTGCCGAAAAATGATCGAGCAGGATCGAAAGCACATCAGGTTTCAAATCGGCCCAGCTAGCGCCGGGGGCAGCGGTGACCGAAATGAAATCGCGACCGAAGAAGACGCCGCTAACATCGCCAAGGCCAAACAGGGCTTCGGCAAGGGGCGAGGCTTCCGCCTCTTCCGGGTCGGCAAAATCGCGGGTCCCTGCGTCCATCACGGTGCATCCCGGAAGGAATTTGATGGTCGCCGGATTGGGCGTCAGTTCGGTCTCGATGATCATGCTTGCCATTTGGGGAGGCCATCGGCGCAGGGCAACCCCTTTTCCTGTTTGGGAAGAAAGAAAAACCCCGCTCCAATGATGGAGCGGGGCCAAGTTCTCGCGTTTCGTTATGTTCTTATGCCGACCGGTTAATGGGAGAGGAGAGTCGGCATCTGGTTGTTCTTGAGAATATCGGAGGTCGCACTGCCCAGAACAAAGCGTCTCAGCCGTGTATGACCGAATGCACCCATGACGAGCAGGCCGCACCCATTCGCTTTCGCTTCCTCCTGCAACGCTGCAGCAATGCTACGAGCGGACAGAGGCGCAAAACGATGGCTTGCATTGGTCGATCGACGGCCAATCACTTCCACAAGTTGCGCGGTATCCAAATCGGTCGGCAATGGCTTTTCGCCTTCGATCGATAGCAGTTGCACCTGATCAGGCGCGAATAACGCTATGGCATCGCCAAGTGCACGTGCCGCTGCAGAGCTATTGTCCCAAGCTATTGCGAGCGGGCCCTTTTGATAAGGGGCTTCATAGTTTGCCGGCACCACTATTACAGGACGTCCGCTTTCGAACATCAGATATTCAGCGATGATTTTTTCACTCAGCAGACCTGCGCTGTTGCACCCTGTAATGCTCAGGTCATGGAGACGAGCATGTTCGGCGACAGCCTCATGAACACCAATTGCATGTGAATGTTCGGTCACCAATGTGCAACGAACACCTGATGCATCTGCCGCCGATTTCAGCGAAGCTGCTATCGCACCTGCATCCACATTTTTTTCGGGCGTTGTAACGTCAGTCGCCACGGAGAAGATCGTCAAATTGGCACCATGCGCTTTTGCAAGAGCTATCGCGAATGCTGCAGGCCCCTTGGAAGCTATTGCGGTTTCGGCAGGCGCAAAGAGGAAAATTGAATGTAAAGCCATTTGAGTTCTCCCTTAATGCGCTGACGCCGAAGCTTCTTCGCTTTTGGTTTTCCAAAGCGAATACAGGATGCCACCGAGGATCAGGCCAAAGGTGACGGCAAGGCTAAGCACGGGCGGGAATTTGGCACCACCCATCAGGAAGTCGGAGATGAAAATCTTCGATCCGATGAATATCAGCACAAGAGCCAGCGCGAACTTCAGGTAATGGAAGCGGTGCACCATCGCTGCCAACGCGAAGTAAAGTGCGCGCAGGCCAAGGATCGCCATAATGTTAGAGGTGTAGACGATGAAGGTGTCGGTGGTGATCGCAAAGATCGCCGGAACCGAATCCACCGCGAATACAAGGTCTGCAAGGTTGATGACGATCAGCGCCAGCAAAAGCGGCGTCATCGCGCGCACCATCTTGCCGGTCTTTTCGTCCTGCACCTTTACGATGAACTTCTGCCCATGCAGTTCCTTGGTCACCCGGAAATGCTTGTTCATGAACTTCACGACCGGGTTCTTGGAAACGTCCATTTCCTGGTCGCCGGTGAAAAGCATTTTAACGCCGGTGCCGACAAGGAAGACGGCGAAAAGATACAGCGTCCAGTAGAATTGCTCAACCAACGCAGCGCCCAGCGCGATCATGATGCCGCGCAGCACGATCACCGCGATGATACCCCACAGGAGCGCGCGGTACTGATATTTTGCCGGAATAGCGAAATAGGTGAAAATCAGGCTGATCACGAAGACATTGTCGATCGATAGCGCCTTTTCGATGAAGAAGCCGGTATAATATTTCATCCCCAGGTCAGCACCCTTCGCATACCAGACCCAAAGGCCGAACAGTAATGCGATGCTGATGTAAAAGGCTGAAAGTTTGAGGGATTCGGAAATCCCCATTTCCTTGTCTTCCTTGTGCAGGAAGCCAAGGTCAAACGCCGTCAGGACGACGACAATGCCTAGGAAGGCGAGCCAGAACCAGACCGGCGTGCCCAAAAACATATCGAACAGGAAATCCATCAAAAGGGCCCCTAATGTGTCCAATCCACCCCTAGAGGTGGAGGTTGCGCCGCGTGTCGCGCTTTCGGATGATTAATCCGACATCACGCATGCCGCCGCATGCGCCAGAGGGGCCCGGATCGAGGGTGCATTTAGGGATTATGCAGTAAATTTCAACTGGGAATTTAACTGTATCGAAGCGAAGCCGCTCAAATCGAATATTCTGCGCCGGTCCCATCCCGCCTTTGCGCCGCGATCGTTTCGGCACGAAGCAACAGGTTTTCGAGGTCCTTGAGGTCGATATCAAAGGTTTCGCCGATTTCCTCAACTGCCTGGTCGATATCTTCGCGCAGCAGGCCGGTTGGGGCAGGGGCTGCGGCGAGGGGAACGGGCTGATGAGGATAGCTGTGGCCTGAAAAGCGGTGGAACAGCCATCCAATGCACAACAACGCGGCAGAATTGGCGGCTACCAAGGTAATCGGATAAAGGACGCCTGCAGCCACGATTGCCTTGCCGCCCATGATCGCAGTTATTGCGACTGCCCCGCCGGGCGGATGCAGGCAGCGCAAGAGCGACATCGCCATGATGGCGAGCCCGACCGCCAGGCCAACCGCCAATATGGGGTTGCTGACGGCATGCACGATCGCCACTGCCACCAAACCCGAAACGATATTTCCGCCAAATACCGGCCAAGGCTGGGCGAGCGGGCTGGCGGGAACGGCAAAGACGAGCACCGCCGATGCCCCGATGGGCGCGATAAGGAAGGGAAAATCCGGCAACGCACGCGCAACGAGCAATCCGACCAGCCCTGCAACCAGCACGCCCAAAGCCGCGCCAAAGGCTGCGCCGCTCCGGTCGCGCAAGTTGGCCCCGGCAAGCAGAGGCACAAAAATCCGCAGGCGCTGCATCAGCCTTTCATTTTTTCGAGCATCTCGCCCATTTTCTGGTGCAGCATGTTCACGGCCTTCAACGGGCGCACCATCACCTTGAAATGGGTAATCAGGCCGTCGTCATCGCACGAAATCATATCGATGCCGTTGATCTTGATACCGTCAATCTCTGCCGTGAATTCAAGGATCGTGCTGTTTTCGCGATGCCATTCACCGACATAACGGAAGGCATCGTTTCCCAGCGTATGGCCTGCAGCGGCCAGATATTGGGATGTGATCGCCTTGCCGCGCTGCGGGGTGTGCACGACAGGGCTTTCGAAAACGCAATCGTCGTGCAGGACTTTTTCGATCTCACCGACATCCTTGGATAGCGCGACGCGGTGCCATATTTCTGCGGGGTTGTGCGGCATGTTTTCTATCCTCCCAAACCGTAGCCCTGAGCCTGTCGAAGGGCGCTTGTCCGTAAAACGTGCTTCGACAGGCTCAGCACTGCGGTAATTAATAACCCAAGTCCAAATTCACCAATGGCTCAAGCTTTTCGCCTTTATGATAGCGTTTGAGGTTTTCGAGGAAGCGCTCGGCGGATCGAACGAACATCTTGTCCTGCGCGCGGCCAGACAGGTGCATGCTGATCTGGCAATTGTCGAGGTCCCATAACGGATGATCAGCGGGCAGCGGCTCGGGTGTGGTGACATCGAGGAAGGCGCCGCCAATCTGCTTGTCGCGCAGTGCCTGCACCAATGCATCCTGGTCGACCACTGATCCACGGGCGATATTCACCAGCACCGCACTCTGCTTCATCTCTGCAAGTTCGTCTGCGCCGATCATCTCCTCCGTCTCCGGAGTCGCGGGAACGGCAAGTATGACCCAGTCAAACTCGCCCAACCGCGCCTGCCAAGCATCGGGCGCAAGGCTGAATGGCCCCGGTGTGCGGCGCACTACCGTGACGTCGACATTGAAGGGCTTCAACCGTTCTTCGATCAGCTTTCCAATGGCACCATAGCCAAGCAGCAGGGCTTTCGATCCGTAGAGTTCGACCTTGCCCGGCGAATCCATCAGCCATTCATGCCGTTCCTGCGCGCGCACCACCTCCCGATATCCTTTGGCCATGTTGAGCATGCTCATGACGACATATTCGGCGATGGTGATCGCATTGATACCTGCGCCATTGGTGACCTTGGTGCCGCGCTTTTTGAGTTCAGCAAGCGGCATGCCGTCAACACCTGCATAGATGCTGTTGAGCCATTTGAGGTTGGTCGCGGCGGTGATGATCGCCGCCATGTCTTTCTTGTCATACATGTCGAACCAGCCGATTTCGGCCAGTGGCGCAAGTTCGAGCGCCTCTTCCTTGGTCACATACCAATGCGGCTCGATCCAGTCGGGCAAGCGCGGTTCCATCATCGAACGGATCAGGCTGGATGCTACGAACTTGGTTTTGGTCACTAATCTTTCCTCCCCAATGACTTGCGGTAGTTGGAACTAGATTTCCAGCTTCCAGTCCCACCCCAGCGGATCACCATCCATCACGTCTACACCTTTGGCGGTAAGGGCATCGCGGATGCGGTCTGAGGCCGCGAAATCCTTGTTCGCACGGGCTTCCCTGCGCTCGGCAAGGATGGCTTCGATTTCCGGCTCCGTGACAACTGCATTCTTGGGACGAACGCGCAGATCAGCTCGTTCGATATGCAAAAGCTCAAGGCCCAGCACCGCATCCATCTGCGCGATGGCAAGCAGCTTTTGGCCTTGGTCTATCTTTTTGAGTGACAGCGTCTCTTCCAATGCCGTCAAGGCAATGGCGGTGTTCAGGTCATCCGAAACCGCCGCGTCGAACTTTGCAAACAGGTCGATCAACCGTTTGTCGGTTACTTCGCTGGCGGTTTCGGTTCCCTTTAATGGCGAAACCGCCATCACCATCCGCTTCAACCGCGTGAATGCCGCAACCAGCCCATCCCAGCTAAATTCCAGTTCGCTGCGATAATGCGCCTGCAGGCACATCAGGCGATAGGCGAGAGGGTGGAAGCCCTTATCGATTAGCAATTGTACGCGCAGGAATTCGCCCGCGCTCTTGCTCATTTTGCCGCTGCGTTCGATCAGGAAATTGTTATGCATCCAGATACGTGCGCCCGAATGGTCGGAACAAGTGTGCGCCTGGTTCTGCGCGATCTCGTTTGGATGGTGGATTTCGCGATGGTCGATGCCGCCGGTGTGGATATCGAAGGGAAAGCCGAGGAGGTCGCCCGACATCACCGAGCATTCAAGGTGCCAGCCGGGCGCGCCGCGGCCCCATGGGCTATCCCATTCCATCTGGCGGTTTTCATCCGGCGGTGTTTTGCGCCAGATGGCAAAGTCCGCCGCGTGGCGCTTGCCCTCTACCGCTTCGATCCGGCCTTCGCCTTCGTCGGTCTGCGCACGTGCGAGCGCGCCGTAATTGGATACAGTCGAGGTGTCGAAATACAGCCCGCTATCGAGTTCATAGCAATGCTTGTCCGCAATGCTTTTGGCGAATTCGATCATCTGCGGCACATAGTCTGTGGCAATCGACCATTTGGCCGGCTGCCGGATGTTCAGCGCCTTCACATCGGCCCAATAGGCTTCGGTATAGTGTCGCGCGATATCCCAGATGGACTGCGCCTTTTCGGCGGCCATCTTTTCCATCTTATCCTCACCCGCATCGGCATCGTCGGTAAGATGCCCGACATCGGTGATGTTGATGATGTGGGTTAGTTTGTAACCCTTGTAGCTCAGCACGCGACCCAAAGTGTCCGCGAAGACATAGGCGCGCATATTGCCGATATGCGGGTAATTATAGACCGTGGGACCACAGCTATAGACGCGCGCCTCGCCGGGGTGGACGGGCTGGAAAGTTTCCAGTTGGCGGGTCAGGCTGTTGAAGAGCTTCAGGTCGGACATGGCAAAAGCCGATGGCTTACGCCCGATGCAAGGTCAAGTGACTCGTCTGCCAAGCACAGCCGGGGGGCTTAAAAACCCTCCCAGCTGATTGCTTCCTCCAATGGTGCCCTCGGAACGGGGAAGTTGTTTACTGGCGCATCGGGATCTCGATACCCAATCGCCATTCCGCAAAAGAAGATATGGTCATCGGGGATCGGGAAGCATTGCCGGATTTGCGGGGTGTAGATCGCCCACGCCTCTTGCGCGCAGCTATCAAGCCCTTCTTCGCGCAGCAGCAACATTACGGTCTGCAGCCACATGCCGATATCCGACCATTGCGGCGGGCCCATATAACGCGGGGTGTGGACCAGCATCAGGATGGGTGCATCAAAGGCTCGGAAATTGCGCGCGAACCACATCAGCCGCGCCATCTTGTTGTCGCGGGGAATGTCGAGTGCGGCATACATCGCTTCGCCCACGCCAAAGCGGCTGTCCTTGTACCGGCCATCGAGTTCGGGAGGATAGATGTTATATTCGGGTTTATGAGCGGCAGGGCCCTGGGGAACGACTTCAGCGACCGCTGCCAGCAATTTCTTGAGTGGTTCGCCGGTCGCCATTACGGCATTCCACGGCTGCGTATTGCCGCCTGACGGCGCATTTTGGGCCTTTTGCAGGATGCGTTCGAGCAAAGCCTTGTCCACCGGCTTATCCAGAAATTCACGCACCGACCGGCGGCTGGCAACGGCTTCGCTTACATTCATATCCGGCTCCCATTGATTTAATCGTTTGATTAAATGAATGTCATGCCGTGGCAGAATTGCAAGCCTATTCCTCGTCGAACAATCCAGCCAATTGCTCGATCATCGTTCCGCCTAGTTGCTCGGCATCCATGATGGTGACGGCGCGGCGGTAATAGCGGGTGACATCATGGCCGATGCCGATGGCGACGAGTTGTACCGGGCTGCGGCTTTCGATCATTTCGATCACGCGGCGCAGATGCTGTTCAAGATAGCCGCCGTGGTTGACCGAGAGAGTTGAGTCATCAACCGGTGCACCGTCGGAGATCACCATCAGGATGCGGCGGTCTTCGGGGCGAGCGATCAGGCGGTTGTGTGCCCACAGCAGGGCTTCGCCATCGATATTCTCTTTGAGCAATCCTTCGCGCATCATCAGGCCGAGGTTGCGGCGGGCGTGCCGCCAGGGTTCGTCGGCCTTTTTGTAGACGATGTGGCGTAGGTCGTTGAGGCGGCCAGGCATTGCAGGGCGTCCGGCTGCCAGCCAGTCTTCACGCGATTGCCCGCCTTTCCATGCGCGGGTGGTGAAGCCCAAAATCTCGGTCTTCACCCCGCAGCGTTCGAGGGTGCGGGCCATGATATCGGCACTGATTGCGGCGATACTGATCGGGCGGCCGCGCATCGAGCCCGAATTGTCGATCAAGAGCGTCACCACCGTGTCGCGGAATTCAATATCGCGCTCGACCTTGTAGCTCAGCGAGCTTCCCGGCGAGACAACAATACGGGCGAGGCGCGCGGCATCGAGCAGCCCCTCTTCCTGGTCGAAATCCCAACTGCGATTCTGCTGCGCCATCAGGCGGCGCTGCAGGCGGTTGGCAAGGCGCGTTACCGCACCTTGCAGCCCTGACAGTTGTTGGTCGAGATAAGCGCGCAGCCGGTTGAGTTCATCTTCATCGGCCAGATCAGTCGCGCCGACAACCTCGTCATATTTGGTCGTCCAGCTCTTATAGTCGCTCTCTGGCATGTGATCCCAGTTGCGGCGTTGCGGGTTGACCGGCTGCATGCCGTCTTCGCCCATGTCGCCGTCGGCATCGTCCATGTCGTCCATGTCGGTCGAGTCATAGTCGGCCTCGGATTCCTCGCCTTCGCCTTCTTGCGGTTGCGCGCGGGCTTCGGCTTGTCCGGTTTCGCCCCGGCCCTCGTCTTCGCTTTCGCCGTCTTGTTCCTGTTCCTGCTCGGATTCATCGCCGCCTTCATCGGCATCATTGGGCTCAATCTCGCCTTCGGTAAGATCGAGATGCTCGAGCATCGTCTGCGCGAGCGAGGCAAAGGCGGCCTGATCGTGGAGCGCGAGGCCGAGAGCATCAAGATCTTTTCCAGCCTTTTCCTCAATCCAGTCGCGGAGCAGGTCAACACCCTGAGCCGCACCTTCCGGCACCGCTTGCCCCGTCAGCCGTTCGCGCACCATCAAGGCAAGCGCGGTCGAGATGGGAACTTCCTCTGCGGCCTGAGCGCGCGAAATCGGGTCGGTGCGCAGCCGCATCTCGAGCGAGTGGGTGAGGTTGCCCTTGACGCCCTCCATCGCCCGCGATCCAAGCGCCTCGATCCGCGCGGTCTCTATGGCATCGAATGCAGCGCCTGCCATCGCCTCGTGCGGGCGCAAAGCCGCATGGCGTGCGGCATCATGATGCTTGAGGCGTAGGGCGAAACTGTCTGCGAAACCCCGCGCTTCGGCAATCTGCTCAGGCGGCAGCGAACGGCCCGGCATCGGTACGCGGAAATTCTTGCCCGCTTGGGTGGGGGCGTCCGCAGTAAAGGCAAGCTCGATCTCCGGCTCCTGCGCAATCGCACGCGCCGTGCCGGTAAGCACCTGCTTGAACTGCTCGAGGGGAGAATTGTCTGCCATTTTCGACTCAGGGCCTTAACGGCAAAATTCAGCGACGCAAAGTTTCAGTTGCAGTTATAGGTCAGCAGTTCGTTGGGTTGCTGCGGCAACAACTGGCGGACCGCGCTGTTCATCGCCTGCACCTTTTCGATCGTTGCCGGATCGGCTGAACAGCTTTTCACATCATATTGGTTACGCGCATCGCGTGCCTGCTTCATCGCTTCGGCACCAAGCAGGTGGCGTTCGATGCGATAAGTGCTGTTGCCCGGCTGGAAGCTGACAATCGAGACCTGTTCCTCATTGCTCGGCACGAAAGTGCGGACCCAACGATTGCCATCTTCGACATATTGGGTGCGGCCATTGACGCAGCCATTGTTTGTCCACTCGAACGGAACGTCGTTGGTGTCGGAGACAGTGATCCGGCTGCGGCTGCGGTCGATGACGCAAGTGAGCTTGCCTTCCTGTGCGACCTCTGCCGGAGCTGCAGGGTCCTCGGTATCGGTCAGGCGTGCCTTGGTAAGTTCATCGACCTCGGCAAAACTGGGGCGGGTGAACCAGACGATCAACGCTACAATCACCATCACCGCGGCAGCGCCGCCGGCCATCTTTGCATGGTCGCGCCGTTCGCGTTCGAGCAATTGCCATGCGCTGCCGGCAGCACCCAGGGCAAGGAAGACCAGAATAACCGTCAACATCGACCGATTGTCGCGGGTTTCGATGATGTCATATTCGACTTGCCGACGCGCTTCGGCAAAGCTCTTGCTCCGCGCGGATTCAGCGAGGCGGTTTTCTTCCTGGATGCGCGCCCGTTCCGCCGCTTCGCGTTCGGCTTCTGCCCTCGTCATTTCGGCGCGCGACAGGCAGGGCACATCAACGCTGCGGAAGGCGACATTATTGCGGCGCAGGAATGCGGCTGCTTCTCTTTGCGCAATGGCAAAGAAAAACTCAGCGTCGCTGCCATCTGAAAGGCTGCCAAAGCTGTTGACGCCCAGCACCCGCCCGCATGCATCGACCAGTGGTCCGCCGCTATTGCCACCGCCAATGGCTGCGGTGTGGAGCAGGGTTTCAAAATCCTTGGCCGATCGCCCGGCAGAGATATTGCCTCGCGTTTTTACGGGTATTTGCGGACGGAGCACATCATCCATGTTGAGGCCTTGTGCAATATCGACTCCGCCCGGATAGCCGATGGCGAACACATCGGCGCCATCGCCGACCGGACCGCTGAAAAAGGTTGCCGGAGGCAGGCGGTTGCCATCGCTCAACGCGACAAGCGCGAGATCGTTTCGTGGAGAGCGGTCGACCACCTCCGCCGAAATTGCCTGGCCGCCATCCGAGGGGACGATGACAAGGCGGATCGCTCCATCATATTCTTCGTCAGAAACGACATGGGCGTTGGTGAGTACGCGATTGGGCGTTACGACAATTCCAGAGCCGTGGCCGATGGGGATGTTTCCGCCCGAGGCTGGAAACACCACGACGCGCACCACACTGCGGCTGGAGGCTGCGATATCTTCGGGATCGGCATGGGCGAGTGACGGCATCAACAATGCCGAAACCAGAATAGAAAGGCCGATCAAAAACTTCCGCACGTGCGAATCTCCTCAGCCCCGTGACCACATCGACCACAAATCGAGCCTTCGTTCAATGCTAAGTGCCGAATTGCCTATTGCTTCCTTGCCGGTTCTTCGCGCGGACGCACATCGATACCGTTCCGGCCCACGGTCACATCGAGTGGCACGCCTTCGATCTGGCCGCTGACCGTCACCCCCTTGTTGGGATCAACGCGAACCTCGGTCCCGTTGATGTTCACGGGCAGTTCGGGAATGTCCGGCAAGTCGAGCGGCTCGATCGGTCCGGTGGGATCAGGCTCCTTCGCGGGCTTGGGCTTTGGCCTTGGTCCAGCGCCCTTCACCGCCTGGCTCATGAAATCGCGCCATATGCGGGCGGGCAGGCCTCCTCCGGTGATGTTGCGCAGCGGGGTATTGTCGTCATTGCCGATCCAAACCCCGACAACCAGATCTCCGGCAAAGCCGACAAACAGCGCATCGCGATAGTCCTGGCTGGTTCCGGTTTTGCCATATGCAGGTATCGATAGCCGCGCCGCGCGCCCGGTTCCCTGGTTCACCGTGGCACCCAATAGTTCAAGCAGGGCCTTGTGCTGGGCATTGCTGAAGCTGCGTTGAGCAGAGAGCAGCCAGCCAAACCAGCCTTCTTCTTCTGCAACAAAGGCGCGCGGTTCGACGGGCCATTTGTTGCCGGCAACCCCGGCATAAGCTGATGTCAGCTCAAGCAAGGTCATGCCCGAACTGCCCAAGGCAAGGCTGGCATCGCGGGTCAGCGGGCTCTGCACACCCAGATCCTTCGCGGCGCGAGCCACAGCGCTATATCCAAGTTGGTTGTAGAGGCGAACTGCGGCGACATTGCTTGATTGGGCAAAAGCCTGTTTCAAGGTGATCTCGCCGCGATAACGGTCGCTGTAGTTTTTCGGGCGGTAATCGCCTTCGATAATCGGGCTGTCATCGACCTTGCTGTCGGGTGTCATCCCGCTGCGCAGGGCTGCGGTGTAAACGAACAGCTTGAACGTGGAACCGGGCTGGCGTTTGGCCTGCGTGGCACGGTTAAAGGGCGATTCCTTATAGCTTTTGCCACCAACCATGGCGACGACTTCGCCATTGGGGCGCATGGCGACCAGCGCCACCTGTGCGTTGCCGAGCGGTGCGCGCGCGATGACCTTGCGGGCGATGTTCTGCAGGCGGGAATCGAGGGTGGTGCGGATGACCTGATCAGAATAGCCGGTTTCGGCATCAAGCCGCGCCTGCGGCATTGCCCAATCGGCGAAATAGGTGCCGGTGGGCAGCGTCTCCTTATAGCGCACATCGATCTTCGCGATGGGTGTGGCGTCGGCCTTCGCTTCGCTTATTGCGCCCGTCGCGACCATCGCATTCAAGACCAGCTTGGCTCGCTTTGCCGCGCGCTGCGGATTGCGGGTGGGGGCAAGCCGGTTCGGCGCCTGCACCAATCCGGCGAGCATCGCGGCTTGCGACAGCGTCAGATTTTCGGGTTTGCGATAGAAATAATGCATCGATGCGGCGCGCAGGCCGTAGATATTGTCGCCGAAATAGGCGTTCGACAGATAGCGTTCGAGGATTTCGTCCTTGGTCAGCCAAGCTTCCAGCCAGAAGGCGATGAGGGCCTCGCGGGCCTTTCGTGTCAGGCTTTTTTCGGGCGTCAGGAAGGTGAATTTGGCAAGCTGCTGGGTGATCGTGCTGCCGCCTTGCTGGATGCCGCTGCCAAAGGTGTTGCTCCACAGCGCACGTGCGATGCTGCGCGGGTCGACACCCCAATGCGAATAGAAACGCCGGTCTTCGATCGAAAGGAATGCTTGTACAACATGCGGGGGCAGCTTCTTCACCTCGACCGGCTTGTCGACGATGGCGCCGTTGCGCGCGATCGGCGTGCCATCCCATGCCAGCAAGGTGATGCGCGGCGGTGCGATCGGCTGCAGCGACTTGGAAAGCGGTGCGGTTACCGCCAGCCAGAAAACAATCAGGATGAAAAGCAACATCACGGCCGCACCGGCACGGCTGAACCACCACCAGCGCGTTTTGCCCATCAGCCATGGTTTGCCTGAAGATTCGGTCGTTGCCGCAGCCGCAGCTTCCTCCCACGGTTTGGGTTCGTTGGGGAACATGCCGGCATAGGCGCGGTCGAACGCAGCCAATTTGCTGTCGATGTCGGAGATGGGTGGGGTTTTGGGTCGCCTGAAAAGCATCGATACCCTGTATTATAGGAATAAGACGGTCAAGGGTAGAGCAAAAATCAGATTACAGGAAGCTGTATGGATCAACATCGACACCGATCCTGACCCCGCGCGGAAATTCGAGGCCTCCCAGCCATGCGCGCATGATGTCTTGCAACTCGACCGAGCGTTGGGCGTGGACCAGCAGCCGCTGCCGGTGGCGTCCTCGCAGCATGGCGAGCGGGGCAGGGGCGGGGCCATATACATGCATGCCTTCGACTTCGGGGGCGGAGCCTCCCACCGCGCGCGCCGCCTCAATCGCTTCGCGTTCATCTTCGGAGCTGATGATGATCGCGGCAAAGCGCCCAAAGGGTGGCGCACCCGCGCGGCGGCGCTGCTCGGTCTCCGCGTCGTAAAATCCGTCCCGATCTCCATCGACAAGTGCCGCGATAACAGGATGCGAAGGATTGCGTGTCTGAATGAAGACCTCACCCGGTTTTTCAGCGCGTCCGGCGCGGCCCGCCGCTTGTGCAATCTGCTGGAATGTCCGTTCGGCAGCACGAAGGTCGCCGCCTTCAAGGCCGAGGTCGGCATCGATGACGCCAACCAGCGTGAGTTCGGGAAAGTGATAACCTTTGGTGACCAATTGCGTGCCGATGATGATGTCTACGGCTTTGTTCTCGACTAGCGCGACAAATTCGGCAGCTTTTTCCGGGGACCATAAGGTATCGGAGGTTGCGACAATCGTCCGTGCCTCGGGAAGCAGCCGGTTGACCTCGTCGCATATGCGCTCAACGCCGGGTCCGCAGGGAACGAGGCTGTCTTCTGCGCTGCATTCGGGGCAGGCATCGGGCGGTGGCATCACATGCCCGCAATGGTGGCAGGCGAGGCGGCGGACCAGCCTGTGTTCGACCATCCAGGCGGTGCAATTGGGGCATTCGAACCGGTGCCCGCAATTTCGGCACAAGGTGAGCGGCGCATAGCCACGTCGATTGAGGAACAAGAGACTCTGTTCGCCGCGTTCGAGTCGCTCCTCCAATGCTTTAAGCAAGGTGGGGGCGATCCAGTGGCCGCGCTCGGGTTGGTCCTGCGTCAGGTCAATCGCTGCGATGCGCGGCATCTTGGCAGCACCGAAGCGGGAGGGGATTTCAAGGCCCTTGTACCGCCCGATGGACACCATGTGGCGGCTTTCCAGCGCAGGGGTTGCGCTTGCCAACACGACCGGGAAGCCTTCGAACTTGCCGCGCATCACCGCAACGTCGCGCGCATGATAGCGAACGCCATCTTCCTGCTTGAAACTGATTTCATGCGCTTCATCGACGACGATAAGCCCCGGATTGGCGAAGGGAAGGAACAACGCCGATCGGGCACCCGCCACTACTTGCACCCGCCCCTCTGCCACCCCGCGCCAGACGCGGCGGCGCTGCGATTGCTTCATGCCCGAATGCCAGGTTGCAGGCTCAACGCCAAAACGCGCTTCAAAACGTTGCAGAAAGGGTTGGGTCAGGGCAATTTCTGGAAGCAGGACAAGGACTTGCTTTCCATTCTTCAAGGCTTCTGCAACCGCCTCGAAATAGGTTTCGGTTTTACCAGAACCGGTGACTCCATCAAGCACAATGGGCTCAAACTGCGCTGCCTTTACCGCATCACGCATCACCTTAGCGGCGGCTTCCTGAAGGTCGGATAATTCTGGATGATCGTGATCCGGATCAGGCGCGACAAAGGGTGCATCGATGCTGACCGTCACCGGCTCAAGCGCGCCGGCTTTTACAAGGCCACGGATCACTGCCTCGCTGACGCCGGCCTGATCGGCGAGTTCACGCACCAGCCCTTGCGCATCGACCAAAGCATCGAGCGCGGCGGCGCGTTGCGGAGTCAGCCGCGCTGGTTCAACCCCCGATGGCCGATATTCGGTTACCGTCCCCCCTGCTGACAGGGCTGCCGATGAGGAAAGCACCATACGCAGCACCGCGGCATGATTTGAAAGATAATAGTCGGCCACCCAGTCGACCAGCCGACGCAATCCAGTCTTGATTGGCGGCACATCGACCACCTCCAGCAAGTTGCGCAGGCGGTGTTCCTCAACCACCTCATCGCCGAAAACGCCTTCATCCCAAATCACGCCAACCATCTTGCGCGGGCCCAGCGGCACCACCACCACCGAACCCACTTGCACGTCCATCCAGTCGGGCAGGCGATAGTCGAGCGGCCCGATCACCTGCGTAAGCAGTATCACGCGAACGCGTTTGCCAGCGGGTTTGGGGCGATTCATGCGGTCGATATAGGGTGGCATATGGCCTGCGTCACGCCTGCAGCCTCTTGTTCATGTTAGAGATGGAATTCTTTTGATATTCTGGCGTTATAGCAAAAGAAAAATAGGAGATGCGCGATGACCATGATGTTCGACCGGCGCAAGTTGCTGTTGGCGGGGGCTGCCGGAATCACACTGGCGCTGCCCGGTTGCCAGATGGGGCCGCGCTATAGCCTGACCGAGGTAATCCGCAGGCTTTTGACACTGGCATCGCAAAACGCTTTCGCGCTGTTACTGCAACCCGGCGGTTTCTACGACCATTCGGTCGCGCGCATTGCCTTGCCTGATCGCTTTGGCAGCCGCAGCGGCACCCTGTTGGCCGCCATCCTGCAAAGCCAGACCTTTCGCGACCGGTTGCAGCGCCAGTTGAACCGGGCGGCGGAAAGGGGTGCGGAGCGGGCAGCACCATTGGTGGCGGACACGATCCGGATGATGAGCATCGAGGCTGCAGACCAGATCGTACGCGGCGGCCCGCGCGCGGCGACGCAGTTCCTGCGCGGAAAGATGGGGATCGCACTTTTCGATGCAATGTTGCCGGGTGTGGCCGAGGGACTTCGCATCTTTGATGACCAGGTTATCAATCGCGCGGTCCAATCGGTAACCGGCTTTGATATGGCCGCGTTGGGGCAGGAGATCACCCGCAAGGCCGATGATGCGATTTGGGCAGCCATAGGCCTTGAAGAGGAAGCAATTCGCACCAATCCGCAAAAGGCGAACGATCCATTGTTGATCGGGGTGTTTGGCCTGCTCCGCTAGAGCAGGGCGGGGCAATAATCGCTGTCCAAAGGCCGCTGCTTTTGCCTATAGGCGATGGAGTGATTCCAACCTCCATGAAAGAGCTGTTGCCCCATGAAATTCTTTGCCGACACTGCCGAGATTGATGACATCAAGGAACTGGCCGCAACCGGTTTGCTCGATGGTGTGACCACCAACCCGTCGCTGATCATGAAATCCGGTCGCGACTTCATGGAAGTCACCAAGGAAATCTGCGGGCTGACTGATGGCCCGGTATCTGCCGAGGTCGTGGCGCTCGACCATGCGGGCATGATGAAAGAGGCCGAAGTGCTTCGCAAGATTGCCGACAATGTCTGCATCAAGGTGCCCCTGACCATCGATGGCCTGAAAACCTGCAAGGCGCTGACAAGCGATGGCACGATGGTCAATGTGACCTTGTGCTTCTCAGCCAACCAGGCACTGCTCGCGGCCAAGGCTGGCGCAACCTTCATCTCGCCTTTCGTTGGCCGTCATGATGATAACGGCTTTGACGGGATGCAACTGATCAGCGACATCCGGCTGATCTACGACAATTACGGCTTTGATACCGAGATCCTGGTCGCCAGCGTGCGCCACGGTATCCATGTGCTCGAAGCTGCAAAAATCGGTGCCGATGTTATGACTGCACCGCCCTCGGTAATCAAAGGCCTGTTCAAGCATGTGCTGACCGACAAGGGTATCGAAGGATTCCTCGCCGATTGGGCGAAGACTGGCCAAGCCATCGGGTGATATGCCCTAAAGGCCTTTGGCTGTATGGAAAGGAAAGGCGGGCGGTTTTAACCTGAACCTTCATTAGCCGGCATAGAACGGCAGGAGGATCGTATGAACAAGCCCGAAATGGTGTTTCCCATCGCGCACATCCATTATGAAGACGAGATTGACGAGAGCGGCAAGGTTGTCGTTCCCGATGAAGTGCTCGACGCGATCAAGACGCTGATCCGCTGGACCGGTGACGACCCGAGCCGCGAAGGCCTGCTCGATACGCCGCGCCGCGTGGGCCGCGCATGGCGTGAATATTGCGCCGGCTATGCCGAAGATCCCTCGCTGCACCTTTCGCGCACTTTTGAAGAGGTGGGCGGCTATCATGAACTGGTGCTGCTTAAGGACATTCCGTTCCAGTCGCATTGCGAGCACCATATGGCGCCGATCATCGGCAAGGCATCGATTGCCTATATGCCCACCGATCGCGTTGTCGGCATCTCCAAGCTCGCGCGCGTCCTCCACGGATTTGCCCGCCGCCTGCAGGTGCAGGAACGGCTTACCGCAGAGGTCGCCAATTGCATTTGGGACAATCTGAAGCCCGAGGGCGTTGCGGTTGTCATCGAGGCGCAGCATGGCTGCATGACCGGACGTGGGGTGAAGGTGCATGGCGTGAACATGGTGACGTCGAAATTGCTCGGCTGTTTCCTCGACGATACCCGCAGCCGCAAGGAAGTGATGAGCCTGATGGGCTATTGAGGGCTTTCCCTTAACGTACATAGCCGGTAAGCTATTGCGGATAAGGGGAAAGTCTTGAGCGACCGGAAACTGCATCCCGAACATCTGGTCGAAAGGCTTGCAGTCGGCACCGTCGACCGCCTTCTCAACCTGCTGTTCGCACGACCGGTGCAAGTTGTCGCGCTGGTTTTCCTTGTCGTATCCCTGATTGGTGCAACCGCGCTCAGCTTTCCGGGCGCAACCGAAAGCGGACAACCTGTGCGCTTCGTCGATGCCTGGTTCACTGCCGTATCGGCGCTTTGCATTACCGGGCTGACGGTGTTTGATGTCGCCAGCCACTGGTCCGCTTATGGCGAAACGATAATCCTCATTCTCGTGCAGCTCGGCGGCCTTGGCATCATGTCTGCGTCGGTTCTGATCGTGGCGCTGTTTAGCCGAACGATGGGCTTTGGCATTCGGCGCGGATTAGCCGCCGAGAATAGCGGGATCACGCCGGGTAACGTCCGCCCGTTGCTGCGGCTGATCATCGGTTTCACCATAGCGGTAGAGGCGATCCTTGCGATGTGGTTGCTCTTCTGGCTTGTGGCAGGCCATGATTATGGGCTGGAGGAGGCGATACGCCACGCGCTGTTCATGGCTATCGCCTCGTTCAACAACGCGGGGATGACATTGTGGCCTGACAATCTTGTCCGCTTCCAAGCTGACTGGTTCTTCCTGATTCCGGTCATGGCGACAATCATTGCCGGCAGCATCGGCTATCCGGTATTCCGCGATCTTTGGACACAACGCGGCTGGCGCAGGATCAGCCTGCACGGGCGCCTGACTGTACTCGGTTTCGCAATCTTGCTGATTGGCGGCGCAATATTGTTCATCATTCTGGAGTGGGATAATGAGGCGACAATGGGCGCAATGGCGCCGCACGCCCATGTATTGAACGGAATTTTCCTGTCGGTGACCTCGCGAACCGCCGGCTTCAACACAATCGATACTGCATCGCTTTCCGATCAATCGCTGATGCTCGTAAGTTTCCTGATGTTTATCGGAGGGGGCAGTGCGGGCACCGGGGGCGGCATCAAAGTGGGGACGGCGATGATTGTCTTGCTGATCGTCTGGTCTGAAATACGCGGCAAACCCGATGTCGAGGCCTTTGGACGCCGCATTGGCGAGCATAATCAGCGGCGGGCGATATCCGTGGTCATTTTGGGCGCCATATTGGTAATGGGGCTGGGATATCTGCTTGTAGCGGTATCACCCCATCTGCCATCGCGCGACGTGATGTTTGAGGCGATTTCGGCCTTTTCGACAACGGGTCTTTCCACCGGCATCACAGCCCAATTCACCGATCCCGGCAAATATCTGATCATTTTCCTGATGTTCGTAGGTCGTGTCGGGCCAATCACCTTGTTCGCTGCGCTCGCATCGCGCAGCAAGCCTGTATATTATCACTATCCGAAAGAGGAGGTCCTCATTGGCTAAGCGCGCAAAGTCGGCAGAGAAAAAGAATGTCGCAGTGATCGGCCTTGGCCGCTTCGGCGAAGCCGTTGCGCTGCGCCTTGTCGAACTGGGGCATGAGGTGATTGGCATCGATGAGAATGCGGAGATTGTCCAAAAACTGGCAGATGACCTGCCACATGTGGTCCAGGCCGATTCCACCGACTCAGAAGCGCTACGCGTCCTTGGTGTGAACGAGGTGGACTATGCCGTGGTTGCTATCGGAGCCAGCCTAGAGGGCAGCGTCCTATCGGTTCTCGCACTGCAAGAATTGGGCATAAAGGATATCTGGGCCAAAGCCTCGACCCGGCAGCATGGATTGATATTGACGCGGTTGGGTGTTTCCAAAGTCGTCTTTCCCGAGGCCGATATGGGTCATGCTTTGGCGGAACAGCTTTGCGGAGCGTGATCGGACATTTACCAGAGGCATTGACGGGCACATCTCGCCACTAACTCTTTCGAAATTCAACGGATTTGTCGCTATCCAACTGGGCTGCTCAGTGATAAACTTATGGTCATGGGCGAACAGAAGTTGCTGGCGGCCTTTGATGCCGTCGTATCCGATGTTTATGAAGCGGCACTGGTGCCATCGCACTGGGATGTTGCCCTTACCTCGCTGATCAGCCATTTCAGCCCGCCCCGTTGGGATGTCGCCATGTTGGTGTGGGAGAGGCTGCATCCTGCCACAGGGCGGTTTATCGGAGCGGCGGGTGTCAATGAGTTCGCTCGCGCCGGGTATATCGCGATGTTCGCCGGCCGCCAGCCTTGGAGCGTAAACGGCCACGCCCTTCCGGTTGGCAAGGTTGTGCACAGCGATGAAATCGTCCCGCGCGAGCTATTCAAACAGCACGATTTCTATACCAATTTTCTTGCCAACTGGGAGGATGAGGTTGCGATTATCGCGTCGCTTGATCGCCACGGGCAGGACCATTTGGGCCTGTGCATGCCAGCGCCCGATGTGGGCGATACATCGATATTGCGCCATGCGGTGACGCGGCTGGTGCCACATATCCAGCGCGCTTCCCGGATCAGTCGACGGATCGGCGAAGCGGATTTGCGTGCAGCCAACGCCGAAGCAGGGCTAGACGCTTCGCCGTCGATCATCCTGACGCTCGGTCCTGATATGGAACTGCTGCACGCAAACCCCAGAGCACAGAAATGGTTGGAGCGAACGCAAGGTGTACGTCAAATTCAGCACCGATTGCATTTTGCCGACCGCCAAGTTCGATCACGGCTGGAAAAACTGGCCAAGGGTCACGGAGCGAAACGGACTGAAACGGTTGCCATTACCGATGAATCTCGCACGACGTTTCTGGTTGCGATGCGGGTCGAACCCAATGTCGCAAACGATCTTGCCGGAGCGAACGGGGGCGCTGCATTGTTGCTGGTCGGCGGTGGACGGCGCGACGTCTCGGTCGAGATTGTCGAGCGGCTGCGAGACTGGTTTGACCTGACCCCTTCGGAGGCAAAGATCGCCGCATATATCGCTGACGGCAGGACGCTGGAGGAATATGCGAACGACAGGGGTGTGTCGATCAATGCCGCGCGTTTCCTGATCAAAGGCGTATTCGCCAAGACCGGAGTGGGCAGGCAGGCAGAGCTTGCCGCTTTGTTGCACGAAGCGCCCCTCGAATGGCAAAGCCCGATCGATAATTTTGTGACAACAGTCTGATTTCCTACCCATTTGGGCAGCGAGATGCACGTCGGTGGAAAATAGTCTCCATCCATCGGCGCGAGAGGCATGATCCGACCCGTTCATCCTCTCCGCCGTTTTCTGAACGGGAGACTGACCATGAAAAATCTAAAACTGATCCTTACGCTTTCGACGGCGGTCATGGGTGTGGGAATGACAACGCCAGCATGGGCGGATGCGACACCGGAATGTAATGATGGGCCAAATCCGTTATCGACCGAGTGCGGAAGCAATTCGTCGGCAACCGGCATCGGCGCAACAGCGACCGGCAATGGCACAAACGCCAGCGGCGGTTTCAGCACCGCCACGGGTACGAACAGCACCGCAAGCGGAATTTCCAGTACCGCGACGGGCGGCGGCAGTGCGGCAACTGGAACGGCGAGCACTGCAACTGGCAGCTCGAGTTTTGCAACAGCGAACTATACAACAGCAACAGGTTTCGGTGCGGCAGCCAGCGCCGAAGGCGCAACGGCAAACGGCTACACAAGCACGGCCAGTGGGGAGCTCAGCACAGCCAACGGCTTTGCCAGTGAAGCCAGCGGCAACAGTAGCACTGCTACCGGGACATTCAGCCGGGCGGCCGGGCTTGTCAGCGTAGCGAACGGGTTCAGCAGCAGAGCATTCGGCAATGGAGATATTGCCACCGGCTCGGCGGCATTGGCAGGTGGAACGGACGGTTTGACCACCAACAATACCAATGGCAATATTGCCATCGGCTCCAGCTATCAGTCCGTTTTCGGTATCGCTGCGCCGGTCGGCACACCGACTCAAACCACAGCTAATGGTGGCAACTCGGTTGCTATGGGCACGGTGGCGCAGGCGACTGGCCAAGGTGCTGTCGCTTTAGGAGGCTTTTCCAACGCCAATGCCGTTGACGCAACCGCGCTCGGCAGGGGAGCAAGAGCTACCGGAGTTCTAGCAACTGCAGTCGGTGCTGGTGCACAAGCCCGCGTGACTGAATCGACTGCAGTCGGCACTCTTTCGATAGCCGCTGGCGTCAAATCAGTGGCAGTCGGCAATAATTCCGGGGCGGCCGGCGATCAAATCATCGCAGTAGGTTTCACTGCGCAGTCGATTGGCCCCAATTCCGCTGCCATTGGCCCACGATCGCAGTCACTTGGAACGTCGTCGGTCGCCTATGGCGACGGTTCGCTGGCGGAGGGGGAATTCTCTTCTGCTTTGGGCCCGCTTTCCGTTGCGTCAGGCGCAAACGCACTGGCAGCGGGCTATAGCGCGATTGCAGTATCGAATAACGGCGTAGCCCTTGGTGCCACAGCGCAGGCATCGGGGGTCGGTGCTACCAGCCTGGGCAGTGCAAGCCGTGCCATCGGCGCTAATGCAACGGCATTGGGGCAGGCGGCGACAGCCCGCGGGCAGGGCTCCGTTGCGGTGGGCGGAGCATTGGCACAGGGTGTTGACGCCGTTGCCGTGGGTACAGGTGCATTCGCCAATCAGGCTAGCAACATTGCGCTGGGCCCGAACGCACAGGCAACGGGCAGCTTTTCAATCGCCATCGGTGGTTTCTCATCCGCATCGGGAGCAAATTCGCTAGCCGTCCAGGGAAATGCGAGTGGGGTCAGTTCTGTCGCACTAGGTGGAACGGCATCTGCGGATAATTCCGTTGCTTTGGGTCTTGGTTCTATAGCCGATCAGGCCAACACCGTTTCGGTCGGTGCGGCCGGGTCGGAACGGCGGGTTGTCAATGTTGCAGCGGGAACGGCGGCTACCGATGCGGTCAATGTTTCGCAGTTGAATGCTGCTGTCGGCGGTGCTTCGGCCGGTGCTGCGACGGCGCAGGCTACTGCAAATACGGCTCTCGCAAATGCCGCCACGGCACAGGCTACTGCCAATACGGCGCTTGCCAATGCTGGCACAGCGCAAACGACTGCCAATAATGCGCTGACGGTCGCCAATGCGGCAGCGGCACAAAACACGGTCCAAGATACGCAAATCGCGGCGATCCAAGTCGTCAACACCAACCAGAACAGCCGCCTGACAGCTCTGGAGTCGCTTAGCATCGGCGCAATTCCCGCCCTGCAGTCCATCACCGCGACGCACAGCGCGCAGATAGGGGAGTTGTTCGCACTGTCTGACCGCGATCGGCGCGACGCCCGTCGGGGAACTGCGGCTGCGGTCGCGCTGGTTGCCGCTCCGATGCCGACCGAGGTTGGAAAGTTCAGCTACAGCGTCCACGCGGCGACGTATCGAGGCGAGCAGGCCATCGGTGTTTCGGTTGCCTTGCGGGCTAATATGGAAAACCCGTTCGCGATTACCGGAGGAGTTTCCTACTCGGGCGGGAAAAGCACCGCGGCACGCGTCGGCTTCACTGGGGAATTTTAGCCAAGCGCAAAGTTCGGGGTATCTCCAAGCAGTCTCCCGGGGTGTTCCCGAACTGTGCGGGCCGGCGCGACAGTTCCGGCCCGCAAACAAAAAGGCCGCCCGGTCTTGCGACGGGGCGGCCTTTTGTTTGGCTTTTGAAAAGCTATCAGGCTTCGTCTTCGCCTGCGTCAGCCGAAAGGCCTTCGGCAGCCTTGGCAGCTTCCTGGTCAGCCTTCAGCTTTTCGATACGCGCAGCTTCTGCAGCGTCAGCTTCGTCAGCAGCAGCTTCACGAGCTTCAGCCATTTCGATAGCCTGTGCCGCAAGTTCAGCCTGTTCGTCTTCGAACATCTGATCGATAACGTTGACGCCATCCTTCTGCAGTTCGGCTTCGTCGTCCGAGCGGGCGACGTTGACGGTGACGTTGACTGAAACTTCCGGGTGCAGGACGACCTTGACGTCGAACACGCCAAGCGTCTTGATCGGACGCTCGAGAACGATCATCGACTTGCTGACCTTTGCGTCTTGCGCGTTGAGGCCGTCGACAATGTCCTTCACCGAAACCGAGCCGTACAGCTGGCCAGTGTTCGAAGCGGCGCGGATCAGGATGATCTGCTTGCCTTCGACATTGGTGGCGTGCTTTTCGGCATCGCTGCGACGATTGGCGTTATCGGCCTCGATTTTAGCACGGTTGGCTTCGAACACCTTGCGGTTGGCTTCGTTGGCACGAAGCGCCTTTTTGTTCGGAAGCAGGTAGTTGCGTGCATAGCCGTCCTTAACGGTGACAACATCACCGATGTGGCCAAGCTTTTCCACGCGCTCAAGCAGGATGATTTCCATGGGGTCTTCTCCTTACTTCACGACGTAGGGCATGAGGCCGAGATGGCGCGCACGCTTGATGGCTTGGCTGAGTTCGCGCTGCTTCTTGGCCGAAACGGCGGTGATGCGCGAGGGGACGATCTTGCCGCGCTCAGAGACATAGCCCTGGAGCAGACGGGTATCTTTATAATCGATGCGCGGAGCATCCTTGCCGGAAAAGGGGCAGGACTTACGGCGACGGAAAAACGGACGAGCCATGGATTAAAACTCCTCTTCACGACGCGGAGCGCGCGGCGCGCGTTCACCACGGTCGCTGCGTTCCTGCTTGCGCATCATCACCGACGGGCCCTTTTCATGCTCGTCAACGCGGACGGTCATGTAACGGATCACATCTTCGTTCATGCGGGTCTGGCGCTCCAACTCGGCGATAGCTTCGCCCGACGCGTCAAGGTCAAGCATCACGAAATGTGCCTTGCGGTTCTTCTGGATCTTGTAGGCCAGGCTGCGAAGACCCCAGGTCTCGGTCTTCACGACCTTGCCCTGATTCTCTTCGACGATCTTGGTGGCATTTTCAGCCAGCGCATCTACCTGTGCCTGTGACAGGTCCTGACGCGCCAAAAAAACATGCTCGTACAACGGCATGGACGTCTTCCTTCTCTTACCGATCGCTGACGCCGCCCCGTGCGAACGCCCCTCCGGCTTTCTTCATTTCGGCCGGGCAATCCCGAGCGAAGGCGCGCCATTAGGCGGGATTGCCCCGAAATGCAAGGACTTTGGCCGATTTATTGCGGTGTCCGGTTTTCAACCCGGTCCAGTGTCGGCAACGCAGTTACCCCTCCGCGCGAAAGCCATGCGATCAATGCCTCAAGGTCCGTCGGTCCAACTGCGGGTGCAGTTCCTTCCTTAAACAGCGAAAAGGCATCGCCTCCATTGGAAAGGAAATCGCTGACGGTGACGCGATAGGATGCGGCATCATCGAGCGGCGCGCCGTTCAATGTGGCAAAAAGCACGCGCTGGCCGACCGGCCGCGACAGATCGAAACCAAAGCGGAAGCCCGATGATGGCGAGAGCACCCTTACCCAATTTGGATCGTTGAACTGCTGTTCGAGCAATTCGCGTATCTGCCGGCCGGTCATTGTCTTGGTGACGAGCGTGTTGCCGAAAGGCTGGGCCGCGAAGACAGAGCCAAAGGTCACCTTGCCATCGGTACCGGGCAATATATCGGCACGCAATCCACCGGGGTTCATAAAGGCAATCTGCGCCCCGCCATTGTCAGGCCCGGCTGTGGCAGCCAGTTGTGCATCGGCGATCAGATTGCCAAGGAGGCTTTCGCCTGTTTTGCCGCCATCGCGCGTTACCGGGCCGGCCAAGGTGCCGACGATACGGCTTTCATCTGCCTTGGCCGCGTCGCGATAGCGCGAAACCAGCGCCGCAAGATCGGCTCGTGGGCCAAAAACGGGCAAGCCTTCTACCAGAGGAACGGGGCCGCGCGACCCGGTAAAGGCCTCGCTCTGCACCACCACATTGCGTGCGGTTTTGGATAGGACCTTGCCCGTAACCGGATCCACTTTCAGATCTATGCCCGTCACCAGCCGGCCTTGCGATCCCGCACTGGTCAGCAAAATCGGCCTTGCCGGATTGATATTGCCATAATCGCAGACATAGCTTTGGTGGGTGTGGCCGGAAACGACCACGTCGACAGCGGGATCAAGCCGGTCTAATATCGGCAGCAGCGTACCCGAAACGCCATCGCATTTCGGATTGTTGATATTTCCGCTGTTGCTGGCACCTTCGTGGATCAGCACCACAATCACATCTGCTCCTTCAGCCTTCAGTTTGGGCACCAGCGCATTGGCGGTGTCCGCTTCATCGGCGAAGCTGATGCCTTTGATGCGGCCAGCCGAAACCAGATTTGCGGTGCCCTCCAGCGTCATGCCGATAAAACCGACTGTCACCTGCGTTTTGCCATAGCCGAATTTCTTGAGGCCATAGGGTGGGAACAGCGTGCCGCCGTCAGCTTTTTTGGTGTTGGCGGCGAGCATGCGGAACTTGGCACCTGTGAACGGCTTGTCGATGCGGCATGGTTCGGACTGGGTGAACTTTTCGCACCCGCCTGATTGCATGCGCAGCAATTCTTCAGTGCCGCGGTCGAATTCGTGATTGCCAACGGCGTTGAACTCCAGCCCGACCATGTTCATCGCCATGATCGCGGGTTCATCGAGGAACAGCGATGATGAAAGCGGCGATGCACCGATCAAATCGCCAGCAGCTACCACGACATTGTTGGGTGTGCCCGCCTTAAGCGAGTCTATTGCCGACGCGAGATAAGCAGCGCCCCCCGATGGAATACGCACCTTCTCGCCAGCAGGATTCAGTGCCTCGGTGGCTGTGCGTGGTGGATCGAGATGGCCGTGAAAATCATTGATGCCGATTATGCGGATGTCGACGGGTTGAATGGCAGCTTCGCGGTCCGATATGCTGGCGCATCCAGACAATGCGAGAATCGCGACGGTCGAGTATATTTTTCTCATGCCGCTCCATGGCAAAGCGGGGGCGCGCGTTCAAGCGCGTGTTAAGGCTGGTTCAGGGGGCTATCAGGATTTTGTTCCGGCCAGTTTCCTTGGCCCGATAAAGCGCATTATCCGCGCGCATCAGCAAGGCCGAAACATTCTCTCCACATCGAAGCTCCGCCACGCCGCCCGAAAAGCTGATATGCCCGATCTCTGCCGATGTATTCCGGGCGTATAGGGTTCGATCATTTAGCGCTAGGCGGGCATTGTCCAGAATGTCGGCGGTCTTTTCCGCCGTTTTGTCGGGAAAGATCAGGGCGAATTCCTCGCCGCCGTGCCGGGCAACATGGATAGACTGGCCGACGACCTTTTTCAGCGTATCGGCAACATAGCGGATGACGCGATCCCCGGTGGCATGGCCATGTGCGTCATTGATCGATTTGAAATGGTCGATATCGCAAAAGCCGATCGACAATGGCTGCCGCTTGGATCGTGCCAGTTCAATCGTTTCCTTGATGTTGATGTCGAACGCGCGGCGATTGGGCAAATCGGTTAAGGGGTCGCTCAGCGCCAGTTTCTGGCTTTGCACAAGGCGGCTGCGCAACTGACCCATGGTCTTCGCACGGTTCTTCAGTTCAGCCTCTGCCCGTGCAGTACGTTCCATCATCTGCGCCGTGATTTTCTGCAATTTGACGATAGCCGTTTTGCTCTTTTCGGGATCGCCAAGGTCGGATAGCGAAATCCCCAGATTTATGCCGAAGCTTGCAGCATCGCGGCTCGACTGCTCCGTGGTTGCCCGCGCTTCGCCAATTTTGTGCTTCGCTTCCTCAATCATGTCCGAAAGCGCCCGTTCGCTCATCGTGGCACGAATGTCGTCGAGCAATTTGACTGCATCGACCGGATCGATCCGTCCATATTCCAGCAGGTGCGTTTCGATTTTCAGTCGCTGCATTCCCGAAGTGCCGGCGACATAAAGCCAGCCCAGCTCATAATGATCCGGAATTGGATCGAGCCCGGCATTGGCCAGAAACTCGCACACTTGCTCAATAAGTGGCAGGTGGCGGACGCGGAAGCGCTCCACGACGGACAAATTGTCTCGATCATTCGCCTGTTTGTCGGGGGCATGCTTTCGCTGCCCAAATAGCCATTCGAACAGCCCGGGATTATGAGGCGCAGCTTGGCCTTCGAAATTGCCATGTAACATCGTCATGGCTTCGTTAACGGCAGATATCTGTGGTCGTTGAATCCGCAGCGTCCTGCCAGCGAATGGCGCAGCGCCTATACGCTCGATTTGACCAGTTTCGCCAATATGTCGGCCGCAAAAGCACTCAGCGTGTCATCTCGTGCGCCCATGATAACGATGCGGTCGCCCGGCTGGGCAATTTCGACGATGCGGTTGCCGCAGTCTTCTCGCGAGGGGATATATTCGGCCTGCTTGCCTGCTGCGACGACAGCGTCGGTAATCGACTGGCTACCCAAAGTTTTGTCCACCGTGCCACCGAAATAGACCGGATCGCACAGAATCAGATGATCGTCGCGGTTGAGGTGCTTGGCAAACACCGCGGCCAGTTCGCTGCCCATGACGCGGATGGGGCCATAGCCGTGCGGCTGGAAAAAGGCGATGACGCGGCCCGGAAAGGCCTTGAGCGTCGCAAGGGTTGCCGCCGTCTTATCCGGATTATGGCCGAAATCATCGATGACGGTGATCCCGCCTGCAATGCCGACAATGTCGAAGCGGCGTGCGAGGCCGGCAAAGCGCTCCACCCCATGCACTGCCTGTGCTAGTGGAACATCAAGGGCCAGCGCCGCGGCGATCGCCGCAAGGGCATTGGATATGTTGTGCCGACCGGGCACTTGCAGCGTCACTGGCCAGCTCTGCCCATTCGCCTTGAGCGTGAAGCGGCTGGCCAAAGGCAATTCGACGACATCGACCGCGCGTACATCTGCCCGATCGGTAAAGCCGAAGCTGATCGCGTCCCCAAGTCCCATAGGGGCGAGCAGGGCAACGCTTTCAATATCGTCCGCATTCCAGACAGCGCGCTTTGCGGTGCGGGCAAAATCGCCGAACAACTGCCGCAGTTCATCGAGCGATTTGTGATCGAGGCTGATATTGTTCAGCACTGCGACTTCGGGCCGGAACAGGGCGATCGAGCCATCGCTTTCGTCCACTTCCGACACGAAAACCCCACCATGGCCAACGCGCGCGCTGGCGAAGGGTGTTCCGTCCGAAACGAAATTCTTCATCACTCCGCCATTCATGATGGTTGGGTCCAAACCTGCATCGGTCAGGATCCAGCCGATCATGCCGGTGACGGTCGATTTGCCGCTGGTCCCGCCGACAGCGACGGAGCGCGTTGCCGCGTTGAACAGTTCGGCCAGCAGCTCGGCGCGGGTCATGCGTGCGCAGCCAAGCTCCTTTGCCTTTGCTACATCGGGAACGCTGTCTTCAACGGCGGCAGATGCGACCAGTATCTGGTCAGCGCTTTTCAGGCCGCTGCCGTCTTGCGGGAAAATATCGATGCCGAGGCTTTTCAGCCATTCGAACTTGGGGGCGAGACGACCTTGATCGAGCGCACGATCCGATCCTGCAACCTGCGCCCCGCCGTCGCGCACGATATTCGCGAGCGGCAACATTCCCGAGCCGCCAATACCGCAAAAGAAATAGGATTTGTTTTTTGACATCCGGCCCCGCTATTGCGCAGGGGCAATTTTGGCAATCGCTTATCGGTGGAGGGACAATGAGGATCGGCATTTGCGCACCATCAACCCCTTTTACCCGAGACGATGCTGCGCGGGTAATCACACTCGCCGCGCACAGCCATCCGGAGGCCGAACTGGTCTTTGATGACCAATGTTTCATCGAAAATGGCCATTTCGCAGGCACTGACGAGCAGCGGCTGGAAGCCATTGTGCGCCTTGCCAACGATCCCGCATTCGACGCCATCTGGTTTGTACGCGGCGGATATGGTGCGTGCCGGATTGCCGAAGAGGCTGTTCGGCAGCTCAAGGCACCTGCGCGATCGAAAACCTATTTGGGGTATAGCGATCAGGGCAACCTTTTGGCGGCGCTTTACAAGGCTGGGATTGGTTGGCCTGTTCATGGCCCTATGCCGACGGATATTCGCCGTGACGGTGGCGACGGCGCGGTCAAGCGGTCTTTGGATTGGTTGGTAAAAGGTGACGCCAAGTCTCTGGAATCAAATATTGAAAGTGGCAGAAGTTATGTCGCATTCAACCTGATGACGCTCGCCATGCTCGTCGGAACGCCCCTGATGCCCGACCTCAAAGGGCATGTGTTGATGGTCGAAGAGGTCAGCGAATATCTCTACGCGTTCGACCGCGCATTCTTTCATGTCGGGGAGCATTTGAAGGACGCAGGTCTTGCCGGGCTGCGGCTTGGCCGGGTCAGCGACGTGCCCGAAAATGACCGCCCCTTTGGCGAGACGGCGGAGGAAATTGCCAAACGTTGGTGCGCGCGCTTCAAGATACCGTTTCTTGGTGAGGCGGATATCGGACACGATATCGAAAACAAGGTCGTTCCGTTCGGTGCAATCGGCTAGGCGGGATTGCGCAAATCCACCTGCAGCAGATCGTCAATGAACAGGCTCACCAACTCGGCCTGCGTAGCAACGCCTGACTTGGCATAGACATGGCTGAGCTGGGCGCGGACCGTGCCCTGCGCGGCGCCACGTAATCGGGCTATCTCGGCGGCATCGCATCCTTTTATGGCGAACAGCGCCACTTCAGCCTCGGCATCGGTCAGCTTCCAGTCTTGAAAGCGCATCTGGATATGATCGGTAAGCGCGCCCGAGGCGATTGCCAAAATCCGTTCCCGTTCTTGCGCTTCGGCCAGCAGCCGCCTCGCCATCCAGGCGCCAATGCCAACACCCGCCAGCAAGGCAAAGGCAATCAATGCCTCGACCAATATGTGAAAATCCATCTCGCCCGCAGCAAGATCGCCGATGGCATCAGCTATGAAGAAAATGGCTGCAACTGCCTGAATGCCGACAATGATCGCAACGAGACCGGCCCTTGCGGGGCCGGTCGTTACTGGATTGGCGACTTTATCCGTCATTGCTTCTTTCGGTTCATGAAGGGAATCATTGCCCCCAATGTGCCGCGACCATGCCGCATTGTTTCGAACAGGACACCCAAAATGTGCAGAGCGATAAGCGCATAAAGCAGGTTCACCGCGGTTTCGTGGACTTCCTCCATGAGTTCCTCACCGCCTTCGTCGCCCTCATGCTCTTCTTCTTCTTCCTCCGATTCTTCTTCGTTCCCGACTTGGTACGAAGCTGCTTCATAGGCTTCGCCGACTTCGCGGACGTTCGGATTGGCAGGTGGCGGCCCTGACATTGCAATCCCGCTGCCGATGATCAGCGCGAGGCAGGCCCAGAGCGCATATACCATCATCGTCCCGAGCGGATTATGCGATGTATGATGTTGTGCCTCACCGCTTCGCGCGCTGGCGATGTGACGCACAGCCCGGAACGGGTTGGGCGGGAATGCCGAAAAGCGCGCATTACGCGTGCCGACAAATCCCCAAAGCCAGCGCAGCAACAGCAATCCGGCGAGGGCGTATCCTACCCAGACATGCCATCCGGAGCCCTCTTCGGTGAAAATCGCGTTGGCAATGACTGCGGCAGCAACGCCCCAGTGTGTCAGCTTGACGATAGGATCCCAGCGTTTGGGAAGGGCAGGGTTTGGCATATCGGTCTCCGTTTCGGAATTGGTCCTTCCCGCAACTGGTGACGCCTCACGCCATCTGTCCATCCGACAATTGCTGATACGCGCTGCATAAGCAGATGCTTACCGCCAATGGGTTGACCAAAAGCTTGAGCGAACTCTTTCATTTCGGGCTTTGTCGCCTACATTGGCGCAATGCAGGGCACTTTCGGAAAATGGCTATCCAACTGGGTCTGGCTCGTTCCAGCGCTTGCATTGACCGCCGTTCTCGCGAGCCTGACCGCGTCTATGCCCGTTGCATTGATTGGCATCCTGCTCGCTGGCGCGGTTATCGCGGCGGTGCATCATGCCGAACTCGTGGCGCATCGGATCGGCGAACCTTACGGGACACTGGTGCTTGCGCTTGCGGTGACGGTGATCGAGCTTGGTTTGATAATCACCCTGATGTCCGCTGCTGGTGAGGGCGCGGCCACACTGGCGCGCGATACTGTTTTTGCTGCAGTGATGATCATCCTCAATGGATTGGTCGGCATTTGTTTGTTGATTGGTGGATTGCGGCACCGGGAACAAAGTTTCCAGCAAACAGGCGTCAGCGCATCGCTTGCCACATTATCGGCGCTAACCGTTTTCAGCCTGGTCTTGCCCAATTACACCGTTTCCGAACCGGGGCCGGTCTATTCAACATCGCAACTGGCATTCGTCGCGATCATCTCTGTGATCCTGTACGGCACTTTTGTCGCGGTCCAGACGGTGCGTCACAGGGATTATTTCCTTCCGCCCAAGGAAAAGGCGGCCAATGTCGATGAGCATGCAGAGCGGCCTACCGCCCGCGCGGCGTTATTTTCCTTCATGCTTTTGATTGCATGCCTTGTTGCCGTTGTTTTGCTGGCAAAACAGTTGGCAGATCCAGTCGAGCAAATGGTAGCCGAATGGGGTGCCCCGCGTGCACTCGTCGGGGTGATCATCGCAGCTTTGGTGCTTTTGCCAGAGAGTGTCGCTGCCGTTCGGGCGACACTGGCCAATCGGCTGCAGACCAGCCTTAATCTGGCGCTGGGCTCCGCCTTGGCCACGATCGGGCTAACAATTCCAGCGGTCGCTGCGCTCTCGATTACCATGGCAATGCCCATTGCCCTGGGCCTCGATAGCAAATCGATGGTCCTTCTGATGTTGACGCTGCTCGTCAGCGCGCAGGCGCTTGCAACCGGCAAGACCACGATCCTTCAGGGCGTGGTACATCTCGTTATCTTCGGGGTCTATTTGTTCACAACTATCATTCCCTGATACGCACTCATGCTTGCATCGTTCGCCATCCGGCCATAGGCGGCAAGAAACGACGAATTGCATGAGGGAGCAAACATGCGGGCATTTATTTTTCCAGGGCAGGGCAGCCAGGCTGTCGGCATGGGCAATGCACTGGCCGAGGCGAGCGCGGTTGCACGTGAGGTGTTCCAGGAAGTCGACGACGCATTGGGGCAAAGCCTGTTCAAGCTTATGTGCGAAGGCCCCGAAGCCGACCTGACTCTCACCGAAAATGCGCAGCCCGCGATCATGGCCAACGCCATCGCGACTTTGCGTGTGCTGGAGAAGGAAGGCGGTGTGAAGCTTTCCGAAAAGGCGCATTTCGTTGCGGGCCACAGCCTCGGGGAGTATACGGCCCTCTGCGCGGCTGGTGCTTTTGACCTTGCGACCACCGCCAAGTTGCTCAAGCTGCGCGGGCAGGCGATGCAGGCCGCAGTCCCTGTCGGCGTGGGCGCAATGGCTGCCTTGCTCGGCGCCGATATCGAAAAGGCAGAGGCGCTTGCGTCTGCCGCGGCGCAGGGCGAAACCTGCACCGTCGCCAATGACAATGACCCGACGCAGGTTGTGATTTCGGGCCATAAGGCTGCGATTGACCGCGCGGTGGAGCTGGTCAAAGACCATGGCATAAAGCGCGGCATTCTCCTTCCGGTTTCCGCACCATTCCATTGCCCGCTGATGCAGCCTGCAGCTGACCGCATGGCGGATGCGCTTGGGCAAACCACGATCAATGCACCCTATGTGCCGGTATTTGCCAATGTGCTCGCTGCGCCTGTTTCGGAGCCCGATGGAATTCGCAAGCTTCTGGTCGAGCAGGTTACCGGGCGCGTGCGCTGGCGGGAATCGGCGATTGCGATGTGCGATGCCGGTGTGACGCATTTCTATGAGTTTGGCGGAAAGGTTCTCTCGCCAATGGTCAAACGCAGCGCGGGTGATGAAGTTGCAACCACCAGCATCATTTCGATGGACGATATCGAAGCTGCCCTGAAGGAGCTCTAAGCCATGTTGCTGCAAGAACGCGATGGTTCTATCCTGACCATCACCCTGAATATGCCGGAAAAGCGCAATCCGATTTCCGACGTCGGCGTCGTCGATGCGTTGTGCAAAGCATTTGAAGAAGCAGACCGCGATATTTCGGTGCGTTGCGTCATCCTGACCGGCGCAGGAACAGCTTTTTCGGCTGGCGGAGACTTGAAACAGATGCGCCCCGACAGCGGCGGACTGCGTTCGGGCAATCCGGTCGAAACACGGCGCAATTACAAATATGGTATTCAGCGCCTGCCGCTGATGTTCCAGGCATTGGAAGTGCCTGTGGTGGCTGCCGTGAATGGCCATGCCATTGGTGCCGGGCTGGACCTTGCGACGATGTGCGATGTGCGCGTCGCGGCAGAAAGCGCCAAATTTGCCGAAAGCTTCGTCAAGCTTGGTATCATTCCGGGAGATGGCGGTGCATGGTTGCTGCCGCGTATCGTCGGTTTCAGTCGCGCCACCGAACTGGCGCTGACCGGTGAAATGATCGACGCGGCCGAAGCACTTAAGATTGGTTTGGTCAGCCATGTTGTGCCCGATGCAGACCTGCTGACAAAAGCACGCGAAATCGCTGCCAAGATTGCCTCCAATCCTCCACACGCCGTGCGCATGACCAAACGCCTGTTGCGCGAAGGACAGATGGCGGACCTCAAGAATATCCTCGAAATGTCAGCCGCAATGCAGAGCCTGGCACATAACACCCGCGACAATGATGAGGCGATCAACGCCTTCATCGAAAAGCGCGCACCGGTTTTCACAGGAGAATAAGATGTTCGATCTTTCAGGCATGACGGCGCTTGTGACAGGCGCTTCGGGCGGAATTGGCAGCGCGATTTGCGCCGCGCTGGCAGGGCAGGGCGCTCGGCTCGCGGTTTCGGGCAGCAATGTCGAGAAACTGGAGGCGTTTCGTGCGTCGCTGGGCGGCGATCATGTTGCTGTGCCGTGCAACCTTGGCGACAAGGATAGCGTGGAAGCACTGGTACCCGGCGCACTCGAAAAGCTCGGCCAAATCGACATTCTTGTGAACAATGCAGGCGTCACGCGCGACAACCTCGCCATGCGGATGAAGGATGAGGAGTGGGAAGAGGTGATCCGCATCAACCTCGAAGCAGCATTCCGGCTGATGCGCGCGGCGACCAAGCCGATGATGAAGGCGCGTTTTGGCCGTATCATCACCATCACCAGCGTCGTTGGCGCGACAGGCAATCCGGGGCAGGTCAACTATGCCGCTTCAAAGGCGGGCCTCGTCGGCATGTCCAAAGCACTGGCTGCGGAGCTTGCCAGCCGTAATGTTACTGTCAACTGCGTGGCGCCGGGCTTTATCCGTACCGCCATGACCGACGTTTTGCCCGATGTGCAAAAGGAAGCGCTCAACGCACGAATCCCGATGGGCCGCATGGGCGAAGGCAGCGATATCGGCGCCGCTGTTGCCTATCTTGCCTCGAAGGAAGCAGGCTATGTCACCGGCCAGACACTTCATGTGAATGGCGGAATGGCGATGCTCTGACGCGCTTCATCGGCCACAAAATCACTCCCCCCTTGCCAGCCGCGTTGCTGGGCATTAGGGGCGGATTTCGTTATTCGAATCCCAAACAAGAAGGGGCATAAAATGAGCGACACCGCGGATCGGGTTAAGAAGATTGTCGTCGAACATCTCGGCGTTGAAGCTGACAAGGTTACCGAAGCTGCAAGCTTCATCGACGATCTGGGCGCAGACAGCCTCGATATCGTTGAGCTGGTCATGGCTTTCGAAGAAGAATTCAACGTCGAAATCCCCGACGATGCGGCCGAAAAGATCTCGACCGTCAAGGACGCGATCGATTTCATCAACTCGAACAGCTGAGTTGAGGCTGCTTTGCGCAGCTGAATGAACGGATTTTTCAAACGGCTTTCCGGACAGGCGTGAACCTGCTGGAAAGCCGTTTGCTTTTTTGCTCGCGCTCGCCTTAATGGGCGCAAAGAAATTGCACGATGGAGAGCTTCACATGCGTCGGGTTGTAGTTACAGGTCTGGGTCTGGTTACGCCGCTGGGTGGCGATGTCGAAACGACTTGGGCGAACTTGCTGGCATCCAAGTCTGGCGCAGGCCGGATCACTCGCTTTGATGCCGAGGCCGGTGGCCAGAAATGCCTCATCGCGTGCGAAGTGAAGCCCAAGGATCATCCTTGGGGTTTCGATCCAGACAAGCGCGTCGATCACAAGATTCAGCGCCAAGTCGATCCCTTCATCGTTTATGGCATTGATGCCGCCGGCCAAGCGCTCGAAGATGCCGGTCTCGCTGATATGGATGATGATCTGAAGACGCGCACTGGCTGCTCGATCGGTTCAGGTATTGGCGGGCTTCCGGGTATCGAGAGCGAATCGATCGTGCTCCATGAAAAGGGCCCCGGTCGAGTTTCGCCACATTTTGTGCATGGCAGGCTAATCAATCTTATCTCGGGCCAGGTTTCGATCAAATATGGCCTGATGGGCCCCAACCATGCTGTGGTGACCGCCTGCTCGACTGGCGCGCACTCGATCGGCGACGCCGCCCGCATGATCAAGGATGGCGATGCTGATGTCATGCTTGCCGGCGGTGCCGAAAGCACGATCAACCCGCTCGGCGTTGCCGGATTCGCCCAGGCACGCGCGCTCAATTCCAGCTTTAACGATCGCCCCGAACAGGCAAGCCGCCCTTATGACAAGGATCGCGACGGCTTTGTTATGGGCGAAGGCGCGGGCGTTGTCGTGCTCGAAGAATATGAACATGCCAAGGCGCGCGGTGCGAAAATCTACGCCGAAGTCGTAGGTTATGGCCTTTCGGGTGACGCCTACCACGTCACCGCCCCGCACCCCGAAGGCAAGGGTGCCGAACTTGCGATGCGCATGGCATTGCGCAAGGCCGGGCTTGCGGCCGGCGACATAGACTATGTCAACGCGCACGGCACCTCGACCATGGCGGATACAATCGAACTGGCGGCTGTGAAGCGCGTGTTGGGCGATGACCTTAGCGGCGCATCGATGAGCAGCACCAAATCGGCCATCGGCCACCTTTTGGGCGGTGCCGGTGCGGTCGAGGCGATTTTCTGCATCCTCGCCATCCGTGACCAAATCGTGCCGCCGACGCTCAATCTCGACAATCCGGATGAAGGTACCGAAGGCGTCGACCTTGTCCCGCATGTTGCGCGCAAGCGTGAGGTGAAGGCAGCGCTAAACAACAGCTTCGGCTTTGGCGGAACCAATGCCAGCCTGATCGTAAAGGCCGTCTGACGGCATGAACCGGCTGGTCAAAGGGCTGCTGCTTGCAGGCGGCCTATTGTTCCTGATTATCGCGGGGAATTTCGTTTATGGCTGGACGGCTGCAGGGCCGCTGACCAAGGAAACCGCGGTCGTCATAAAGCCGGGCACAAGCATCCGTTCGGCTGCCAGCCAGTTGGAAGAGATTGGCGCGATCAAATCCGCCGATGCGTTCGTCAATCGCGCCCGCATTTTCGGGGCATCGAGCACGATCAAGACGGGTGAGTTCCTGATCCCGGCGCAGGCTTCCAATTCCGATATCCTCTCTATCCTAACGGGCGGCAAAATAGTTCAGCGCATGGTCACGGTGCCTGAAGGGATGCCTTCGATCATGGTCTATGAGCGGCTGATGGCTAATGATCGGCTCACCGGCGAAATTCCTGTTCCTGCCGAAGGATCGATCCTGCCCGATAGCTATGCCTTCCAAAAGGGTGAACCACGCGCTGCGGTTGTTGCCCGTATGCAGGCAGCAATGAAAAAGGCGATTGATGAGCTGTGGCCCAAGCGCAGCCCCGACACGGTTGTGAAAACGCCACAAGAGGCGATTACGCTGGCGTCGATCGTTGAAAAGGAAACCTCGAAGAAATCGGAACTGCGGATGGTCGCAGGCGTTTATTCGAACCGCTTGCGCGTCGGGATGATGCTGCAGGCGGACCCAACGATTATCTATCCGATAACCAAGGGTAAACCGCTGGGGCGGCGCATCCGCCAATCGGAAATCGCCTCGGTCAACGATTATAATACCTATTCGATGACCGGGCTTCCAAAAGGGCCGATTGCCAATCCGTCACGCGCAGCGATTGAGGCGGTGCTCAATCCAGAAAAGACCGACTATCTGTTCTTTGTTGCCGATGGCACAGGTGGCCATATTTTTGCCAAAACGCTTCAAGAGCATAACGCCAATGTAGAGCGCTGGTACGCTATCCGCCGCGAGCGGGGGGAAATGTAACCCCCGCTTATGGCTCCACAATGTTGAAGGCCGCCGGCATGGGATCGAGTGCCGCCTGCAATGCTTCGACTGCAGCCTTGTCCCCTTCGATCTTCAATCCTGCCGCTTCCAATTGCGCCAGCGGCATTTTGAGGAACAGCATGGCAAGGTAAAGCTGGCGCGGGCCAGTAACCGTCGCATCTGGTGCGGTATGCGCGGAATTCATTTCGGTGATCATCACCGAATTTCCCACGCTGATCTTTGCCTTTTCCTGTCGATCCGGAATGACAAAATTGATCGCCAGCTTCCGGTCTTGAATGATCTCAGGATTAAGCCGCGTTGCCACCGAATCGAAAAGCAACGGCGTGGCAATTGCCGAAATCATGTCGACGCTTTGCGAAGCAATGCTGGGCGTCATCCCTTGCCGCAAATCGCGTGCTGCAGTGAGGAACTGGTTGCGCCAGATGGCAGATTCGGCCTGGTATCCCTGTTGCTCGTAGCTGTCGGCAAGCAAGGCGCGGGCTTCCGCATTTTTGGGTTCAGCAAAGACGAGTTGGTGGAGCAAGTCGGATGACCAGCGATAATCACCGGCCTTCATGGCTTTCTTTGCCTCGGCCAGCACCTTCTTCGCTCCGCCCATGGCTGCAACCAGACGTTTGCCGCGCTCTTCGGGCGGATAGGGGTTGAGATTGGCAGGAATGGCATCATACCAGCCCAGATAGCGCTGGTAGACCGCCTTGGAGTTGTGGCTGTAGGTGCCATAATAACCACGGTTGAACCATTGGTTGGCCAGCGCGGGCGGTGCCTTCAGCTTCTCGGCAATTTCAGTCTGGGTATAGCCTTTGTTCATCAGGCGCACGGTCTGGTCGTGGAGATAGCGGTAATTATCGCGATGGCCCGATAGCCAGCTTTCGACTTCCTTTTGCCCGAAACGCGGCCAACAATGGCTCGATACGATTGTATTGCTACGTCCGGCATACAGGTTCACCGCTTCGCCTAGGTATTGAGACCAGGCCAGTGCATCGCGCACCTTTGCACCGCGCGGCGTCAGGATATTGTGCAAGGTGCAGGTCGCAATTTCCGCCGCCAGGAAGGTTCGTGCGGCGGGCAAATAGACATTCATTTCTGAAGGTGCTTCGGTTTCAGGGACCATCTGGAATTCCAACTCCACGCCGTCGATGGTGCGCTTTTCACCTGTCTTCAGGATGGTATCGGTCGGCGTCAGCAGGGTGATTTCGCCACCGGCAACACCCTTGCCGATGCCGCTGCCCATCTGGCCCTGTGCCCCGGGCGCAAGGCCTGTGCCGAACTGGTAATTGGCACGGCGGCCCATCGCAGCACCGGCCATGACATTTTCGGATGCCGTTTCCTCAATGAAATGCGCAGGTGCGATGATCGCGACCTTGCCGGCCTTGATGTCGGCTTCGCTGGTGACGCCGCGTGCGCCGCCAAAATGGTCGCCATGGCTGTGGCTGTAGATCAGGCCGGTGACGGGACGTGCGCCGAGTTCCTTGTTCACCAGTTCAAGTGCGGCCGATGCGGTTTCGCGGGTGGTCAGCGGATCGATCAATATCCATCCAGTCTCTCCCTTGATCACGGTCATGTTCGAAATGTCGAATCCGCGAACCTGCCACACATTGTCAGCGACCTTGTAGAGACCGTGGTGGCGGAGGATCGACATGTGCCGCCAAAGGCTGGGGTTGACCGTCGCCGGCGCATCGCCCTGCATCCAGCTATAAGCTTCCACGTTCCAGACGGGGCGACCATCTTTTGCACGAATGATGGGGTCGCTGCGCGTCGCGATAAATCCACGCTGCGAAAATTCCAGGTCTCGTCCGTCATCGGCAGGTAAACTAGCAGCTATTTCCTTTTGCGCGGCGATCGTCGCCTCGCTGGCGGGTTTGGGTTCCAAGGCCGGATTGGCGGCGAACGCAGGCGTTGCAACGCCCAGCAGCAAAAGCGGAATCAGTCGCATATATTCTCTCCCTTGACTGACACCTAGGTCAGTAAGGCGCTCGGCCGCAAGCCGGATTGCAAGTGGCGGTGTCGATTAGTGAATGCGACACAGTTTGTTTCAGCTTTGATGTGGATGGCACTAGTGCGCCTCCACCACCGGGGCGATCAGCCGAAACCCCCTCCAAATCCCGCTCCGCCCCGGTGGGCCCCAATCAGTTCGGGTTGCCCGAAACGAGCTTGGGCCTTAGGCGATGGAAATGGACAACGCGCCAATTATCATCACTGCGACCATGGGCAAGGCAGACCAGGCGTGGGCCGATCGGATGCGACAAGCGCATTTCCCACCCGAACGAAATTTTCTGTCGGCGCACATCACATTGTTCCACCATCTTCCGCCGATGCATTGGCCCGAGATCAAGTCCCGGCTTTCATCGCTGGCGCGTGAAAATGCAGCGCCAAAGGCTATGCTGAGCGACGTGATGTTTTTGGGGAGGGGGGTCGCATATCGGATCGATTGCCCCGACTTGCTGATGATGCGCGAGGAGTTGGCAGATGATTTGCAAGGCCTTTTGACCCCGCAGGATCAAGCCAAACCGCGCCTGCACATCACTGTGCAAAACAAAGAGGAGCCAGCAGTTGCAAAGGCTCTTTTCGCCGAACTGCTTTCGGATTTCGAACCGCGCCCGATCGAAATAAAGGGGCTCGCCGCGCATTATTATCGCGGCGGCCCGTGGGAATTTATTCAGGATTGGAAATTCAGCGGGCGACGCTGAGCAAGGCTTTTTCGCCGGTCGCCTGGCCGATGACCCAACGCAATGCCAGCAGCCCGGCGAACCACATCGCATCGTTGATCGCGACGCCCGTGACGATTTCCGCCGAGAAGTTTTCCGCCCCGCCGCCGAACTGGGCATAGGCCCGAAGCAGAACCTGGTAGACAACAAATGCCGAGACAAGCGCGGCGACGCTGCGCAGGACGCTGCCTTCAACCTTGGCTGCAACGAGACGGGCAATGCCAAATCCAGCCAGTGTCGCGGCGAGGATGGCGATGCCATGGCCGACGGCCTGTGCATCCCAGGGGAAGTTCATCAGCAGGAAGCCGACAGCCTGATTGGCTGCCCAGACTGCGCCAACAAGGGCAATCCCGCTGCGGCGATCCATGGTGAGGGCGGCCAAAGCTGCTATCGCGGCGAAAGGAAAAATGCATGCCAAGGCAAGGCTGCCAAGCACTGTTGCGCCTGCCAATGTTGCGGGCCATGCTGCGGTTTTCGGATTCAGCAATTCATTTGCCATGATAAAATTCCCTTCCACTTGTATTCGACGGTAGCGGGCTTTGCCGCACCGTCAATTCCCTAAAATTTTGCCCGAAGGCCGAAATGCGCGTTGCGGCCATAGGCTTTGTAACCGGCGACCGTCTGGTATTCGGTGTCGAACAGGTTCTCGACCCGGCCGTAAAGTTCCAGATCTTCCGTCACAGGGATGGCAGCTCGCACCGATGCAATTGCAAATCCATCAATGCGCGTGCTTCCGCCGAAACCATCTCGGCTATCGCTGACGATGCGCAAGGACGCGCCCAGTTTGACGGCATCAAATGCATTCCAGTCCATGGCCACATTGAGGCTATGCACCGGCCGACGGAGGAGTCGGCTGTAGTCGGCGACATTTTCCTGCCGCCCTTCGCTGTCGGTATAGCTGTAATTGGCGGAAAGCGTCAGCCGGTTACTGGGTCGCAACTCGATTTCGGCCTCGACACCCTTGGCGCGCGAACGGGCGATGTTGTTGTAGCGATAAGCCGATAGGTCAAAGTCGATCTGGTTCACTGTGCGGCGTTGCCAACCCGTGACGGCGAAGCGCAACCTGCGATAAAGCAGCCAATTCTCCACACCGATTTCATAGCTTCTGGCTTCTTCGGGCTGCAGGTCTACATCACCATAAAAGCTGAAAAGCTGGTACAGGGTAGGGGCCTTGAACCCTTCGGCATAGGCGGCGCGCACGACTGTGTGTGCGCCTGCCCGCCAGGCGGCATTGGCGCTGAAGGTCGCTTTGCTGCCATAAGTCTTGTGATCGTCTAGGCGTGCACCGCCCGTGAGTGTGAGATTTGCGATGGGTTCAGCCACCAACTGGATGTATCCGCCACTGATGTGAGATTTTGCAGTCAGGAAACCGTCGTCAAATTTGGTGCGTTCATGCTCTGCACCAAACAATGTGCGCAGCGCAGGTGAAATTTCCCAGTCACCGCGATATTCGAAACGCGTCGCTTTCCCGCGCGAGAAAAAGGCAGTAGCATTGCTTCCTGGCGCATCAAAGCTGTCGCGGTCGATATCGTTGATGGTCGCTGACAAGCGATGCGCCACGTTGCTAGTTTGGAGGCGCAGCCCTGCATAGCCGGCCAATTGCCGTGCCGTCGAATATTCAGCCGTGTCGGTGAGTTCGTAATTGGGCGGCGGAAAGCCATCGAGTTCGGACCGGCTATCGGCATAATAACCGCGAAGGTCGATGGTTGCGGCAGGCGAAAGATCATATTCAACACGGCCATTGGCGGCATATTGGCGGTAGCCATCGGCCTCGCTGCCGCCGGCTGCAGCGGAAATGCCCTCGTCACTGAAATAGCCGCCGCCAAGGCTCGCGCGGAGCGCTCCAGCGCCATAATTCGCATGACCAACGGCTGTGAACCGCTCATTTGCGCCATATTCGATACGGCTACCCGCGCCGATACCTGCATTCGGCAGGCGCGTCGTGATGTTAATGATTCCACCGATTGCCTGGCTGCCCCATGGCACAGAGTTGGCACCACGCAGGATTTCGATGCTCTCGATATTTCCGGTGAGGAGATTGGCGAAATCAAAACCGCCACCCGGGGCTGAAGGATCGTTGATCTTGACACCGTCGAGCAGGGCCAGCGTTTGCTCGCCCTCTGCCCCGCGAATGCGAACGGCCGAAAAACCGCCAATTGGCCCGGTCTGGGTCGCAGTCACACCTGCGGTGGTGGCGAGCAGTTGATCGACAGTCGACATGCTCAGCCGCTCAATTGTTTCATCGTCGATCTTTGTGATGGCGAGGCCAACACGGTCGTCAGAAGTTTCCGCGCCGGTGGCTGTCACCACGATTTCAAAATTTTCGTCACCATCTTGCGCCAAGGCCACAGACGGCAGGATCGCCAATGCGGCGACCGCATATTTCAAGACTGTCATGAACTTCTCCTTCGCATGACGTTGCACTCAAATGCCGTCACACGAAGGAAACCCCCCGATCGACCGTGTTTTCCCGCACGGGCGAAGGACTGGCCGCAACAGGCAGGTCTCCTGGCTCCCGGGTCTTTGCTCGGCCCGACCTTCCCGTTTGCACAGTGGTCATTCTGGGCTTCGCTCGCCGGTCACAGTTGCGGGTACAGCGCCGGATTGCCACCGGCTTCCCTTTTCACCCCGGTTTCCCGAGGCACCTGTTACGAGGTGGGCGGATAGGGCGACGCAATCACTCCGTCAATAGAGCCTATTTCTCGACGCCTTTTACTTTCCCCCATTGGCGCGCCGCGGTGTAGCCCAGATAGCCGGTGCCAAAAAGTGCGTAGAGCGGCTCCGGCAAGCCATTGAGGTAGGCGTTCATCCCCGCGGCGATGTCGAGCGCGGCTTGTGGACGAAATGCAGCGATCAGGCCCATCGGCAGCGACCAGAAGATTATGGCGTACATCACATAAAGGAAAGAAGGGCGCGCGCGGCTTGTCCATGGATCAGGCGATTGCGCCTCTGCCAATATCGCCGACAGCTGCGTTCTCAACGTTTCCAGTTCCTGACTACCTTGTAATTTGATGAGTTCGATCTTGGCTGCATCGCGCGCCTTTGGATCGGGGATCAGCTTGTCGATCAGCGCGGCTATGGGGCCGATAAGCGTTTCAATAATCGCCATTTTGCGTCCTTTCAGATAAACATTGCTGGTGGAAGGTTTCAGCCGATCCGGTTCGCCAGCCAGCCATAGACAAAGGCTTCCTGTGATGGCCGCGCCTCCGCGATGCTGATGTAATGGGCGCCTTGCAGCGCCTCGATTGCCTTTAGGAGGACCGTCTCTCCTGCCATTCCGCGTCGGTTTAGAAACGCTTGCAAGGCGTGCAGGGTGCGCGGCCCGATCCGCCGGTCGACGGCAAGATCCGTATAATCACGCCCCTCGCGGTTGAGCGCGTTCAATGCTCTCTGCAGGAATGCGATCGCCGTTCCGGTGCCCATGTTCACCCCGGTATCGAACAGTTCGGCAGCAAGGGCAGGGGCTTCGCTAGCCACTTGGTCAAAGCGGGGTCTGAACCAATAGAGCCTTTTGTAGATCGCCGCCGCCTCGCAGCGGGGAAGGGCGCGCATGTCGCCTACATAGCCCTGCCGTCGGGCAACAGCCTCGGTTATTCCCCAGTTTGTTGGACCGCCTCGATCCGCCGGATGGTTCGCATATCCGCCCTCACGTTCGATTACGTCGTCAATCAGATCGTCAATATTGGCCATAGTCCGTTTAGTTTCCTTCATCATTCGAATCTAAATAACCAAATAGGAACAATGTAGGACAGATGTTTTTCCAATTACCTACATGCAGGTGTTTTCCGGTAATGCGGATTTTTTTTAATCGCGCGATTAAATCTTGTTGCCCGATAGACTGAATGGCGTAATGAAGAATCGATAAAAGCCGCAGGGCGAATTAGGAGAGGCACGCAGATGAATTTCGATTTTTCCGACGAGCAATTGGCGTTGAAGGATGAGGCGCGCAAATTCCTTGCCGCCAAATGCCCGCCCGATCGCGTCCGCAAATTGATGGACGAGGATAGCCCGGGTTTTGATCCCGAACTGTGGGCACAGGTTGCCGAGCAGGGCTGGCTGGGTGCCGCAATTCCTGAAGAGCATGGCGGCCTTGGCCTCGGCTATCTCGAATTGTGCTGCATTGCTGAGGAACTGGGCCGCGCGGTTGCGCCGGTGCCCTTCGCCTCGACCGTCTATTTCTTTGCTGAAGCATTGCTGCGTGCTGGCACCGCCGAGCAGAAGGCGAAATATCTGCCGCAGGTTGTTACTGGTGAAATCATCGGCACGATCGCCAGCGCCGAACAGGCGGGCCCGGTGTCAGCCGCCAATATCAGTGCGGAGGTTTCCGGCGGCAAGTTGAGCGGCGTGAAAATGCCCGTCACCGATGGCGTGGTCGCGCACCATGCAGTCGTGCTGGCGAAGGAGGGCGGTAAGCCCACTTTGTACATCGTCGATTTGAACGGTCCGGGTGTCAGCCGCGAAGCGGTCAACACAATCGATCGTTCGCGTGAAGCCGCTCGCGTAGAATTCAAGGATGCCCCGGTAGAGCGTCTAGGCGAAGTAGGTGATGGACTCGCACTGTTTGAAGCGATCAATGATCGTGCCGCGGTGTTGATTTCGTTTGAACAGGTCGGCGGCGCTGACATGTGCCTTGAAATGGCGAAAAACTATGCACTCGATCGCTTTGCCTTCGGTCGCCAGATCGGCGGTTACCAGGCGATCAAGCATCGCCTGGCCGACATGTATGCGAAGAATGTGCTTGCGCGCGGCAATGCCTATTATGGTGCATGGGCGCTCAACAGCGACGCCCCCGAATTGCCGATTGCGGCAGCGGGTGCACGCATCTCCGCATCCGACGCCTATTGGTTTGCAGCCCGCGAAAATGTGCAGGTGCACGGCGGCATGGGCTTCACCTGGGAAGTCGATTGCCACCTTCATTATCGCCGTAGCCGCCAGCTTGGCCTTGTCGCCGGTTCGGCGCGCAGCTGGAAACATCGGCTGGTGACCATGCTTGAACGCCGCAACGCGGCCTGAATTTTAGAGGATAGCAGAAATGGATTTCAACGACACTCCCGAAGAAGCCGAATATCGCGCCAAGGTTCGCGCGTGGCTCGAAGAAAATGCGCCGCGCGGCGTCAAAGGCGCATCGCTCGGTGACGAGGATGAAAGCCAGATGGATGCCTGTAAGGCATGGCAGGCAAAGAAAGCGGCTGCCGGTTATGCGCAGATCCGCTGGCCCAAGGAATGGGGCGGCGGTGGCGGTACCACCATCCAGAGCGTGATCTTCGCACAGGAAGAATCGCGCATGGGTGTGCAGCTTGGCGGTCCCTTCGCGATCGGGCTTGGCATGTGCATCCCCACCGTGATGGCGACCGCTGACGACGAAACCAAGAAGCGCTTCGTTGGCCCCGCCGTGCGCGGTGAAACCATTTGGTGCCAGCTTTTCTCAGAGCCCGCAGGTGGTTCCGACGTTGCCGCTATCCGTACGCGTGCGATCAAGGATGAAAGCAGCGTCGACGAGAATGGTGATTTCGATTGGGTCATCAACGGCCAGAAAATCTGGACCTCGGGCGCGCATTATGCCGATTATGGCATCGTCCTTGTCCGCACCGATCCCGATGCGGTGAAGCATAAGGGCCTCACCATGTTCTGGATCGACATGAAGTCGCCCGGGATCGAGTGCAAGAACATCCACCAGATGTCGGGTGCGCGCGGTTTCAACGAAGTCTTCTTCACCGATGTTCGTGTGAAGGACAGCCAGCGCCTCGGTGCGCTGAACGATGGCTGGAATGTCTCGATCATCACCCTGATGAATGAGCGTGCTTCGGTTGGTGGTGGTGGCGGTGCGCGCGGGGGCGGTGCCCTCAAAGCGCTGCAGGTCGCGCAGAAGATTCGGGACGAAAATGGCGATCCGTTGTCGAACAACACCACGGTGCGCGAAAAGATTGCCGAACATTATGTTCGTGCCGAAGGTCTCCGCTTCACTGGCATGCGTTCGTTGACCGCATTGTCGCAGGGCAAGACCCCGGGGCCGGAACAGTCGGTTTCAAAGTTGGTGCAGGCTTCCGCGATGCAGGATCTGGCCGATTTCATGGTCGATCTACAGGATCAGGCCGGCATCATTCGCGATCCGGCGCATGCGGTTGAAAATGCCGACTTCCAGGAAATGTTCCTCGGCACGCCGGGCGGTCGTATCGCTGGTGGTACCGACGAAATTCTGCGCAACATCATCGCAGAACGCGTACTTGGCCTGCCGGGTGAAATCCGGGTGGACAAGAACATTCCGTTCAAAGACTTGCCCACCGGGCGTTGAGGAGGATTAACCGATGACGTTCCCACTGCCCAATGTGTCTAACGATCTCAGCGGGCGGGTGGCGTTCGTTACCGGTGCCTCGTCGGGGCTGGGCGTCCGCTTTGCGAAGACGCTCGCCGCTTGCGGAGCCAAGGTCGGTTTGGCAGCACGCCGGACCGACCGGCTTGAAGCGGTCGCGGAGGAAATCCGCGCCGCTGGCGGCGAAGCGATTTGCATTTCGATGGACGCGACCGATGCCGACCAGTTGTTTGCAGCGGTCGATACGCTCGAAAAAGCCTATGGCACGGTCGACATCCTTATCAACAATGCCGGCATTCCCGATGCGCAGCGCGCACACAAGATGGAGGTTGAGCTGATCGACCGGGTCTTGGGCGTCAACCTGCGCGCGCCTTATATCCTGTCGTGCGAATTCGCCCGCCGATTGATTGCAGCGAAAAAGCCGGGGCGTATCGTCAATATCAGCTCGGTCGCGCACTACAGCTATTCGGGCAATGGCGCAGCTCTCTATGCCATCACCAAGACCGCGGTGGCGCGGATGACCGAGGCGCTTTCGCTTGAATGGGCGAAATATGGCATCAACGTCAACGCGATCTGCCCCGGCATGTTCAAGACGGAAATGCTGGATGGAATGCTGGAGCGGGTGGGTGACCTGAGCCAGCATGTGGTGCGCCAGCGCATCTGCGATCCGGCACAGATGGACAGCACTTTGCTCTACCTCGTTTCACCCGCATCCGAATGCGTGACCGGTGCGGTGATCCGCGTCGACGACGGACAGAGCGCGCGTAACTAATTCAGAAATAACAGGATCAGGAGAAGAAAAAATGGCAATCAAGACCCGCATCACAGAGATGTTTGGCATCGAAACCCCCATCGTGATGGGTGGGATGACCGGCGTTGGCTATGGTGAACTGGTGGCCGCTGTCGCCAATGCAGGCGCGCTTGGCTTCATCACTGCGCACATGTTTGAAAGCGGGCAGGCGCTGTTTGACGAGATCGAGAAGACCCGAAAGCTGACCGACAAGCCGTTCGGCGTGAACCTGACGTTGCTACCTTCGATCAACCCCATTCCCTATGACGATTATCGTGAAGCGATCATCGCATCGGGCCTGAAGATTGTGGAAACTGCTGGCCGTGCACCGACCGACCACCTGCCACGTTTCAAGGAAAATGGCGTCAAGGTGATCCACAAATGCACCAGTGTGCGTCACTCGGTGTCTGCCGTGAACAAGGGCGTCGATGTGATCTCGATCGATGGCTTTGAATGCGCGGGGCATCCGGGTGAAGACGATGTGGGCCTTGTCGTACTGCTTCCTGCCACCGTCGATGCATTGCCCAATACGCCGATTATCGCTTCGGGCGGCATGGCCGATGGCCGCAGCCTTGTTGCGGCGCTCGCGCTGGGTGCCGATGGTGTCAACATGGGCACCCGCTTCTGCGCGACTGTTGAAGCCAAGATTCACGAGAATGTGAAGAAAAAGATCGTTGAGAATAACGAGCTCGATACCGTCCTTGTCGGCCGCACGCTGCGCAACACCGCCCGCGTCGCCCGCAATGCGGTGTCGGAGAAGGTTGCTGAAATCCAGCGCGATCCGACCAAGACCTTCGAAGATGTGAAGGCATTGATGGCCGGCCAGCGTGGCCGCGATAATGTGTTGCGTGACGGTGATACCGATGGCGGAATCTGGACCAGCGGACAGAGCCAGGCGCTCATCCACGACATACCGACCTGTGCCGACCTTGTGAAGAACATCATGGCGCAGGCCGAAGCTGTCCGGAAAAAAGTGGCTGCTTAACAGGGGTTTTGGAAATTTGGTCGGGACGAGAGGATTCGAACCTCCGACCCCCACACCCCCAGAGAGAATTTTGGTTGATTTTGTTGCAACGCTGCGCAACAAGAAAAACATGTAAACATATGATATTAAATTAGATATGTTTGAACGGTGTGTTGCTTTATGATGCACTGTGTTGCTGCCTGATGCAGCATTTTGCACTTCCAGCGCACTTCTGAGTCTGCTACGTGAGTTTTTAGGAAGCGCCATGAAACTTGCACTCACCCAACAGTCAGTCGAAAAAATCGTGCCAGATAGCGCGATCAAAGAATATCGGGATGTCCGCCTAAAAGGCTTCCTCCTGCGGGTAACTCCTAATGGGTCCAAATCATATTATTGCGAGCTGGGACGTGGCCAGCGGATATTTGTCGGACGCGCAGACGCACTAGGACTTTCAGAAGCCAGAGAAGTTGCGCGCACATATTTGGCCGACCATTTCAAGGGCGATGACCCGCGCGCCAAACGCGCGGCCAATGCGCTCCTACCGACATTGGGCGAATTTCTTTTGGGGCCTTACGCTATTTGGGCTCGGGCAAACCAAAAGGCGCATGCTAAAAATCTGGACCGGCTAGAAACTGCTTTTCGATCTTTTTTGGGACGAAGGCTGGATCAGCTAAAGGCAATGGATCTAGAAACATGGAAAGATGATGCCTTACAGCGAGGTTTGAGCCCGGAGACAGTTAGGCGCGACATTGCGTCGCTAAAGGCTGCGTTCAATCGTGCGGTGGATTGGGAGCTAATCGCGGTCAGCCCGATTGCGAAGGTGAAACGCCCCAAGACTGATCCAACTCCCAAAGTCCGTTTCCTGACCGATGATGAAGAGCGGCGCTTGCGTGTGGCGCTCGATGATAGAGAAGAACGTATGCGCGAAGAGCGCGATAGAGCGAATGAATGGCGGCGGAGTAGAGGATATCCTACGCTTCCAGACCTTCGGAAGTTGACTTATTGTGATCACATCAAGCCGATGGTTTTGCTCTCGCTCAATACGGGCATGCGGCGAGGGGAAGTTTTCGACCTGACATGGGAACATATTGATCTCGCCAATCAAATGATTACCGTACCTGCATGGGCCTCAAAATCGAGCCAGACGCGGCACATCCCGATGAATAAGGAAACGCTTCACTGTTTGTCGAGCTGGGGAGAAATGAGCAGCGCCGACCAGAAGCTCATTTTTGAAAATCATCTGGGTGAGCGTTTCGGACAAATCAAAACCGCTTGGGCGGGGTTGCTTAAGCAGGCTGGCATCAGCAATTTTCGATGGCACGATCTCCGACATCATTTTGCGTCCAAGCTTGTGATGTCTGGCGTTGACCTCAATACCGTGCGAGAGTTGCTAGGGCATAGCGATTACAAAATGACTTTGCGCTATGCACATCTCGCACCCCAACATAAGCGGCGCGCCGTGGAACTATTGGATCAAGCGTAATCGGCTGTTGCTGATTTAGGTCGGATTGAAACGGCCGCTTCCGAGACATTCGCGACATTTGCCAATTCACATTGGTTTCTCCGAATGCGACATTCAACCTGCCTGTGGTGGCAACTCTGATTTCGTGCGCAGGGTAAATGAGATAGCAAATTAAGCTCTATTTCAGCGAGACTAGTCAAACCAATGAACGGCCCCGCTGGCGAGATCGTAAAAGGCACCGACGATCTTCAGCACTCCATGCTCTTGCGGACGGCGAAGGGCTGGAGAAGCTTCTTCGATGAGTTCGCGGACAACGCGGTGGACATTGTGCCGGGCCGCAGCGTTGACCAGATCGTGCTGGCAGTCTTCACCAACCTCCATGATCGCTGGATAAAGCGGTTGCAGCACTTTGCTGATATTGGCTGAATAGCCGTAATGTTCTTTGACGACCGATACCGCTGCCCTGACGGCACCGCAATTCTCGTGGCCCATGACTACGATTAACGGAACTCCCAGCACCGTGACCGCAAATTCGAGGCTGCCCAAAGCGGTGGAGCAGAGGCTGTTCCCTGCATTGCGGACAATGAACAATTCTCCGAGCCCTCTGCCAAAAAGCAGTTCAGGCGCAACGCGCGAATCCGAGCAGCTCAGATAAGCTGCAATCGGTCGTTGGGCCGCCGCCATCCGCAGACGGCTCATCCGGTCACCGTGGACAGACAGCGGTGCATCGTCGAGGAAACGACGGTTGCCGTCTTTCAATAGCGCCAGCGCGTCATCGGGGGTGAGCAACGGCATCATCCAGCTTTACCGTCCTTTCGCGGCAGCAGGTAAATGGCGGCATTGCGCGATGCCCAAGGCGCAATTGCCAGCACGAATATGACGGCGGAGATGACCAGCCATGGGCCATCCTCTCCCTTTATCGCGGCCATAATGCGCGCCACTGCGGCGAACTGTATCCCGATGAAGCCAATTCGACCGACCATCGGGAGCTCAAGCGGTCGGCCCGAATGGCCCTGCGTCACGCGAGTTACCATCGCGACAATCAGACTGCTCGCAAAGCCGATGGTCAGCGCATGTTCGGGTGCGCGGCCAAGCTGCAAGCCGATGCTGGACAGTGCGGTCAGTGCATATCCGATTGGCGCCCAGACAAAGCTGATAATGAGCACCCAGAGCAACGCCGGGGCTTCGTTACGCGGCCACCATTTGAATGCCATCAGTCCGGTTAAAGCGGCTAGTATCAACGCACCGCCGGTGACCAGAATGGCCAATTCAAATTGCAAGGCTGCTACCAGCAGCGCTGTTGCTCCCCAATAGGCAGCGAGTACCCAATAGGGCCGCCAGCGTTCATACTCCGCCACAACATTGCCTGCGAAAAAGGGCACCATGCGATGGCAGACAGTAACGAATACAGGCAGCAGGAACGCCCAGAGGCCCAGCCGGTTGGATAGTGGCAGCGCCAGCGCACCTGCTGGATCAACCAAGAAAAACAGAAAGGCGGTCTGCCCGATGACCCCCGCGGAAAGGGCGGCAAGGATAGACCAGCCGTGCCAGGTCGGGTCTTTACCATCGGTCCGTTCACACAAAGCGACGCGCAGCAATGCGGCACCACCCCATAGGGCAGCCAGCAGCGCGCTTATGATGGCTGCAGCCAGCAGCTCATCATCGCCAGTTGCCAGCGCCGCCCATGCCGCCAGCGTCGCAACCGCATAGCCCAAGCCGACGGGTGCATATGCGGTCTTGCCCAGATCGGGATAGCCCATCCAACGCGGGAATACCGTCAGCAGGAAACCGAGAAACAGCGGTGGCAGTGCCAGATAGATTATCAACGGCGCGTGTAGCAAAGCTGCCGGAATATCCCCGCCTGCAGGTGCGGCAGTACCGAAATATAGCCCGGCAAGCACTGCCAGCCACCAGCAGAGCATAGCCACCAGTTGCACTGCGCCGACCAGGAACAACAGACGATGCGGCGCTGCAAGGATCGTGACTGGGCTCACCATAGCCCATGGCTCCCGCCCACAGCACCGATTGCAGCAATAATGGAAGCGAGCAGAAGGATGCGGTGAGCCCGTTCCATACGCTGGAAATCGAGCTGCGGATGCGGCGATGCAGCCATGCGCTTGTGAAGGAAAAGCGGCTCGAGGATGAATAACATGATCGTAAATACGAGCCAGACCAGCAGCATGGCCCACATCCACCAAAAGTGCGGGTCAGCAAAGCGACTCCACATGTCGGTGCGCCAGACCATCCAGAAGCCGCTGGCACCGGCCAGCAGGACCCATATTTTTGCCTGCCAGGCGAAGCCGTTTTCGATCCGGTGAAAGGCGGCGAGTCTGTCGGCTGCTTCGCGGTCGCGGCGCAGTGCTGGCATGATGACGGTCGTGACAAAAGCAACGCCGCCGATCCACATCAGTACGGCGACAACATGAACGATGCGGGCAATTGTGAAGTCATCCATGGCGATATCCTGACGATCCTTTGCAATTGATAATCATCAATGGCTTTGACCAATGTCAAACAAAACTCTTAGCGGAGAGTATAAAGGCTCCTCCATGAAAAACGCACCGCTCTTATCCTTGCTTGCCTTGTCGTCGGCTTTTGCTGCTGTGCAGCCGGCTTTGGCCGATGCTGCCAAAGCTGATCCAATCACGCCTTATGCGGACATACGCTTTCGGCTCGAACTGGTCGATCAGGAGGGCCTGCCAGAAGATGCGACTGCATCCACCATCCGGTTGCGCGCCGGACTGAAAACTGCGGAATGGAATGGCCTGAGCGCGCTAATCGAGGGTGAGGCGATCGCGAGGGTCGGACCACGACACTTTAATGATACGGTCAATGGCTTGACGGCCTATCCTGTAGTTGCCGATCCTTCGGACATTTTGCTTAATCAGGCCTGGATCAAATTCAAACCGGTGAAAGAAGTTGAAGCGCTCGCAGGCAGGCAAGCTGTAAACTTCGATAATCAACGCTGGATCGGTTCGGTTGGCTGGCGGCAGAATGACCAAACACTCGATGCGGCACGTCTTAACATCAATCCGGTTAAGGGCGTCACGCTGGATTATGGCTATGCTTGGCGGGTCAATCGTGTTTTTGGCCCGGATTCGCCGCAAGGCATTTGGCGCGACAATGATATTCACCTGATCCACGCCAATCTTGACGCCAGGCCGGTCGGGACGCTCACGGGTTATGGCTATTTCCTCGACATTCCTGATGCGCCCCTGTCATCCTCCAAAACCGTTGGGGTTCGACTCGCGGGTGAACAGAAGCTCTCAGGCAAGGCCAAGTTGCTATACGCATTGGAATATGCCAATCAGCGCGATACGGGGTCGAACCCCAGAAATTTCTCGCTCGATTATCTGCTCGTCGAACCCGGCATTGTGACTGGTGCTGTGACCGTGAAGGCAGGTCTGGAGCGGTTGGAAGGCAATGGCACTGCTGCACTCCAAACACCATTGGCGACATTGCATGCATTCAATGGCTGGACGGATAAGTTTCTGACCACACCCGCCAATGGCTTACGTGACCTCTATGCCGATGTGGCAATAAAGCTGCCTGCAATCGCAACGATAAAAGGTGCAAATGCGCGCTTACAATATCATGACTTTAACGCGACGCGGGGTAGTATTGACTATGGGAGTGAATGGGGGCTGATGCTCGGCGTTCCAATCACCAAGCAAATATCAACCACCGTGAAATTCAGCCGTTACAACGCCAACAGCTTCGCTAGCGACACCAGTAAATTCTGGTTCGCTGTTGAAGCCAAATTCTGAGGTTCTTGTTGCTGCGGGCCATGCCTGATGCCCCCGGCTTTATAGCCCCAGACTTGCAATGTCGTTGGTCGGAAAGGCATCCGGCTTGGCAAAAGCGACCAGCTTGCCCCGGTCAACAATCTGCACGACCGAGCCTTCGATATTCACGCCATGCGATCCAAGTGCACTGAACGCGCGCGATAGATTTTCGGGCGTCATACCCAGCAGCGAAGCCAGTGTCCGTTTCTCGATCGGAATGTCGAACTGAAAGGCCCCGCCGCGCTCGTCACTCTCGACCAGCAAGTAATTTCCGAGGCGCTCGACTGACTGGCGGAGCTTCATATCCGTCAATGCGCGGACGAAGTAGCGAAAGCCAAACGACAATTCCTTCATCGCTGCCTGCATCAAGGCCCGATCGTTGTCGATTGCTTCGCGGATCAGCGCGGAAGGGATCATCAATATCCGCGAAGCGGAAAGCGTACGCGCGGACATGAGATAGGGTTGGTCCGTATAAGCAGCGGCCAGTATGAAACTGCGCACGGGTCGCATGATCGCCATCGTGGTCGTGCGGTCGCCGTTGCTGGTATAAAGTTCGACAAGGCCATCGACCAGAATGTGCAGGAAATCCGGTTTTTGGCCAACATCGAACAGCTTTAGAGCGGGCGGGAAAACCTGCAGGAATGCGTTGGCAAAAATACGTTCACGCTGCTCGGTCTCCATTTCCGCGAAAATAGGGAGAGCGGCAATTTCCGGTTTTTCTGCGGCGCGCATCCTGCAACCCTTCGCGTCTGAATTTCGCCAACTTTAGGGGCTCGATTGATAATTATCAATCAGTGAGATGATGTAAATTCTACAGCCTTTTGACGTTGATCACCCGAAGATGATTTTGCCTTTGCGCAACGTCTTTGGTTGATCCACGTCAACAATTCTCCCTCAATAAAGCGGTCAACCCGAAGCCGAAATTCAACACGCCGCATAGGGGGCAGTTATGGCTACGGCTTCGGTTTCACCGCAACAACAACAGGGGGCGCTGTGGCTCAGCACATTGGCCTTCACGGCCTGCTTCGCAGTCTGGACGATCTTCGCGATCATCGGTGTCGAAATAAAGGCCGAACTCGGCCTCAGCGATACGCAGTTCGGTTTGCTGGTCGGCACTCCAATCCTAACTGGTTCGCTGGTTCGTGTGTTTCTCGGTATCTGGACCGATCAATATGGCGGCAAATTGGTTTTCCCGCTGACCATGCTGGCATCGGCAGTTTCGACCTGGTTGCTTTCGATGGCAGACAGTTACGGGATGATGCTGCTCGCTGCCCTAGGTCTCGGTCTGGCAGGTGGCGGCTTTGCCGTGGGCGTCGCCTATGTATCCAAATGGTTTCCGCAGGAAAGACAGGGCACCGCGTTGGGTTTTTTCGGCATGGGCAATGTCGGTGCTGCGGTTACCAAATTCATCGCACCGTTCGTTATGGTGGCAATGGGTTGGACCGCGGTCGCGCAGATCTGGGCGGTTGGCCTCGGTATCATGGCGGTGCTGTTTTTCCTGTTCGCCAAGGATGACCCCGATCTGGCGGCACGCCGAACCAGCGGTGCAAAACCAAAGAGTCTCGCCGAACAGCTTGAGCCGCTCAAGCACCAGCAGGTCTGGCGCTTCTCACTCTATTATTTCTTTGTCTTTGGCGCTTTCGTCGCGCTGGCACTGTGGCTGCCCAAATATCTCAGCGAAGTCTACCATGTCGACATCAAGGTCGCCGGCATGCTTGCCGCGACCTTCTCGCTCTCTGCCAGCCTGTTCCGCGCTTATGGCGGGATGCTGTCAGACAAATATGGCGCACGCAAGATCATGTACGCGACCTTCGGCGTATCGATGATCTGCCTGTTCATGCTCAGCTATCCTTCGACCGACTATGTCATCCACGGGGTAAAGGGCGACATCGCCTTTTCAACCTCGATGGGTCTTATACCATTCGTGATCACGATTTTTGTGCTCGGCTTTTTCATGTCGCTGGGCAAGGCCGCTGTCTACAAGCACATTCCGGTTTATTATCCCGACCATGTCGGTTCGGTCGGCGGCATGGTCGGGATGGTGGGTGGCCTTGGCGGCTTTGTTCTCCCTATCGTGTTCGGCGTCGTCAGCGACCTGACAAATATCTGGACCAGTTGTTTCATGGTGTTGTTTGCGCTGGTCGCCGTCGCGCTGGTGTGGATGCACATGGCAATCCGCCAGATGGAACAGAAGGCAAGCGGCATCGATGCACGCAGTCTGCCACAATTCCCCGAAATGGCAGAACTGCATGATCCGTCACGGCACGAAGCAGGCGGCACGCGCGTCCTCGACGAATGGAAGCCAGAGGATCGCGATTTCTGGGAAAAAACCGGCGAACGCATCGCCCGTCGCAATCTCTACATCTCGATCCCGGCGCTCCTCCTCGCTTTCTCGGTGTGGATGGTGTGGTCGATGGTGGTGGCAAAACTGCCTCTGATTGGCTTTGAATATACCACCGACCAGCTTTTCTGGCTGGCGGCACTGCCAGGCCTTTCGGGCGCGACTTTCCGCATATTCTACAGCTTCATGGTACCGATTTTCGGCGGACGGCTATGGACGACGCTGAGCACCGCTTCGTTGCTGATCCCCGCATTCGGCATCGGCTATGCAGTGCAGAACCCGGATACGCCTTACATCATCTTTCTGGTGTTGGCGCTGCTGTGCGGCTTTGGCGGCGGCAATTTCGCTTCGTCGATGTCGAACATCAGCTTCTTCTTCCCCAAAGCGCAAAAGGGCAATGCGATGGCCCTGAATGCAGGTCTCGGCAATCTGGGCGTTTCGGTGATGCAGTTCATCATCCCGCTGGTGATTACCGCCAGCGTGTTTGGCGCGATGGGCGGTGATCCGCTGCCCAACAAGGAAGGCGGCGAACTGTGGTTGCAAAATGCGGGCTTTATCTGGGTCCCGTTCATCATCGCATCCTCGCTGCTCGCGTGGTTCGGAATGAACGACATCGCCGATGCAAAAGCCAGCTTTGCCGAGCAGGCGGTAATCTTCCAACGCAAGCATAACTGGCTGATGTGCTGGCTCTACACCGGCACCTTCGGCTCGTTCATCGGCTTCTCGGCTGGCCTCCCCTTGCTCGCGAAGCACCAATTCCCCGATGTCGATGTGCTGAAATTCGTATTTCTCGGTCCGCTGGTTGGCGCGATTAGCCGAGCAGCTACTGGCTGGCTGTCCGATAAATGGGGTGGTGGACGCGTGACCTTTTGGGTTTTCGTTTTCATGATGATTGGCACGCTTGGTGTGATGTATTTTCTCCAGGCAGGAAACTGGTGGGGTTTCCTTGGTGCGTTCATCTTCATGTTCTTCGTGACGGGCGTCGGCAATGCCTCCACCTTCCAGATGATCCCCAATATCATGCGCAGTGAAATCTCGCGCCTGATGCCAGAGCTGAGCCGTCCCGAACAAGTGCGGCAAGCGGAAAAGGAATCGGCAGCCATCGTCGGCTTCACCTCGGCGATTGCCGCCTATGGCGCCTTCTTCATCCCGAAGAGCTTTGGCAGCGCTATCGCGGCCACTGGCTCTCCAATGGGAGCGTTGATCGGCTTCCTTATCTTCTACGCCTCCTGCGCGGCCCTGACCTGGTTTGTGTACACGAGGCCCGGCGGGCTTCTCCACTCCATCGAACGCGCACCCAGCGCCAAATTAGCTACCGTTTGAAAGGGCCAAGACCATGAGCCAACTTCTCGACCGCCTGACCTTCTTCAACCGGATATGCGAGACATTTTCGGACGGCCACGGTGTGACTACCAGCGAAGCACGCGACTGGGAGGATGGCTATCGCAAGCGGTGGCAGCACGACAAGATCGTCCGCTCGACCCATGGCGTGAACTGCACCGGAAGCTGTTCGTGGAAGATTTACGTCAAGGGCGGGATCATCACCTGGGAAACACAACAGACCGATTATCCCCGTACGCGGCCCGAGCTGCCCAATCACGAACCACGCGGCTGCCCGCGCGGGGCGAGCTATAGCTGGTACATTTATTCTGCACAGCGGCTGAAATATCCGCTGATCCGATCACGCCTTGTCCGCCTGTGGCGCGAAGCCCGACAAACGATGAGCCCGGTGGCGGCATGGACCTCAATCGTTGAGGATGACAAGAAGCGCAAAAGCTATACCGCCATCCGCGGCCATGGCGGTTTTGTCCGTGCGCATTGGGACGAGGTGACCGAAATTATCGCCGCCGCCAATGCCTATACAGCGAAGAAATATGGTCCCGACCGGATCATCGGCTTCTCGCCCATCCCGGCGATGTCGATGGTCAGCTACGCTGCCGGATCGCGTTACCTGTCGCTGATCGGCGGCACCTGCATGTCCTTTTACGATTGGTATTGCGACCTGCCGCCCTCCTCGCCGATGACATGGGGCGAGCAAACCGACGTTCCCGAAAGCGCCGACTGGTATAATGCCGGCTTCCTGATGATGTGGGGATCAAATGTCCCGCAAACCCGGACTCCTGACGCACATTTCATGACCGAGGCCCGCTATCGCGGCGCCAAGGTTGCGGTGGTTTCGCCCGACTATGCCGAGGCAACCAAATTCGCCGATCTCTGGCTCAACCCCCAACAGGGCACAGACGCTGCGCTTTCCATGGCGATCGGCCATGTCATCCTGCGCGAATATCATCTCGACCGGCAGGTCGAATATTTCGACGATTATTGCCGCCGCTACACCGATTTCCCGATGCTTGTCCGGCTGGTTGAGAAGGATGGGGCATATGTGCCCGAAAGACTGCTCCGTGCTTCCGACCTCAAGGGCAATCTGGGTGAGAAGAACAATCCTGAATGGAAAACCGTTGCGGTCGACGATGCCAGCGGAAAGCTGGTGACACCGCTCGGATCGGCAGGCTTTCGCTGGGGCGAACAGGGGAAATGGAACCTGGAGGAAAAGAACGGCGCAGGTAGCGACGTCAAGCTGCGGACCACTTTCATCCTCGATGGCGATCGCGACGATGTGCTCGACGTAGCCTTTCCCTATTTCGGCAATCGCGAGCACGACCATTTCAAAGGTACCGATCATCCCGATGTGCTGAACCGGCGCGTTCCCGCGCGGCAGATTGATACCAAGGATGGCAAGGCATTTGTCGCGACGGTATTCGATCTTTTCTGCGCCAATTACGGTCTGGATCGCGGATTGGGCGGTGAACATGTCAGCAATGATTATGCCGATAACATCCCCTACACGCCCGCTTGGGCCGAGAGGATAACTGGCGTTCCGGCAGAGCAGATCATCACCGTCGCGCGCGAATTCGCGACCAATGCCGAAAAGACCAAAGGCAAGTCGATGGTCATCCTCGGAGCGGGCCTCAACCACTGGTACCATATGGACATGAACTATCGTGGCATCATCAACATGCTGGTGATGTGCGGTTGTGTTGGCCAGTCAGGCGGCGGTTGGTCGCATTATGTCGGGCAGGAGAAATTGCGCCCGCAAACCGGCTGGGCTCCGCTGGCATTCGGGCTCGATTGGGCGCGTCCGCCACGGCATATGAACTCGACCAGCTTTTTCTATGCGCATACCGACCAGTGGCGGTACGAGACGCTCGATGTGGATGAAATCCTCTCGCCGACGGCGCCCGAGGGCGATTGGTCAGGTTCGCTGATTGACTATAACGTCCGCGCCGAACGCATGGGCTGGTTGCCCAGTGCACCGCAGCTCAAGACCAATCCGCTGGACATTGCCAAAGCGGCCAAGGCTGCCGGGATGGAACCCAAGGACTATGTCGCATCGGCGCTCAAAACGGGCGAGCTTGAAATGTCGTGCCGCGATCCTGACGACCCAGCCAACTGGCCGCGCAACATGTTCGTCTGGCGTTCAAACCTGTTGGGATCATCGGGCAAGGGGCATGAATATTTCCTCAAGCACCTGCTGGGCACGCAGCATGGTGTGCAGGGCAAGGATCTGGGTGAAACCGGCGCGCAAAAGCCGCAAGATGTCGTCTGGCATGATGATGCACCGCAGGGGAAACTTGACCTGCTGGTTACACTCGATTTCCGCATGTCTACGACCTGTGTCTATTCGGATATCGTCCTGCCGACCGCAAGCTGGTACGAGAAAGACGATCTCAACACCTCTGACATGCACCCCTTCATCCACCCGCTGTCTGCTGCGGTCGATCCGGTGTGGGAATCGAAATCGGACTGGGAAATCTACAAGGCGATTGCCAAGAAATTCTCCGAGGTCGCGCCGGAAGTGCTGGGTGTCGAAGAGGACGTCGTGTTGACGCCTATCCTGCACGACACGCCAGGCGAAATCGCGCAGCCCTTTGATGTTGAGGATTGGGGCAAAGGTCAGACGCCACCAATCCCGGGTAAGACCATGCCCAATGTTGCCGTCGTCACCCGCGATTATCCGAACGTCTATAAGCGCTTCACTGCGCTGGGACCGCTGATGGAAATGATCGGCAATGGCGGCAAAGGGATCAGTTGGAATACAGAGCATGAAGTCGATTTACTGCGTCGCCTGAACGGCGAAGTAGTCGACGAAGGTACCTCGAAGGGCATGGCAAAGATTGAAAGCGCGATCGACGCTGCCGAAGTCATCCTCAGCCTCGCGCCCGAAACCAATGGCGAGGTTGCGGTGAAGGCATGGGCGGCCTTGTCCAAAAACACCGGGCGTGATCACACACATCTGGCCTTGCCCAAGGAAGAGGAGAAAATCCGATTCCGCGACATTCAGGCACAGCCGCGCAAGATCATTTCCTCGCCCACCTGGTCGGGGCTGGAGAGCGAGCATGTCTGCTACAATGCGGGTTACACCAATGTCCACGAACTGATCCCTTGGCGCACGCTAACGGGGCGGCAACAGCTCTATCAGGATCACAAATGGATGCTGGCCTTTGGTGAGGGCTTCTGTGTCTATCGCCCGCCAATCGACACAAAGGCCGTGAAGCCGATGCTCGATCAAGCGAAGGATGCGCCACACGTCATCCTGAACTTCATTACCCCGCACCAGAAATGGGGCATCCATTCGACCTATACCGACAATCTGTTGATGCTGACGCTCTCGCGCGGCGGACCAATCGTCTGGATGAGCGAGGTCGATGCCGCAAAAGCCGGGCTGGTCGATAATGACTGGGTCGAAACCTTCAACTCGAACGGCGCGCTCGTCGCCCGCGTCGTCGTCTCGCAGCGCATGAAGGAAGGCACGCTCTTCATGTATCATGCGCAGGAGAAGATTGTGAATGTGCCCGGATCGCCACTCACCGGGCAGCGTGGCGGCATCCACAATTCGGTAACGCGGGCGGTGCTGAAGCCAACCCACATGATCGGCGGTTATGTGCAACAGAGTTACGGCTTCAACTATTATGGCACCGTCGGTTCCAACCGCGACGAATATGTCATCGTCCGCAAGCTATCAAAGGTCGACTGGCTCGAAGGTCCGGCCACCCATCTGGAGGCAGCAGAATGAAAGTCCGCGCACAAATCGGCAAGGTTCTGAACCTTGATAAATGTATCGGCTGCCATACCTGCTCGGTCACCTGCAAGAATGTTTGGACCAGCCGTGACGGTATGGAATATGCTTGGTTCAACAATGTCGAGACCAAACCCGGCATCGGCTATCCTAAGGACTGGGAAAATCAAAAGCGCTGGAACGGTGGCTGGGACGTGAAGGGGGGACGGCTCAAACCGCGCATGGGTGGCAAGTGGCGGCTATTGTCGAAGATTTTCGCCAATCCCGACCTGCCCGAAATCGACGATTATTACGAGCCCTTCACCTTCGACTATGCGCATTTGCAGCAGGCAAAGGAAAGTCAGGCGTTCCCAACCGCTCGGCCGCGATCACTGGTCACCGGTGAGCGCATGGAGAAGATCAACTGGGGACCGAACTGGGAAGAAATACTCGGCGGCGAATTTTCCAAGCGATCGGAAGATTACAACTTCGAAGGCGTGCAGAAGGAAATTTACGGCCAGTTCGAAAACACCTTCATGATGTATCTGCCGCGGCTGTGCGAGCATTGCCTCAACCCCACTTGCGTCGCCGCGTGCCCGTCAGGGTCGATCTATAAGCGTGAGGAAGACGGCATCGTCCTTATTGATCAGGACAAATGCCGGGGCTGGCGCATGTGCGTTTCCGGCTGCCCGTACAAGAAGATCTACTACAACTGGAAAACCGGCAAATCGGAAAAGTGCATCTTCTGTTATCCGCGGATCGAGGCCGGGCAGCCCACCGTCTGTTCGGAAACCTGTGTCGGTCGCATTCGTTATCTGGGCGTGATGCTATACGACGCGGATCGCATCGAGGAAGCCGCGTCGGCAGAAAATGTCGAAGACCTGTATCAGGCCCAGCTCGACATTTTCCTTGATCCCAATGATCCCAAGGTAATCGAACAGGCGCGCAAGGATGGCGTTCCCGAAGCATGGCTGGAGGCCGCACGCCATTCGCCGGTATGGAAAATGGCAATGGAATGGAAGGTCGCCTTTCCGCTCCACCCCGAATATCGCACGCTACCGATGGTCTGGTATGTGCCACCCTTGTCACCGATCAGTGCGGCAGCGAATTCGGGCCAGATTTCGGTCAATAACAACATGCCCGATGTTCGCTCGTTGCGTATCCCGCTCAAATATCTCGCCAATCTGCTAACCGCTGGTGCAACCGAACCGGTTGCGCTTTGCCTTGAGCGAATGCTGGCCATGCGCGGCTATATGCGTTCAAAAACAGTGGAGGGCGTGGTCGATGAAGGCATCGCCCGTGCGGTAGGGCTGACCGGCGCACAGATTGAAGACATGTATCATGTCATGGCGATTGCCAATTATGAGGACCGCTTTGTCATCCCGACCGGCCACCGGGAGGATGCCGAAGACATGTATGATGAACGCGGCAGCTGTGGCTTCTCCTTCGGTAATGGGTGCTCGGGTGGCGAAACCAAAGCCAACCTGTTCGGCGCGCCAGCCCGCAAGAAACTTCAAACCCCGACGCCCCAAATTTCAGGGGAGGTATTCTGATGGGCACTATCACATTACGCGCTCTTTCGGCGCTGCTCCATTATCCCGATGAAGATCTGCGCGCTGCGGTTTCTGAAATCCGACGCGTGCTGCTACGCGAACAAATTATCAGTGAAAAGCAGATGCTGCGTCTGGAACCCCTGCTGTTCCGGCTGACCGGCGGAGACTTGATTTCGTTGCAGGAACACTATGTTGAAACCTTTGATCGCGGACGGACGCACAGCTTGCACTTGTTCGAGCATGTGCATGGCGAAAGCCGTGATCGGGGTCAGGCGATGGTTGATTTGCGCGACCGTTATGTTGCTGCTGGGCTCGATCCGGCGAGCAACGAACTACCTGACTATCTGCCGCTGTTCCTAGAATATTGCTCCACCCTTCCGCGTAACGAAGCACTGGCAGAGTTGGCCGAACCCGGCACGATTATCGCGACATTGGCCGACAGGCTGGAAAGCCGCGGCAGCGATTATTCAGGACTGTTGGCCATATTGCGCGACCTTTCGGGCGGGCAGAGCGTCGCGCCTGAAGACATGGTTGCGGTTGAGGATCCTGATGATCTGGAAGCGCTTGATGCAGCCTGGGAGGAAGAGCAGATCACTTTTGGGGCTATGGCTCCGACCGCACCGGATGCTTCGGCATCTTGCCCGCAAGTGCAGGCGATGGTGAGTCGCATGCTCGAACCTGCCACACCTCCCTCTTCGCCAAGGAGCCTATGACATGGCCGATTTCCTCAACCATCTCCTGTTTGGCATCTACCCCTATATCGCGCTGGCGGTGCTCGGTCTGGGGTCGGTCATCCGTTATGATCGCGAACCCTATAGCTGGCGCTCCGGCTCAAGCCAGCTCTTGCGGCGCAAGCAATTGATGTGGGGATCGGTGCTGTTCCACGCTGGTGTACTGGTCATTTTCTTCGGCCACGCCGGAGGATTGCTGACGCCCATCGCCATATTCGATGCCCTTGGCATTCCGCATGGCTCAAAGCAGGTGATGGCCATCGTTGTTGGTGGCGTGGCTGGAATATTGGCCTTTGCCGGTGCCAGCCTGCTGCTCCATCGCCGTTTGACCGATCCGCGCATCCGCGCAACATCGAGTTTCAGTGACATCATGATTCTTGTTCTCCTCTGGTTGCAACTGGCCTTGGGCCTCAGCACCATTCCAGTGTCGATGGACCATCTCGACGGGCATGAAATGGTGAAATTCATGAACTGGGCGCAAGGCATTTTCACCTTCCAAGGTGATGCGGCTTTCTATGTCGCGGACGCACATATCATCTTCAAACTGCACCTGTTTCTGGGCCTGACCATCCTGTTGCTTTTCCCCTTCACGCGGTTGGTGCACATGCTGTCGGCACCGATCCGCTATGTCTGGCGTCCCGGTTATCAGGTCGTGCGCTCGCGCAAACTGGGGATGCGTCATGGCTGAGGTTTTCGAACACCCACCGGTGTCAGTGAACGGTTGCGAGATCAGTGCGGCGGCCATAGGTGTCGAAGTTCAGAACCACCCAGCATCGGGTGCTGATACGGCTTGGGAGAGCGCCGCACGCGCTTTGGTTTTCCGCCAGCTGTTGATCGACGAGGCCAACAGGCTCGAAATTATGAGCGTTGGGTTGGTCGACGCAGAGGGCCGCAAGCTGGCTGACGAGGATGCCCGGATCGAGGCGTTGCTCGAACAGGAGGTTCGCTGTCCGAACGCCGATGAGACAACTATCCAGCGCTTTTACGAACGCCATGCCGATCGCTTCACCTCGCCAACATTGGTTGAGGCCGAACATATCCTTTTTTCGGCCTCGCCCGACGATGATCTGGCCTATGGGCTGGCAACCGGTGATGCACGCATGGCGATACGGGCATTGATGACGGATCCCGGACGTTTCGCCGAATTGGCACTCAAGCATTCGGCATGCCCTTCAAGAGAACAGGGCGGAAATCTGGGCCAGATCGGGCCGGGACAGACCGTCAAGGAGTTCGAGGATGTCTTGTTCGATCTTGGCGAAGGTGAACTGCACCCGGAACCGGTCAAGACGCGTTTCGGCGTCCATGTCATTCGCGCTGGTCGCCGCATTGTTGGCGAGCAAATACCGCTGGAGTTTGTACGCGACAAGATTGCCCAATATCTGGAGGAAGCAAGCTGGCGTCGGGCAGTCGCGCAATATCTGGCAATCCTCGCATCGCAGGCAAAGATCGAAGGCGTTGACATCGGGGGAGCCGACGGCCCGCTTGTGCAATGAGCGAATTTGATGCCCAACATGCTGGCGGGGCAAGACTGGCGGATCGCCATGGTCGTCGCTTCGAATATCTCCGCCTGTCGCTGACCGATATGTGCAACTTCCGCTGCAGCTATTGTTTACCAGACGGTTTCCGAAAAGCGCGTGGAGCGCCATCCAACTTGTCGATCGATGAAATTCGAAGGCTGGTGGAGGCGTTCGCCCAGCTCGGACTCTGGAAGGTGCGCCTTACCGGCGGTGAACCGACCTTGAGGCGAGAATTTCTGGAGATTGCACGAACAGTCACTGGCATAGAAGGCATCCGAAAAGTTGCCGTTACCACCAATGGCTACCGGCTGGCGGAGCGGGCGCAAAGCTTTGCCGATGCAGGGATCAGCGCGATCAACGTCAGTATGGATTCTCTGCAACCTCAGCGTTTCCGCGCTATTACAGGTCACGACCGGTTAGGCCAGATCTTAGAAGGCATTGCCGCCTGTCGTGCGGCAGGCATATCGTCGGTGAAGCTGAACTCGGTACTGCTCAAGGGACTGAACGACGATGAGGTGGATGATTTCCTGGCCTTTGTCGGTGAGCATGACCTTACCCTGCGCTTCATCGAAGTGATGCGCACCAATGACAATCCAGGCTATTTCGCGGCGCATCATCTTCCCGGAACCTTTATCAGCGAGCGGCTTGAGACGATCGGTTGGCTAAAACAGGCGCGGCAAGCTGCCGCAGGGCCAGCGATCGAATATACCAATCCTGATGGACCAGGCCGCATCGGTATCATCGCGCCCTATTCGAGAGATTTCTGCACCAGCTGCAACCGGCTGCGCGTTTCGGCGACTGGGAAACTGCACCTGTGTCTGTTTGGCGATGCAGGTATCGACCTGCGTCCACTGTTGCAGCAGGACAGCCAGAAAGGCGAACTGATCGCACGATTGCAGCGGCTGGTCACGACCAAGGCTCCTGCGCACTTGCTGCATCAAGACAACAGCGGTGCGACCCCACATCTCGCATCTATTGGTGGATGAATATGGCAGGAATAGACGAAAGCTTACCCTTTTACCCGCTCGGCATGGCGGTGCTGACCATTTCGGACACGCGCAGCGAAGAAACCGACACATCGGGAGCGCTGCTTTTCGAGCGATTAACTGGAGCCGGGCACAGACTGATCGACCGCGCCATCGTCCGTGACGAAATTGATGCAATTCAAGCAGTTCTCAAAGGCTGGATTGCCAATCCCGAAATCGAAATCATCCTGACTACCGGCGGCACAGGATTTTCCCCGCGCGACAATACGCCAGAAGCCGTCAAGCCGTTGTTGCGCCGCGAAATGGACGGGTTCGCTATCGCGTTCCAGCAAAAGAGCCTGCAAACCGTCGGTGTCGCCGCAATGCAATCACGCGCCTTTGCCGGACAGGCGGGCGACAGCTTCATCTTCTGTGTCCCGGGATCGACCGGTGCCTGTCGCGATGCCTGGGACGGCCTGCTCGAACTGGAATTCGACAGCCGCCACAAGCCCTGCTCGATTGCAGGCGCTTTACCACGGCTGCGTGAGGTCTGTTCATAATGAAGGCGATTATCACTTTCCAAGTTCGCACGAAGGCAGGAGGCGCAAACGAAGGTCGCACAACGGCCAATTCTCGCCATCCCTCTAAAGGGCCACAATTTGGCCGTTTCAAGACGTTCGACTGACTGCATGAAGCAACTGCGGTCGCGCAAAGTGCGACACTCATTTGCGGAGAAAATGGCAGCTTCGTTGGACAATCCTGACAGTCCGGTTTCGGAGCACAGCTGGGATAAGCTGCAGTACGTTCACGGCACCGGACTAAGTCCGCTTGGCGCCCAATACTGGTCGTTGATGACCATTCTTCAACCACCCGAAAGTGGACAATCGCCACTCCGTCGTTGGAACGCCGCCTTTTGGTAGCCACACTTTGTTACGATTTGTGGCGCAAATGAAGGGATAATTGATTGCAACCCATTGATGATTATCTATTTGTCAGCCAGTGTAGCATCCTTACCTCTCTGCCACTTTCGCCAATTATTTATCCTAAACCGGCACACTGATCCGCGCACGAATTTCCTTGCGCAGCACTTTGCCAACCGGGCTGCGGGGCAGTTCGGGCCAGAAGAAAACGTGCTTGGGCGTTTTCACGCCGCCCAGCCGGGGACGGCAATAATCGAGCAGCTCCTGTTCCGAAACGGCAGTGCCCTGCTTGCATTCGACGACGACCGTCACTGCTTCGCCCCAATCGGCATCGGGTAGGCCGATTACGCCGCAATCGGCCACGGTGGGGTGGCTGTTTACCACCTGTTCGACTTCGGCTGGATAGACGTTGAAGCCACCTGTGATGATCAGATCTTTTTTGCGATCTACGATGTGTAGGAAGCCATCGGCATCGACAAAGCCGATATCACCGGTGTGGATTAGGCCGCCACGCAGAACCTCAGCCGTGGCGCTGTCATTTTGGTAATATCCACTCATGGCGAGATCGCTCTCTAAGCAGATTTCGCCGGGGATGCCGTCTGCCAAAATGCTGTCATCATCGCCTTTGATCACCACCCGTGTGCCGATTGACGGCCTCCCACAGGCTGACAGTCGGTCGTCATCAGCTAGGCGGCCATCGATAAAATGGTCTTCCGGTCGCATGAAGGTCACGAATGTGTGACACTCGGTCTGGCCGTAGCATTGCGCCATTACAGGACCAAACAGGGCGAGGGCCTGCTTCAATCGACTTACGGACATGGGGGCCGCGCCATATATGAAGTGGCGCAGGCTAGAAAAATCGTGAGTGTCGGCACCCGGCAGGTCGAGTAGGCGATAGATCGCCGTGGGCGGCAGGAAGGTCGTAGTCACCCGCTGTTCGGCGATCAAATCGAGAAAGCGCGGCAAATCGGGCCGGGCCATCATGACGATAGTTCCACCCTGCGCGACAATCGGCATGGCCAGCATTCCCGCCGCATGCGTAAGCGGGGTGGCAGCGAGCAGCACCGGCGCCGGGTAGGACATTTCGGCGAGAAACTTTTCCACGAAAGCGAACACCGCGCGGTGGCTAAGCAGCACGCCCTTGGGCTCACCAGTGGTGCCGCCTGTCTGACCAACAAAAGCTGTGTCGGCGAGCGTGGCGCGGGCCGGCGGCGGCGATGACTGATGCCCAACGATGAACTGGTCCAGCGTGGGATCACCGCCGGATGGCGCATCTAGCGCCACGAACAGCGCGACCTTGGGTAGAGAGGCGCGGATCTCGTCCACTACCGCTGCCAGAGCGCTGTGATAAAACAGCACGCGGACATTGACGAGGTTAAGCGCACTGGCGATCGCGGCAGGCGGGTTATGCGGATTGGCAGGCACATAGGCCATGTCGGCGCCGAAGATGCCGAATGCAGCGGTAAAGGCGACCGGATCATTGGGACTCAGGACAGCTGCGTGGTCGCCCAGCCCGAAGCCGGCGGAACCCAGCGCTGAGGCAATCCGCTTTGCAAGGCTGACGGCCTCGGCATAGCTGGTTTCCACACCATCAAACACTGCGAACGGGCGGCCATCAGAGCGCTGGGCACCGCGTTCGAGCAAGCTGAATATTGACATAGTGCTATTTCCCGATGTTGGCGAGGACGGTGCGCATCATGTCGGCCTGGCCCCGCTTGGCAGCGTTCGACAGCCCGGCGGTGAGGCCGCCATCGACGACCAGGTCCTGCCCGGTAACATAGGATGATTCATCACTGGCGAAGAAAACGGCGGCGGCGGCGATATCATCCCCGTTGCCGGCGCGGCCGACGGGCATGGCCTTCGCAAAAACGCCCTGCAACGCGGTTAGAGCGCGGTCCTGATCGGCAGGCTGGATACCCAGCGATTGCAGGAAGATTGGTGTGGGGATTGCGCCCGGCGATACCGTGTTCACACGGATGCCGTGATCGGCCAGTTCAAGCGCCATGCAGCGGGTAAAATGGCAAACCGCTGCCTTCAAAGCGCTGTACAGCGAAGGCGAACTGTTGGCGCGGTGTGCCGCCGTCGAGCCGTTGTTGAGAATGGAGCCGCCGCCCTGCGCCTGCATCACCGTGGCCACGTGCTTGGTGACTAGCACGACACTACCAAAGATTGCCATGGACGCGCTGGCAATCTCCTCGGCCGGCAGCGCCGTGACCGGGGTGTCGCGCAAGGCCGGGGCGGCGTTGTTGAACAGAAAATCGATCCGCCCGCCGCCGAGGTCCTCCGCGGCTTTGACCAGCGCGATGACGTCGGTCTCGTCGGTCACGTCGGCGCGCACGAAGCGGGCGCCCGGGCCGATCTCGGCGGCGACATCGGCGCCAGCTTCGCTGGAGCGGCCGCAGAATAGCACTTTTGCGCCTTCGGCGACAAAGCGCCGGACGACGTCGACGCCGATGCCCGATGTCGCCCCGGTGATGAGGGCCGTCTTGCCGGCCAATCGCTGTGTCATGATACCCGTTCCCTTCAATAAACCGACGGAAGCCCGGCGCCTGGTACGTCGACCTGCACAGTAAATAGTCGCCCGGTCGGATTGCCCGCCATCACCACGCGGTCATAGCTGTCCGAGGCGGTGATCAGCAGCGTGCGGCCATCGGCACCGCCCAGGGCAACGGCAGTGGCCAAGGTTGTGCCCATGTCGATCTCCTCCAGCACAGCGCCGCCTTCGGCAACCCGCACCACGCGGCCATGACAAGCAGCCCAGACCGCCCCGCTGGCATCAAGGCACATCCCATCCGGCATCTCGCCCGGCAGCGCGGCAAAGCAGGTGCGCTGGCTTATCGTACCATCGGCGGCGAGCGCGAAGGCGTGGACGCATTGATCAAGCGAATCCGCCACCAGCAGGCGCTTGCCGTCGGGCGTGATCACCATGCCGTTGGGGAAATTCACTTCCGTCGTGGCCACGGAAACGCGACCATCGGCATCGACGCGGGCCAGCACGCTGGGTTGGGCCGCGATCTCGCCACGAGCATAGGCGACGAAATCGAAACTGACCGTATCGATGAAGCAGACGCCCGATGCCGTGCGCACCATATCATTGATGCCATAGGGCGCGATTTCGGCGAGCGAGGCCACCATTTCGGGTACAGCATCGGGCTGATCGAGCTGGACCCGCACCAAGCCCCGGCTACGCGCATTGGTGACCAGCATGGTCTTGTCGTTCTCAAATGCCGTGCCTGAAACCCAATCAGGCCCTTGATAGACCTGCTGGCGCTGGCCATCGGTGGAGACCGCAAACACCTGGCCGCGATCGATATCGCTCACGATGAATTGCCCGCGTCCGGCGTGCCAGCGCGGCGCTTCAGGAAAGAGGAAGCTTTCGGCAAACAAGACGGGGGTATGCTGCATGATGACGTTCCTCAATATTGGCGTTGGAGAATGGTGACGACGGCCGCGCCTTCTTCGATACCGAGCAGACCGCCGCTATTTTCCTGCAGCGCGGTGCGCGCGCCGCTGACCTGGCGGGCGCCTGCGGTGCCGCGCAGCTGCTGGGTTAACTCATATATCTGGCCGAGGCCGGTGGCACCGATGGGGTGACCCTTGGATTCAAGTCCGCCCGACGGGTTGACCGGGATGCGCCCGCCGATCCGCGTCTCGCCGCGCTCGGCCAACGGGCCGCCGTCACCCATTGCACAGAAGCCCAGCAGCTCGGTCATGAAGATTTCGCCAAACGCGGCCGCATCATGCACTTCGGCGACATCGATATCGTCTGGGCCCAGCCCGGCACGGTCATAGGCGGTCAGCGCCGCGCGCCGGGCCACATGCGCTTCGAAATCGGCAAAGTCGCGGGTGGCGGCCGAGGTCAACTCGCAGGCCTTGATCAGGATGGACGGCGTCTGTCCCTGCAACTTTTTCAGCCCGGCATCGGTGCACAGCAGCACCGCCGCCGCGCCGTCAGACAGTGGCGAGCACATCGCCACGGTGAGCGGAAAGCCCAATGGCCGTGAGGCCAGCACCTCATCAACCGTCATCGCCTTGCGGAAATGGCATTTTTCATTGTGGACCGAATGATCATGGTTCTTGGCCGCCACGATCGCCAGCTGGCGTTGCGTGGTGCCGAAGCGCGCCATGTGGGCGCGGCACAGCGCGGCATAGATATCCATGAAGCGGGTGCGGTGGCCGTCGCCGGAGGGGCCATCGACGCCGGCGCCCAGCCGCAGAAGATCATTAAGCGCTTCGTCCCCGGCACTGACGTCCATGCCGCCTTCAAAGGCGCGCATGACGGTGGCGCGCTGCGCCTCGCCGTCGAAGACCATCTTTTCCACGCCCACGGCAAGCACGATTTCGGTCGCACCGGAACGCAGATGCTGGCAGGCCAGCCACAGCGCGGTCGATCCCGACGCACAGGCGTTTTCGACATTGACGATCGGCACGCCTTCAACGCCGGCGTGGCGCAGCGCGATTTGGCCGGGGATCGACAACTGGCTTTCAAGCAGGCCCTGCAGCGTGTTGGAGAAATAGGCGGCCTGCACGTCATCAGGCGTGGCGCCGACATCGGCCAGACAGGCCGCGACGGCCTCTGCAGTGAGCGATTTGACCGTGGCGCCCGGGTTGGGGCCGAACTTCGTCATCGCGACGCCTGCGACATGGATGGTGGTCATCTTTTGCTTTTCCTCAAATGGGCCATCGCTCGGACTCTCTCAATAGCGGCCAAGATCATGCGCAAACACAACCGGCCCTTTCCATGTTTTCTGTAGTTCCGCCTTTGCCGCCTTCATCCGGTTGGGGGTGATGCCGATATGCGTAAAGACGACCTTCTTCACGCCAGCAGATTGCGCCAGGCGTCCTGCGGCTTCGGGGCTCAAATGATGCTGGGCAAAATGTGCTCGAGCTGTTTCGAAAAATGCAGGCGGCGCATTGGGCCGACTGGCACGGATTGTAGCGACGGCACCGTCCAGATCGAGGATCGATGAGACCAGCACATCCGCACCGCGTGCCAATTCGCTAACCAGTCCGCTGGGTCCGGTGTCCCCAGTCAGGACTATGCTGCGTCCCGGCAATTCGAACCGCAGCGATAAAGATTGTGCCAATGCCGGATCGGGCGCCTGGTCACCCGAAAGATAGTGCGTATTGGCAACCGCGCGAACTGTGACGCCTTCGACAGTCAGTTCTGCACCGTCACCAAATTCGACAACTTTCACCCCGTCTGCCGGAATTCTGACCGGTACACCTGGCAACGCGGGGCTGGTTAGCTTTAGAGGTTCCATTGCAGCGACAAGCCCCGCGATCAGCGCCTTGGTACCCGGTGGTCCATAGACTGTGATCGGCGGATCCATCAGCTGATAGCGCCGCGAAAGTAGCGCGAACAGCCCACCGACATGATCGGCATGGATGTGGGAAATCACGACACTTTTCAGTGGCAGAGGATCGATTCCGGCGCGCGCCATCTGTTCGACCGCGCCGTCCCCAGCATCGACCAATATCATGCCACCTTCCCAGCGGAGAAGCGTGGCGGGTTGGCCGCGCGAGGGGTTCGGCATCGGTCCGGCCATGGTGCCAAGTGTGATGATTTCAGGCTGCGCGTCAGTCGTCGCGGCTCTGCTTGATCCCGCGAGGATCGCGGCGGCGAACAGAATGCCTTTCGCAGCCAGAACCGCTACACTGGCCAATCGTCTTGCTCCGCCGCGCATCGATCAGAACCCGAACCGGGCGGTGACACCGACCTGGCGTGGCGCACCCAAATAGTTCTGATAGCCAGAAGTTGTTCCAAAGAAGCTCAGAACACCCGATTGCTGCACAATGGTTTTGTTAAACAGGTTGCTTGCCCAGAATGAAAGATCCAGCCCGTTTTCAAAGCGCACGCCCATCCGCGCATTCACGAGCGCAAATGCCTTTTGAACATGGCGGGGATCAAGGCTGGCGCTGTTGACGTTCGCCTTGCTCTGCCAATTCAGATCGGTGCGGGCGTAAAGCTCACCCACCGATAGCTGATGCTCATATTGCAGTGCGCCGGTCATCCGCCACTTGGGTGCCAGCGGCAATTGCGAGCCAGAAAGATCGCAACTGGTGAACACACCGGTCGGAGTCGGATTAGAATCGGGCGTACGTCCAAACCAGCAGGCACCGCCGGTATAGGATTTGAACTCTGAATCTATATAGGCACCGCCCAGATTCATGGTGAGGCCATCGGCCAGCCTGAACGTTCCTTCAGCTTCAATACCTGTAACCCGGACTTTGTCCGCATTGTTGACCAGATACTGCAGGCCTACAAAACCGGCATTCTGATAATCGTTATAGTCTGACCGGAACAGGCTGAGCGCAAGGCGCGCCCGGCGATCTGCCAGATCGAACTTGCCGCCCAGTTCCCAATGATCAACCGTTTCAGCGCCAAAGCCACGCAGGGCAGGAACCGCGCTACCGAAGCCGATATTATATCCACCCGATTTCGAACCGCGCGCATAACTCGCATAGATCAACGCATCGTCATTCGGCGTAATGTTGGCGGTGACATTCCATGTGAAGTTGTCATCCTTTATATCCGGAAGCTTGCCATTGATCGGAACACCGGCCGGGAAGGTCGCTGCAGGTACAAGGCTTGCGGTCAGGATATTGATCCCGGCGAGCGGATGACCGACGGGCAAGTTCGGGTTCGGCGTGAACGTTGCTCGGTTGTTGATAGAGGCCTTTTTAGTTTCGGTCTGCCAGCGCAGGCCTGCCGTGAGAGAGAACAAATCGCTTAAACTATAGGTAGCCTGGCCGAACAGCGCGAAATATTTTGAACTCGCCCTCGAATCCTGGAAGCCCTTGTCGCCGGGCTGTCCATATACCACTTGCGCCGGAAGTATGCCCGGTGCGAGCGGGAATAGGGCTGCAGCGGGCTGGATTTCAAACATCTCCGTTTGTCCGCGATCGCCGCGCTCGAACTTTGTGTCCAGATAGTAACCGCCCAACAGCCATTCGACTGTCCCGCCCGTGGGTGAAACGAGGCGCAGCTCCTGCGAAAAGCTCTCTCCTGCCTGTGTGTCACGGAAGGTGATCAATGGCAGCGCAACCTGATCAATATCGGTGGCGAGCAATTCGCTTTCATATTGCGACCAGGCTGTGATCGAGGTCAGAGTCGCCAATCCCAGATCGGCGGTCAACGTCCCCGACACCATATCCGAACTGCTGTTCGAACGATTGGGATCGGTGGTGCAGATTATCCGGTTTGTCGGGTTGTTATCCGGGCAAGCCGTAACGCCGAAGCGGGCGTTGAGTATCGGATTATTGTCCAGCAAGTAGCTGGGTTCGGGCGACACGCCGCGCGTCCAGTCTGGATTGGTGCCGTTACTGTCAAGCACTTCGCTGCGCGCACCGGTCAGATTGAAGGTGATCGAATCCGACAGGTCAAATTCGATTTGCCCACGCAGTGCATAGCGCTTCATTTCATTTGCCTGTTCGGCACTGGTCAGATTGCGGAAACTCGCTCCAGCATCATAATAGACACCAGTCACTCGTGCACGAACGCGGTCGGAGATCGGGCCAGACAGCGATCCGGCAATCCGATAGGCCAACGGTGTCCGCCCGCCTTCAATCCAGGAGAGTGTGCCTTCGATGCTGCCTTCAAAGCTGTCCGAAGGGCGCTTGGAAACGACGCTGATTACGCCTGCTGTCGCGTTCTTACCGTGGAGGGTCGATTGCGGTCCTTTGAGAACCTCAACTCGTTCCAGATCAACCAGATCGTCGACGCCAATCCCGCTGCGCGGCATGTAAACGCCGTCGATGAATAGCGCGACGCTGGGCTCGAAAGTCGGGATATTGGGATCGGTACCCAGGCCACGAATGCGATAGCTTTGCGCCAGCGGCTGATTGTTCGCTACCAGCGAAAGCGAAGGGACAAGAGCTGCAACTCCGGCAATTCCGGTTGCACCTGCATCGCGCAACGTATCTGCACCGACAGCAGAGATCGACATTGGAACATCCTGCAACGATTGTTCGCGCTTCTGCGCGGTAACGACGATCTCTTCGATGCCGCTATCGTCTGCAGGCGCATCCTGCGCCATCGCTGGCGCTGCCATCAAAGCAGCCGCAATCGAGATGCTGCTTGCATGTGCAAGCCTGAAATTACCCTGTGCCATAGACAAAACCTCCCTATCCCGCTGAAGCAGCGAGTGAATTGAACTTCCCTTTTTGTATTAAAATCGGGGACTTAAATCATGGCCCGGTCCCTGCGGGCTTTTTCAGGTCACTCAGCACCAGCCGCGTCACCTCAATCAACATTTCGCGGAAATCGCTGCGCGTGAAGCGCGTGAGTTCCAGACGCTGTTCGGCATGAATGCCAACCATCATCGCTAGGATCGATGCAGCAGCTAAATAAGCGCGCCGCCCTTCGACACCTGTTTCACGCGTCAATTCTGCTGCGATCAGTTGGCGCAGATGCTCATGAAAGTCGGCATAAACCGGGCGGATGGTGGAATTGTCGCCAAATTCGACCAACATCCTTGCGAAGAAATCTGCCGTCGATGAATTGTCAAACGCACGGTCGAGACGCTGGATCAGATCGATTGTCCCGGAGTTCTCGGCAGGCACCAAATTTGCCTTGGCGCGTGAAAGCGCTTCGTCGAGGCACGCCTCAAGCAAACCAGCCTTGGTCTTGAAGTGGAAGAAGACAGTTGCCTGACCATAGCCTGCATGCTCGGCAATCTCTTCCGTCTTCGTTCTGGCAAAACCTTGCTTGCCGAAAATCAGAGTCGCCGAATCAAGTATCTTGCGCCGCGCCTCCGCAGAATTTTTGGAAACGCCCCGAATCCGCCCTTTTGCGGGCAGATTGGATGTCGATTCGAGTTTATCAGCTTTTCCCATTGCGCTCTTATGGCACAATCGCAAAAACTGAGCAATGACTTATTTGAGTCATGACTCAATTAAGTAACCAATCGGTTTGACTCCGCGTTCCTGAACCTAGCGGCAGGCTGGACGAGCCAAAGGGAATGCCGCATTTTCAGCGCCGGACCCGCGTGGCCCAATGTCGCGAATTGGCCGTTCTGCGACCTTCTGCGTTTTGAGACTGAGGACGCTCAGCTGCGAGAAACGACATTCGGACAATTTGCGAACGTCAACTTCTGGAGGAAGGGGACAGTCGAGTTTTGAACCGCGGCGCCGAAAAGCCGCCGGTGGTTAATATAGTCACCTGGCGGCAAACTTGTCAGACCTTCCGGCTCGTCTCCTTTCGAGAGAGCTTCCGGGCAGTAATGCAGCTCGCCACGTGCGCGTGTACTCGACCAATCGTGAGTCCTCGAGTTTCCATCGTAAATCTAGTGCGGGCTGGAGACGAAACGCGTCTTTATTAGCTGTGCCAGCAGGTGAGGAAATAGCTGGTCGCGTACTCAGTTGCCAACTATCATTTGATATGGAAATTTAGCTGCTCAGGCTCGTTCGAACCAACTGGTTGTTTTTACTCCAGCCTTCGAAAGCCAGAGGCAGCCATTCCACCTTTTGCGTGGCCCCTCATTTGCTTTTGGATCGGGCCAGCCCGTGCGTTCTCCGAATCCTACCCAGACTGGATCTAGTCCCTCATTGGCCAGCACGGGCAGAATTTTGCTTTTACGCACAAGGCAATAATACGCGCGGTCGCCTCCGCCGCTGATTACAACCAACTCACCACTCGTGTTGAAGTAGCGGCCCAAGTTAATCGGATCGGGACGAATGTTTAATGCCGCAAACAGCCAAGGATGTGGGACATGAAACTGGAAACCATTTGGCATTGAACCGTCGAGATGGTGCTCCCAATGATATCCATAACTGCAGCGGACAAAGCGGAACTCCGGACCTTTCCATTGATGTTCAACGGCCCATTTCGAAGTCGGCCAAGTGTTTCTCAGTCCAGCTTCATATAAATAAGGACCATCGGTAAAGTCGGGCGGCAACCATTCGTGGAAATCAATACCTGCGGCTTCGATACTCTTGACAAATCCCGCCCTCGCCCGCTTTTCAATGGCGACCATTTGAAGATAATGAAATTCGTCCTGTCGAAATGGTGCGCCGGTGAAGGTCAATTTGTCATCGTATTTCGTCGAAACCGAACCAGAGCGATATAGTGCAATCCAGTCGTCAGCATCATCTACATCGTGGCAAAGCGCAAGTGAAAGGCTGCCACTAATCAAATTGGCATCCTCGACCCAAGCGACCATATCGTCAGGCTCAACATGTTCGATTTTCAGCTTTTTCGGCGCCGACATTCCGTCGGGGAGAGGCAGGTCCACTTCTTCGGAAACGGGCGGCGTGGTCGGGTCGATGTCGCGGTTGTATTCCAGATCCAGAGGGTTGTCGTAAACCTTCGCCGACTTGCTTCCCCACTTTTCAACCAACCAATAGTTGTCTGCCATGCGTGCCAAAAGTTCGTGATAAGCGATCCACTGATATTTTTTGCCAATTCGTTCGATCTTGTGCGACCGATGGCGCGAGTGTCCGCCGCCAGCGTCGCGCGGAAAAAGTTTTTCTGTCCAACCCATCGAGAGCGCACGGTAGGCGACCCAAAGCCTTAATTGCCGCGGATCGGGCCGCGCAAGGACATTGCCATTAGGCAAAATCCATTCGTTTCGATGTTCCAGAGCTGGGCGAATCTCAGTTTCATAGCGGCGCTGCTGGTCCTTGGTCAGGCCAAGAAACAAGTAAGATTCTAGTTGAGGTATCAGCCCCTCTGTATCCTCATCGCCTGCTTTCTCTTCTGGCCGCCGAAGAACATAGGCTTGCTCGACCAATTTCATCCAATCTTCATTGCTGGCATTTCCGACGATGAAATCCTCTTTGAATTTACCGATAGCTTCGTCTGGGCGCAGTGGCTTCGCACCTTTAAGCGGCTGAAGTGTCAAGTCCCGGGTGTGACTTTCCACGACATATCGACCGAAATCGCCTACAAACCCAACGCAAGAAGACATAATCGAACGGTCGCCGACCTTGTTTGCCCTTGCCTGAACCTTGTCTTCAGCCAAGCCGAAGCGCGGCAACGCGCTTTTGTAAGGCGGACGACAAAGCAACGGGTCAATGCCTTTTGGCAGAGCCCCCTTCTGCTCCGCCATATCGATAATCAGCCGCGCGTAGTCGCGTAGCAGAATGTGAGGGGTAACCTTGGGTCTTGCGAAAATTGCCAGATAGACTGATTGAGCATAAATTTTGAGGCGATCCGGATCAGGATCTCGCAAGCAAGCCCCGGCAGCTGCTGCCAAAACACGTTCAAGTACGTAAACGTCGTCGATGTCCTTGAACCGCTTCAGCATCTCAGGAAATAACTCGGAGCTGTGAAGCAATATATGCGTGACTGCCTTCGTCGCTCTGTCTCGCAGCCGCGAGTTTGTTGAGGTGAAGAGCCATCCCACAGCGACTAAAGCCAGCGATAAGCAATCGTTCGAACAACGGCTGACTGCCGGTCCCAACGCCCAGCGAACGATGCGTTCGCTTGGTCTTGGTTCGTCCCATTCGCTCTCATTGATGGCAAGCGTCCACCAAGCGTCGCGCTGCGGCATTTTTTTTGCCGCTAGATTATTGTGGAGCATCTTAGCATTCCACGGATGCTCCGTGACCAACGCCAATTCCAGAAGCAGATCGATCTTCTGCTCATGGTTACGAGGCAAGACGTTTAGCAGTTCTATGCTGCGGTCGCTAAACGATTCACATTGTCTCCACCGAGCGCTTTCCACAAAAGCGTCTTGCACGTAGTAATCGTCCCACCATTTGGCGGTGCCACCCGGCAATTCATCGACAATTTCAACCCTCCACCGATCGGCGAATTCGATCGTAAGCGCTTGAAATACTCCATTCCAACGCCAGTCGACACCATGTGCCCCTAGCATGAATGACAGAGGCCCTCCTGCTGAAAAATGCCCTGTTGGTTGATCAACGCCTTCAAGCAGGCCTTGCGCAACAAGGTGATCTTGAAAACGCTGGAACCCGAACCGTACAACCTCCTCGACTGGCTCCATCGGATCGAGTTTGGATGGATCGATGTCGGGATTTATGTCGAACCTCAGCAAGCTGCGTGATCGCAATATATCGATCCATGCGCGCGATTGCGCTGGAAACGTCGAAAACGCCAGGTCGATTATTTGCGCCGCTTGCGCACGTTCCAAAAAGTCAATTCGACGCGTCGCCATAGCTTGGGCCATGCCGAGCATGGCGGTTTTTAGAGGTGCGATAAGGTCATTCGAACCATCGTAACTAGTACCGAGATGCCTTGCCGCAGTGCTCAAATAGAAGCTCAGTAGATGGCGCGTGCCTCTCAATCCTTTGGGAAACTCCTTTTGGTTCTCCTTTTCGAGAGCAATACACGTTGTTCGCAGGAAAAGCGGATTGGAAAATTCTGGCGACAGCCATGGTGTCGGTGGCCGGAGTATGCCGCGCCGGTCCATGTATATCTGCGCGGCGCGTTCCTGCTCCTCAACGGTCGCGAAGCCCATTACCTCTGTAGTGATCGATTTCCGTTTCGCTGCGTCAGTGAGGACAAAGTCAGCATATTCCGAACGGCAGGATACACACAGCGCCAATCGGCTATACTGCAAAACCAAGTCGACAAAGCCGCTAAGTCGTTCTCGCCAAACGGCACCACCCGCCCCTTCGTTAAGTGCATCTATTACGATCAAGCACCGAGACTGCCGATGCTCGGCCTTGGTCTGTAATGCGCCAAGGAATTGTGGAACGCTCAGGTTGCCGAGGCCCAGCCGCTTGAGAATTTGTATCTCGGGTAATTCCGTCCCAACGAAGTCGGTGCCCAATAATATGACCGCCGGTTCTTTTGCCGCTAAAGCCCGTCCGACCTCACTTGCGAGCAGGTGCGACTTACCCGTACCCGCCCTGCCTAGGATAATGGCGCATTTCTTTTGTTCGGCCTCGTGTGTTGAGGCTGACAATGCGTAGTCTAAATCATCGATAGCCTCGCGGAGCTGATAAAGACTACGCCGTAGCGCGTCCCGCTTCTCCTTCGGCAGCATTGGTATTTCAGATTGATTGCCGCTCAGGTTCACTGAACCGGTATCCCAAACCGCTTCAGACAATTTGTATATTAGATCACGTGCAATCTTGACGTGCTCTAACCATTTTGAAGAAGGAAATGTCTGGTCTGCAGGTGCCGACAAATCAATTTCAATGTCTTCAAAGATGGTGAGATGCTCGGCCAACACCTCGAAATCGCGCTTCAAGGTGCCGGCTATTGCCGTTTCCACTTTGCCCACCCTACTTTCGCGCAACTTGTTCGCGCGGTCCATAATGCGGCCCGACCACTCAGTGGTCCGCCGGAGCGCATCGAAAATCGAGCGGGTGCTGACTTCGACATGATCTTCGGGGTGAAACCGGTCGTCAAGCTGCGATACTGTTCGAGCAAATTGCGTCTCAAACCAGGGTTGTGAGAAGGAGGCATCGCCGAACCAATATTCCTGCAATCCGGCAGCTCCTGGCGACGCCAGCATTTGTTCGATCTCAGAAGCGCCCCAGAAGCCAAAGGTGATATGCAACCCAAGTTGTGTCGCGGACGCTTCCCATTTTGATCTGTGCGAATCCCATAGCTGCCAGCCCGAAGTGCCTTTCGCCGTGGTACGCTGGGCGGTCAAATCGCAGGGCATGGCGACTTGAATGTGAGTTAATCTCGGGTGCGTTTGCAGTGCTGTAAGAATCGATCCATCTAACGCCTGCCAGTCGATTTCTCTCGGCCTCAAATGATATTTGGCTTGGTAGCCATATTCCCTATCGCCGGAGTGAAGCCAAAATGCCTCGATCCCGCCATCGCCACCGGCACCATTGATATGTCGAAATTCCGTAGCCCTAGCTGGCGGATTTAGGCGGCCAAGCTGCCGAACCAACGCCTCGAACGCTCCCCTCTGCCCATCCACTCCACTTCTAATTCGAGCGAAGTCCAGAGCCATAGATTGCCTTTCTTACGGTTTTTGTTGCTCACGCTCAATGCAGTTGTAGCAGATTATGCATTTACCGGCAGAAAGATCGGAAGCATTTTCGGCGCTAAAATGCAACGTTCCCTCCCGCATTTAGCTGAGCAGAATTGAGAGACAAATCGCAAGCGCATTTGGGCGCGCTTGTCGATAAAGTGCAAACATTAGGGATTGCATCTCGCTAAGTGAAAGACGAATCCAAGGCATTATGGATGCATTCGAATATGCGCAGGCACTCGAGCTGATGACCTCTCTTGGTGCTTTTGGCGAGGTCAAATTGAATTCTATTTCGGAGCGTTACCCGGCGCTGACGAAGCGGCTGACAGTGCTCGATCCATTAGCAACTGTCGCGACATTTTCGGGCCTGTTGTTGCAACCCGAACTTCAGAGCAATTGTCTTAGGATCGAGACTCTGATTCACCTCGCTTTGGCGGTAGGTAATGGGAAGCAGACACCCAATCCCAAACTCGTTGCTGATGGCTTCAACCAACTCGGCAACGGTTTATGTGGATCGATGGAAGACCCAGCGGAGGACGTTTTCGTCTCCTCGGTGCGCAGCCCGCGTGGCAATTTCAGGATTCTCGAAGGAATTTGGGAAGGGAATGCCTACTTCCTGCAAAAATTCATCGAAGCAGTGGAGGATATGCCCGTCGGCACCGGCTACGATGAAATCCGGACTAGCATATATGGCCTGCTGCGATTGTCCGACATGATTTGCGAACGCGCGGGACTTCAACGGAACCAGCTGGGTGACCAACTCAACATCGGGAAGATGTCGCTCAATGCAGCAGGGCAGTTCGTCGCGGCGAGGCATCAAGTCAGATTCAAACTTGCGGAACTGCCGGATTTAGGCATCGATCCGTTTTCTCTAGCACCGTTCCTGTTTACACCCTGTGATCGGGCTCTGTTGCTTAGCCAGACGATCGGCAATTCGGATTTGGAACGACATCCGCTCGTCCGCGACGGAACGTACCTTTACATAGCTCTGCCAACAGCGATCAGCGTTGCAATACGGAATTTCGTGATCGAACGCATGACCGAAGCGGGAATGCGGGACGCATTTTGCCGGGGTCTCGCCAATGTTTATGCGCGCACGCTTCGGAGCTTGCCGCTCCTTGGGGCTAGACGCCCGCCAGCGATCAATTTCAAACCTGAGCCACACGCTGCGATTACCCAAGTTGGTATCGAGTTCGATGTTGGCCGCTTCATCCAACTCCTCTTCTTTACCGACAACCTGCGGGATTTCGAGGAGACCGGCTTTTCCGGATTGAATCCAGACACGATGGAGCTGGACGATGCACTGTCAGAATCCATCGCCGCCTTTCAGAAGCACGCGCAGCAATCGGATGGCTACCGGGGCGGCCTTACCCTCATCGTGGGATGTGGAATCGGGCGGGCGGCCAGCGTAATGATGGAAAATGATCAAGACTCGAACTGGCGAATTCTTGGCTGCTCTTCCTATGATTTTGAGACGCTGAGCTGGCTGACCGAATTCAAGCCTGAAACGATGTGGCGGATTTTGGAAGGCCAGGCCAAAGTCGAGCAATTAGGGGTCGCACTTCAAAACGCCAATGGCCTGCTGAACTTGGTTGCGTGGTCCAGAGAACTGAACGGGCACCTCGTCCCGCATGGAGAAGTCCCGGATGATGTCGGCGGTCCTGGCCAGCAGGCCATGATGATCGTCACCCAGAACGGGATACGCGAACTGCGTCATTCGGTCGCCAAAACCTGTGATGCTCGCGTCGCTCAATTTGTCGATGGGACTTGGCTGCCGATCCGCAAGAATCGCCTTTCGATCTTCAAGGACGATGAGCGTGCGCCGCTCTACGCCACCGAAGTGCCAGGCGAAGCCGGGCGGCCAATTGCAGCGTTTATAACGACACATCGAACCTGGTGGGTGGAACTCTTCATCCCGGAAGACGTTCCCGGATTATTCGGTTACGAGCGTTTCGCGATGCTGAGCACCTGGTTGAGCCGAGCGGCCGAAAAACTCGAAGGATTGGTCGGCCCGCCGCCAGGCCCCATCTACTGGAAAGCAGAATTTCGGGGCAAGCCGGGTGACTTCGGCCGGGATGAAAGGCGCGCGTCGTTTGACGAGGCGCGCGCGACAATCCAAGTCGAAGCAAAAGCCGGAGACTCGACCTTCCGAACTATTGCTGACACGGGGTTCGAGCGGGCCGTTTTCCATCCCGAGAATATCGCCGAGAGAGCGGTGGTCGCCGCACTTATCGATGCGGTAAATGAGCTTGCAGGCAAACCACTCTCGGCGATCCAAGCTGGTGAACTGCTTCAGGAAATTGTTAAGAGCCCTGCTGCCAGACATGGCCACGCTTTCGTGGCGCGTGAGTTTCGCGATCATGTGCGGGACGACATCGGCGGTGAAGTAATCCATATCAGCAGAGATGATGACGCCTTTGTCCGACTCGGATTGGGATGGGCGGAGCGCGACCGCAGTCTTGGGCCTAATATCGTCGGCAAGGCGGAGTGTTCGGCATTTCTGAATAGCGTGGTCCGTCAGCTGGAAGACGAGATTTGCGCTGACCTCAATCAATTTGGGCGCAACTCGTTTCTCAAGAAACTTCTCCGAAACAAGGAGTTTGCCGCCAATGATCGTGACCGGTGGCGCCGGACTACTGCCGCTATGATCGCGTTGCATCCTCCTGCAACGGAGGCGATGGAAACGATCGCGGTCCACGACTTCAAGCTCAATGCGGTTTTCCAAACGAGCCGGATTCTAGCCGAGATGGCCATTTGTGCATGCCCTGCTGCTGGTACAAAAAGACTCGGAAAGCTCGACCTTTCGCGCCTTATGGCAAAGGCTGGCCTGCTCTTTCACATTGGCGGTTGGTCGGATGCGATTCGTTGGGGTGTCATGAAGCCGGAACTGCGGATCACGCCACTGGGAGACATCCATGCCCAGTTTGGCTATGTGGACGAAATCGTCGAGCCTTTCGCGCGCGCTACTGCGGCCGATCGGACATCCAGCGATGCTGATAATTACCCGAAGCACCTTGAAGACTATGATCCTCAGTTAACAACTGGCCACCTTCTTGAGCCGGAATTTGCCGAAGCTTGGGAAGAGCAGTTTGGCCTGACATTCGACGAGACTCGCGTTTTCGTCGATCATTGCGAAAATCTGGGCATCACCGCAGGAAAAGGCGTCATATCCGTAAGACGAGCGGCGTTCGACAATGTTTGCGTCGAAGGGCAGGCTGTATCGCGAGAACGTGCTTTAGGACTGCTCGATGAGCTGACCCTGCTGCCGCGAGATGATTGGCGCGACGTTCCGACGGGCTTCAACGACAGGGATCGCCAACCTTGGAGATTTCGCCGAAGGCTGTCACTTCTGCGCAAACCGTTTCTGCAAATAGAGGAGGAAAGTGAGACCGCCCTCCTGTTCGCACCGGGCCAGATTCGGGATAGCTTCATTTATATGCTGGGGAACTACCATCGCGGCGAGTTTCCGCAGGAGCAACTCAGCCCGAAAATGAAATCCTGGGCAGGAAAATCAGCGGACCGGCGCGGTGCGGCTTTCTCGGCCGAAGTCGCCGCAAAGCTTGGGGAAATGGGTTGGCAAGTGGAGACAGAAGTGCGTGTAACGAAGCTACTCGGTCGAGGCTTCGACATGGACTATGGCGATGTTGACGTTCTAGCCTGGGATGCAGCCTCAAGTCGCGTTCTCATCATCGAATGCAAGGACCTTCACTACCGCAAAACCTATGGCGAGATTTCGGAACAACTTGCAGATTTCAGAGGCGAACTCCGGGATGACGGCAAGCGGGACTACCTGCTAAGGCATTTCGACAGAATGAACATATTGCATCAGCATTTGGCAGAGGTCGTTAGATATGTTGGCATTTCCAGCCAGCCCATTTTGGAAAGCCATCTTGTCTTCAAGAACCCTGTGCCGATGCAGTTTGCGCTGAAGTTTATGGAAGAGCGGGTTACGGTTAGCAACTTTGATCAGCTTCCAACGAATTTTGTCCGTTGAGGCCATTCGCACTCTCTACGCCGACTTCTCGCATACCCAAACTGAACGGATGGCTGGTTTTAACGGTCGTCGGACATGTCTTCCAACGTCCGGAGAGTTAGCGACAACTCCCGAAATGAATGTCGCAGTTGGAGTGAGTGCTTTACACAAGCCAATGTCTGGATTGTCTCGAAAACTGTCGCTGCATTATACGACTTGCGCGCTGTTGATTGCCTACCGCAATGGTCAAATAATGAGTCGATTGGTGAAATCTGTGCATTCAGACCTTCACCATGTTCCAGCCTGACAACTTCCACTTGCGATAGCGCATAATATTCAGCAATATGAATATGCAGCTGGTCCATCCCAGCTGTGAGGCGTGGAAACCTCCGAACTCTCGTCCGGTCAGATATACTGGCCGGGTGGCTGTCGTATATGTCCAAGGCTCTGCCTAAAAACGGCAGCGCCTGTGCGAGAGTCCAGGTTTCCAACACCCGGCTAGGGTCCGCCTCTTCAAATATTTGGAGGAGGCACCCAATGCAGATTTTCGACCTTGTTTTCGATCTCGGTGAAATCTTGCACCGTCAGCTTGATTTGTTGAGCGCGTGGGAAGCGGGCTTGATGACAAGCGGCGAAGCGAAGCTGCTTTCCGACCTGTTCTTTGCCGAGGATGATGGCGAAACGCTGACTCAGATTTGCCGTGAATTTTTTCATGAAGAACTCGACCTGTCGGGCCTTGGAGGGAGGGTTCCTGCCGAGCTGTCGGTAGCACTTTCGCGGCTTGCTACCAATGTCGATGCCATTGGACGTCTCGCCAATGGTCATCGGCAGATCATGGCGAAAGTCGAGGAATCCAAAGGCAGGTTTGAGCCGCGCGTTGAAGACTGGGCAGAAGTGTATGACGAGTTCACGCACATCTTGGCGCGTCCTTCGCAGTGTCTGGACAGTTTGGAGGACAGGAAGCGTTTTCTTTTGTTGAAGGCTGCGCTGGTCAGAAGGATCGCGCCGATGGCGACCTTCGCCGGATATGATCAGGCGGAATTTTCGAGCGCCATAGAGATGGCGCGGGCGCGCGCTGCAGGTGAAGCATGAAGAGCGCGGCGATAATGGCGAGCCTTTTGCTGGCTGCAACACCTGCGTATGCAACGCCTGCAGAAGATGACCTAGCTGAGTTCCTTCGTAAGAATTACAACAAATCCGGCGGCTTGCTTGATGCATTGCTGCCTAATGCGCCTACTGGCTATGCGGCAGACTATGAGGGGCAGCAAACCGACGGCAGCTATTGGACCAGCGCCTATTTCAACGCACTCAATGTCGCGACGGCCGGTTGGCCACAGCGCACTCTATCCAAATATTGCGCCAAGGCCAAAGGCACTCTGGTACAAAGCTACGCCGTCCGGGTGTTTGATAATGGCATTGGTTCTGGCCCGATTACACTCGCCGATCCTAATGGCGACACCGAGCTTGCCGTCGACCGCTGGATGATAGAGCGGTGGCGTTATGGCGCTTGGCAAAGCGAACAAAAGTCTGGACCGCGCGAATGGGATTTGCGAAGTCCAGCGGGCTTAATCGACGCCAAAGGCTTTTTAGGGTTGTTCAGCTGCCACGATGAAAGTGGAAAGTCTTTGTGGCATGTTGCCATATTGCCTACTCGCTTTGGCAATATGCAGGCGCTGCAAGAGGTCGGGCGCAGCGCCAATGCCTGGTTCATGCTGTCGATCCGCCCGGTAACGGCGACGGAAATCGCGAAAACCGCGGCTGAAAAACAAGCGGTTGAAGAGAAGGAACGCGCAGCCCAGCTTGCGATCAATGACCAGTGGAAGCGCGAAGCGGCAGTCCGCGAAGAGCAAGGCGCAAAGCGCGCAGCTTTGCTTGTCAGCTTTCGCAAAAGTCTAACGGTCGGAACTAAGACCAATTGTGGCAGGGTGTTAGCGTTCAATGGCCCGTTGGTTGAAGTTCAGGTGCCATCGCATGTCCAATTGCGCAACAGTGCAACGCGGGTGTTTGTCGAACGTGACAAGCTTGAGCCGGACGATGCGGAAGCTTGGAACTGCAAATGGGACTGAGGAGAGGACTTATCGATGCCCGATGAGGAAGCCAAGCGTGCGGCTTATGAGGAGCTGATGGCCTATATCGAGGAGTGCGCCGAAGCAACTAAAGGCTGGGAAGGCGAACTGCTTGAAGATGATGAAGTGAGTCAACGTTATGGAATCAGTGCCGAGCAACTCGATGCGCTGCGAGGTGAGGGCAAGGCGATGGCCTTTCCCAAAAGCGCTGGTGGCTATGTCTATCCTGCCGCGCAGTTCGTTGACTGTAATGTTGTCGCCGGGATCGATCATGTTGCTGAGGTCGTTCAGATCAATGGCGAGTGCTGGCTCTTTTTGACGCAGCGTAGCCCTTATCTTGATGGAGACGTCCCGCTTGATCGGCTGAAGCGTGGCGACCTTGCAGCGGTGGTGGAAGCTGCGCACATGCAATATGACCTGTGAACACAGCCAAGCGCCGGTCGTGCCACTCCATGCAAGTGCAGCGGTATCTGCCTACCCGCGCCCTCCATCATTCCCTGTTCGGCCTGCCAGCAGCAGTCGAACACACCAAAAAGGCATTCCCCGTCCCGACAGCTTCCACAACGACACCACGCGCAGACCGGGTCAAGAGCCACAGCCGCAAAGCGGGGCGGCAACGCCGCCGCTCTTGACGCGGGCGAGCATGGTGTCAGGCTGGAAGGTGAGGGGAAGTAGCGAATTCGGTATATCTGGGCGGTTTTCAACCAGAGTGGTAGTGTAATGTGTTGTTGATTTAGAGATTGAGCGCCAGAAAATGGGAGCCAAAATCTGCATGACAGATCATGATCTTAAAGACCAGATAGCCCGTATAAGACAGACGCAGGCAGAGCTTGACCGTATCCAGCTGCACTTGATGAGCGTCGTCAAAGATTCTAAACTGGAAGGTTCTCCAGCCATTTTGGTGGGCAAGCTGTTGGTGGGCTATGCGGCGCTGCTGTGTGTCGGCATCGCAATTGGGAAGCTGGTATGACATCGCGAGAAGGACGTTTCTTTCCCATAACACGGGACATCGTTGCAACCCGCTTCACATATCCATGTCAAAATCATATTCCTGGGTGCGTGATGGTTCGGGGATTTTGAGTTCGGGCACTTTGCTGGATTGCTCGACTGCTAGGCTTGGCTCGGTGCTGGATTTGAGGCCCAATATCTCCAGGGTTGTGTGTAGCAGCGATTTGTCAAGCTGGGCGTCAACGCCTGTCTTACCATCAAAAAGCCCTGCATCTGGCTTTGCCAATTCAGGACATAAATCAAGCGCATTGGGGGTAGCACCCCGATGGCTTTCAATACTGCGCGCCACTGCTTCGTTGTTGTCCAGATGAATCGCACTGTCCTCGCGCGCGCGGCTGTTCAAAACGTAGAAGAGACTCGCGCTGTTTAACAGCCGGTCATGGCTATCGATGACCGATATGGTCTTGTCATAGGTCATACCCTGTGCGCGGTGCATATTGAGCACCAGTCCATGCGCCAAGCTCTGGCTGAGTGGATCGCCTGCCTCCAACTTCCATTCGCCTTTGGCATTGCCAACCGTGAGGCTATCGGGTTCGATCTTCAGCACATCGATTTTCGAGCCATTGCTGATGTCTTTTGCCTTGTCATTGGTTGTCCAGATCAACTTATCACCTTCGCGCACATCGATTTCATTCGGAACCTTTAGCGCCAATCCCTTGGCGTTGCTGGATAGATGCAAGGGATCAAAACGCTGTCGTATGCCGTCACGCGCAACCTCCACCTCTTTGCTGTTGGGATCAATGCCACGCACTTCATAGCGACCTGCTGGTAAATTGATGCTTGGCTGGTAGCGGAACACCTCCAGCAATTGTCCCGGCGCATAGCTGGAAAGCTGCTTGAGCTGCTGGGTCGTCAGGTTAAGATTGTCGAATGTCTGCAAGGTCAGCGAACTATCGCCAAGTTTGCCCTCAGCAATCAGCCCACCACGGACATGATCCAGCAGCTGTTGGCGCAGATTGTGGCCGGAGGTAAGCAACGCTGTGGAATCGCGCTCCTTTTCCGGCAAGCCCAACCATTGCTGCGCCGCAGCCTTGGCAGGATCGACACTTTCCTTCACCCGCTCGCCCAGCGCATCAAGCGCACCGCGCACATTGCCGTCCTTCAACTCGGCAACTGCCGTGCGCAGTTCAGGATCCTGCTGGCGGCGGTTTTCGCTCAAAATCTGCGTTGGCGCGTTTAGACGCTGAAAGAGCGCGAAGGGCCGCCCCGCCTCAACCGGATCGATCTGCTTGATATCACCGACCAACACCAACTTCGCCAATCCGCCACGCTCCGCAATCTGCATCAGCCCGACCATCTGCCTATGCGAGACCATCGACGCTTCATCGACGATGAGGATTTTGCCGCCAAGGTCTGCACGTGCATTGTCGATGACAACCGAGGTGGCCTTCCCCGTTGCAAAGCGGTGCTGCGACAACAGCCCCTCGACCGATTGCACCTGTATGCCGGTAACTTCGCGTAATTCGGTTGCGAGCTTGTTTTGTGGTGTCGCGGCAATGATTTCGATACCCGATTTTGCCGCAACGTCGCGGGCGAGGGCGAAGATCGTAGTTTTGCCAGCACCCGCATCGCCCTGAATCAACTGGACGGCATTGGTGCCGGACAGGATAGCGAGGGCGCCATCTTGCTGCTCGGCTGATAGGTCGATGGCTGCAGCTTTGCTTGCATCTGCCAAGCCGCTGACTGCAACAGCGGGATCGATTGGTGACGCGATTGCATCGATGCCAGCTTTGACATGATTGACCATGTCGACTTCGGTTTTGAAAATATCGCGCGTTGTCATCAGGTCGCGCCCATGCACTTTCCCCATCAACAAGGTGCGATCCGTTACCAACCGGTCGATCCGGCTTTCCACCACGCGCACCGTTGCGCCATGATCGCTCATATTGAGCGAGGTCCGAAGCAGCATATTGGGCTCAAAGGTCGCTTCGCGTTCTGCAAGATGACGAACGCCTGCAGCGACAGCATAGGCCGCTGCCAGATGGCTACCGCGCGTCGCTGGTTCCGCGCCTGCCATCAGCGGTTCAGGCTTGGGACCAAAATAGTGAGTCACCTTATCCAGCAACGCCTGTCCCCATTCGCGTACTTGCTCGATGAAGCCGCGCGGACGTGCAGCTTCGCGTGCTGCGGCAATGATGGGTGACAGATCGAGGCCACGTTCGCCCGCCAGTTGCTCCCAATGCGTAGCAAGTTTGGATGGCTCGATCACTTCTTTGGCATCGCGTGTCCGTTCTGCAACCGCTCGCATTCCCTGCGGGGTTTTAATATCAAGCTTGGCTGCTTTGGCTAAAATATCTTCGCGCCTTGTGCTCCATTCGCCAATCACGGCACGATCAATGCCCTTAATCTCGAAGCTGCCATGCTTGCCGGTAATTTCCGTCTGGTAGCCAAGCTTCTGCATCTCGGCGCGCAATTGGGCGTGATAAACCGAGCCGATGAGGGTGTTCTCAGAATAGAGCTTGTCGTTCCGCAATGCGCGCCATTCGCCATCCGACCGCTGGGTTGCGTTCAAGATGACCGCATGGACATGCAGTTGCGGGTCCTGATTGCGGGACACATCGTGCGCGAACATCGCATAGGCCAAGTTACCGGTCTGTACCGCGCGTGGCCCTTCACCTGATACCCGCGCTTCAGCAAGTCGCTGCTCGACCCAGGCAAGCGTCGCTTTGACGGCTGACACATGAGCAGGGGCAATGCGTTCGTCCTTTCCAAGCAAAGCCAGCAAGCTGACGCTCTTGGGCGCGGAGAAAGTAAGATCAAGACCAGGTCGATGGTCACCAGCGTTGTTTGCGATTGTTGCCCCATTGGGCAGATGACCTTTCAGGCAGTTCTCAAACTGGCTTGGATCGACTCCGCCTGATAGCCCAAGCCGCGCTGCCGCTTCACCGCCCCATTCGCCCTGATGCTCGGCGGCTTGTTCGCCGACGTAATAATTGTCGGCAGCATAATATTCCGCAGCACCGCTTGCCGAGCCTATGGCTCCAATCGATACAACCATGGCTCATCGCACTTCGAGCAGCAGCGGGAATCGCAATGTGCAATTGAAGCTGGTTTTGCTCGTCTTGGCACGCTCTGCGCAGCGCACATAGCTTTGCCGGAACTCGGGATTTTTGAGGAGTGTGTGCGTCTCTGACATATATGCGCCATGTAGCAGGCTGCCATCGCCAGCGATAAACTTCGCTGCGTGCCAGGTGCTGTCTTCGCCAGTGAGCCAGACTGCCAGCCAGCGGGCAGGGGAGTTGCCTGCGATCGCCCAGAGCACCATGCCTGACGCTACAAGTCCGCCTAGGACGCCAACGCTTAGCATTTGCAGCAATGTGCGTCGTGTCTCGACCTCCGCAAGCATCTTGTCATGTCCGCGCTCGATCGCCGCTACAATCTGCGTGTTGAGTGCGTCCGCTTTGGCGAGCACCGATATGAGCCTTTGCTGGTCCTGCGCCGCTGCAGCCTGATTGGCAGCAGCAACCTGTTCCGCCGTTTGCGGTGTTGGGATGGATCGCAGCAGCTTGGCGCCAAAATCATCAAGTGATGATTGCATTGATTTGCTGAGCGAGGAAGCCGCAGCGCCCAGCTTGTCCGATGCATCAACAACACGCGCGATTAGTCGATCATCATTCAGCGTTGCGATTTTGGGGGTTGGATTGGCGGCCGTTCGCCCAAGCCCTTCAACCTCACGCTCGATCAGAGTAACGACCCTGTCGGTCATCGTGACGTTGCCACGCAAGCAAATGGTCTTGAAGCGATCACGCAAGGCCAAAGGCAGCTGGATGCGGAACTGGACTGTTGCGGTCATAGCGCCAAGTTCCCTTGAGCCTCTGCGGTATAGCGCTGGAGCTTGACGTCGATTCGTTTGCGGAGTTCTTCCTTGTGCGGTTGCGTCGCAACCAATGCATCAAGGGTGGCTCTGATCTTGATGATCTGATCGAACACCCGGTCTGACGATGCGCCTTGGCCTGACAGCGCGCGATCCAGTACCTGTCCCGCCCATGCAGACTTGGGGATGCCCGCCGCGCGTGCGAGTTTCTCGACAGCAACCAGCTGCTCGCGTTCCAAGTAAACGGTCAGTGGGTGGCGCGACATGGCTGGCCTCCCAATTGGCAAATCCGTCCAACGGTGCGCCTAACAATGTGCGGCGCTGTGCGCACTGCGCGACGCGTCTGAAGCTCCGAGAAATCCTCACCAAAACGCGCTATGGTAAGCGGACGTACCATAGGGCATCGACACAGTGCGGAGTTGGTATGTGGTCGGAAAGTGGCGGTAATCCAGCACTCCTGGCCGTCTTCTGACGGCGTAGGGTGTGCTCTTAAAACACCCAATATAACTCCCGTATTAGCGTATTGTAGCGCATTCCCATTGCGCTTGTTATACTGGATGTCAGTGTTGTTGTTGCGTTGGGTGATCAGGCGCTGCTCGTCGGTATCTGGTATAAAAAACATCGGTTCACTCCGTCAATAGCGCCTGTGGTGGAGGCCATTTTCCCAGTTGAGGATTTCATCCTCGCGCCAACGAATGTTGCGGCCTACCGAGAGTGGTGCTGGAAAGCGCCCCGCACGAACCAATCGATAAATTGTGACCCGATGAAGCTGCGTGAATGCAGAGACATCGCTGACTGACCAGAGCCTGCTTAAAGGACCCGGCGGTGGCGTGCTTTTGGTATCTGGTGCTGACAGATCAAAACTTTGTTGCATGGTGTTTCCTCCTATTTCGCATGAGTGCGTGAGGTATGGAAACATGGCCGACTAAAGCGCTCAGTGATATGGCTCTACCAAGGCATTATCAGGGACAATTTTTGATATTTGGATGATATTTAGAGCGTTAGGGTTAATTGCCCCGATGCTTCTTCGAGTCGCTTCTTAAGGTCAGGGTTAGTGCCGTAAGCTATGTGTTTGATCCACGCATTGGAATCTTGCTCTGCTGGTTTGCGCTGTCGGATGACATCAGCATTCTCTTGGTCGCCAGTGTTATCCCGTGGCAAGCCAAGCGCCACCCTGCCAAATTTGTTTTCCAATGCTGAGGCTGCCGCCCTCACCGCGTCCATTACAGTATAGTCATCTCGCTGGTTCTCGCAAAAGCATCGCCAAATTGTTTCTACGGCAAGCATATACATGTCATGATGGTCGAGAGGAATGCCGCCTTCCGATAGAAAACTTGCCACTGCCGCGCGCAATTTTGTCTCTGTGAGGACAGTTATATAGGCCCGTTTTTGTGCGCTGCTTTGTCTGGGCTTAGCTTTTGTGAGCTCCACGTTATGAATGGGCTTCGCTTTCGCACTTTGCGCCATGTCACCAACTTGAGCTGCGCCGGGCTCGTTTAGATTGATAGAGGATCCCGTTCGTGAAGGCGTTTGCCTCGCAAACGGAGGCGCTATCTCCGGCGTTGCCATCGTTGGGTCGCTTGGAGCTATGCTGTTCAACAATTGGCGCGATGTGCGGCGTAATGTAAGTGGTTCCTTTATCAGGCCGCCCCAAGGCAACCGGACAAGTTCGCGATGTCTAATGTCCTGCGAGAGCAGGAGATAGAAATAACGGTTATCGACAATCTTCTTCGTCAATGGACCTTCGTTGCCATGGTGAAGTTCCCATCGCTCTGCAGCAATGTCGTCTTTAAGCGGGGCCACAGCTTCCTTGAGTTTTGCATCCAGCTCTTCAGCGCGATCACGATACTGATAAGCGGTCCACGAAATTTCGGACAAAACAGCAGCCGTAAAGAGACAACCAATGATCGCGCTTCCCGGCATTGTGGGTTGGCCATCAAAAAGAATGTTTGCACCGATTATGAAACCAGTGATGAGGCTGCCATATTTAACAACGGCTTGCATGGTATGTCGACGTTGAGCACCACTTGCCATATCGGCAAGCGCTGCAGTTATATCAACATCGTGCAGACCAGCTTCGTCGAGCCTACTTCTGACCTCACTGTTCAATGATGCAGCTGTGCCCTCCATCACTCCAATACTATTTGCCGGATAATTTGAGGCAAGCGGCAATTTGACTACAACACTTTGTGTTTCAGATCGATGCACAACATTGCGAAGCGTTGCGGAAAATTGCACTTCCAGCGCACTTCCGAGAAATAGTCACACCAACATGGTGATATAAAATTCAGATTAAGTCATTGAAATTATTGGTCGGGACGAGAGGATTCGAACCTCCGACCCCCACACCCCCAGTGTGATGCGCTACCAGGCTGCGCTACGTCCCGACCGCCAAAGCCTGCGCTGCAGGCGATGGAAGCGCGCCTATATGGCGGCCATAGTGTAAAAGCAAGGGGCGTTATCGCCCCTCAATCGCTTTCCCGTTGCGCGCGATTTGCCATGATGGTAACCGCGCGCCTTGGATTTTCCGGAGGCACTTCCTATCTGCCCTCCAGCAAGAACAATCGGGGAAAGCAATAATGACATCGTCCATGATTTTCGCAGCAGCCACCGGTGCAGCCGGCGGCTCGACCGGCGCGGCCTTTTTCGTGCAGGTTTTGCCGCTGCTGATGATTTTTGTAGTCTTTTATTTCCTGCTCATCCGCCCGCAGCAAAAGCGCGCGAAAGAGCATGCGGCAAAGATCGAAGCCGTGGTTAAGAATGACGAAGTGGTCACCGGTGGCGGCTTGATCGGCAAAGTGACCAAGGTTGCCGACGATCATGTCGAAGTCGAACTGGCCCCCAATGTGCGCGTCAAGGCGCTCAAATCGACTCTCGCTGACGTGAAGAGCCGCACCACCAAACCGGCAAACGACTGAGCCTGCGGTAACGCAGACCAGAGCTTGGGGAAGCTTCATGCTCGATTTTCCACGTTGGCGGGTAACGATGCTGAATGCACTGATTGTGCTCAGCATCTTGCTCGCAATTCCCAGTTTCCTGCCCAAAGCATGGCTTGATCGTATCCCGGCAGGAGTGCCGAAAGAGACGATCAGCCTGGGTCTTGACCTTGCGGGCGGTAGTCACATCCTGCTCGAGGCTGATACCGCACAGTTGCAGCGTGACCGTCTGGAGTCGCTTGAAGACAGCGTACGCACCGCGATGCGCCGGGCCGAACCGCGGATTTCGATCGACAGCGTCACCCGCAGCAACGGCCGGTTGAGCTTTGTAGTTCCCGATAGCGCACAAATCGACGCAGCACGTGAGGCATTGCTGCCGGTTGTTGCCAACAGCACGGGTGGCCGCGATTGGTCGATTGAAGTAACCGACGGCAACCGTATCACCCTCGTTCCTTCGGGGACAGGCAACACCACTGTCCTTGATCAGGCGATGAATTCGGCAAAGGACGTTATCGATCGCCGTATCAACGCCTTGGGCACGCTGGAGCCGACGATTATTCGCCAGGGTGCAGATCGCATCGTGGTGCAGGTTCCGGGTCTGCAGGATCCGCAAGCGCTGAAAGACCTTATCGGCAAGACGGCAAAGCTCGAATTTAAGCTGGTCGACGAAAATGCCGATCCTGAACAGACCGCACAGGGCAAGGCCCGCGTTGGTAGCCAGGTTTTGCCTTATCCCGATAACCCGACGGGCATCCCTTACATTGCGGTGCGCCGTCTGGGCGGCATTTCGGGCGACAAGCTGACCGGGGCACAGCAGAGCTTTGACCCGCAGGATAACCAGCCTGTCGTCAACATCCAGTTCGACGGCGAAGGCGGACAGCGTTTTGCCCGCATGACGCAGCAAAACACCGGTAAGCTGTTCGCAATAATCCTCGACGGGCAGGTGATTTCCGCACCGCGCATCAACGAGCCTATCCTAGGCGGTTCCTCGCAGATTTCGGGCAGCTTCACCGTAGAAAGCGCGAACCAGCTGGCGATCGCGCTCAATTCAGGCGCATTGCCGGTTGACCTCAAGGTTGTCGAAGAACGTTCCGTCGGTCCGGATCTGGGCGCAGACTCGATCAAGAGTGGCATCCTGGCCGCGTTGATCGGAACCGCTGGCGTGCTTCTGTGGATGATCCTGACCTATGGCCGTTTCGGCATCTATGCGAGCTATGCCCTCGTCATCAACGTCGCAATGATCCTTGCGGTGATGTCGCTGTTCAATGCGACACTGACCTTGCCGGGCATCGCCGGCTTCGTTCTCACCATCGGTGCGGCTGTGGACGCCAACGTGCTTATCAATGAACGTATCCGTGAAGAACGGCGCAAGGGCCGACGCGTCATTCAGGCGCTGGAAAATGGCTATAAGGAAGCCAGCCGCGCAATTTTTGACGCGAACATCACCAACGTGATTGCCGCGGTGCTGCTCTTCATCTTCGGCTCCGGCCCGATCCGCGGCTTTGCGGTGGTCTTGATGATCGGCATCGTCACATCGGTTTTCACGGCGGTCACGCTCACACGCATGTGGGTTGCCGGCTGGGTGAAGCGCAACCGTCCGCAAGACATCAATATTTGAGGCGAGGGTTCGATCCATGAAACTTCTGAAGCTCGTTCCCGACAACACCAATATCGGCTTCCTGAAATGGCGGAACATCGCTTTCGGGTTCTCCATCTTGTTGATGGTGGCTTCGATCTCGCTGGTCGCGACCCGCGGTCTCAACTTTGGTGTCGATTTCATCGGCGGCCAGATGATCCGTACCACTTTCGTTGGCGAGCAATCGGCACCGGTCGAGGCGCTGCGCGAAAGCATTGGCGAGCTCGGTTATGGCGATCCGACGATCCAGCGTTTCGGCGAGGAAAATCAAGTTTCGATCCGCATGAAACTTCCCGACGGCGCTGACAAGAATCCCGAACTTGCCAATGAAATGGCAGAAAAGATCATCGCCAAGGTGAAGGAAGACCATCCCAAGGCGCGCATCGATGGCGTGGACTCGGTCTCCGGCAAGGTCTCCAGCGAATTGTTCGACAAAGGTCTGTTCGCGCTGATTGCCGCAGCGCTTGGCGTTGCCATGTATGTCTGGTTCCGGTTCGAATGGCAGTTCGGGGTCGGCGCGATATGGGCACTGGTGCACGATATTACGCTGACATTCGGTTTGTTCGCGCTGACGCAAATGGAGTTCGATCTCAACACCATCGCCGCTTTGCTAACAATCATCGGTTATTCGCTGAACGACACCATCGTGATTTACGACCGCATCCGTGAGAATCTGATGAAATATCGAAAGATGGACATGCCGGCGCTGCTCGATCTTTCGGTCAATGAAACGCTGTCGCGTACAGTGATGACCAGCTTGACGATCCTGACGCCGCTGGTCGTTCTGGTGCTGTTTGGCCCCGACGTGATCTTCGGTTTCAGCGTCGCGATGGCCTTCGGTATCTTTGTGGGTTCCTATTCGTCGGTCTACCAATCGGCGCCATTCCTGATCTGGTTTGGCGTCAGCTCCGACAGCTTTGTGCCTGCTGAAAAAGTGGCGGACGGCAAGGCTGAACGCTTGAACGAAGGAACAGTTTAAGCGCGGCTTTCAAGCAAATGGCGCCAATGTGCGATAAGCGCGGCGCCATTTGCTTCCCAGCTATAGTCTGCGACCGTTCGCGCCACGCTGTCACGATCGACCTGAGACGCAAGGACTCCCCGAAGTCCCTCAGCTATCGCATCGGCGTTGCGCTCCACTATCCTGCCTGCCGCGGGGCCTGACATAACTTCGCGTGCGCCGCCGCTATCAGTAATTATCAGCGGCGTGCCGCAGGCCAGCGCTTCAATCCATGCATTGGCCAAGCCCTCGCTGGAAGAGGGAAGTACCGCAGCATCGGCGGCTTGCAGATACGTCCCAATTTCGGGATGCGGCAATGAGCCCAAGAAATGCACCCTATCGGCGATGCCAAAATCGCTGGCTAGCTTTTCCAGCATCGAACGATCTTCGCCATCACCAATCAGCGCTAGCCTCGTTTGAGGCAGTTGGGCAATCGCTTCGATGGCGAAGGACTGGCCTTTGCGCGGAATCAGTGCACCCACACTGACAAGCAAAGCACCATCCTTTGGCAATGGCAGGCGCTCCCGAAGCGCCGATTTCTGCTCTGCCGGTACAGCGAAGTGCGTGCGGTCGATGCCGGTGCGATGGACACTGATCTTGCTCGCGTCCACGCCAAGCGCCGCAATGTCGGCCCGCATCGCTTCTGACACCGCGAGCAGGCCTGCGGCTCTCTGCGCCGCTTCAATAATCTGCTCGCGGCAACCGGGAATACCGGTCCAATAGTGGATGTCGGCCCCGCGTGCCTTGATCGAAAATGGCAGGCCCAACGCATCGGCAATTTGCATCGCTGCCGGGCCATCAGGCCAAAAGAATTGCGCATCGACCAGATCGAAGGGCTTTTGCGCGTGCAATTTGCGCGCGAGAGGGATCACGGCCTTGGCAATCGCCGAGGCGTTGCGTGCAGGCGCCATCCCCGGCAGCAAGCGAAAGCGCGGGCGGTACACCGTCTTTCCATGCCACTGATCGACTTCGGGCAGGGAAGCACGATCCCGATAAGTTGGCAGCAGTTTCGAAAGCGGCCATGGCGGAAGGCCATTGGCACTGATGCGCACAATATCGGCTCTTCCAAAAGCGTCGGCGGCATCGAGAGACAGTTCGACAAAACGACCGAAATTGGGCGCCGCTGCGCTTGGATATAAGGTAGAGAGCGAAAGTATCCGCACGATTCCGCTCAGAGCACACGCACCAGTTTTGCCGCACGTGCAATCCATGCCGGGTCAGCGACCACCTGTTGCCGCGCCCCGGCAGCAAGGGGAAGCAGGTGCAGTTTGCCATCTTCACGGCCGATCAGCCTGCCGAAGAGGAAACGCCCGGCAGGGCGCGGAACGAGGACGTCGCAGTTCAGTGCTTCGGCGAAACGCTCGGGCGGCATCTGCTCGCACCACAACTCATCACCGCGGCGATAATCGCCAATGCTGTCGACAACGCGCAATCCGACCATTTCTCCCAGCAACCGGGGTACAACCATGCTGTCCGCCTGTGTCGGGGCGTAGACGCCGTCGATGCCTAGGTGCGCAGCGACCGGTAGTTCCTCCTGGTCGGGCAGCTGCACCAACTCGCTGGCATCCACGCCCAATGCGTCTGCAATGCGATTGAGCCAATCGAGCGATAGCGTTCGCACGCCGGTTTCAAGCCGGCCTATCGTTTGCGCGGTTGTGGGCGGATCGCAGCGTTCGGCAACATCGAGCAGGGTATAGCCCTTGGCACGGCGAACTTCGCGAATACGATGCAACATGGTAGCGCTTTCGATAACCAAATAGGTTTTCACTGTCCTACATAATTTTCCAAATGGCAATAGGACATTTCGTGATTCGAAAGGACGATCCTATGCCAAGAGCCGATGCCGCAGCCAAAATGGCCCGCCATTCCGATCCGCGTTTGCTAGTGGAACGGGCCTTGCCTGACCCCGACGCCCCGAAGGACCGCGCGAAGCCGCGGCGGACGGTGACCGTCAACCTGTCGGAGTCGCCATTGTCTTGGCTGCACGCGCATGGACATTTATCCGATAGGCAATTGCTCGCGGGGGAGAAACTGCGCAGTGATTATGAAGCGGCCTGCCTCGGCCCCCGCACAACGATGGTCTGGGATCCGACTCCGGTGGTGAGGACGAGGCAGGGTGCTCCTTCGCCATCTATGCCTGGCGAGCGCGCCTTGCATGCCAAGCAGCGTTTCGATGACGCCATGGCGGCGCTGGGTGGCGATCTATCGGACATTGCCTGGCGGGTGATTTGCGCGGGCGAGGGCGTTCCTGTCGCCGAGAAAGCGATGGGCTGGCCTCTTCGATCAGGCAAGCTGGTGCTCAGGATCGCGCTGGACAGGCTCGGGACTTATTACCGCTTACCGGGTTGATTAGGACGACAGCGTTTCGACCATTTCAGCAAGATCGAGCCAGCGTTCCTCCGCGGCGTCCTTTTCCGCGCGCAGTTTCTCGATCTGCGCTGTCAAATCGGAAAAGCGCGCAGGATTGCGGCTATAGAGGCTGGCATCGGACAACTCCTCCTCGGCCTTGGCGATCGCCGCCTCGATCTCTTCGATCCGTTTGGGCAGCAAATCATAATCGCGCTGGTCTTTGTAAGATAGTTTCGCGGCCTTGGGTGGAGGCGGCGCAGCAGGCGCGGGGGCTGCTTTTTGGACCTTGGCTACATTCTGGGTGCGCCGGTCGCGCTTTGCTTCCCAGTCAGCATAGCCGCCGGCGATGATATCGACCTTGCCCGATCCGTCGAGGCCTAGGGTGAGGGTGACCGTGCGGTCGAGGAAGTCGCGGTCGTGGCTGACAATCAGCACAGTGCCCTCATAATCGGCAATCACTTCCTGCAAAAGGTCAAGCGTTTCGAGATCGAGGTCGTTGGTGGGCTCGTCGAGAACCAGCAGATTGGCCTCGCGGGCGAATTCACGCGCCAGCAACAAGCGCGAACGCTCGCCTCCGGAAAGGGTGCCAATGCGAGCCTCAACCAAATTGGGATCGAACAGGAATTCCTTGAGATAGCCTTGGATGTGCTTTTTGTGGCCGCGCACCACGATCCAGTCGCTGCCATCGGCAAGGACATCGCGAACGCGCTTTTCAGGGGCAAGCAATTTGCGCTGCTGGTCTATGATGATCCCCGTCAGCGTCTTCGACAGCGTGATTTTGCCCTCATCGGGTTGCATCTCGCCGGTCAGCATGCGGATCAGCGTGGTCTTTCCTGTGCCGTTCGCCCCGACAATACCGATACGATCACCGCGCTGGATACGCAGCGTGAAATCGCGGATGATGCGACGGTCGCCGAAATTCTTGCACACACCCTCGGCGGCAATCACCGTCTTGGTTTTCACTTCATCGGTGGCTGCAGCAAGTTTTGCCGTGCCTTGCGGCCCCAGCATGGCTGCACGCTGCGCGCGCATTTCCATCAGTTTGGCGAGCCGCCCCTGGTTCCGCTTGCGCCGCGCGGTAACGCCACGCTCAAGCCAATGCGCTTCGATCTTCAGCTTGGCATCGAGGCGCTCGGCAGCACGCGCTTCTTCGGCATAGACTGCCTCCATCCACGCCTCATAGCCGCCAAAGCCGATTTCGTTACGGCGCAGGCTTCCCCGGTCGAGCCACAGCGTCTGGCGCGTCAACCGGGTCAGAAAGGTTCGGTCGTGGCTGATGACCATAAAGGCGCCCTTGTAGCGGGTCAGCCAGTCCTCAAGCCATTCGATCGCCCCAAGATCGAGGTGGTTGGTCGGCTCATCGAGCAACAGCAAGTCGGGTTCGCTGGCGAGTGCCCGGCAGATGGCGGCACGACGGCGTTCGCCGCCTGATGCCGTCTTTGCTTCCCGATCAAGGTTGATGCCCAATTGGTCGGCGATTGCACGAATTTCATGCTCAGGCGGTGTCCGTTCGCCGGACAGGCAATAGTCGATCAACTTGTCGAAAGGCGCAAAATCAGGGTCCTGTTCGAGCATTACGATATTGGTGCCGGGAACGACCGTACGCTTGCCGCGATCCGGTTCGATACTCCCTGCAATCAGCTTCATCAGCGTGGTCTTGCCTGCGCCATTGCGCCCGATCAGCGCCAGCCGATCGCGCGGGCCTATGAAAAGGTCGATGTCGCTGAACAGCCATCCTGCGCCTTGTTGCAGGGAAAGACCTTCATAAGAGAGGATGGGAGGAGCTGACATGGTGGAGGCGCGGATAGGGGGAAGGTTGACGCGATGCAAGCGCTGGCGCAAAGCCTGCGAATGCGCACAGTCTATCTTAACGGCCAATTTGTTCCCGAATCCGAAGCAAAGGTGTCGGTCTTTGACCGGGGCTTCCTCTTTGCCGATGCAGTTTATGAGGTGGTTTCGGTCATCGATGCGAAGCTGATCGATTTTGAGGGGCATGTCGTCCGGCTCCACCGGTCGATGGCCGAATTGAAGATGCCGCACCCGCCCACACGCGAAGCCTTGCTCAGCATGTGTCGTGAACTTGTGGCGCGCAACGACCTTGTCGAGGGTATGATCTATTTCGAGGTGACCCGAGGCAATCCCGGCGATCGCGATTTCCTGTTTCCCGCAGGCGATTTGCAGCCAACCATTGTCGGTTTCACCCAAAAGGCATCATTGGTCGATCGGCCGCAAGCTGAATCCGGTCTTTCGGTGGTTACGCTGCCAGATCGGCGTTGGCAGATGGCGCATGTGAAGACGACGCAGCTGCTTTATGCATCACTGATGAAGGCTGAGGCAAAGGCGCAAGGCGCCGACGATGCATGGCTGGTGCGCGACGGTTTCGTTACCGAAGGTACATCACAAAACGCGCATATCGTCACCAAACAGGGAAAACTCATCACCCATCCGCTTGATAGCAGTATCCTGCACGGCATCACCCAGGCGTCGGTGCTGGAATTGGCCCGGCAAGGGGCCGTGGAGATTGAAACTCGAGCCTTCACAGTCGAAGAGGCGAAAGATGCAGCCGAAGCCATGGTGACGGCGGCATCGGCATTCGTGCTTCCGGTGACCCGTATAGATGGCGTTCAGCTTGGCGATGGCAAATGCGGTCCTATCACGCGGAAATTGCGCGAAACCTATATCGAGTTTGCGCGCAACTCCGCGATCTGATCGCAAGAAGGAGTTTTTATGCGCAAGCTTATCATCGCCGCGCTTTTCGCAACCGGCAGTCTGGCGACCCCCGCCGTTGCAACCGAAGTCAGTATCATAGCGACCAATCCGGTGATCGACCTTTCGGTTACCGAATATGTCGAAACCACGCCTGACGTGGCGACATTTTCAACCGGTGTCCAGACGCTTGCCCCAACCGCAAACGAGGCAATTCGCCAGAACAACACCCAGATGTCGGCAGTGATCGCGCGCCTCAAAAAGCTGGGAATTGCCGACAAGGATATCCAGACGACCCAGATATCGCTGAACCAGCAATTTGACTATGCCGATGGCCGGCAGGTGTTCCGCGGTTTCATCGCCAGCAATTCGGTTTCGGCCAAGCTGCGAGATTTGAAGAAATTACCGCAGTTCCTCGATGCTTTAGCGAGCGACGGGGCAACCAATTTCAATGGTCCGATGTTCTCGGTCGATGATGATAGCAAACTGCGTGAAGCAGCGCGCGACAAGACATGGAACAGCGCGGTGCGCCGTGCCGAGGCAATTGCCCGCAAGGCAGGCTATGCTAATGTTCGGGTCCTGCGCGTCGAAGAACAATCGGGTGAGCCCGGCTATCCGATGCCGATGATTGAAATGCGCGCAGCCGATGCAGCAGGCAAGGCAACACCCATCGCGCCGGGGCAGATCCGTATTGGTTCGACGATGAATTTCACGTTCGAAATGGTCAAATAATCGCGCTGCGGGACGGTATCATGCTTACCAAATCCTTGACGCGCCGTTCAGTCTCGGTTCAATGCGCCGCAATTATTCGGGTTCGCATGAAAAAAGCCGTCCTGCTCCTTCTCGCCGCCGCGCTGGGTACTGCCAGCGTTTCTGCACCTGTCCATGCCCGCAAGGGAGATGACCAGGGCAAAGCGCGTGAGCAGATGAATTCGGGCAAGGTGCTTTCTCTCCGTGAAATCGAAGGACGCGTGGTGCCGCGGATGCGCGGCATGGAATATCTCGGCCCCGAATATGATGGCAATGCGCAAGTCTATCGCCTGAAATTTATCGATTCCGGGCGCGTAATCTTTGTCGATGTGGACGCCCGATCGGGCAGCGTGCTTCGCCAGCGTTGACGGCCAACCGATTGAGATACCGGCTTTGCTTTGCGCCTGCCGTTCAATCTGTTATCTCTCATAAATTCACCATAACCATAGGGAGCAAGGAAGCCAAATGCGCATCCTGATCGTGGAAGACGAACCGACGCTGGGCCAGCAGCTGAAATCGACGCTTGAGGGTGCCGGTTATGCCGTCGATCTCTCGACCGATGGCGAAGACGGCCATTTCATGGGCTCCACCGAAAATTATGATGCCGTCATCCTCGATCTCGGCCTGCCGGAGATCGACGGACTGACGGTGCTCGACCGCTGGCGGCGCGAAGGGCGCAAATTCCCCGTACTGGTGCTGACAGCGCGCGATAGCTGGTCAGACAAGGTGGCCGGGCTTGATGCCGGAGCGGATGACTATCTTGCCAAACCCTTCCAGACCGAAGAGCTGATTGCCCGGCTGCGCGCGTTGATCCGCCGCGCTTCGGGCAATGCCTCATCCGAACTCACCGCAGGCGATGTACGGTTGGATACGCGGTCGGGCAGGGTGACGCTCAACGGCGAACCGGTGAAGCTGACCGCACAGGAATATAAGCTGTTGTCTTACCTGATGCACCACAAGGGTAAGGTCGTCAGCCGCACCGAACTGATCGAGCATATCTATGATCAGGATTTCGACCGCGATTCGAACACTATCGAGGTGTTCGTTACCCGTATCCGCAAAAAACTGGGTCAGGATGTGATCTCCACTATCCGCGGCCTTGGCTATAGCCTGGAAGAACCACGCGGCTGAAACCATGGCGGATGAGGCGGGCCAGGTTGCTCCGGTAACGACAGCAGAAAAGCCCGCACGCGGCACCGGTTCGTTGAGCCGGCGCATGATCATCATCGCTGCAGGCTGGATCACCCTGCTGTTGATTGCAGGCGGGCTGGCGCTCGACCGCGTGCTCGTCAACGCGGTGTCAGACAATTTCGACGACCAGATGGAGTATGTCCTGACGGCAATGATCGCTTCGTCCGAAATCGGGCCTGATGGCGAGGTGCGCCTCAACCGGCCCTTGGGCGACCAGCGATTCCTAGAGCCTAATAGCGGTCTTTATTGGCAGATCAGCGGCCGGAACAAGATGCCGTTCCCCTCGCGCTCGCTATGGGATCGAACATTGCGCGTCGATTTCAGCCACACCGATTCCGAACCGCATTTCCGCAACAGCAGTGAATTTGCCGGTGAGCCGCTGCGCATTGTCGAGCGCGCGATTGTTCTTCCCGACAGCCAAACGCGATGGATTTTCATGGTCGCGCAAAGCCGTGAAAGTCTGGACGCGCAGATCACTGAATTACGCACCGTGTTGGCGACTGCCTTTGCCGTGCTCGCCTTCGGCCTCATCATCATGGCCGCGCTCCAGACTTTTTACGGGCTGTGGCCGCTGCGCGACGTTCGGCGAGAAATTGCCGCGATGCGGAGCGGGAAGCAGCGTCGCATCCAGGAAGCGCTTCCTGATGAAGTTATGCCAATGGTCAATGAACTCAATGCCTTGCTCGATCATAATGAGAAACAGGCTGAAGAGGCCAGGCGCCATGCCGGAAATTTAGCCCACGCTCTGAAAACACCGCTGACCGTGATTATGAACAGCGCAACCGCACAGGCGCCCGACTTGGCAGAGACGGTCATACGCGAGGCAACCACCATGCGGCGGCAGGTCGATCACCACCTTGCCCGCGCGCGTGCCGTGGGCCGCAGGGGGCACAGCCACAGCCGGGCAGAGGTCTGGCAGAGCCTTGAGTCGGTCGAACGCGCAGTCGGCCGCCTCTATCGCCACGTCCGCCTCGACATGGCAGGCAACAAGGAAGTTGCGGTGCGTGTCGAGCGGCAGGATCTCGATGAAATGATCGGCAACCTGGTCGAGAATGCTGCCAAATATGGCGGGGGCAGTGTGTTTGTGACGGTTGAGGACCAGGGTGAGATGGTGGCGATCATTATCGAGGACGATGGCCGGGGTATCCCTGAAAAGGACCGTGCCCGCATCTTCGATCGTGGTGTCCGCTTGGATAGCGGCAAGCCCGGGACAGGTCTGGGCATGGCAATCGTTCGCGACGTCGCCGAAATCTACAACGGCACCATCGAACTTGATGAAAGCGAAGATATGGGTGGGTTGCTCGTGCGGCTCAAACTGCCCAAGGCGGTTTAAGCCGCTCCGTCGCGAATCCGCTCATGGTGGCGGATCACTTCATCGATGATGAAGCGCAGGAATTTTTCGGTGAAATCGGGGTCGAGATTGGCATCCTTGGCCAATTGGCGCAGCCGCGCAATCTGTCGCTCCTCGCGTCCCGGGTCGGCGGGAGGGAGTTTGGTGGTCGCTTTATATTCGCCCACCGCCTGTGTGATTTTGAACCTTTCGGCCAGCATGAACACCAGCGCTGCATCTATATTGTCGATGCTCTCGCGATAACGGGTCAGTTTTTCATCTTGTGCCATCGCGCGTTCCATGCCGCGCCAAGTCGCAACAGGCAAGCAGGATAACAGCTTTTGCACTTGCGCGCGGGCGTACCGCTTGCCAAGGCGAGCCATTATGACTGCAACCATCCACCAGCTTGGCGGCGCACGCACGCCTTCGCTCCAGCCAATGCTGAACCTTGTCGCGCCGGAGATGAACCGCGTGAATGCGGTCATTCTCGATCGCATGCAGTCCGAAATCCCGCTGATTCCGGAACTGGCTGGGCATTTGATTGCTGGCGGTGGAAAGCGGATGCGGCCGATGCTGACGCTCGCCTGCGCGCGTTTGCTCGATTATCCGGGCGATCGGCACCACAAATTGGCGGCCGCCGTCGAGTTCATTCACACCGCAACGTTGCTGCACGACGATGTTGTCGATGGCAGCGACATGCGCCGCGGAAAGACCGCCGCCAACCTGATATTCGGAAATCCGGCAGCAGTTTTGGTGGGGGACTTCCTCTTTTCCCGATCATTCGAGCTGATGGTCGAAGATGGTTCGCTCAAGGTCCTGAAGATTCTTTCCAACGCATCGGCGGTGATTGCCGAAGGTGAGGTCAACCAATTGACCGCACAGCGGCAGATCACGACCAGCCAGGAAAAATATCTCGACATTATCGGTTCCAAAACGGCTGCACTTTTTGCCGCTGCCTGCCGGATCGCCGCAGTTGTTGCCGAACGCCCCGAGGCCGACGAACTGGCTCTCGACGCTTATGGACGCAATCTGGGAATAGCCTTCCAGTTGGTCGACGATGCCATCGATTATGTTTCCGATGGCGAAACTATGGGCAAGGATGCGGGCGATGATTTCCGCGATGGCAAGGTGACGCTGCCGGTCATTCTGGCGCACAGCCGGGGCGATGCAGAGGAAAAGCACTTCTGGCACAACGCCATGCTCGGCCATCGGGTCAGTGCCGACGATCTGGCCTATGCCACCAGCCTGCTGCGCAAATATAACGCCATCGACGACACGCTGGAACGTGCACGCCATTATGGCCAACGCGCGATTGATGCGCTCGGGCCCTTTGCTGCCAGCGCTGCAAAGGATGCCTTGGTTGAGGCGGTGGAGTTTGCCATTGCCCGCGCCTATTAAGGCGGCGTGACCCTTCCTGTCGAAGCTGTACTGCCCGAATTAAAGGCTGCGCTCGCCGCAGGCTCCAATGCCGTGCTGATTGCACCGCCGGGTGCTGGCAAGACAACAATGGTCGCCTCTGCTTTGCTGGGGGAGCCTTGGTGCGACGGCCAGATACTGCTCCTTTCCCCACGCCGCCTCGCTTCACGCGCTGCTGCTGAACGGATTGCCGAACTGATGGGTGAACCGGTCGGCGGGCTGGTCGGTTATGCAACCCGGATGGACAGCAAGCAGTCGGCCAAGACGCGCATCCTCGTCCTGACCGAGGGCATTTTCCGTAACCGCATACAGGATGATCCGGAATTGGCGGGTGTCTCAGCGGTTCTGTTCGACGAAGTCCATGAACGCAGCCTCGATAGTGATTTCGGGTTGGCGCTAGCGCTCGATGCCCAAGGCGGATTGCGGCCAGATCTGCGGCTGGTGGCGATGTCGGCGACGCTCGATGGCGGACGCTTTGCAAAGCTGATGGATGCGCCGGTAATTGAGAGCGAGGGCAAATCCTGGCCGCTTACATTGCAGCACATCGGCCGCAAAGCCGAGGCGCGGATCGAAGATGAAATGGCTGCGGCCATCTGCCGTGCGCTTGCCGATGAACGGGAGGGCGATGTGCTGGCCTTCCTTCCCGGCGTTGCGGAAATCGAACGGACGGCGGAACGGCTGGAAGGCATTTTGGCCGAAATCCATCGCCTGCATGGCAGCCTTGATCCCGCCGAACAGCGCGCCGCCATTCGCAAAGGCGAACGGCGCAAGGTGATCCTCGCCACTTCGATTGCCGAGACCAGCCTGACCATCGATGGCGTGCGTATCGTCGTCGACAGCGGCCTAGCACGCCGTGCCCGCTATGACCGGGCGGCTGGATCGACGCGACTGGTTACCGAACGCGCCAGCCAAGCGGCGGTGACACAAAGGGCAGGGCGCGCCGCACGGCAGGGCCCAGGCGTCGCCTACCGGTTATGGGAAGAAGCCGCGACCGCAGGCCTGCCGCCCTTTGACCCGCCAGAGATTCTGGAGGCAGACCTCTCCCCCTTGCTACTCGATTGTGCGCTATGGGGCGTCGGCGATCCCGCGACGCTGCAATGGCTCGATCCGCCGCCAAAGGCAGCAATTGACGAAGCCCGGACGCGGTTGTTCGATTTGGGCGCAATAGATGCTAGCGGGCGACCCACCGAGCATGGACATGCGATAGTACGCCTGCCGCTTCCCCCACGGCTGGCGCATATGTTGGTAGCAGCCGCCGAACTGGGGTTTGCCGCGCTGGCCGCCGAGGTTGCCGTTTTGCTTTCCGAACGCGGGCTGGGCGGAAACGATAGCGACATCGAAAGGCGGCTCGAACGTTGGCGGGGCGAACGGGGTCAACGGGCCGAGGCCGCCCGGGGGTTGGCGAAAAGGTGGACACAGCTACTTCCCCGCCCGCAATCAGATTCTCGCAAGCTAGCTGGGAGTGTTGCTGTTGCCATCGCGCTCGCCTTTCCCGATCGCATTGCTCGCCGCCGCGACGCGAAGGGCGAGAATTGGATCAGTGTCGGGGGCAGGGGCTTTCGGCTCGATCCTGCACATCCATTGGCCAAAGAAGAATGGCTCGCGGTTGCGGATATCCAGGGTGCGGCATCGGGCGCGCGGATTATATCGGCCGCGGCCATCGATTTTGCCGACATAGAGGCGCTTTATGGCGACCGGATCATCAGCGGAGCGCATGTCAGTTTTGATCCTGCGAGCGGGGGCGTGCGCACCGAGAGCGGGCGGCGGCTTGGCGCTATCACCCTTTCCAAAGGGCAGGACGCGAAGGCCGATCCCGAAGCTATCGCTGCGGCGTTGTTGCAAGGTGTACGAGACCATAGCTTGCAAATGCTTCCATGGAGCGAGGCGAGCCTGCGCTTGCGCGAACGTGCCTCATGGGCGGGTGTCGATGGGTTGGACGATGTCGCATTGCTGGGATCGCTCGATATGTGGCTCGCACCTGCATTGGTGGGCAAAAGACGGCTATCGGACATCGATCCCGGCGCTTTGCACAATGCGCTGCTGGGCCTCCTGGGTTGGGATAATCAGCAGGCGATTGATCGCCTGGCACCTTCGCACTTTACTTCGCCTGCCGGAACCACGCATCCCATCGACTATTCTGCCGAGGGTGGCCCGACCGTCGAACTGCGGGTGCAGGCGTTGTTCGGCGTTGCGGAGCATCCGACCATCGGCCCCAACCGGACGCCGCTTGTGCTTTCGCTTACCTCACCTGCGGGGCGACCGATCCAAACGACGCGGGATTTGCCGGGATTCTGGAAGGGCAGTTGGGCCGATGTGGCAAAGGAAATGCGGGGCCGCTATCCCAAGCATAACTGGCCCAACGATCCGAGCGCCGCGATTGCCAGCCTGAAGACCAAAAAGGCGCAATCACGCACTTGATTGGCGGAGATAAATCAGCGAAAGGCGCTTGCATGACTCAGGCACGGATCATCCAGAAATCGAAAAATGCGTTGCAATCGGGCCGCGCTGGCACAGGGCAATGGGTGCTCGAATATATTCCTGCTGATCCGCAGCGACCCGATCCGCTGATGGGCTGGGCAGGATCAAGCGATACACGTCGCCAGCTCAACCTGAAATTTCCGACGCTGAAAGCCGCCAAGGCCTATGCTGACAAGAATGGCATCAGCTACACAGTCATTCCTGCCGCGCCGAAAGTGCTCAAGCTGCAGGCTTACGCCGACAATTTCAGATAAGCTGCGATCCCAGCAGCAATAACAGGCGAACATCGACGCCGATATTTTCCGCGCGTTTCGTTTCGAGGAACTGTTTCAGTTCGCTCAACGCTACTCGGTGCACGGTGATTTTTTCGCCGTCGGTGCCGCCGCCGTCGCCCACTTTAGTAAGGCCCGATGCGCGCACCAATGTGAAGCTCTCACTCACCATTCCGGGTGACGAATAATATTCGCCTAGCGATTCCAGCTTTGCCGCGCGGTATCCGGTTTCTTCCTCTAGCTCGCGGCCGGCGGCCTCAAGCGGGTCTTCGCCCTCGGTTTCATCGCCGATCAACCCGGCGGGCAGCTCGACGCAATTGCGGCCCAGCGGCACGCGATATTGTTCGACCAGAATTACATGCCCGTCTTCGACGGCAAGGATCACCGCCGCCTTTATCCCACGCGAACGGCTGACATATTCCCATTTGCCCTTGCGCTTGGCGGTGACGAATTTGCCTTGCCAGATGATTTCTTCGATATCTTCTTCGCTCATTAAATCTCGATCAGCCTGTCGGGCAACTCGTTGGGGTTTTCGCTACCCTTGGGGAAATGTTCGGCCAGCACAACACCCATTTGGCGAACGGCCTCGGCCATGCCCTCGCCGGGTCGCCCTTCGCGGACGTTATCGATCAAGGCGATCATAGCATCGCCCCATATTTCGGGGGCGACTTTACTTGCGATAGCTTCGTCAGCCACAATTTCTGCCCGATGTTCGCGCATCGAAAGATAGAGCAGCACGCCAGTGCGTCCGGTTGTCTTGCTTTCGGTGCCGACCTTGAACAGGTCGATCGCCCGGGCGCGCACACGACGCATCTTGATATGCTTGGGGGTGAGCGCAATGCGTAGCGGCGTCCATTGCAGCAGCAACCAGCTACCAAGCCATTTGCCGCCCATGAAGAGGAACAGCGCGGCCAGATATTCACTCGCAGTCCATTCATGCTCCCACCCGCCGAGCACGCGGTCGAGCAGGCCGAGATAAAAATCTGGGAATATCGCGACGACCGATAACGCCAGGAAAGCGATAATGCTGGCCCAAGTCAGCGCGATGTCGCTGTAATCATCGGAGAGGTCGGTAACGATGGTTACGATTTCACCGCTGGTATGGTGCTCCGCCTCGGCCACCGCCGCACTCACCAACTGGTGATCGGCCGCGCTGACATGGCTTATTTTGCGCAAGGCCATGCTCACCATCCTCCCGAGGCACCGCCGCCGCCGAAGCTGCCGCCGCCTCCCGAAAATCCACCGCCGCCAAAACCTCCGCCGCCAAAGCCGCCACTTCCGCCGCCCCAATTGGAACCACCACCGCCCCAGATGATCACGGGGCCACCCCAATGCCGGTTGCGCCCGCGCCGGTGTCTCTTGCCGCCGCGCGCCACTGAAATGATGATTGGCAGGATGAAGAAGAAGAAAACGAACAGCCAGAAGATGACAAGGAAAATGGCTTCGCCGTCATCGCTCGACCGTTGATCGGCCAATGCCGCTTCTTCAGCTATTTTGGTCGCTTCCTCGGGCGGCAGGGTCAATTGGGTAACGATGCGGTCGACGCCAGCGTTGATGCCGCCGTTGAAGTCTCCCGATTTGAAAAAGGGCGTGATGTCATTGCGAATGATGCTCGAGGACAAGCCATCGGTGAGCACCGGCTCCAGACCATAGCCAACCTCGATCCGCATCTTGCGCTCATTGGGTGCCACGATCAGGATAACGCCATTATCCTTTTCGCTTTCTCCTTTGCCATCCTGCCCGATCGCCCAGCTCCTGCCGAGGCGATAGCCATAATCGGATATCTCATAACCCTGCAGGTCCTTGATTGTCGCAACAACCAATTGCCGGTTGGACTGGGTTTCAAGCCCTGCCAGCTTGGTTGTCAGCGATGCTTCCTGCTCAGGTGTCAGCAAGTCGGCCTGATCGACAATCCGGCCCGTCAGCTTCGGAAATTCCTGCGCTACGGCAGGATTGCCGACCACCATGCACAAAGCGGCGACAAATAGGGCGATGGCCCGCAACATGGCGTTGTTCCTGAGCAGCGGCGTTACTGCGTCGGGGCCATGTCGAGCTTGGGTGCAACCTCGGCCCCCGGTGTGGAGGCTTCATAGGGCACCATCGGCTTTGCGCCGTGGATGACCTTTGCACCGATGATGTCGGGGAAGGTGCGGATCGTGGTGTTATACTGGCGTACCGCTTCATTATAATCGCGCAGGGTGATGCGGATGCGGTTTTCCTGACCTTCAAGCTGGTCTTGCAGGCGGAGGAAACCTTCCTGGCTTTTCAGTTGCGGATATTGCTCCACCGAAACGAGCAGGCGCGACAAGGTGCCGGAAAGATTGTTTTGCGCTGATTGGAACGCGGCCATTTTTGCTGGATCGCTCAAGTCGCCCGGCGCCAACGTTACTGAAGTGGCCTTTGCGCGCGCCTCTATCACCTCGGTCAGTGTCTTGTTTTCCTGCGCCGCCGCGCCCTTTACCACTTCGGCAAGATTGGGGATCAGGTTTGCACGTTCCTGAAATGCAGCTTGTACATCGGCCCATTTGGCCTTTGCATTTTCCTCGGCTGTCGGGACGCTGTTGATACCACAACTGGCAAGCGAAACCGCCGCAACGGGCACCAGTAGGAATTTGGCAAGATCGGAACGCATGAGGGTAACTCCTTCCCCGGAAGCAATGTGTGTTATCTACATAGGTCAGCGGTCACATTGTTTCAATGATTTACTCGACAGCTTTCGCATTTCGGCTAGCATCCCCATACCCTTGGCAGATAATGGGGAGACAGTAGATGTTGAGTGAATTCAAAGCTTTCATAGCACGTGGTAATGTGCTCGACCTTGCGGTCGGTGTAATTATCGGCGCGGCGTTTGGCAAAATCGTGACGTCGCTGACCGACGACCTGATCATGCCGTTCATATCGCTGATTACGGGCGGCGGGACGGACTTTTCGGCGAAGTATATCGTGCTCGGCGGCGCCGAAAAGGTACAGGCCGGCATGTCGCTTGCTGCTGCAAAGGCGGCGGGTGCGAATGTCCTCGCCTGGGGTAGTTTTATTACGGCGATCATCAATTTCCTGATCCTGGCATTCGTCATCTTCCTGATCGTGCGGCAAGCGAACAAGATCATGCCGCCGCCACCGGCAGCCACCGGGCCGACCGAAGTCGATCTGCTCGCTGAAATTCGCGATGAGTTGAAGAAGAAGTAAACCGGGCATAAACTGGCGGGATGAACGCGCCAGAACATCAAAGGGGCCGCCACCTCGTCCAGCAGCCTAGCCTGCCGGGTTCGGGTGGCGGCCTTTTTGCTGCTTTGCATGGCCGCACCAGTTCGCGCTTTTTCCAAGCCATTCTCGACCGCATCGATCAGGGACTGGACTATGGCACGATCATCGGGAATTTGCCCGATGGCAGTGTGCGAACATTGGGTGCGCGGGGCGAGGGGCCCACTGCGCAAGTCAACATCCGCAAATGGAATGCATTGCTTCGCCTTGTGCGGGGCGGTTCGATCGGCTGGTACGAAGGTTGGACGGCCGGGGAATGGGATAGCCCCGACCTTGTACCGATATTCGACCTTTTCATGCGCAACCGCGTTTCGCTGGGAAGTGTCGGGCGAGCGTCGGGTATTGCTCGCATTGCAGGCCGCATCGCGCAGTGGATGCGGCGCAACACCCCGACCCATGCGCGCGGGAATATCGAGGCGCATTACGACCTTGGAAATGATTTCTACGCGGCATGGCTCGATCGCACGATGACCTATTCGAGCGCGGTTTTCGAAAAACTCCCGCCGGACGAGCCGCTGGAATCTGCACAGCGGCGCAAGATTGGGCTGATACTTGATCGGCTGGATTTGAAAGCGAGCGACAGCCTGCTCGAGATCGGGTGTGGCTGGGGCGGCCTTGCCGAAGCGGCGCTGGAAAAAGCTGCGATTGCGTATCATGGCATCAGCCTTTCGCCCGAACAGATTGGTTTTGCCGAAGCAAGGCTCGAGGGGAAATCGGGCTGGACCATCACCCTGACCGATTATCGCGATGTGCTTTGTGAATATGATGCCATTGCCAGCGTCGAAATGGTCGAGGCTGTTGGGCAGGAATATTGGCCTGCCTATTTGGATTGCATCGCGCGCTGCCTGAAGCCGGGCGGGCGCGCAGCATTGCAATATATCCGCATAGAGGATGATATCTTCGAACAATATGCCGACGGGCAGGATTTCATCCAGCGATATATCTTTCCCGGCGGCATGCTGCTTTCTGAAAGCCGGTTCCGTGCCCTTGCCGATGAGCGGGGACTCGCGTGGGGGGACCAGGTCGATTTTGGCATCCACTATGCCGAAACGCTGAAGCAGTGGCGCGAACGCTTTGACCTTGCCGTTACGGAAGGTAGGTTGCCCGCCGGATTTGACGAAAAATTCGTTGCGCTTTGGCGCTTTTACCTCATGTATTGCGAGGGAGGGTTCCGTGGAGGCGGAATCAATGTAGCGCAGGTCACGCTCGTAAAAAAATAGCTGTGAAAAATGCAGGTGGGGAGTTTGGGTTTATGAAGAAGTGGCTCATCGGCCTTTTGGTCGTGGCGGCAGCTGTGTTGGGAATAGGCTGGCTGGCCATCGACAAGGATATGCGGGCGCTGGCGGCAAATCTGCCGACCAACCGCAATGTACTGTTCTGGACAATTCCCGAACGCGATGCGGCATTCCGGGCGATGGATCGCCTTCCGGTGCTTGCGCAGGCAAATGTGATCCGGACGGGGGATTGGGTCTATCCGATGCCCAAAGGGGCTGATCTCAAACTCGATACCGACGTGGATGCCTATATGAAGGCGCAGCGCATGGCCGGGCTGGTCATTGTGCAGGATGGCAAGATCCGGCTGGAAAAATATGGTCTCGATTTTGACGCCAACGGAAAATGGACCAGCTTTTCGGTCGCCAAGTCCTTCACATCGACAATGGTCGGCGTCGCAATCAAGGATGGCTATATCGGCAGCCTTGATGACAAGGTCTCGCAATATCTCACGGAGATGAAGGGCTCGGCTTACGACGACGTCACCATCGCTCAGCTGTTGACCATGACGTCGGGTGTCAAATGGAACGAGGATTATGAAGATCCAAATTCCGATGTTGCCCGTTTCAATGAGCATAAGGCTGAACCCGGCGTTGACGTGACCGTCAGCTATATGCGCAAGCTTCCGCGCGAAGCTCCAGCAGGCACCAAATGGGTCTACAAAACCGGCGAGACCAACCTGATCGGGGTTTTGGTCAGCCGGGCAACAGGCAAGACATTGTCTGATTATCTGTCGGCGCGCGTTTGGGCACCGTTCGGCATGGAGCAGGATGCAAGCTGGTTGCTGGGTTCTACCGGCCATGAAATCAGCGGTTGCTGCGTCCAGGCATCTACGCGGGACTTTGCCCGGTTCGGCCTGTTCATGCTGGGTGGCGGCAAGATTAAGGGCGAGTCCATCTTGCCCGATAGCTGGATCGAAGCCGCGACCACAAAGCGTGCCGATATTGGTGAACCAGGCCATGGCTATGGCTTCCAATGGTGGACCTATGATGATGGCAGTTATGCGGCTCAAGGCATTTTTGGCCAAGGCATCTTCATCGATCCGAAACGCAAACTGGTAATCGCATCAAACAGCAATTGGCCCCGCGCAACCGATCCGGCCGGGCAGGATGGACGCGAAGCTTTTTATAAGGTCGTACAAAAGGCAATCGATGCGGAAGCATCCGCTAAACAAGGAAAAAGCAAATGAGCGGTAAGACTGCCTGGATAACCGGTGCATCGTCAGGAATTGGTGAGGGGCTTGCCAAGGAATGGCTGGCGCGCGGCGGCCGCTGCGTACTTTCGGGGCGCAACGTTGCTGCGCTGGAGGAAGTTGCCGCAAATGCGCCCGATCGTTGCCTGGTCCTTCCGTTTGAAACCACTGATTATGCCGCGATACCCGCATTGGTCGAAAAGGCAGTCGGTTTCAGCGGCAATGTTGATGTGCTGGTGAACAATGCCGGCATTTCGCAGCGCTCGCTGGCGGTGGATACCGACATGTCGGTTTACCGCAAAATCATCGACGTGGATTTGCTGGCCCCAATCGCGCTGACACAGGCCTTGCTGCCGCACCTCCTCGCGCGTGGCAACGGCGGGATTGTGATGATCTCGAGCGTTGCGGGCAAAGCCGGCGTTCCGATGCGCACCGCTTATTGCGCGGCGAAGCATGGCCTTGTCGGTTATGCGGATTCGCTGCGCAGCGAGATTGCGGGGCAGGGGATAAAGGTGCTGGTTGTCGCGCCGGGCTCGGTACGCACCAATGTCTCGCGCAATGCCCTTGCATCAGATGGTTCGGTGCGCGGAGTCAGCGATGCAGCGATCGACAATGGCCTTGATCCGGCTGATGTCGCCAAAACTATCTGGGATGCGCTCGACGCCGGAAAGCGCGAAATTGTCGTTGCCGAAGGGATGGAGGCGGCTATCCCCGTGATGCGCGCGCAGGAACCCGACAAATTGTTCGATATGGTCGAGGCGATGGTTGCGCAGGGCTATGCCCAGAAAATGGCAGCCGAAAACAACTGAAATCAGTCGCGGGCGGCGCGTAACGCCGCCCCGGCAGCAAAAGGCGCCAAGGCCGTCATGGCAAGGCTCGTCGCTGCCAGAAGCTGCAGCGCATTGGTTGCCCCATCGTCGAGCGTCCCTGCGCCGAAAATCAGTATCGGAATGGCGAGCGGCACCAGCAGCAACCCGCCCAAGGCCGATGCGCCGTTGAGACCCGCTGTCAGTGCTGCGATGGTAACGCCCAATCCTGCGAAGGCGGGCAGGGCAAGCGCAAGGCCCAGCACCAGCGCCAATGCCTTTTCATCCGGCACACCCAGCAGGGCAATCGCCACCGGCGTTGCCAGCAGCAAGGGGATGCCGAAGCCGATGATATGCCCGCAAATCTTTGCAGCGGCGATCCATTCGTCAGCCCAGCCGCGCAAAACCAATTGATCGAGCACGCCCGACTGGCGGTCGGGAAGGACCAAGCGCTCGATCGGAAGCAGGCTTGCCAGCAAGGCTGCGATCCACAAAATGCTTCCTCCGACACGCGAAAGCAATGCCTTGTCTGGCCCGGTGACGAACGGGAACAATGTTGCGACAGCAAGGTAGAACACAATAGGCAACCATAGACCGCCGCCCGTCCAGGAAAGGCGCACTTCGCGCCATGCGATGCGGGCGAAACCTTTCATATGGCGGCCTCAACCAGCGGCCTGTCGATCACGATGCTCCGGCTGACATTGACGGTAGGCGCAATATGCGATGCGACAAGCGCAATTCCGCCCGCTTCGCAATGGCGCGAAATTGCGGCATCGAGGCGCGCCACATTGGCTTGGTCCAGCCCATTATAGGGTTCATCGAGTAACCAGATCGAAGCATTGGACGCTAGCAGGCGTGCCAATGCTCCGCGCTTTTTCTGTCCCGCCGAAAGTAGCCTGACCGGCAGCCCGGCCAGCGAGCCCAGATCCAGCGTCTCCATCGCGACGGAAAGCCTTTGCGGGCTTATGCCATCCAAGGTTGTCCAAAAGCCGATCGCCTTTTCGAGCGGCTGGTCCAGATCAAGCGCCAGATTATCGTCGCACAAGGCAATTGCGCCGCGTGTTTCCGCCGTTCCGGAAGCTATCGGAAGCAACCCGGATAGCGCGCGGAAAAGGGTCGATTTGCCGCTGCCATTGGCGCCGCGTACCCAGATCAGTTCGCCGCTTTCCGCTTCGAGCGAAAAATTGCGCAGGATCAACCGGCTGCCGCGTATTATGGCGACGCGGTCCAGAATGATGGTTGGCGATGCGGCTTGACTGTCCGGCATGCGGCGACATAGGCACGGCGCGCGCAAAAAGCAAAGGCAGGAGAATGTGATGGCTGTTCGCGAACTGGATGAAACCGAACGCACAGCGGCATTGGCCCAATTGGACGGCTGGTCCTATGATGCAGAAGCACGCGGTATCCGGCGCACTTTCCGCTTTGCCGATTTTGCCGAGGCCTTTGGTTTCATGAGCCGGGTGGCGATCCTTGCTGAAAAGGCCGATCACCACCCTGAATGGTTCAATGTCTACAACCGCGTTGAAATCCTGCTGACCACGCACGATGCCAACGGCCTTTCGGCGCGCGACATCGACCTCGCGACTGCAATTAACGGTTTTGCCTGATCGTCAATTTTTGACGACGGTTTCGATACCCTGCATCAACCCCAGCTGCTTTCGCAACCGTCCCGGGAACCAGCGGGCGGCAAAGGCGAGTTGCTTCGCGGTCTTGTTCACCGTGGTGTGCACCTTGTCACCATGAATGGCATCCCATGCTGCCGGGCCGATGATCGAAACCGGGCTGACTTCGATACCCGCTTCCAGCAGGCGTTCCTTGCCGGTCTGGTTTGAACCGGGGTCGACCGCGCCGATGATGTTGGTGTCGATGAAGCCGGGCATCAGCGAACGTGATTTGATGCCCAGTTCGCGCCATTCGATGTCGTGCGCTTCGGTAAGGCCACGTACCGCGAATTTGGTCGCGCTATAGACGCTAAGGCCTGCCGAGCCATAAATGCCCGCTGCCGACGCGGTGTTGAGCACGCAACTGCCGGGTGTCGCCTGAAGATAGGGGAAGCAGGCACGGATACCGTTGATCACACCGGTGACGTTGATCGCGATCATCCGGTCGATATCCTCATCCTCCATGTCCTGGATCGGCCCGCCCGAACCCACGCCGGCATTGTTGAACAAAACGTCCATCTTGCCGCCGGTATGCTTCGCGAAGTCGGCCACCGCTTCTTTCCATTGCGGCCGGTTGGTGACATCAAGCTTGTGTGATGACCACTGCCCAGCGGGGAGCATGGCTGCGGTTTCTTTCAGGCCCGCTTCGTTGACATCGGCGAGCCCGACGAACCAGCCCTTGGCAGCAAAATAGCGCGACACTTCGCGGCCAAGACCGGAGGCAGCACCGGTAACGAATATGCTTTTGCGACTATCTGACATGCTTCGACTCTCCCCTTTATTTTCACCCCTGTAAGCACAGCAAATCCGAAGGCGGGTCAACCCTTACTTGCAGCTTGCGCCGGTGGCCGATATTCCTTGGTCGGTCATGCAAATCCTCCGATCACTGGTTTTCGCCTTCTCAATTTTGCTTTTTACCCTCTGTCCGGGGCAAGCGCGGGCAGAAGTGGTCGCCACTTTTTACAGCCATGATTTCGGAGACCATTTTCCCCACGCCTTTATAAAGCTGAAAGGGACGGTCGATGCGACCGGAGAAGCCGTCGATACCAATTACGGATTCACCGCGGTCAGTGTTTCGCCAGCGATTTTGATGGGTTCGGTCAAGGGAATGATCGAAACCAAGGATGCCAAATATATTGGGAAGAGCAACGCTCATTTTTCACTGCGGCTGAGCGACGCCGAATATCGGAAACTGATCGCCCATGTCGAAAGCTGGCGAAACATTCCCGGTAAAAGCTACAACCTCAACAAGCGCAACTGCGTGCATTTCGTGATGGAGGCAGCCGCGCTCCTTGGCCTAACGGTCAACCGCAAGAGCAAGTTCTTCAAGAAACCCAAATCATTCGTACTCGAAATGATGCGGCTCAATCCGACGCTAAAGCTTTAGGCACAGGGGTGCATGACGCACCCCCGGCATAGTCGCAAAATCAGCGGCAATTGCGTTTGCGCACACTGTCGATCGAGCGGACATAGCTGTCGCGCGTGTGGAGCACGATGCATTGTTCCGACGACGCCCGCCAATAGGTGCGGTATTTGCCATCATAGCGATCATCGGTTTCGATGAGCGAGAATCCGCGCGATGAGAGCTGCGCACGGGCGTCTGAACTGGATCGACCCACAAGGTCGTTCACATTGACATAGCTGCTATAACCGCCGCCATAATAAGGGTCCCGATAGCTGCCATTATAGCCGCGCTGGCGAACCCCGGCCTCAAAGCCTTGGGAATAATAATCGGAGCGGCTGTAGTTATGATAGGGGTAGTTGTAGAGCCCGTCATTATAGCCGCGCTCATAATCGGCTTCATATTGCGCGTTGCCATAATGGTTATAGTCATTGTGGTTATGCGACTTGTGGCTCAGCGCGATGGCACCGATCAAGGCCGCTGCACCGATAGCAACCGCCGCACCTGCATCCCCGGATTTTTGGCCGCAATCGCCTGCGCTTTCCGAATTGATGGCTGCATAGCGGCCATCCTCGGTCGTCACGCGCACGCATTTCTTCGACGATGCCTTCCACCAGTAAGTGTAGGATTTGTCATCACCGTGCGATGCATGGTGCAGGCTGTATCCGCGAGCCTCCATCTGCGTTTCGCCAGACGATCCTTTCACACCTATCAGGTCAGCAAGATCACTCGGCGTCGCCGCCATAACCGGTGTTGCGACCATCGAAAAACTCGCTGCAACGGCGACTGCAATTTTTGGAAGTCTTGAAATGCTCATCTCGATTGCTCCCCTCAGACAAGGAAAATTCACATACGATTAGAGCGACCCGGTAGGGCATGACTTTTGTCTAACGCATTGTGGCGCAAAATTGCTCAAACGCCGTGTAAAATCTTTTGCAGACTGCGCTTAAATCGCCTCGAAACCCGTCGCATAATAATGCCAGGTGAAAATCGCGGCAGCTCCGCGATGCGGACGCCAGTTTTCGGCAAGCTCGCGGGTGGGCTTTTCGGTCGGGCGCTCTTCCAACAGCAAAATGCGCTTCACGCCTTCCTGCACCGCAAGGTCACCGGCAGGCCAAATGTCCGCCCGACCTTCGGCAAACAGCAAGTAGATTTCGGCGGACCAGCGGCCAATCCCTTTCACCTTTGTCAGATAGGCAATGGCTTCCTCATCATCTTCGGGCAGGGCGTCTAGCGGCAATGCGCCAGAAACGACCAGTTCGGCAAGGCTGCGGGCATAACCCTGTTTCTGTCGGCTGAGGCCACAAGCGCGCAGGCTGTCAAAATCCTCCGCCAGCAGTTTTTCCGGCGCGCATTCGGGGCCGAGCTTCGCCTCGAGCTTGTTCCACATCGACGATGCTGCTGCCACGCTCACCTGCTGGCCCACAATCGTGCGCAGCAATGTTGTATAGCCGCGATCGCGGATGCGCGGTTCGGGATAACCTGCTTGCTCGAGCGCTATTGCAAAACGCTGCTCTTTCGCCGCGAGCGCGTCGAGCGAATGCCTTATCTGGTCAGCGGTGAGGCCCATTACTTCGCCATTTGCAGCAGGGCCATTGGCGGCCCAAAGGTTTTCGGCCCGATATCCCAGCGCAGCACTTGCACCGCGCCCTCATCGATCGGCCCCTCATCGGTGTTGTTTGCCAAAACCTTTGCATTGGTGCGGATGGTGAAAGTGCCTTTGACCTCGACCGGTTCGATACTCTTCTTCGACCCCATGCCGGGTATCATCGATCCTGCCCCCATCAACGACATCAAAGATACATCAGCATCATTGTGGAATGTCGGCGCCTCAATGCGCACCCGGCCATTATCCCAGCGGGTGACATGGATCATCGGATTTCCAAGCGCATATCGCGGGATCACAGGAAAGGCGAAATCGTCTGCCAGGCGGCCTTTGGTTGAATAGTCGATCATGAACAGGCCGTTGCCCAGATGTTCGACCTTGTTCCAAGCGGCCAGCCGCTCGACTTCCTTGGTAAAGCGGTCGATTGTCTTTGGATTGCTGGGGTCAATGCCGCCCAGCATGGCGGCGAACATCTTCTTCGCCTGTTCTTTTTCCTTCTTCGATTTGGCTTGCTGTTCGTCCCAATCCTTTTTCTGCTGCTCGATTTCTGCCGGGGTGCAGTCGCGTTCGGTCCATTCGCTTTCTTCCGTCACTGCCTCAGCGGCTGCGTCTGCAGCCTCGGCGGCGGCTTCTTCGGAATAGTCAGGATCGACGCTATCCTGTGATGTGATCGAGGCCGCCGTACCTTTGTTTTCGGGGGCAATCTCGGCAAGTGCTATTTCGACCGTGGCAGCGTCTGCAGCCGCCTTTGCCTCTGCCTGCTGGCGCTTCTTATCCTTCTTTTTCTCCGCCTCGCTCATCTCCGGTTCTGGCAAGGCACCGTAACAGGCAGGGACGAATTCCGCGTTGGCACCTTCGGCATCGAGCGTATCGTTGAGCAGGTTGGCCAGGCCCACCAGCTGAATCTGCCCTTTATAGCTGAAGGCAAATTGGCCATCGGCCATGACGGTCATCTCGGAATTGAATTCGCCCGGCAACAGCAGGCATCCCGAAAGGCTGAACGGAGCGACGATGGCCAGCCCCACAGCGGCAATTTTCTTCAACTGCATTCAGTCTGCTTTCGATTGGCGCAGCGCTGCATCGGCATAAAGCGCGATCGCTGCGGCGTTGGACACGTTGAGGCTTTCCATTTGTTCGCTGATCGGCAGTTTCGCCAATTGGTCGCAATGGTCTTCGATATTGGCACGCATGCCTTCGCCTTCTGCGCCCAGGACAAGCGCGTTGCGGCGCGGGGCGAGAGCCTTATCAAGCGTTGTATCGGCATGGCCGCTAAGGCCGATGCGCCAATAATTATGTTCGGCAATCTCTTCCAAGGCACGGGCCAGGTTCACCACGCGAACCCAGGGAACGATTTCCAATGCGCCCGAGGCGGATTTGGCCAACACCCCGGATTCGGGTGGCGCATGCCTGTCTTGCGTCACCACTGCGATGGCATCAAATGCTGCTGCCGACCGGAAGATCGCTCCCACATTGTGGGGATCGGTAACCTGATCGAGGATAAGGATCGGACGGTCATCATCTTCATGCGCGCCCAATATATCTGACAGCCAGACATCCTCCAGCGGCGCGACTTCGGCGACAATGCCCTGGTGCGGGGTATCGCGCGGAACGAATCGGGCAAGGTCGGATCCTTCGCAAAACTGGAAGGGCACACCCTGCGGCAGGTCGACATGCGCCAATGCTTCGCGCGTGCCCCATACCTTGATAATCCGCCGTTCGGGATTCTCCAGTACTGCAGTCACGGCATGACGCCCCCAGAATTTGGGATTGCCACTGATTTGCGCCGCTCCGCGTCGGCGTTGGCTTTTATGTGAACTCATTTTGCTGCTATTCCATCTCGGCCATTGACAGGCAAGCGGCGTTTCGCCAATAGGCCGCTTCTTCTTCGGGACCGGCCCTTTGCCAAGCGCAAAGCCCCGCAGAAAGATGGACAGGTGGCCGAGTGGTTAAAGGCAGCAGACTGTAAATCTGCCCGGTTTTCCGTACGCTGGTTCGAATCCAGCCCTGTCCACCATATCTCTTCCCGCAGCTTTTCGCAGAAACCCGTAGGAATATCGAAATACCTACGTTAAATTCGCCGTACAGGCCCGCCTGTACCCGCCCTGACTTGTCTACAGTCAAGCCGATGTGTGGGGGAAGTGTGGGGGAAAATTGTCGTTCCCCCACACTCTGGATTCTCAAAGCGAGAATGGAAAGTGTGGGGGAAGATATGGGTAAGCTGACAGCATTATCGGTCAAAGCAGCTTTGACGAATCCTGGCGCCTATCAAGATGGCGACGGCTTGTTCCTTAAAGTGGATAAGCGTGGCGGTGCATCATGGATCTTGCGACTCCAGCGCGATGGTAAGCGACAAGACATAGGGCTTGGTTCAGCTAGCTTGCTCTCGCTGGGTGAGGCTCGCGACAAAGCGAGCGAACTTCGCAAAGCTGTAAAGTTGCAACGCCGAGATATCCTTGCAGAAAAGAAAGACGCAATAGCCGCAAAAGTAACGTTCAGCGATGCAGCGCGGCAATATCATGCCGAAAACGCAGCCGGTTGGAAAAGTACCATCTACCGGCGCCAGTGGCTCGCCAGCTTAGAAAACTACGCGTTCCCTAAGCTAGGCAACATGCCAACCGGAAGCATCATGACCTCTGACATTATCGCGGTGCTAACACCAATTTGGCAGAAAATACCCGAAACGGCGAGACAAGTTCGCAATCGAATTTGCGCGGTGCTGGACTATGCTCATGCGAAAGGCTGGAGGTCGACCGAAGCTCCATCTGGGGGTGGTAGTTTAAAGGCTGGCCGCGGTTTACCGAGACAGATAAAGCAACGTGAAAATCGAAAAGCTATGCCTTACGTCGCATTGCCTAGCTTCCTAATCGCGCTGCGACGCAAGCCTTCGTATGGTCGGCTGGCTTTGGAGCTGTTAATTTTGACGGGGGTTCGCAGCCAAGAGGTGCGTCTCGCGACGTGGGATGAATTCGATCTAGAAGGCCGTCTCTGGACGATTCCTGCTAAACACATGAAGCGAAATAAAGCGCATATTGTTCCGTTGTCCGACGCTGCCCTTGCGGTGCTAGCAAAAGCAGCGGCCTTAAAACTTGCGGGTACCGATCAAGTGTTTCCTGGCATCGATGGCAGACCAATGTCAGACATGACGCTATTGAAGGTTTTACGGGATATGAGCGAACCTTATCACGTACATGGTTTCCGGTCTGCCTTTACTGACTGGGCGGCAAATGAAGGCTACCCCGATGCCGTTGTTGAGGCGGCGTTGGCTCATAAAACTCCAGATGCTGTTCAGGCGGCCTATCGGCGGACAACGTACTTAGGTGTGCCTAGTCAGCCCGGGCAGCGTGTTAAGTTGATGTCAGACTGGGGTCGTTTTTGTGATAGCGGGTTGTCCGGTAGCGCAGCGGTCGTGCCACTTAAACCCGTAAGGACCACAGCATGAGCCCGCGTTCAACTTGCTCTCTCTCTGAAGCACTTACTGCCCTGGCATTTGATGATCCACTTGGAGCAGCGTTTGTTCCGTTAGCGATAAAAGAAGGGCGCTGGAAATGCACTGGAGATGAGGCATTCGCTAAAATAATTGATGCTTTAAACGCCTTGTGCGACGCTAGTTATCACGGCGACGTCAAAATTTTCGGACGTAGTTCGAGCATCTCAGGGGGCGCAGGGAAGTTGCAGTTGATAACCCCTGATCAGTGCGTTGATCATCGCTTGTTTGTGCCTGGGCATGATACTCTATGGCAGGGGTGCAACCAGGGAAAAGAGTATGAGGACTCTTTTACGGCATTTAAGACTACCCAGATGTTGAGTGATATCCAAGTCGACTTTGTGATCTGCCCCCTTCTGGGTGGTCCAAAATCTATGTTATTTTGGACACGGAAGGAAAAGACGAATGCCA
>NZ_JBHUEL010000009.1:0-158396 GCF_042680825.1 Sphingorhabdus buctiana
CTGAGTACTGCGCTTGCGGGCAAACTTGGCCAGCATCCGCCTGTTCTTGGTTTTGTACGCAAATGGCGCGCCCTGCAGGAGTCGAACCTGCGACCTCAAGATTAGAAGTCTCGCGCTCTATCCAGCTGAGCTAAGGGCGCGCGCTGGTTGCGCAATAACCGCTTTGCGCGGTGCTGCAAAGCGGGATATGGCAGCGGCATGACCAATCCCAAGATCGAAGCGCACAGCGCCGCGGAAATGACCGGCCGGCATTTCCGCTATTATGATTTCGTCATGGCGGCCTTTGTCGCCGTTTTGCTGCTTTCCAACGTGATCGGCGCGGCAAAACCCGCAGCTATCGAAATTGGCGGGGAGCCGTGGGTCTTCGGTGCGGGGATATTGTTCTTCCCGCTCGGTTATGTGATCGGTGACGTGCTGACCGAAGTTTACGGCTATGCGCGCGCACGCCGGGTGATCTGGGCGGGCTTTGCCGGATTGATCTTCATGGCATTCATGAGCTGGGTCGTGGTCAGCCTGCCGCCGGCCGAAGGCTGGGAAGGGCAGGCAGCCTATGAAAGCGTGTTTGGGCAGGTACCGCGCATTGTGCTTGCTTCGATCGTCGCATTCTGGGCCGGCGAGTTCGTCAACAGCTATGTCATGGCGCGGATGAAGATCTGGACGCAGGGCAAGCATTTATGGTCGCGCACCATCGGTTCCACGGTGGTGGGGCAGGGCGTCGACAGCCTGATTTTCTATCCCTTGGCTTTTTGGGGCGTGTGGGAAAATGAAGCCGTGATCACCGTGATGGTCACCAATTGGGGCCTCAAGGTCCTTTGGGAGGTTGTCCTTACCCCTGTAACCTATGCGGTCGTGGGCTGGCTAAAGCGCAAGGAAGGTGTCGACCTGTTCGACGAGGGAACCGATTTCAGCCCGTTCAAGACCCAGGTCTGAAGCCTGTGCTGTTTGGGTATTCGCCGCTGGATTTCCAGCAATTCAAAGTCGTGATGCTGGGCTTTACCGGCCTCGGCAAGGATGCCTTGCACATCTATGCAGGGATGGGGCTGTTCCTGTTTGTTCGCCTTATCTGGCGCTGGCGCGGCGGTTGGATATTGGCCTGGCTCGCCGTGCTGGCCATGGCTTGCACAGTTGAATGGATCGACATGAAGGCCGAGGCAGCGAACAGCGCCTTGCAGCCTGATGCGGCGCATTGGCACGATATCTGGAACACGATGTTCTGGCCGACGATATTGCTGTTGGTTGGCCGCTGGCTGCAGCCAAAACCGAAAGCGTCAGGCGATCTCGCGGATCAGTCCTTCGAAGAGCCGCCGTCCGTCTGATCCGCCCTGTACCGCTTCGATCATGCGTTCGGGGTGCGGCATCATGCCAAGGACATTGCCCGCATCGTTGAGGATGCCCGCGATATTGCGCGCCGATCCATTGACCGCTTCGGCATAGCGAAAGGCCACGCGGCCTTCGCCTTCGAGCCGGTCGAGCGTTGCATCGTCTGCAAAATAATTGCCGTCATGGTGCGCGACGGGGATGATGATTTCTTCGCCTGCGGCATAGCGGCTGGTGAAGATCGACTGGCTGTTCTCGACGGTCAGCTTCACTTCGCGGCATACAAAGCGGATGCCCGCATTGCGCATCAGTGCGCCGGGCAACAGGCCGGCTTCGGTCAAAATCTGGAAGCCATTGCACACGCCAAGAACGGGAACTCCGCGATTTGCCGCTGAAACAACCGCCTGCATAACCGGCGAACGCGCCGCCATCGCGCCAGAGCGCAGATAGTCGCCATAGGAAAAGCCGCCGGGGACCGCGATCAGATCGAGGTTGGCGGGCAATTCGGTTTCGCGGTGCCAGACCATCGACGTTTCGGCGCCGGTCACTTCGCGAATGGCGACTGCCATGTCGCGGTCGCAATTTGAACCGGGGAACTGGATCACGGCAGCGCGCATGACGGATCAGCCTTTCTGTTCGATCTCGAAATTCTCGATCACCATATTGGCGAGCAGTTTGCGGCACATGTCTTCCAACTGCTCGGTTGTCAGGCCCGGCTCATGGTCGATTTCGATCAACCGGCCGGCGCGGACATCATTGATGCCATCAAAGCCCAAGCCTTCAAGCGCATGGTGGATCGCCTTGCCTTGCGGATCAAGCACGCCATTTTTGAGCGTAACGAAAATGCGGGTTTTCATGGCGCAGCCTCAATTTGGGGATTTGCGCTCCCTATAGCTTTGCCTGTGGGGGAAACAAGGGGGGCAACAGGGTTAATTTGGGCTAACCGGGTCTGCGAACCATTGTTTGACCACAAACGCTATATGCCAGTTCACTGAAACAGGTGAAGGCGGACAAAGAGCCGCGGAGGTGAAAATATGGTCGGGCTTGCAGCGGCGCTTTTCCTTGGCGTCTTCGGATATGGGAACGAGATTTTTGGCTGGAGCCAATACACGCTCCACGAGGTGCAGCTTGCGCTGTTCCTGTCGTTCATCCTCGGAATACTTTGCGGTTACAAAACCAAAGGCTGAGTTTAGTCGGCAGTCGCCTTGGGTTTCGGCAGAACCCGGAACGTATAGCTTTTCGCAGGATCGAGATATCGCTTCGCCGCTTCCCAAACCTGTTGCGGCGTGATCGATCGATATTGGTCTTCGCTGATCCGGAAACGCTGCAACCTTTCGGGTGCTGACTGGGCTTCATCGACAATATCAATCCAGGTCGCGTTCCGCCGCTTCCAGTCTGTATAGCTTTCGAGCGTCGGCTTGCGCGCGCGCTCAAACAGGTCGCCATCCACGGGCCCGGCGAGCAATTCGCTCACAACCTTGTCGACAGCGGCTTCGATCTTTTCAAGGTCTTTGGGATCGCCGCTGGTTGATATCGAAAAGGTGCCGCGGCCGGGATAGACATCTGACATCTCCGAAGCAGCACCGGCGCCATAAGTTGCACCAAGGCCTTCGCGAAGCTCGTCGATCAGGCGAATACGCGCAATATCGGCGAGAAGCGACATCGTCTGCTCTTCGCGGAAGTCGCTGTCATCATTGGTGGTCCACACGCGCCGCCAGCTTAGCTGGTTTGCTTCGCCCCGGTGGTACAGCGTGTGGGTGCCATATTTGCCGCTGAACTGGCTGGCCTTTGCATCGCCCAGATTAAAGGGCTGGTTCGAACGTGCGGGCAATGCGCCAAAAGTTCGGGCTACGGTCTCGATAGCCCGGGCTTCATCGATATCGCCAACCAATCCGATCTCGATCGCGCCGCTCTGCAATTGGCCGCCGATAACCGATTTCAGCTTTTCGAAATCGGCAGACATCAGTTTTTCCAGCGGCGGCAATGTGAAGCGCGGATCATCGCCGTTCATGATGCGGGCCTGGCCAATGGATAGTGCAGATCCAGGTGTCGCATCGAGGCGGGCATAAAATTCGGGCAGCGGGCGACGGAACAGGCGGACGGCAGCTTCGCGATAGCCAGGGTCGGTCACAAATGCTGCCAGCAACTGCATCTGCCGTTCGAGATCTTTCGACACCACCGATCCGCCGCCGCCAAAAAAGGTTGGTCCGGATGCGAAACCAGCACTCGCTGTGGAGCCAGCGAGCACAGCGCGCAGATCATCGATATCATATTTGCCCAAGCCACCAGCGGCAAAGGCACCATCCATGAACATGCCGAGATGCTGATCCGCCAAAGGTATCGACAGCTTTCCGCCATCGATGCGCAAGGTCCAGCGGACCCGGTCCTTTTCGAAACCGGTCTGCTTCAGGTTTAGCCGCACACCGTTGGCGAACCGCACGGTCCGGATGCCCAGATCTTCGATCCGCTCGTCTTTTGCTACTTCGCCACGCGCTCCGAAATCGGTGTAGCTCCATTCCAGCGCGGCACGCTCGCTTGGTGCGGCAACCGGTTTGCTGCGGCTTTCTGCAAAGGCTGCCAGGATTACCTCGGGCGTGGCGGCATTGGGTTGCTTGCTTGAAAGGAAGATGCGGGGGCGATCAAGCTGGCCATACCATTTGGCGAACTCCTCGCTTACCGCGGTCGGCGTCAGGAAGGGGCGAAGCTGCCTCCAAAGTCGCTGCCGATATTCGGCGCTGGTGACAATATCCTCATCCAGATTAGTCAATTCATTGGCAAAGACGCCGCTTTGGGTGGTTGCTTCGCTTTTGACAGCATTTTCGAATGCTGCATCATAGCGCTTCACCTGTTCGGCAACCTCCTGGGCAGAAAAGCCGTAAATGACAGCCTGCCGTACCATCTGTTCAACGATGGGGAGCACGGTATTCCAGCTGCCATCTTTGCCGCTGATCGTCATTCCGATGCGCGCATGCTGATCGCAGAAGCCTGCCGCAAAAGAGAGACCGCTGTTGAGCAGGGGAATGTCTTCGTTGCGGCTTTTGCGTGAAATCCGATCGCTGACGATCGCGGCGGCCATGCCCATCTTCATGTCCATTAGCGCGCGCTCGAAAGTGTCGGGCCTTTTGCGGTCGGCCACAATCTGTTCGATGTTGATCGCCTCTCCGACTTCGGGATGGCTGAAAAAGGCAGCTTTTGCAGGCCGGCTATTGTCGAAACTGCATCGGTCGATTTCACCGAGTGCTGCGCCAGAGCCTTTCCAGTCGGAGAATTTGCGGATGATTTCGCGTTCAATCTCGACCGGATCGACCGGGCCAACAATCACCAGCCGTGCGCGGTCGGGCACATACCATTTGCGATACAATGCCTGCATCTTCTCTGCCGAAGCGTTTTGCAGAACGTCCAGCTTTCCGATCGGATAGCGGGTGGAAAAATAGCTGTCGGGATAGAGCAATTCGCTCGCGGCGCGGTTGCGCTGGAAACCGAAATTCTCCCTGTCGCGCATTTCGGCGATGACGACGCCGCGTTCGCGGTCAACCGCACCCGGATTGAAGGAGACCTCGCTTGCCGTTTCGCGCATCAGGAAGAGCGCGCGTTCGATCAGTGCGGGGTCTGCCTTTGGAAGATCCAACTTGTATTGCGTCCGCACAAAGCCGGTGGAGGCGTTGGTATCTGCCCCGAACGATAGGCCGAGCCGTTCGAGAATGCGGACCATTTCGCCCTCAGGCACATTGGTCGATCCGTTGAACGCCATATGTTCGATGAAGTGGGCGAGACCTTGTTCGTCGTCGGCTTCCGCAGCAGACCCGAATTCGAAAACCAGCCGGACTAATACCTGGTTGTCGGGGCGTTGATTGCGGCGGATGGCATAGCGCAGGCCATTGGGGAGTTGCCCATAAACGATACGGCTATCAGCTTCGAGATCGGTGGTCTCGCTGTTCCACGGCGCGGTGCGTGTCGTTCCCGGCGGTGGCGAAGGGTTCGCCGAGACCGGTGTGGCAACGATCAGTGCGCCCGAAAGCAGCACCAAAGCTATGGAAGCAAAGGATTTCCCCATGCTTCTGTTTATTCGCTGGTTTCGTACCAATGGCAACTGCCATTGGTCGAATTCATTTGCCCTTTCGCAGACGGTGGGTGACCATGTCGAGCACGGCACCTTCACCTTCTTCGGGCATCAAACCAAGGCGACGCGCAACTTCCTGATAAGCTTCAGCTTCTCCACCCAGATCGCGGCGGAAACGGTCCTTGTCGAGCTTTTCACCGGTTTCGATATCCCAAAGGCGGCAACCATCGGGGCTGATTTCGTCGGCAAGGATGATGCGGCTGAAATCGCCATCATAAAGGCGACCGAATTCGAGTTTGAAATCAATGAGGCGGATGCCGATGGCGGCGAACATGCCGCACATGAAATCGTTGATGCGGATCGCCATCGACGAGATGTCCTGCATCTCTTCCTGGCTCGCCCAGCCAAAGCAGGCGATATGCTCTTCCGCCACCAGCGGATCGCCAAGGCTGTCATCCTTGTAGCAATATTCGAGCAGCGTGTGGGGTAAGGGAGTGCCTTCTTCGATGCCAAGGCGCTTGGAAAGCGTGCCTGCCGCCACATTGCGGACGATGACCTCGATTGGCACGATCTCCACCTGGCGGATCAGCTGTTCGCGCATGTTGAGGCGGCGGATGAAGTGTGTCGGGATGCCGATATGCGCAAGGCGGCTGAACACATGTTCGGATACACGGTTGTTGATCACGCCTTTGCCGGTAATCGTGCCTTTTTTCTGCGCGTTGAAAGCCGTCGCATCGTCCTTGAAATATTGGATCAGTGTGCCGGGTTCGGGGCCTTCATAAAGAATCTTGGCCTTGCCTTCATAGATTTTGCGGCGGCGTGTCATTGGCATATCCCGTCAAAAACAATTCACCCCGGTGCCAGCTTGGTTTGCGAAAAAGCGGCTTGCCGGGGTATGTCCGCGCCCTTAGCGGAAACTGGCATTCGGCGCAATTGATGTTACTGTGAAGCCGTGCCGATTGATATCGACTTGCTTTTAAACGCATATGCCCACGGCATATTCCCGATGGCAGACTCGCGTGAGGACAAGGAGTCCTTTTGGGTAGAACCGCAACACAGGGCCATTTTGCCGCTCGACCAGTTTCATGTCTCCAAATCATTGGCGAAGACGATCCGGCAGGATCGTTTTGAAGTTACGACCGACCGCGATTTCGCCGCTGTCATCCGCTGTTGCGCCGAAAGCGTCGAGAACCGTCAGGAAACGTGGATCAACAACGATATTGAAAACGCCTTCATCGAATTGCACCGCATGGGTTTGGCGCACAGCGTTGAATGTTGGCGCGAAGGCAAGCTGGTCGGCGGGCTGTATGGACTTGCAATAGGCAAGGCATATTTCGGTGAAAGCATGTTTTCGCGCGTCACCGATGCATCGAAGGTGGCGATGGCGTGGCTGGTCGCGCGAATGCGGGTTGGCGGCTACGCACTGCTCGATTGCCAGTTCATGACCGAGCATCTGCAGTCACTGGGTGCCATAGAGATCAGCCAGAAACGCTATCTGGAACTGTTGAGCGTCGCGCTTGCCGAGGTGCGCAATCAGGTTTCGACGGTTGCTTCGCCTTCGCCACTGCCCTCAGTGTCCGCGGCTGGCGCAGCGGGTGCGGTTTCGGCCTTGTCGGCAGGTTCGGATTGGGGTGCGCTCGACCGGTTGCTCGCCGAATCGTCCTTGGGTTCCTCAAGCGGAGCTTCTTCGCCCGGGAAGCTCATCCTGCATTCCTTGACCCACACGTCGTAAATCGGATGCTCGACGATGTTGGCAGCCGGGTTGTCCTTGAATAGCCAACCAGAAAACACCTGCGCCCAGCGCTCGGCATCGTTCGTGCCTGCAGGCCTTTGCCGCACGATCAACTGAACGAAAGCGCCCTGATCCTGATAATTTTCCCACGGTGCGGTCTTTTCACACGCGCGTACGCGGATGACGACCTTGCCGAAACGGACTGCCTCTCCGGGCTTGATTTCAAAATCGCGGGTTTGGCCGTTGCGCTTGTTGAGCAGTCCAATCACTGCGACCCGTTCGGCCATTGGCGTGCCGATTTGCGTGCCATCGCCGGCAACAGGCTTGTCAGCGCTCGCCGTGGTCTTGGCTTTGGTTTTGGGCTGTGTTTCCGGTTCGCCGCTGTTGCAGCCGGCGAGAAGCAATGTTGCCGATAAGAGCAGGGCTGGAAAAAGCCGGCTCATGCGGCATCCGGGCTCCATGCTTCATAATCGCCAGTGGAGGCTTGACGGCGGCCACCCTTGTCGAGCGCGCCGCTCGGCTTGTACGCCGCATCGGTCCCGGTAAGGTTGGCGGATTGCGGCAATTCGAAATTGCGTTTCGGCGGCAAATAGCTGTCAGGTTCACCTTCAAAGGTGCCATGCAGCCAGCCATGCCATTCGGGGGAAACGCGGCTGGCATCGTTGGGGCCGTTGTAAATCACCCAGCGACGGGCGCCATCCTTGGAGCGATAGTAGCGGTTGCCCTGTTCATCTTCACCGACGAGCACGCCCTTGCGCGCGCTGTAAAGTGCTGTGCCAATGGTGGCACCGTCCCACCAGGTGAAGATTTTCGCCAAGATTCCCATGCGCGCCGATTAGGCGGAAGCGCCTTCCCTTGCAATCAAAAAGGCGCTTATTTTGCGGTCCAGCGAACCTTGTCGCCAGCCTTGATTCCCAGTTCCGCAGTCAACCCGCCGCGCAGTTCAAGTACGGCAGCCACAGGCGCGGTCGATTCGACCGGATCGGTCGAATAGGGAATGGTGTTCATGGCGATGTTTTCGATACTGCCGTCTGCACGAACAAAGATGATGTCGAGCGGGATGAAGGTGTTTTTCATCCAGAAACTTGCCATCCGCGTTTCAGTAAAAGGAAAGACCATGCCCTTGTCGTCGGCAACGGCATTGCGGAACATCAATCCGCGCGCCTGCTGCTGCGAAGTGCGTGCGATCTCGACCGTGAAGGCGTGAACCTTTTTCCCGCTGGTAATGCATAGGCGGACTTGGTCGAGACCGGCGTCGCTTTGCGATAGCGCTTCACCGGGATTGCAACCGGCCGCATTCGCTTTGCCACCGCCTGCGCTGACACCGCTGCAACTCGCCAGCAAGGCGGCAGCAAAGGCGGCAGTTATCCAAAAGCGAGAGGTCATTGGGCAGTCTTTCCACAGACGATTTTTGCCGATCCGGGCTGACGTACAAAGCAGGTAGCAGGCCCATCAACCTGTATCGAACCCGACCCGCTGTTGGTGATCTCAATCTTTTCGTTGACCGACAAATGGGTCGAAGCATTGCCCTGTTGGAAAAGGTTTGCCTGCATCAAGGCAAGTTTTGACGCATCCATCTTGCCGCTGCCGCTTACCGAGAGCCGCGCGGCCCTTATCTTTCCGCCCTGAATATTGATGCCGCCGGTGCCGGCAAGGCCGACATCGATGCGGTCACTTTCGATCTTGCCGACATTGATCTGACCGGCCCCCGCCATTTTCAACGTAACGACAAGCCCCGGTGCGCGCATCTGGTTGATGTCCACCTGCGCATTGCCGTCAACGCTGACCTTGCGCACGCCGCGTCCGCCCAAAGTGACCACCAGTGGCGCGCCAATCTTGGCCGCCTGCGTTGTACCCTCATAATCCTGGATGCGAACGCGCACCGTCAAACCGTTCCGCTCGATTTTCAGGGCTTCAACAAGGCTGTGGTCGCCGCTCGCGCGTGCAGACGGCGCTTTCAGATTATCCAGTTTGACGATGATATCGCCTTCGATGATCAATTCGTCATAGCTGCCAACAAGGAAGGATTTGGTCGCCGCATCGGCGGGGGTTGGCGCTGTCGCAAAGGCCAACGCGGCCAGAACCGGAAGCGATGCATAAACTGTCGGTCGCGTCATGGCTGTTCCTTGGATGCATCGGCTGCCTGTTCGCAGCAGAATGGCCAACTTATGCAATCTGCACCGTGCGCGGTCAAACGCGTTTGGACCAGTCGGGAAAGCAAATACAAAAAAGGCCTCGCAAGGGAGGCCTTTTCGTGGATTTTATGATCCGGGCTTATTCAGCCTTTTCATACCATTGCGGAGCCGCAACCTTGAGCACGTCGAGGATTTTCTTCAGTGCAGCAGGTTCGTCAGTCTTTTCCATGGCTGCAAGCTCGCGGGCAAGGCGGCTTGAAGCAGCTTCGAAAATCTGGCGCTCCGAATAGCTCTGCTCAGGCTGGTCGTCAGGACGGAACAGGTCACGGGTCACTTCGGCGATCGACACGAGGTCGCCCGAATTGATCTTGGCTTCATATTCCTGCGCACGGCGCGACCACATGGTACGCTTCACCTTGGGCTTGCCCTTGAGCGTTTCCATGGCTTCCTTGAGCGTCTTGTCTGAAGACAGCTTGCGCATGCCAACGCTTTCCGCCTTGTTGACGGGAACGCGCAGCGTCATCTTTTCCTTTTCGAAACGCAGGACATACAGCTCAAGCTGCATGCCGGCGATTTCCTGGTTTTGCAGCTCGATCACACGGCCAACGCCGTGCTTGGGGTAAACTACATAATCGCCAACGTCGAAGGATACAGCGGAAGTCGCCATAAATGGACCCTTTCTGATTGTGTTTTGGGTATCTGGCCAAGCCGATCAGAAATGCTGAACGCGCTTTCGTGCCGATTCCGATTGTTTTGAAACTCTCTATTCTGATTGCCGGTCGTGCAGCAAAATCCAATGTTCGAGGGTGCCCTTAACAGATTCGCAACAAAATTTCAATGTTGCGTTGCAACAGCCGGATTCGGTGTCAACCAGAGCCGAGTTGCCGAACGTTGGCGCGGTCTTCATCGTCGATGGATTCGGATCCCGTTTTGACTTCCGAGGCGTCAATCCAGCACAGGTCCATATGTGACAATATGCGATCATCATGGCCGCGCAGCGTCACAGGCAGGATCGGGCGATGATCGCGAACGTCACACAATACCGGGTTTGACGGTACGCCTGTCGCCCACCTTTCGCCCCATTGGCGCAATGCAATCATCGTTGTCAGGAAATCGAGGCCCTTGGGAGTTAGCCGATATTCCACTCGGCGGCGGTCGTCGGGGCAGGGGCTGCGGTGCAAAATGCCCGCTTCGGTGAGACGTGTCAGGCGGTTGGCGAGGATGTTCCGAGCGATTCCGATTTCCGAGAGGAACTCTTCAAAATGGCGCACACCGTTGAATGCGGCCCGCAGGATCATGAATGACCAGCGCTCTCCAATCGCTTCCAGCGCGGCAGGCAATCCGCAGTTGGCGACTTCACTCAGCGGTTCTCTCAATTTCCCCATGGGTCTGTCCTAATGAGCCTGCAAATTTTTGCCAGATGAATATCAGTTTTCAGTTGCAACTTAAAACCTAGTGGAATAGATGGCGATTCGCAACTGGTTTTCCAGAGGCCCGGATTCAGACAATACCCAAAATGGGATGCCCGTTTCCGGATAACAAGGTCCAGATAAAAGGATTATGAAATGAACCTCTCCCAAACGTCTTCGCGCTTCGGCGCGCTCGTCGGCGCTGTCGCAACCAGCGCTGTTCTCCTTTTCGCAGCTCCGCAGGCACATGCTGCCGCTGGTGGCTATTCGGTTGAGCTCGCTCAGCCTGCCCCCACTTCGAAGGCAGTTGTTCGCGGCGTAGTCTTCCAGTGCGAAGGCACCACCTGCCGTGCAGCGCTTTCGAGCTCGGCTCCGCGCAATGTCTGCGCAAGCGTTGCCAAGGAATTTGGCGAAGTAACCAGCTTCAAGGCTGGTGACCGCGTTCTTGCTGCTGATGATATCGCAAGCTGCAACAGCAAGAAGAAGGTCGTCCTCGCCAAGGATTGATCCAAGTTAAGAGAGGGATTCGGCCGCTCTCGCACACCGCAGTCGGATGATTGGCCACCCCATCATCCGATAGCCCAGGCCGAAACAAACTGCGCCGGATTGCGCTTGCTGCCTCCTCTCCCCCTTTGTGCAGCGGGTGCGACCGGCGCTTTTTGTTGCCTAATTCCGGCACAAAGCAATTTTTGTGTTGCAACGCAGCAGGAAAGGCACATTTTGAAGGGCGATGATGCGCCAATATGAACTGGTTGAACGGGTCCGCGCTTACGACCCGGAAGTCGATGAAGATCGGCTCAACCGCGCTTATGTATTCACTGTCCAAATGCATGGCACGCAAAAGCGGGCCAGCGGCGATCCCTATTTCAGCCATCCCGTGGAAGTCGCCGGTCTGATGACCGAGCTGAAGATGGACGAAGACACTATCATCACCGCGCTTTTGCACGATACCGTGGAAGACACGCTGACCTCGATCGAGGACGTTGAAAATCGGTTCGGGCCCGAGGTCGCGCGGTTGGTCGATGGTGTCACCAAGCTTTCGAAAATCGAGGCGCAGACCGAGGATGAGCGGGCGGCCGAAAACCTGCGGAAATTCCTGCTGGCGATTTCCGACGATATCCGTGTGTTGTTGGTCAAACTCGCCGACCGGCTGCACAATATGCGCACGCTGCACTTCATCAAAAGCCCTGAGAAGCGCCGCCGCATCGCCCGCGAAACGATGGATATCTATGCCCCGCTCGCAGAGCGGATCGGGATGTACGAATATATGCACGAGATGCAGCTGCTCGCATTCGAGCAGTTGGAACCCGATGCGTACCAGACGATCACTGCGCGGCTCGCACAAATCCGCGAAAATGGGGACAAGCTGATCGAGGAGATCAGCCAATCGATCGCCAGCGCGATGGATCGATCAGGCATCAAGGCCAAGGTTTCCGGGCGCGAAAAGCACCCATATTCAATCTGGAAGAAGATGCAGGAACGCCATGTCGCGTTCGAGCAATTGTCTGACATCAACGCGTTCCGCATCATCGTACCCGACACGGAAAGTTGCTACCGCGCATTGGGCGTGTTGCATCGCCGCTGGCAGATGGTGCCGGGGCGTTTCAAGGATTTCATTTCCACTCCCAAACGCAATGGCTACCGCTCGATCCACACCACCATCATGTTTGCACAGAATATGCGGATCGAGGTGCAAATCCGCAGCCAGGAAATGCACCGCGCTGCGGAATATGGCCTCGCCGCGCACTGGGCCTATAAACAGGATGACGCACCCGACGGACAAGCGGGGTGGCTACGCGATCTTATTGAAATCCTCGAGACCAGTCAGGATCCGGAAGAGCTTCTCGAAAACACCCGAATGGCGATGTATCAGGATCGCATCTTCGCCTTCACGCCTAAAGGCGCTTTGCACCAGTTGCCAAAGGGCTCGACCCCGGTCGATTTTGCCTACGCCGTGCATACCGATCTCGGCGACCGTGCAGTCGGCGCAAAAGTGAACGGCCGCCATGTGCCGCTGCGTACTTTGCTCAACAATGGCGACATGGTCGAAATTCTGTCCAGCAAGGCACACCAGCCCGAACCGGCTTGGCTCAACTTTGTCGCGACCGGCAAGGCACGTGCTGCCATCCGCCGCCATGTGCGCCATCGGGAACGTGACGAACTCATCCAGCTCGGCCGCCAGGTGTTTGAAGACATTTGTTCGCGCCTGCCCGGAAAAATCGGTGCGAAGGCAATCAAGGCAGGACTGGGACGGCTGCAGCTCGACAGCGAAGACGAACTGATGCTGGCTATCGGTTCGGGCAAGCTCAGCGACCGCCGCGTGATGGAAGCGCTCGTCCCCGGTTTCGATCCGGGCGGTGACGAGAAAGACTGGCCGTCTCAGGAACGCGCGATCTCGATCCGCGGGTTGACACCCGGTGTTTCGTTCGAGCTGGGTGAATGCTGCCATCCGGTTCCCGGCGATCGCATCGTCGGCCTTCGCCGCGAGGGGCGGCCCGTTGAAGTGCACACCATCCATTGCGAACGCCTCAGCGGCGATACCGAGGGTGATTGGCTCGACTTGAGCTGGGGGCAGGGCAGCGATGGCGGTTCAGCACGGTTGCGTGTGATCATCCATAACCGCCCGGGCATGCTGGCCGAGATGGCCGGAATATTCGGCTTCCACAAGGCGAACATCATCAACCTGCGGATGACAGCGCGCGATGCGAGCTTTCATACCTTTGAAGTCGATCTTGAGGTGCACGACCTGCCGCATCTGATGCGCATACTCTCTGCGTTGCGTGCATCCGATGCGGTGGCGCAGGCCGATCGCGTTTTCGGCTAAACGCCACGCTGCATTTACGTTTTGAAGTAACTGACCAATCCGTCCTGCTGCGTCGCCTGCGGATCAGCGGCGGCTTCACGGGTTACAAAGAGCATTGCCGCCAGCGCAACGAATAATAGCGGGATGGCCATCGCGGCGCGTTTCTTCCAAGGGCTTGGCGGTGGACCCAAACGTAGCGGTTCCCTGCGACGCGGACGGGGCCGATTATGCCCCTCGCGAAAAACTCCTGTCATGTGCGACCTCCACGGCCCCCGGCATCGAATCCCCACCCGTTGTCGCTGTCAGTGACGCGTGCAGCTTTCTGCCAGATGAATGAACGGTGTTGCAGTGCGACAGGGGGAGGTTGTTGTTCGTCGAAACGTTTCACCGCATCGCATTGACTCACGCTGCAACGCATTCAATAGCGCTGGGCAAGGAGAAATTTACATGAAATCATATCTCGCTTCGGTGTCGCGTTTCGCGGTTGCAGGCCTAGTCGCAGGCGCCTTCGCGGCCACACCCGCATTCGCGCAAGACAAGAAGGAAGAGGCGAAGTGGGATGTGAATGCACCTCCCGGGCTGACGATTAGGGAAATCCCGATCTCGGTGGACGAGGGCACATGGATGAACGTCGATATCAGCCCCGATGGGCGTACGATCGCGTTCGACCTGCTCGGCGATATCTATACCATGCCGATTGCTGGCGGCACACCGCAACGTATCGCAGAGGGGCTTGCGTACGAGACCCAACCGCGCTTCTCACCCGATGGAAAGCGCTTGTCTTTCACATCCGATCGCGGCGGTGGCGACAATATCTGGATCATGAATCTCGACGGTTCGGACAAGCGGCAATTGACCAAGGAAGATTTCCGCTTGCTAAATCAGGCAAGCTGGAGCCCGAACGGCCAGTTCATTGCCGCGAAGAAGCATTTCACCACCCAGCGTTCGCTCGGCACGGGTGAGGTGTGGTTGTACCATGTATCGGGCGGGGCAGGCGTACCGCTGGTCAAGAAACCGAATGATGTTCACCAGAAGGAATTGGGCGAACCCATTTTTGCGCCCGATGGCAAGCATATCTATTTCACCCGCAACACCACGCCCGGCCCGATTTTCGAATATGCGCAGGATTCGAATAACCAGCTGTTCGCGATCGAACGCTATGCCATCGAAACCGGCGAGACCGAGTCCATCGTTGGCGGAGAGGGGGGTGCTGTGCGACCAACGCCATCGCCCGATGGCAAGAAACTGGCCTATGTCCGCCGCGAAAAGACCCGGTCGAAACTCTATTTGAGGGATCTTGAAACTGGTGCAGACCGTAAGGTCTATGACAGCCTCGATCAGGATGTTCAGGAAACCTGGGCAGTCACTGGCGTGTATCCCAATATGGCGTGGACGCCCGACAGCTCCGCTCTGGTCTTTTGGGCTGGCGGCAAGTTGCGCAAGTTGAATGTTGGTTCCGGTGCCAGCGAAATCATCCCATTCCGCATAGAGGATAGCCGTGGCGTCATCGATCCGCCGCGTCCGCCGGTTGAGGTCGCGCCCGATAGCTTTGAAACCAAAATCCCGCGCGGCACGGTGGTTTCACCCGATGGCAGCAAGGTGCTGTTCGAAACGCTTGGCAAAATGTGGGTGAAATCGATGGCGGGCGGGGAACCGCGTCGCTTGACCAATGATGACGAAGCGATGGAAGCTTATCCCACATGGTCCCCCGACGGCAAAAGCATCGCCTTTGTCCGCTGGACCGATGCCGGTCTGGCGTCGATCCATACCGTTTCGGCAAATGGCGGTGCCAGCAAGGCCGTGACCAAAGCCCCCGGCCATTATGCCCGCCCGCGCTTCTCGCCCGATGGCAAGACCATCGTGTTCGAGAAAGGCAATGGCGGATATCTGGTGAACCCCCGCGCTTCCGCCGAACCCGGTGTATATCGAATTTCTGCCAGCGGAGGTGCAGCGACCCGCATTACGCGCGACGGCGAAGCGCCGCACTTTGGTGCATCTAACGATCGGGTGTATTTCACCACCAGCGACGCCAAAGGCCCAAAGCTGGTCAGTACCGACCTGAATGGAGAAGCCCGGCGGACCCATGCCGAAGGCGAAATGGTCAACGCCTATAGCGTATCGCCCGATGGCACCCATTTTGCCTTCCGCCAGAATTACCAAGCCTTTGTCATGCCGTTGATGCCGGGCACACAGGCGGTAACGGCTTCGCCCAATGGCGGTCCGATGCCGGTTACCAAGGCCAGCGGAGACGGTGCAGACTGGATCCATTGGTCGAATGGCGGCGCGAAGCTGCACTGGTCGATGGGGCCAGTGGTTTACAGCGCTGATCGCAGCGCGCTTTTCGCCAGTGCCCCGCTGGCCAAGGACGCGAAGCCGGCAAAGTTTGAACCGCCCAAAACGGGCGTCTCGCTTTCGATGCGCGTAAATGCGGAAAAGCCGAGCGGAAAAGTGGCGCTGGTCGGTGCACGGATCGTGACAATGGCGGGCGCCAATGGCGGCATTATCGAGAATGGCGTGGTGCTTGTTGAAGGCAACCGTATCGCCATGGTGGGTGATCAGGCCTCGACATCGATCCCTGCCGGCATCCCGACCGTGGATGTCAGCGGAAAGACCATCATACCCGGCCTGATCGATGCCCATGCCCATGGTCCCTACGGCGTCGATGAAATGACCCCGCAGGCCAACTGGGTGGAAATGGTCAACCTCGCTCTCGGTGTCACGACGCGTCACGATCCCTCCAGCCGTTCGGCCTTGGTCTTCCCTGCGCTGGAAATGGTGCGCGCCGGCAAGATTATCGGGCCGCGCAGCTTTTCGACTGGTGAGATCGTCTATGGCGCGAAGAACCCGCACGTCTATGCGCAGATTGACAGCAAGGCCGATGCGCTGGCGCACATCCGCCGCCTGAAGGCACAGGGCGCCCATAGCATCAAGAATTATAACCAGCCGCGCCGCGACCAGCGCCAGCAGGTTGTGGCCGCCGCAATCGATGAGAATATGCGCTCGGTTGCGGAAGGCGGTTCGCTCTTCGGTCTCGACATGACCTTGATTGCCGATGGCAACACCACGGTCGAGCACAACATCCCGGTCGAAACCTTCTACCAGGATGTGCTGCAATTCTTCTCACGTTCGAAGGTTGCGTACACGCCGACACTGGTCGTCACTTATGGCGGCCCGGCGGCAGACCCTTATTGGCGCGCACAAACCGAGGTGTGGAAACAGCCTTTGCTGCAAAAGCATGTGCCGGAAACAGTGCTGGTGGCCAATAATGCCCGCCGGACGATCGCACCCGAAGACAATTATGTCGACGATGAAAGCGCGCGCGAAGCGGCCAAGCTGGCACGGCTGGGTGTTCCCGTATCGATAGGTGCGCACGGGCAGGAACCCGGTATCGCTGCGCATTGGGAGCTGTGGTCTTTCGTGCGTGGCGGCATGACGCCGATCGAGGCGCTGCGTGCAGGCACGATCGAATCCGCCCGTTCGCTGGGCTATGACAAGGATATCGGTTCACTCGAAGCCGGAAAATTGGCTGACCTTGTCGTGCTGGATGCCGATCCGACTGCCGACATCCGCAATTCGGAAAAGGTAGCCAAGGTGATGATCAACGGCCGCCTTTATGATGCTGCTTCGTTGAACGAAGAGGTGACTGGTAACCGCAAGCGCCCTGCCTATTGGTGGGAAGGCGCACAAGGCGGTTCCAGTAGCACGTCAGGCGTTGCCGAAGCAGCGGGGCACCAGGACGGCGATTGAGGTTTTGAAGGCCCGAGCCGCTGGCCTGGGCCTTCAAGCGAAGGCCAGGCCTTCGAACTTCCCGTTATTGCGCCATTCGTCGATATATTTGAAATAGGCGACCGCGCCGGCAGGGTAGCCCATGCTGAGCGCGCCGGGAGTGCCCTCCCAGCCATGGCCCTCATTATTGTAATAGCCGGGCGTGCATTCGGTGCCGCCTATGATCATGCCCATTCCGGTTGAGAGCAAGGCGAGCCAGTCATCCTCGGCCTGTTTCGTAACCTCATTGGTGGTGTGGCCCGATTGCAGCGTGTGGCTGACGATTGCCGTAATCGTCTTCGCAGAATCGACCAGATTGTGCGGCACGTTCGAAATCAGGTTCGCCCCCTGCGCCGGGTGGACGATATACATGTTCGGGAAGCCATGGACATGAATGCCGTGCAGGCTGCGCATGCCATCGGCCCAATAGTCGGACAGTTTCAATCCGTCGCGGCCGACTGCGTCAAATCCTGAGCGCCGTTGATAGCTGGTCCCGACCTCAAAGCCCGATGCATAGATGATGCAGTCGACTTCATATTCCTTGCCGGCGACGACCAGGCCTTTTTCGGTAATCCGTTCCACGCCTTTGCCATCGGTATCGATCAGATGCGTGTTGGGATTGTTGAATGACTGCAGATATTCGTCATGGAAGCACGGGCGCTTGCAGAGCTGGCGATACCAGGCCTTCAGCCTTTCCGCGGTTTCCTTGTCGTTGACGATCGCTTCGGCGCGGGCGCGGATTTCTTCCATCTTTTGATGGTCGGTTTCCTCAAATGCGGCGAGGATTCCGGCGGGATTCATCTGCTCGGGCGGCAGGTCGACCATTTTGGCGCGCATGCGGCGCGACATGTCTGTCCAGCCATCGGCAACCAGATCAACCTCGGGTATGCCAATGCCGGAAAAATGCGCGGCGAAATTTTCCAGCCATTTATACTGCCAGCCCGGTTCGGAGATCTTGTCAAACCAGTCAGGATCGATCGGTCCGTTGTTGCGTGCGTCGACTGAGGATGGCGTACGCTGGAAAACGAACAGCTCCTTCGCATCGCGCGACAAATGCGGGACAGCCTGTACCGATGTTGCACCCGTGCCGATGATGGCGACGCGCTTGTCGGCCAGCTTCGTCATTGGCGCGCCTTCGGGACTACCGCCGGTATAGGCATAATCCCACCGGCTGGTGTGGAAGCTATGTCCTTTGAAATTTTCAATGCCGGGGATGCCGGGCAGCTTTGCCACATGCAGCGGGCCGGTGCCGAGGCCGACAAACTGGGCCGTAAATGCATCGCCACGGTTGGTGCGGATTATCCAGCGCGAATTGGCATCATCCCATTCGAGCGCAGTGACTTCGGTGTGAAGCAGGGCATCGTCATACAAGCCAAACTTGTTTCCGATGCGCTGGCAGTGCGAGAGGATTTCCGGGGCATGCGCATATTTTTCCGATGGCATGTGCCCGGTTTCTTCGAGCAGCGGCATGTAGATGAGTGAGGCGGTATCGCATTGCGCACCGGGGTAGCGGTTCCAATACCATGTGCCGCCGAAATCGCCGCCTTTTTCGACGATGCGGACATCGTCGACACCTGCTTCTTTCAGCTTGGCAGCCGAAATCAGTCCTGCAAAGCCGCCGCCGATAAAGGCAAAAGTGACATGGTCATTTACCGGCTCGCGCGGCTTGACCGGGATGTAGGGGTCTTCCTTGTAGCGGGAAAACTTGCCCGCAATCTCGACATATTGATCGTTACCATCCGCGCGAACCCGTTTGTCGCGCTCTTCCGCATATTTCGCTCGGATCGTATCTATGTCGAGTGTCATGCTACCCCGCTTTTGCTGCTACACTTTCCGGCAAATCCTTGCCGAAAACCCGCTGGTAATATTCGGCCACCAGCGCCCGCTCCGCATCGTCGCACTTGTTGAGGAACGACAGGCGGAAGGCAAAGCCGACATCCTTGAAGATGGCGGCATTCTGCGCCCAGGTGATAACGGTACGCGGGCTCATCACGGTCGAGATATCGCCGTTGATGAAACCCTGGCGGGTCAGTTCGGCCACCTTGATCATCTTGGCAATGTCGTCGGGATTGCCGCCGGTCTTCGCGACGACAATCTCGCCCTCGACCTGCGCCGGCAGGTAATTGAGGCCGACGACAATGTTCCAGCGGTCCATCTGGCCCTGGTTGATCTGCTGCGTGCCGTGATACAGGCCGCTGGTGTCACCCAGACCCACCGTATTGGCGGTCGCAAACAGGCGGAACCAGGGATTGGGACGGATCACGCGATTCTGGTCAAGCAGTGTCAGCTTGCCCTCGGTTTCGAGCACGCGCTGGATGACGAACATCACGTCGGGGCGTCCCGCGTCATATTCGTCAAAGACCAACGCCGTAGGGGTTTGAAGCGCCCAAGGCAGCAGGCCTTCACGGAATTCGGTTACTTGCACCCCGTCGCGCAACACGATGGCATCGCGACCGATCAGGTCGATACGGCTGATATGCGCGTCAAGGTTGATGCGGATGCACGGCCATTTGAGGCGCGCGGCCACTTGCTCGATATGCGTTGACTTGCCGGTGCCATGATAGCCCTGCACCATGACGCGGCGGTTATAGGCAAAGCCAGCCAGGATCGCGAGCGTGGTATCGGGATCGAAAACATAGGCCGGATCAAGATCGGGCACGCGTTCATCGGCCTCGCTGAATGCGGGGCATTCCATGTCGACATCGATGCCGAACATCTCGCGGACATTCACTTTGATGTCAGGCGCTTCAAGGATGGTGGTGGCCCGGCTGTCGGGCTGGATGTTCGGTATATCGGTCATTTGCCTTGATCTTACGAATATGCAGTTTTGAGGTGCGTATAAGCGGCAATCACGTCTTGCAACGCCTTTTCGTGGCTTCGATCGCCACCATTCCGGTCGGGATGATATTTGCGTACCAGTTGCGAATAGGCGCTGCGCACAGCCTTGCGGTCCGCATCATGGCCAAGCCCTAGCGTCTTTAGCGCGGACCGGTCTTCGCTCGACAGGATCTTGCCACCCGGCGTCATTGCCGGTTTCATCTCTTCCATTCGCCCTTTGAAGCGTGCCGAGATCGCCTCCAGCGGGTCGTTGAAGTCTGCCCAGCGCGGCGGCGAATCGGCACCTCCATTGGCACGAAAGGCGCGTGTCTCGCTTGGCCACACATTAAGCGGGCTTTGCGCCTTGGAAATTTCCTCGGCGGTCATGCCGGCAAACCAATCATAACCCGCATTGAATTCGCGGACATGATCGAGGCAGAAATAAAGATAGTCGCCAGGTCCATTCGGCCCCGGCAGGCGTCCATAGGGATTGGGCGCGCGGAATTCGCCGGGATGCTGGCACCGCGGATGCTGGCACACCTTCTGCGACCCGCGCATGCGGCCATGGAATCTGTCTGGATTGCGCGGAGCGGACATGCTTTCCCCTTGGCCAAAGACGCGCGATATGGGAAGAGGGAAGCCATGACAAAAGGCCCCATCCAAGCAGAAATGGAAGCGCTGCTGACTGCCGCCTTCTCTCCTACACATCTTGCCGTCATCAACGACAGCGCAAAGCATCGGGGGCATTCGGGCGACGATGGTTCGGGCGAGAGCCATTTTACGGTCGAAATCGAAAGTGCTACATTCGCCGGGGTTAACCGCGTGATGCGCCAGCGGATGGTGAACAAGGCGCTTGGAGACCTGCCGGGGGAACGTGTGCACGCGCTGGCGATAAGGGCCCGTGCTCCAGGAGAATGAACATGCTGGTAGTTACGCCGACGTCTCATGATCTGGGTATGTTCGAAGTGCGCCGCACCTTGCCCAGCAAGGCACGTATCATGGTGGGGCCCTTCATCTTCGTCGATCAGTTTGGCCCGGCGCACTTTGATGTGGGGCAGGGTATGGATGTCCGCCCGCATCCGCATATCAACCTTGCAACGGTCACTTACCTTTTTGAAGGGGCCATCGACCATCGCGACAGCCTTGGCACCTATGCGACAATCAGGCCTGGCGCATTGAACCTGATGACGGCGGGCAAGGGCATTGTTCATTCCGAACGGACGCCTGCCGCAGAACGCTCGGCCGGTTCACCCATCAGCGGTATGCAGACCTGGCTTGCGCTTCCCGATGGAAAGGAAGAAATCGACCCGGCATTTGAACATGTCGCGGCTGAGGAATTGCCGCAAATTGACGGTGACGGTGTGGTGGCACGCGTGATTATGGGCAGCCTGTGGGGTGTCACCGCGCCGACAACACAGCATGCCGAAACGATTTATGCCGACATCGCAATGGAAGCGGGCGCATCTCTGTTGATTGACGCTCAGGCCGATGAACGCGGGATTTTGGTTGCAATGGGCAGTGCGAGCCTCGACGGGCAGGCTCTCGAAACCCACAGCCTCTATATCTTGCAGCCCGGCGTCCCGATGACACTGCGCGCGTCAACCGATGCGCGTGTCATGTTGTTGGGTGGTGAGGCGTTCAAGACCCCGCGCCACGTCTGGTGGAATTTCGTCAGTTCTTCCCGCGATCGGATCAACCAGGCCAAGGATTATTGGCGCGCCGGACGTTTTCCTCTTGTGCCGGGCGATGATAAAGAATCGATACCAATTCCAGAAATTCCACTGACGCGCAGCTGAGTTTATTGAAATATACAATAATATTCTGAAATTCCCTGCTAATAACACTTCGGGAAACGAAGTTGTGGGGAATATTGTGCTCGATACTACTCTAAAACGTGTATTACTTTCGACAGGGGTAGAGCTTGATGCATGTGTGATGGGTGATCCATCCAATCCACCCATCATTTTCCTGCACGGTTTTCCTGAATCGCACCGCAGTTGGCGGCATCAATTGCTTGCCTTGTCTGACGAATATTATTGCATAGCCCCCGACCAACGCGGTTATCGTGGTTCGTCAAAACCAGCAGAAGTCGGTGATTATACCATCGACAAATTGACCGCCGATGTTTTCGCTCTCGCCGATGCATTCGGGATCGAGCATTTCACCATTGCCGGCCATGACTGGGGTGGTGCGGTGGCCTGGAGTGTCGCGCTGAATGGCCAACCCGGCGGACTTCGTCCCAATTTTGCCGGGCGAGTTCTGCGGGCGATGCTGGCCAATGCGCCGCATCCTTGCCTCTATCAACGCGCACTGGTGAACGATCCCGCCCAACGTGCCGCCGCACAATATGTACGGCTATTCCGCGACCCGACGAGTGATGCACTGATTGAGGAGGGCGGGCTGCTCGCGTTGCTGCAAAAGGCATGGGGGTGGCAAAAGCCTGCTGCGCTGGAGCAGGTAGAAGCCGATGACCTGTTAGTGGGATGGGAGGATCGCACTGCCGCGCGCGCGATGATCAATTGGTATCGGGCATCCGAAATGCTGGTTCCTGCGGTGGGTGAAGCTGCGCAGCTGCCCGATTGGGCGGCTGGCGCGTTTCCCGAACTTAACATTCCGACCTTGCTGGTCTGGGCGATGGAGGACCGTGCGCTGCCGCCATCGAATATAGAGGGCATACAGGATTTGGTGCCGGATCTGGAACTGGTGAAGCTGGAAGGTTGCGGCCATTTCGTGACTTGGGAAAGGCCGGAGCCGGTGATCGCGGCTATGCAGGGTTTTCTGCGCCGAACCAGTTGATGCTGCTGCCGTGCGGATGACAGGTTGCAAGGTGCAGTTTTTCGCCTGTCGGCCAAAGGTCGAGCCGTAGCTGCATTGGCGAGACGGCCGGCGGGTCTGGTTCAAATCTGAGCCAGGCCAGTGGTCGTTTCGAGGATGCCGTTGCCGCGGCTTGGTTGATGGCCTTTTCGATCCTCTGCTGCACTTCGCGAGGGGGATATTGCCAGAAGACGCTGTGCATCACGATGCGCGCGATGCCTTCATGCTGATGCTCCCGCAGCTGGAATTCGATCCATTCGGCAGCATCGCCTGCATCGACAACGGGCGGATATAGCCGCGCCGTCTCTATCGCTGCCTGAAGCCGGGCCAGCCTCTCACGTTGGTCCGCCCAGCAATAAGCGAGCAAGCGCGCAGCGATGTCATCCTTTCCCACATCAAGAGGGTTTTGGTCGACGCCTCTTCTGGAGACAATTTGAGGCCAGATGCCATCAGGTGCCGCACCGTGCCAATCCGGCTTGAGGTGGACGAGACCATCGGCTGGCCCGCCGTAATAGTTGCCAAGAACGTAGTGGAACCGATCAAGGTTGAGATTAAGGCCCGCGCTGGAGCCGAGTTCGATCAGTTCAATCGGCATGGCGAGTCGCTTTGCGGCGACCATCAATCCGGCCATCAAGGCGGCGCTGCGCCCTACTTCGTTGGTCTGGGGTGGGTTGTCGAGCCAAGGGTAAAGCCAATCATCCCATTCGATCAGAACACGACCCAGGGTCGCCGCAAAATTGCCAGTGCCGGCATGGTACAGCTCGGATAATTCCCCATCCTGTTGAGAACGCGCCAAAGCGTGCAAACCGCCAGCGATGCGCAGTTTCAGGGCGTCCGACATTGGTTCGCCCTGCCAATCGAGGATGCGAGCACCGGTGCGGCTGTTATGGTCGAGCGTCTCGGCCAATGTTTCAAGTATATTGGCCGTCAGCGGCGAATGCATCGCACGGCAAGTGGATGCTTGCTGGCGAAAGGCATTTCGGATGGCTTCGGACATGCACAACTCCTTGCCCTTGCTGCATCGCACAAGTAAAGCGCGCCCACAATGACTGCGCCAATCATCTTTGCCGTCCCGAAGGGACGGATTCTCGACGAAGCCCTGCCGCTGATGCAGGCTGCCGGAATCGAGCCCGAAGCTGCCTTTTTCGACAAAGAAAGCCGCGCGCTGATGTTTGCCACCAACGATCCCGGTGTGCAGATAATCCGTGTGCGCGCATTCGACGTGGCAACCTTTGTCGCCCATGGCGCAGCGCAGGTCGGTATCGTCGGTTCAGACGTGATTGACGAGTTTGATTATTCGGAACTCTACGCCCCGGTGGACCTTGATATTGGCCATTGCCGCATCTCAGTTGCCGAGCCTACCGAACTTGCAGCGACCGACGATCCACGCAGTTGGAGCCATGTCCGCGTCGCAACCAAATATCCTAACCTGACCCGCAAGCATTTCGCTGCCCGCGGGGTGCAGGCGGAGTGCGTGAAGCTCAACGGTGCGATGGAAATCGCGCCTCTGCTTGGGTTATCCAGCCGTATTGTCGATCTCGTCTCGTCGGGTAAGACGCTCAAGGAAAATGGACTGGTAGAGGTCGAAAAGATTGCAGAAGTCTCGGCGCGGCTTGTTGCCAACCGGGCTGCTTTCAAGACCGATGCCCGTGTTTCCGAACTTGTCGAGAAATTCCGTGGGGCCGTCAGTGCTTAGACTTTCGATCAACCAACCCGATTTCGACCGGCAGTTTGACAAGCTGGTCAACGGCCGGCGCGAAGCCGAAGCCGATGTATCGGCGATTGTCGAGCAGACCATACGCGATGTGCGTGCGCGTGGCGATGTTGCCCTTCTTGAACTGACCGAGCGTTTCGACGGTTTCAGCCTGAGCGAACAGGGCTGGCAGATCAGTGCTGATGAATGCAAGGCGGCCTACAAGTCGCTGGCGCCTGAATTGCAAGACGCGCTCAAGCTCGCGGCGCAGCGGATCAAGGCCTATCACAAGGCGCAATTGCCCAAGGATCGCGACTATCAGGATAAGCAAGGTGTTCGCCTAGGTGCGCGCTGGGGTGCGGTCGATGCGGCCGGCGTCTACGTGCCCGGTGGTCGTGCGGCCTATCCCTCGTCGGTGTTGATGAACGCCATCCCGGCCAAGGTCGCCGGGGTGGGTCGTCTGGTGATGGTTACGCCCACGCCGCAGGGCGAGGTGAACCCCACCGTGATGGCAGCAGCCTATCTGGCCGGTGTTGACGAAATCTGGCGCCTTGGCGGCGCGCAGGCGATTGCTGCCTTGGCTTATGGAACTGACAGGATTGCGCCCGTCGATGTCATAACCGGCCCCGGAAACGCATGGGTGGCAGAAGCCAAGCGCCAGCTCTATGGTGTGGTTGGCATCGACATGGTCGCTGGGCCTTCAGAAATTGTCGTCGTCGCCGATGGCAAGAACAAACCCGAATGGATCGCCGCAGATTTGCTGAGCCAAGCCGAGCATGATCCGACCAGCCAGTCGATCCTGTTCACCGACGATGCCGAATTTGCCGACAAGGTTTCAGCAGAAGTGGACAAGCAACTCGCGATTTTGGCGACGACCAAGGTGGCGACCGAAAGCTGGCAGTCCAACGGTGCGATTGTTGTCGTCGACAAACTTGAAACTGCGATGCCGCTCGTCAACCGACTGGCTGCAGAGCATCTCGAGCTTGCGGTGGATGACAAGCGTGCCGAACGTTTGTTTGAACTTGTCCGCCATGCCGGCTCGGTCTTCCTCGGGCGGATGACGCCCGAAGCGATTGGCGACTATGTGGCTGGACCCAACCATGTGCTGCCCACCGGCCGTCGCGCGCGTTTTTCGTCGGGCTTGTCGGTGCTCGATTTCATGAAGCGCACCAGCTTCATCGCGCTCGATAAAAAGGCATTGAAGGCAATCGGCCCGGCCGCTTTGGCGCTCGCCGAAGCCGAAGGCTTGCCCGCACACGCAGAAAGCGTGAGAAAGAGACTATGAACAAAGCCCGTTCCGCCGCCCGCCTCGCCGCCGTGCAGGCACTTTACCAGATGGATATGGAATCGATCGGGCTGGCACGCTTGCTGTCTGAATTCCACGCCCATCGCCTGGGTGCAGAGATTGAAGATGCGCAATATGCCGATGCGGACATCGACTTTTTTGATGACCTCGTCGCAGGCGTCGATGCGCGCCGGACCGAAATTGACGAACTGATCGAGGCCAAACTTGGTGACCAGTGGAAAATTGGCCGGCTCGACAAGACGATGCTGCAGCTTTTGAGGGCCGGAACTTATGAGCTTCTCGCGCGTGCCGATGTCCCCACCGCAGCAGTGATCGACGAGTATGTCGATGTCGCACACGCCTTTTTCGACAAGAAGGATGCCAAATTCGTCAACGGCCTGCTCGATGCCGTGGCGAAGGAGAAGCGGGGCTGACCGCTGAATCCACTTTCATTGAGATGATGCGCGCGCTGGCGCGCGATCCGGCGGCGCGGGGATTGCTCGACGATACGGCCGTGATCGAACTGGGGCAGGAAACACTTATCCTCACCCACGACATGATGGCCGAAGATGTACATTGGTTGCCTAAGGCAGATCCGGCTGATGTTGCCTGGAAACTGGTGTCGGTGAACCTGTCTGACCTTGCTGCAAAGGGTGCGCGGCCTTTGGGCGTGCTTTTGGGTTTCATGCTGGGCGATGGCGACTGGGATCGGCGTTTTGCACACGGACTCGGCCAAGCGCTTGCACATTATGGTGTCGCGCTGCTTGGTGGCGATACGGTTTCGAACAAGGGTGACAAACGATCGGTAGGGCTGACAGCGATCGGCGCAGCGACGCACCGCCCCGTTCCCGCCCGCAGCGGCGCACGAGCCGGCGATTTGCTTTATGTCACAGGCCATTTGGGTGATGCCCTTGCAGGATTTGAATTGATCGAGGCTGGGCTCGAGGCTCCGGATGAATTGGCCACAGCCTACAACCGTCCAGAGGCGAGGTTGAGCGAGGGGCAGGCGCTCTCCGCTTTAGTTACCGCGATGATGGATGTGTCGGACGGGCTGTTGCTAGATGCGGAACGAATGGCGCTAGCCAGCAAGGTCGAAATCCGTATCGATATCGACACCATCCCGCTCAGCATGGCCTATCGCAGGATGCGCGGGGATGGTGTTGACAGTCGGCTGCAAGCTGCCTCTTGGGGTGATGATTACCAGCTGCTCTTCACCCTGCCGGAAGATGTCCATCCTTCCGTAACGGCAACATGTGTTGGCGTGGTCAGCGAAGGTTCGGGGCTTGTCCTGTCGCACAAGGGCGAACGCCTGCCGCTTCCCGCATCGCTCGGTTATCAACATCATTGAATCAATTGGCCGAATCCTGCGGCTTTTAAGGGTTGCCTAAGGCCCCAAAGCACAGCATAGCAACGCGGCTTGCGCCTCATTCTATGGCGCGTTTGCAAAAAACAAAGTGGGATAAAGGGGGAAGGAATCTCCATGTCTTTGACATTAATCGCAATTATTTGCGGTGCCTTGGCTGTAGTTTACGGCTTCGTCACCAGCCGCCAGGTGCTCGGCGCCTCGGCCGGCAATGAGAAAATGCAGGAAATCGCTGGCGCAATCCAGGAAGGCGCGCAGGCCTATCTGGGCCGTCAGTATCGCACCATCGCCATGGTTGGCGTTGTCGTCGCGGTGCTGGTTGCGCTGTTTCTCAACGTCACATCGGCTGTCGGCTTCGTGATCGGCGCCGTGCTGTCGGGCGTTGCGGGTTATATCGGGATGAACATCTCGGTTCGCGCCAACGTTCGCACTGCGGCTGCGGCACAAACCGGCTTGCAGGCTGGCCTCACCATGGCGTTCCGCGCTGGTGCGATCACCGGCCTTCTGGTCGCTGGTCTCGCGCTGCTCGCAATTGCCGTGTTCTTCTATGTGTTGACCGAAGTGCAGGGCCAAGCGCCCAATGATCGCCTTGTGGTCGATGCGTTGGTTGCGCTGGCATTTGGTGCGTCGCTGATTTCGATCTTCGCGCGTCTCGGCGGTGGTATCTTCACCAAGGCTGCAGACGTCGGCGCCGACCTTGTCGGCAAGGTAGAAGCGGGCATCCCCGAAGACGATCCACGCAACCCGGCGGTTATCGCGGATAACGTTGGTGACAATGTCGGCGACTGCGCTGGCATGGCTGCCGACCTTTTCGAAACCTATGTCGTCACCGTTGGTGCCACCATGGTCCTCATCGCGCTCCTCGTGAAGGGCGCTGGCGATCTGCTGATGCCGTTGATGAGCCTGCCGCTGTTGATCGGCGGTGCGTGCATCCTGACCTCGATCCTTGGCACTTACTTCGTCCGTCTTGGCGGTTCGAACAATGTCATGGGCGCGATGTACAAGGGCTTCATCGTCACTGCGGTAGCCTCGATCCCGCTGATCTGGTTCGCAACCAGCTATGCATTGGGTGACATGAACGCGGTTATCGGCGCTGCCGAAGACGGCACGGGCGGCTTCACCGGTCGCATGCTGTTCTATTGCTCGCTGCTTGGCCTTGCCATCACCGGCATCATCATCTGGATCACCGAATATTACACGGGCACCAACTATCGCCCGGTACGTTCGATCGCCAAGGCCTCGGAAACCGGCCATGGCACCAACGTGATCCAGGGCCTGGCTATCAGCCTTGAAGCAACCGCACTGCCGACGCTGGTCATCTGCGCTGGCATCATCATCGCATTCCAGCTCGCTGGCCTGATCGGTATCGCGTTCGCCGCTACCGCAATGCTCGCACTTGCTGGCATGGTGGTTGCGCTCGACGCTTATGGTCCGGTGACCGACAATGCTGGCGGTATTGCCGAAATGGCTGGTCTTGATGACTCGGTTCGTGAAAAGACCGACCTTCTGGACGCTGTTGGCAACACCACCAAGGCTGTTACCAAGGGTTATGCCATCGGTTCGGCTGGTCTTGCTGCGCTCGTGCTGTTCGCAGCTTACACCACCGACCTTCGTGAGTTCTTCCCGAACCTCGAAGTCGATTTCGGCCTTGAAAACCCCTATGTCATCGTTGGTCTGCTGCTCGGCGCGCTCCTCCCGTACCTTTTCGGTGCGATGGGCATGACCGCGGTGGGCCGTGCGGCTGGCGACGTCGTCAAGGACGTGCGTGACCAGTTTGCGAACGACAAGGGCATCATGGCCGGCACCAGCCGTCCGAACTATGCCCGTACGGTCGACCTCGTCACCAAGGCGGCAATCAAGGAAATGATCATCCCGTCGCTGCTGCCGGTGCTTGCACCGATCGCGGTGTACTTTGTGATCACTGCCGTTGCCGGCCAAGCCAACGGCTTTGCCGCGCTTGGCGCTCTGCTGCTTGGTGTGATCGTCGGCGGTCTCTTCGTCGCTCTCTCGATGACCTCGGGCGGCGGTGCTTGGGACAATGCCAAGAAGTATATCGAAGACGGCAATCATGGCGGCAAGGGCAGCGAAGCCCACAAGGCTGCCGTGACCGGCGATACTGTTGGCGATCCCTATAAGGATACAGCCGGCCCCGCCGTGAATCCGATGATCAAGATCACCAATATCGTCGCGCTGCTGCTGCTCGCAGCCCTTGCGCACGGCACTGTCTGATCTGACATCCAACCGAAAAAGAAAGACCCCGCCGGAGCGATCCGGCGGGGTTTTCTTTTGGGCGAAACCCGGAGCAGCGAAAAACTGCGATGCAATTCAAAGGCTACTTGCAGCTTGGGCTTTCGCTGATATTCCTAGCGGCCTCTTGCAAAAACACGGGGGAGCTTGCTTTCGATGAATTCTGGGACTTCGTTTTTGATTGGTGCCGCATTGCTCTTGGGAACAGCATTGCCTGCGACTGCAGCGTCAGCCCAATCGGATAAAGCGGTCGCGACCGGGGAGAAGTCTGATCGGATTGCAACGGAAAAGTTTGGCCGCCGTCCTTTCATGCAGCAACCTCGCTTGTCACCAGACGGCACCAAGATCGCGGTCCGAATGGGTAACAAAGGGATCGATTATCTCGGTATCATCGATTTGACCAAGCCCGGTTCAAAGCCGGAGTTTTTTGCCCGCGTTGAAGAATTCAAGGACGTCGGAGATCGCACCTTGGCCCAATGGCGTTGGATAGGTGATCGTACGGTCGTGATGACCTATGCATCACGCGAAAACATTTACGGCACCCGCGCTGACCTGACGCGCTTGGTGGCATATGATCTGGAATCGAAAAAGCTGATCCCACTGGCATGGGAAGATACATCGGTCAGCGGTGCCAATATCCTGCATGTGAACCATGATAGTGAGACGTTGCTGTTGCAACGGACGTCGTTCGAGAATGACCAGCGTGCATTCATGCCGGAAGTGGTATCGGTGAATGTCAGGGATGGCGCGGTTAAGGTGATAATGCGACCCAATCCCGTGGTCGGGAACTGGATCGTGGACGGCAAAGGCGTTGTCCGGGCCTCGGTTGGCTATGATCGGGATAATGGCAAGACCCGCATCATGTATCGCTCTGGCGACAAAGGTTATCTGGAAACGGTCTATAATGAAGCAGACAGGACTTTCTCCCTGTCTGAAGCCTATCCGCAAATCTTCCTCGACGAACCTGATATGGCTTTGGGAACCAACAACAAAGACGGCTTCAACAAGGTCTACAAGTTCAACATGAAAACCATGGAGCCTGTTGGCGGCCCCATTTTCGAAGTATCCGGCTATGATGTAGGTGACCTGATTGAAAATCAGGACGGGAACAGGTTGATGGGGATCAACTATGTTTCGGACAGGCCGCGTACCAAGTGGCTCGACAAGCGCATGGCCACGATCCAGAAATTCCTCGATGAAGAATTTGGCGAGGCTAATGCTCAGATATTCTCGTCGAACCGTGATTACACCAAATTGCTGATAAATCTGGGCGGTCCTGACCAGGCTGGCTCGATTTACCTCTATGATGTTCAAAGCGGCGATTTCCAGCTGTTGGGGCATCGCTATGCAGCATTGCGGGATATGAAACTCAATCCGATGAAAACCATCCGCTACAAAGCTAGCGACGGCGAAACAATCGAGGCATTTTTGACGATGCCACGCCACCGTCCCAATGCCAAAAAATTGCCGATGGTCATGATTACCCATGGCGGACCTTTCGGCCCGCGCGACATGCTGAGTTTTGATGTGTGGGCACAAGCCATCGCCGAAATGGGCTATGTTGTGGTTCAGCCGAATTACCGCGGTTCGGGTGGTTATGGTCGTGAATGGATCAAGAAGGGCCGCGACAACGGCTTTGGTCTACGCATGCAGGACGATCTGAACGATGCAGTCGATCATCTCGCCAATGAAGGGATCGTCGATCCTAAGCGCGTATGCATGATGGGCTGGTCGTATGGGGGATATGCGTCAGCACGTGCAGCACAGCGCGATCCCGATAGGTGGCGCTGTACCATTGCCGGGGCGGGTGTTTACGATCTGCCGGAAATGCGCAAATATGATGTCAGCTATCTTGGTTCGTTCGGTTCCAATTATCTCGCCAAAGGTGCGGCTGAATTGACCGATGTATCGCCAGCTCGGAATGCGAAGGGCAAATGGTCTCCAATTCTGATCGTGCATGGTGCGCGAGACCAACGCGTGCCCGTTGCCCAAGCCAAACTGCTAGTAAATGCTTTGAAGGCAGCCGGGAAAAAGCAGGGCGTCGATTTCGAATATGTCGAGCAAAAGGAAAACACGCACAATTTCCCGTTCGAAGCCGACCAGATAGAATGGCTTGAATCGGCCGAAAAATGGCTCGCTAAGCACAATCCCGCATATGTTGAAAGCGATGCGGACAAACCAGTACCGGTTGCAATTTCGAGTAAATAACGACCCGGTTCATTACTGACTTTGTGTTAGCACAATTTTTGCGACTATTTGTTATACATGACGAGTGGAACCAGCTCTGTCAGACCAGCGACAGGCACGATCGACCGTCGATGTCCCGATAAATCCTGTCCTTGAAGGGGCAGGGGGAGGTGGCGTTCGTCGTGGTTCCACCACCTTCATGACGATACAGCAGGCGATCGCCGATCCGGTGATTTCGCAAAGCTGGTCTAAACTTGCCAACCTTGCAATTGAGCCAAACCCCTTTGCCGAGCCATGGTACCAGGCGGCTGCTGTGCAGTCGCTTGCGCCCAATTCCACACGGCAAATTGCAGCCTGTTGGGAAGGGGAATCGCTTCTGGGCCTTATTCCGTTAATGCGTTCTAATACCTATGCTGGTCTGCCCTTGGCGCATTTGCAAAATTGGGTGAACCACAATGCCTTCCTAGGCTCGCCTCTGGTTGCAAAAGGCCGTGAACGGGATTTCTGGCACGGCCTGCTTTCGGCGCTGGATAATGGCCGAGACCGTGCATTCTTTCTACACCTCACCGCCATGCGCCTCGATGGTCCAGTGGCTGTCGCGCTGGAGCAGATATGCAACACACAGGGACGGCGCTTCGCAATTTTCCAGCGCGAAGAACGCGCATTGTTGGAACATGGCCTGTCGCCCGAAGCTTATCTCGAAGCCAATGTACGGGGAAAGAAGCGCAAGGAATTGCGTCGTCAGCAGAGCCGCCTTACCGAATTGGGTGAAATTAGCTTTGAACGCAGTTTTGGGGATGCCGGGCTTGCCGATTGGATTGAGGAATTCCTCGCGCTTGAACGGCGTGGCTGGAAGGGTTTCAATGGCTCTGCGCTCGACTGCGCCAAGGAAACACGCGAGCTGTTCCGAAACGCCCTCTTTGGAGCGGCCAAGGAACGTAAACTCGAATTGCTTGCGCTGCGCATTGATGGACGCGCTATTGCAATGCTGGTCAATTTCATCACACCGCCTGGCGCCTTCTCCTTCAAGACGGCATTTGACGAAGACTATGCGCGTTTTTCGCCCGGCGTGTTGTTGCAGATCCACAATCTTGCGCTTTTGGAGCGTGAAGACATTGCCTGGTGTGACAGTTGTGCGGCGCAGAACCATCCGATGATTGACAGCATCTGGTCGGGCCGCCGCAGTATAGGGCGCTATTCGATCGCAATTGGTGGACCTATCAAGCGTGCCGCCTTCACCGCCCTGCTGGCGGCCGAACAGGCCAAAGGGCGCCTGCGCCGAGTGACCAAGAGAAATACAAACCAAAACAATGGGAAATCAGGATGACCCAGATTTTCGATGCAGAGAACCGCGCTATTTTTGCGCAAAATTATCCCGAAACCCCGCATCGGTTGCGGCACAATCTGCGCGACCATCCCTTGCTGGCGCTCGACGCATTGGCGCAGCTTGGCGAAAGCCTCCCCGCAGCGTCGGTTGAGTATAACAGGGGCGATTTGCCGACTGGTGTTGATCCAAATTCGGATATCGCCAACGGCCTGTCGATCGGGGATACGATCCGCACGGTGGATATTTGCCGCAGCTGGGCCGTTCTTAAAAATATCGAACAAGTGCCCGAATACCGTACGCTGCTGCTGGATTTGCTGGGTGAGCTCAAGCCCATCATCGAACGCAGGACAGGCGCGATGCTGATGCCGCAGGGCTTTATTTTCGTTTCATCGCCCGATGCAGTCACGCCCTATCATTTCGATCCGGAGCACAACATCCTGCTGCAACTGAAGGGCAGCAAGACGATGACGCAATTTCCTGCGGGCGATCCCGCTTATGCGCCCGACGAAACGCACGAAGCCTATCACACCGGCGGGCATCGCAACCTAGTTTGGCGTGAGGAGCTTGCTTGCGGCGCCACTGATTGGACGTTGGAGCCCGGGCAAGCCGTGTTCGTCCCGGTCATGGCACCGCACCATGTGAAGGTCGGGCCCGATCCTTCGATTTCGCTGTCGATCACCTGGCGCAGCGATTGGAGCTATGCAGAGGCGGACGCGCGTGCATTCAACAGCGTGTTACGCAAGTCAGGCCTGCGCCCGCGCGCTCCCGGACGTTACCCGGCTCGGAACAAGGCCAAAGCCTTTGCCTGGCGGGTCATCCGAAAGCTGCGCCGCGCTGGCTAGAACCGCTTGCGGAAGCTCAATTCGAATACCCGGCCCTGCGGATCAAGGAAACCGCGCTGATAGCTCAGAGGTGTATCGCCATTGCGGTCGCGCACCTTGATATAATCGTTGAGCACATTCTGGACGCGGAACGCAACACGGCTGCCTTTGAGGAAGGGAACCTTCTTGGTCAAATCGCCGCGCTGGTCGAGGCTGACGAACAGGAAGCTGTTGAGGCTGAACTGGTCACTGAAGAAAAGGTCGCTGCTGCCGGGAAGGCCAGTGCCGTCGGCGCGCGTCGCCCCGCGATAGCTACCCTCAAAGCGCAGGCCCATGCCCTTGTGGAACACGCCGCCATTGAGTGACAGTTCGTGACGCGGCGATCCACCAAGACTGCTGGTCGCGGAGCCATCGAGCAAGTCGAGTACGGGCACGCCCGGAGCGATCAGTATCTCATCCTGCAAGCGATAGGTGTGGTACAGCGCAATTTGCCACCGGCTCGGCGGCCCACCGCCAGGCATCATGCCCATGGGGCCACGTCCGCCGCCCGGGCCACCTGCGCCGGGTCCGCGCCCGCCGCCGGGGCGCCCGGCGCTTGGTCCACGCTGCGGCTGGCTACCGATGGGGCCCGACATGTTGAAACCCCAGCGGATGCGCTGCGAACGCTCCTCGGCGAAGTTTACCGGGCGTTGATCAAGGCGGACCAGCTGGCCATTGCTATCGCGCGTTACGCGGCCGGGAAATGCTGCTTCGATTTCGGGCGTCAACAAGGGGAAGGAGGCCGTCGTATCCTCGCTCTTGTTCTTGAAATACTCGACCTGAAGACTGAAGCCTTCGAGGAATTTGGGTGCCCAATCGAGACCGATTTTCAAATCTTTCCGGCTTTCCGCCACCAAGGCGGGATTGCCGCCCGTGACCAGATCGATGAAGCGGCTCTCACCGCGCACAAAATCATAATAGGCCACATTGGGGGTGACGATCGTTGGGTTTCCTAACTGGCCAAGACCGGGGGCATTTTCGTCTCCGATAATCGACGCGGAGAGCGAAAGACCTTCGATGGGTGACCAGCGTAGGCCCGCGCCATATTCGATCAGCGTGCCGAAATCGGAGAGGTCGGAGAAACCCATATTTCCGTTGACCGAGAAGTCGCCAATCCCGCCCAGTGCGCCAACGCCGCGTTCCACGATCGGCACTTCGATATTGACCGCGCTGTTGATGTTATCGCGATCAAGCGCGACTGCAGAAACAATGCCGCGGCGATAGGTGCTGCTGTCAATTGTCTGGCGATCGAAACCATTACGTATGGTGACCTGCACTTCGCCCGATGGAAGTTCAAACAGGGTGCCGGAAAGGGTGCTGCGAAGCGACATTGTGCCAGTTTGGCTGTCCGCTGTGTCGGGTGCGACAAATAGCAGGTTGCTGCCCAGATCGGGTGCGAAGGGGTTGATCGTTCCCGCTGATATTCCGGCACGCAATTCGGTGTAATCGCCGTTGGTCTGGGTGACGGTTTCGGTATCGACCAGCGTATAGTCGCCGGTCAGCGCCAGTCGCCAGTCGCCCAGCAAGGTGTTGAACGAAAGGCCGCCCTGCGCCGTCTTGGTCGATACGTCGCGCGTCAACGGACGTGGATTGCCAAAATAGCGGTTGAGCACGACGTCGGTTGCAAAGGGTGAAAAGGGATTCGAATCCGGAACCAGGATGCTGGCGAAAGGCAGCCCGAGCAGGCTTTTACGGTCTTCCACCTCGAACCTGCCATTGATGGAGAGGTTGGTTTGCGGACCCAGTACCTTGCTCCATGTCGCGTTGGTCGAAAAACGCTGTGAGCTTGGCTGCAACGTGCGGAACGCGCCGATATCGCCTGGGGCCGCATTGTTGGCGTTGGAGGCAAAGCCAGCCAGCGTCGGATTGGCTGGTACGGCGGCAATCGTGACAGTGCGGCCGGCAAGCGCGCTCAGCGCCGGGTCGATCTCTCCGCTTGCACCAACTCCGGTGACATTACCGGCCAAGGCAAATGGTGCAGCTGCATTGCTCGGCAGGATTGCGCGTTCGTCTTCAGTGATCCGGCTGCTGCTTTCAAACTCGGTATCGATATTGAGCCGGTTGTTGGTTCCGATGCGGGTGAAGGTAGCTTCAAATTCCTTGGTGGTGAAACCGCCCTTTTCCGGCATTTCGAAATCATGCTCGACGTTGAACGAGGCGAAATCGGGCTTTAGGATGAAGTTGACGACGCGTTGATCTGGGCGGAAGCCGTATTTCAGCGCCACTTCCTCAGGGAAAATCTGCACCTGGCGGATCGCTTCGGGGGGGAGGTCGCGCAGCTCGCGGAAACTGGATACACGCTGGCCGTTCAATAGGATGACCGGCGGTCCACCGCCACCCCGTCCTCGGCCTGATCCGGCCTGCGGCGCGACCGCAGCCAATAGATCGTTGATCGACGATGCGCCGATCGCCGCAATGTCATTTTCGGACAGTTCATCGATCGGCGGTGCATCGGTGTCGATAGATCCGGGAAGGCGCGTGGCCGTGACGATGATATCGGGTGTGGCCGCGACGTCATCGACAACTTCAGCTTCTGGTGCAACTGCTTGCCCCTGGCCTTCGCCAGCACCGGCTTCATTGGCGGCGATTGCCGAAATCGGGGCGGTGATGCTCAAGGCAACAAGGCTGGCAGAGAAAAATGAAATGCGGGGAGAGGGCATTTGACTGGTTCCGTTATGTTTTTGTTACGGCGCCTTTATCGCAATCGCCTGTCGCAGGCACAGCCTTAACATGTCATAATTTGTCGCAGCTATCGGGCAAAAAGCCCGTAATCTTCAACAAACGACGTCTCACTGCATGCTCTTCCCTTTTTGTGACAAAAGGCCTAAGGGCGCTCGCAACCCAACCAACTGCATGACACAGGGGCCGAATGGCAAAAGAAGAACTTATCGAAATGCGCGGAACCGTGCGCGAGTTGCTGCCCAACGCAATGTTCCGCGTTGAACTCGAAAACGGCCATGAAATACTCGGCCACACAGCCGGCAAGATGCGCAAGAACCGCATCCGCGTCCTCGTCGGTGACGAGGTGTTGTGTGAGATGACCCCTTATGATCTGACCAAAGGCCGGATCACATATCGCTTCAAATAAGGCGGCCGCCCTTGCGGCTTGTTCTTGCTTCTTCTTCACCCCGCCGTCGCGATCTTCTTGCGCGTATCGGGGTGGTGCCCGATCGCATTGCATCCCCTGATATTGATGAAAGCCCGCGCAAGGGGGAAATCGCGCGGGTGTACGCGCTGCGTATGGCGGTGGAAAAGGCGCAGGCCGTTGCGCGTGAGGCAGACGAAATCATCGTTGCAGGCGACACCACCGTCGCAGTGGGCAGGCGGATTTTGCCGCAAGCGGCCGACGCAGACATGCAACGCGGCTTCCTTGAGCTGCTGAGCGGACGCCGCCATCATGTCTGGAGCGCGGTGTGCGTGATAGACGCAAATGGGCGTGCGCGAAGCCGCATCAGCGATAGCATTGTGCGCTTCAAGCGGTTAAGCCCTGCCGAAATCGAAGCATATATCACCAGCGGCGAAGGCCTCGGCAAGGCAGGCGGATATGCCATTCAGGGCAGGGCAGAGGCTTTGATCGACTGGATGGCGGGCAGCCATTCGGGCGTGGTTGGCCTGCCATTATATGAAACGCGCGCTTTGCTGCGGGCTTCGGGTTATCCAGTCGAATGAAACAAACCCTTTTATGGGATGAATGCCCCGGCGAAGTGCGGGCAGGCTTGCTGAAAGATGGAAAACTGGTCGAGCTGCGGATCTTCAGGCCGCAAGCCTCTTCATTGGTGCCGACGACAATCTACACTGCCCGGATCAAGCAGCGGCTGGGCGGTGGCAAGGCGATTGTCGATCTGGGCAGTTTGATCGAAGCCCAACTGGAAAATGCACCCGATATGCCAGAAGGGCATTTGCTGGCGGTCGAGCTGGTCCGCTCGGCAATTCCGGAGCCGGGGCGTTGGAAGTTGCCCTTGGTGCGAACGGCACCCGACGTTTCGGCGCAATCGACGGTCGGCCTGCATCCAGGGCAGGAACCCCGAAAATGGTTCGTGGCGCGGATGCTGGTATCGGTTGACGAAGTAGTGTGTGCTAACGCCAATGTGGCCCGCGACCTGCGTTCCGATATTGCGGATGAAGGCCTGCGCATTTCAATCGACCCCGAACGTATCGAACAGGCCGATCTCGACAGCCTTGTCGAAAGCGCTGTGAGCGGTGAATTTGCGATCGACGGCGGTGTCGTTTCAATCGAGCGGACACGTGCGATGACCATGATCGATATCGATGGCAGCGGCGATCCGGTTGCGCTCAATCTCGCGGCGGCTCGCGAAATTCCTCGGCTGCTGCGCTTGCTGGACATTGGCGGGCAGGTGGGCATCGATTTCCTGGCTATGCCTGATCGCGCGGCGCGCCAGAATCTCGATTCTGCTCTTGCAACTGCTTGCGTGCATCTGGGGCCGCACGAACGCACTGCTGCCAATGGCTTCGGCTTTGTGCAAATCATTCGTCCACGACACGGTCCGTCGGCCCCCGAAATCCTGTGCGGCATCACACCCGGGCGCCTCTCGGTCGAGAGCAAGGCGGTGGCGCTGCTACGTGCTGCAACGCGATCGCATGGCCATGGAAAACGACGCCTGGTTGCCACCCCTGCGGTAATCGACAAACTGCAAGGATGGCTGAGCGAAATCCAAAAACTGCGCAAAATCCTTGGGACGGAAATAGAGCTGGTTCCCGACTCATCGGCCACAGGCTATGGCCATGTCCATGTCAGCCACATCTAAGACCGCCAAATGCCCGCTGTGCGGCAAGCCTGAAAGCCCCGAGCATAAGCCCTTTTGCAGCAAGGGATGCAAAGATCGCGACCTGTTGCAGTGGCTCGGTGAAGGTTATCGGTTCAAAGGACCGCCTGCCGACCCTGATTTCCCCGAAGAGGTATGAATTTGGGGCTGGACAAGGCCCCTTTGCCCTGCCTATAGGCGGCGCTCCAAAACGCGGTGAACCGATGGATTCACTGCATATGCCTCGGTAGCTCAGTTGGTAGAGCAGCGGATTGAAAATCCGCGTGTCGGTGGTTCGAATCCGCCCCGAGGCACCACTATCCCTTAAACCAGAAATCCAGATTATCCGCGCTGATGCGGGACTGTTTTTGCATCCGCCGAACGCCGGGAAGCGACTGCGTGCGGTTTTGCGCTCGGATGAATCATCGGTTCGGTCGGCTAGGCTTGCGGATTTACCGTTTGCCGCTCATGACTGTAGTTCATGAGCACCTTCATCCGATTGGACAGTGCGGGCTGCACCGCAATTTGGGAAACGAGTGACAGTGAAGCGCCCTTGTGGCGCTATTGGGGGCCGCGTTTGTCGGATGGGGTGCTGCCTCCAGAACAGTTGCGTGAAACGCGTACCGAACCGACTTTCTCGCTCCATTTTGACCAGCCGCTATCGATCTTCCCGGTATTGGGGATGGGCTGGTTCGGGCAGACGGCCTTGCTCGCCCATCGAGATGGCGCGGATTGGGCGCATGCGATCACGCGATGCGAAGTTGAATCCGTCGATCATGGTGTCATCTTCCATCTTCACGATGATGTCGCGCGGCTGTTTATAGCCATCCACGCGACCCTCGATCCAGAAACAGACGTGCTTCGCTTGTCGACGAAGCTGCGTAACGATGGCGAAACGACGCTGGATATCCAGTCTCTCGCCGCCGGAAATCTGCCCCTGCCGGACAATGCACAGTCGGTCCGGTCGTTCGGGGGGCGGCATAATGGTGAATTTGTTCCGATCGACGATGTTTTGTCGCGATCCTTGTGGCGACGGGAAAATCGGCGTGGGCTGACATCACATGATTGCTTCCCCGGCGCCGTTGTCACGTGCAGCGACGGCGTTGCTTTTGGCGCGCAGCTCGCTTGGTCAGGAAACCATTTCCAGCAAATCGAGTGGATCGATGATGGCCGTTGGCACTGGCAATTCGGGGAATGGCTTGCGCCTGGTGAGGTGCGGCTGGATGCGGGTGAAAGCATAGATACACCCGATATGCTTGCCACCTGCAGTGCTGAAGGTGCCGACGGCGTGGCTTGGGCGTTCCATCGCGAGATACGCAAAGGCGTCCAGTGGCCGGGTGGCGCGATGAAGCCACGCCCCGTGCACCTGAACACCTGGGAAGGCTTCTATTTTGATCATGATCTGGACGCGCTCAGGCAGCTGGCAGATGCTGCTGCCGAGATCGGTGTGGAGCGTTTCGTGCTCGACGATGGCTGGTTCCATGGTCGCAATGACGACACCAGTTCATTGGGCGATTGGTGGCCCGACCAGCAGAAATATCCGGATGGCGTGGCACCGCTTGCAACGCATGTGACGGGCTTGGGTATGGAATTTGGTTTGTGGATCGAACCTGAGATGGTCAATCCCGACAGCGACCTGTTTCGTGCGCATCCTGACTGGGTTCTGCAAATATCCGGCCGGCCTTTGCTGACGGCGCGCAACCAGTTGGTGCTCGATATGCGGAAGGAAGAAGTCCGCGATTATTTGTATGGCCAGATTGCGCAGCTGCTTGAAACGCTGCCAATTTCCTACCTCAAATGGGATCATAACCGCGATTTGACCCATGCGGGCAATCATGCCGGCTATCGTGAACAGACATTGGGGGCCTATGCCCTGTTCCGGCGCTTCAGAGAGGCCTTTCCGGATGTGGAGATTGAGGCCTGCGCGGGCGGTGGCGGGCGGATTGATGCCGGCATCTCGCGCTTCACGCACCGTTTCTGGACCAGTGACAATATCGATGCCGTCTCGCGTGGTTCGATCCAGCGCGGCTTTCTGCAGTTCATGCCACCCGAACTTATGGGTTCGCACGTTGGGGCATCCCCGGCGCATGGCACAGGCCGCAGGCAATCAATGGCGTTTCGCAGCTCCGTGGCGCGGGCAGGGCATTTGGGAATCGAATTCGACCTGCGCAAGATTTCAGACAAGGACAAGGCGCGGCTCGCACAGAGCATTGCGGACTATAAGCACAGCCGCGACCTTATCCACCAAGGCCGATGCTGGACAGGTGATGCAGCAGATGGCGTTTCGTGGACTGCATTCGGCGATCCTTCCGACCTGATGGTGCAAGTGCTGCGCGTATCCGCGCCGACTTTCCGTTTCCCGCCGCCGTTGCGCTTGCCGATGGTGCATCGCGACCGGAATTACCGGATAGACATCAATGGTCAGTCTGGAACGACCATGCAAGGGGAATGGATCACCAGATCGGGTTTGCCCTTGCCCCGGATGAACGCAGAAACCGCCTTGTGGATCAGCCTGAAGGCAGAGTGAGCCGCGCGACTGGCAGCATCAGAGCGTGGGCAGTCCGCTATTGTCCAGATCGTCTATAATTATCCTCTTCGGCTCGCTCGATGGCTGCAGCAGCCAGAAGGCGATAGCTCCAACCGCTATGGCCACGCCATAAGGAATGCGCCTGTCAGTGCGCTTCCTGCCACCGTGCGTCCGCGTGAAGCGGCGCGTCAGTATGAACAAGATCGCAAGCACTGCCCCTGCAATGCCGACATAGAATAACAGCAAATGTCCGAGCTGTAATGGAAACCACAAGGCTGCGGCGGCGTAGAGTTTCGCGTCTCCGCCCCCGAACCATTTGGCTGCAAACAAACCCATACCCACGAGGAGAGCGACGCCAAAATGGGCGATATGCCACCATGAAAAATGCTGCGCCCCATCTACCAAGGCATAGGTCGCATATAATACAATCAGCAACGCCGGCATCATATTAGGTATGCGAAGCTGCTTCAGGTCCGAATATGCGGCACCGAGCAGCACAAATGCTGCGGCGGCCAAAATGCCGTTTTCAATCATGGCTTGCATCTATTGGTCCCTGTTCAACTGCTGATTGCGCGCTGGTCGCGCTGGCCCACAAATTCTGGTCAAATCGTTCGCTGCGCAGCAATGCCTCGGTAAAATAAGATCGCGCCGCCTCCACACGATCTGCCGCCAATGCACCTTGCCCCGCCTTTTCCAATATCATGGCCTGGACTTGCGGGCTTTGCGCGCCATCAACGTCCGGCGTCATGCCGACGTTCGCCTTGAGCACCGCCAGGTTGGCGATTATTCCGCCATTGGCAGGCTCCAGCTGTGCGGCGCGCTCCAGCCCTGCAATGGCAGCTTCGGTTTGGCCGCTATAGGCATGAACCAGCGCACGATTGTTGAGCAATGCGGCATGCGCAGGCGCAAGAATGAGGGCATGGTCAAATGCTTCCAGCGCCGCAGGCAGTTCGTTCTTGCGCATCAACGCAAGACCAAGGAGGTTCCAGCGGCCTGGATCTGCGGCGCAAGTTTCAACCGATTTGGCCAGCATTGCAATTGTCCGGTTCCAATCGCCCGATTGATAGGCAAGCCACCCCGCGACCGCGCCATAGCGACACGGCTCTGCTGTATCAGCAGATAATGGTGCGAGAGCCTTGGCCGCTGCCACAGGATCTCCCACGGCCATGTTGAGCTCTGCCGATAGGAGGGCGTGGCGTTCGATCTGCTTGTCTGACAAACCGGTCTGGATGCCATTCAACATCGAGCCAGCCTGAACGAGGCGGCCGGCCGCGATCGCAAGCTCTATCTGTTCAAAAGCAATTTCTGTATCGGTTTCAGACGCAGTTGAACCGTCTGCAAAAGCAGGTGGTGGCGTAATCGCCAGCAACAAAAGGCTCAACTTGCGCAACAAGGTGAAACTCACAGGAACGTCAGCGAGACCTTTTCGAGATCGTCGCCAGCAAAGAAGGCGTAAGTGAACGCTTCTTTCTCGTTCGCTATTTCTGCCTCCTTATTTACCTCTTCAACCGCTGCTTCGATCTGCGCCCTGGCCACTGCATCCTTCAATGTGGCACTTGAGGCGATGCGGACGGGTTGACCAGCCTGTTCGATAGCAATGGCAGCTGGAAGCCAATTCGCGAGGCGCACGCCGAAGCTGTCAAATTCGCGCTTCTGCACCACCGCGACTGGTGTTGAAGGCCGAGTGACCAAACGGACCTCGCCCAGTGAAACGCGTTCCAGCCGAATCCCTTCCCGCTGCACGGGTGCAGTGACCTGCCGCGGTACATCAAATGGTTGCCGGTCGCTTGGGCGATCTGGAAATGCCGGGGCTGATGGTTTCGGCAATTGGCGCGGCTGGATGGCCGCTGGCCGGATCGCCATCGTCGCCTGCGGCCTGTAGACAGCCTGAAGGACGGGACTGGACAGTCTCGATTCGGGTGACGGCAAGTTACCAAGAGTTGGTTGCACCGCAACCGCCGTTGCAGTGGGGCTGTCTGCCGCCAGAGCAGCCAAGGCAGGCGCCTCTATTGCGATTGCTGGAGCGGTCTCCTGCGGCGGTTGGTCGCCAAGTGCCGTTACAAATTCGATATCTGCCTTGGGGGCAGGCAGTTCGGCATCCTGGACCGGATCGACCAATGCAGCGGCGAGTTTCGGTTGTCCGTTGCGGTTGAACAACCGCGCCAAGTTTGCACGAAACTTTGGGTTTTCCGGATCAAAAGAGAGCGCCAGTTCAAAATAGCGTTGCGCAAGGTCTTTCCTGCCAATCCGGTCATAGGCGACTGCAAGACCGTTATAAGCATCACCATTATCCGGTTGCTCGCGCACCGCTTCGCGAAATACCGAAATGGCATTAGCATTCTGCCCAAGGTTGAGGAGGGCGCGCCCTTCAGCCAGCGCATCCTGTTTTGCCAAACGTTCGACCGATTCAACCGCGCGTATCTCAAGCTTGGCCTGTGGCTGGAACGCCGAACACCCTCCGAGAAAAGTGATCGTCGCCGCGGTGCAAACGATCCGGACCTGGTATCGATTCATGTTCATCCCCCCGCCAATGCCGGCGCAACCTGCCGGATTACACGTATTACTGCAGGCAACATCAACACCCCAATCATCACTGGAAGCATGCACGCGACCAGCGGAACCGAGAGCAACACGGGCAGGCGGTGCGCCTTTTCTTCGGCCCGCAACCTGCGTTTTTCCCGCATTTCATTGGAATAAACACGCAACGTGTCGCCCACGCTCGAACCGAGCTTGTCCGATTGGATCAACAACGTAGCAAATGAACGGATTTCGTCGACCTGCGACCTGTCGGCCATTTTACGCAATGCTTGTTCGCGGGTGGCACCGGCTCGCAATTCCAAAGTTACCATTGATAGTAGTTCTGAAAGCAAAGGATGCGAATTCAGCATCTCGCGTCCGACACGGTCGAATGCTGCTTCCATGCCGAGACCCGCTTCGACGCAGACGAGCATCAGGTCGAGGGCATCGGGAAAGCCATTGATGATTTCTTCGCGGCGCCGATCTGCCTTAGCAGAAATGAACAGGTTTGGCAGGTAAAGGCCTAGAATCGCTAACAAAACCCCGAATATGTACAGCTTCATCGGGGAAATTTCCGAACCACCGAAAACGGCGGCGAGCAGTAGCGTTCCCGGCAAGAGGAATAGGGTTATCATCCGAATGAGCGTGAACAATTTGGGGGCCGCGGGCGAAGTGTAGCCAGCTGCAATCAGCCTCGCGCGAAGTTTGTCACCTTGGGTGTCAACGAGCGAAATTCCTGCGCGTTCGATGCGATCAGTCAGCTTGGCCCAGCCTTCCGAAATCCTGTCGCGTCGCAAGCTGGCTCCTTGGATGCCGTTCACCGGTGTGCCCAATTCTTCCAACCGCCCGCGAACCGCGGAGCGATTGGCAACGAAGTTTGAAATCAGCAACACGCTGACCACCACCAGCAGGAAAATCAGCACCAGCAAGGTGATGCGCATAGTCATGGAAAGGGCGAAATTTTCGAGCATTTCAGACCTTCAAATCAATCATGCGTCGGATCGTTATGAAACCGACCGCATAAAGCACTATCAGCCCGATAAAGCCGATCGGGAAAATAGGATCCTGCGCCACGTCGAGATAAAATGCAGGGTTGGACAGGAAGAGGGCGCTGAATGCCAAAATGGGCAATGCTGTCAAAATCAGCGCGGTCATTCGACCTTCCGAACTCAATGCCCTTACTTTCATATACATGCTGTGCCGTTCACGAATCACCGTCGAGAGGTTGGCTAGGATTTCCGCCAGGTTACCACCCGTTTCATTCTGCACGGAAAGCGAGACGACAAACATCTGGATATCGTCGATGCCCCAGCGATCTGCCATGTTTTGCAAGGCATCGCGAAGGTCTGCGCCATAAGATACTTCGTCGACCACAAGGCCGAATTCGGTTCCCAACGGGTCTTCCATTTCCTTGGTCAGCAAATCTAGAGCCGAGGCAATCGGGTGGCCGGATCGCAAACCGCGGACGAATATGTCGAGCGCGACAGGGAACTGTTCCTGCATACGCTTTTTACGTTTCGATGCCATGTTCGAGAGTACGATCATCGGAATTCCGGTACCAAAGCAGAGGCCCAGGGCTATGGCGAGTTGGATGACCCCGATACCGATCGAAAAGCCCGACAAGCCAGCACCGAGCAAGATAAGGCCGACTACCGCTGTGGAGGCGATGGCCATTCCAAGCATGATCTGGTTCGGCGGAAGCGGAACGCTTGACGCAATCACCGTGCGTTCTACCGACCGACCCAATTGGCCGATCAAACCGGACATGTTGGCGAAGGTGCCAGGGGCTGATTTGCGCAGGCGTGACGTCACAATTTCGCGGTCCAGCCCACCCTCGATCATTTTCAGGCGTTTGTTGACCGCGCGACTGCCTCTTTGCCGCTGCTGGATTGTCGCGATCAGCCTTTCCGAAACCAGAAAGACTGAAGCAAAGATGACGATCAGCGCCAAAACCCTGAGGATGACGGGATCCATCAATCGATCCTCTTATCAGGGCGGAATAGATCCGCGTTTAGCGACACGCCATGTGCGGACAGGTCTTCGAGCAGCTTGGGCCGGATGCCAGTCGCTTCGAAATGACCGATGACCATATTGTTCTCGTCGCGTCCCATCATGCGGAAACGGAAAATTTCCTGCATGGTGATGGTTTCGCCTTCCATGCCGACAATTTCGGAGAGGCTCAAAAGGCGGCGGCGACCGTCGGACAGGCGCCCGATCTGGATCACCACGTTCAATGCCGAGGCAATTTGCGCACGCGCAGAGCGCGGGGAAATGTCGATCCCGCTCATCCCGATCATCTGTTCGATACGCGACAAGGCATCACGCGGGGTGTTGGCGTGTACGGTGGTCATCGATCCGTCATGGCCGGTGTTCATGGCTTGCAACATGTCGAACGCTTCACCCGAACGGACTTCGCCCAGAATGATGCGATCAGGGCGCATGCGCAGCGCGTTTTTCACAAGATCGCGCTGGTTGACCTCGCCTTTGCCTTCGATGTTGGGTGGGCGCGTTTCGAGGCGCGCCACATGGCTTTGTTGGAGCTGAAGTTCAGCCGAGTCCTCAATGGTCACGATGCGTTCGCGTTCATCGATGAAAGCCGACATGGCATTAAGCAAAGTCGTCTTACCCGAACCGGTACCACCCGAAATCAGGACATTTCGCCTTGCCCGGACGACACCCTTCAACACCTCTGCAATCTGCGTTGGCACACTGCCCAGTTCGCTCAGTTTCTCCATGTTGATGGGAATTTTCGCGAATTTGCGGATCGAAAGAAGTGAACCGTCGACAGCCAGCGGGGGCACGATCGCATTGACGCGCGAACCATCGGGCAGTCGAGCATCCACAAAGGGGGAGGATTCATCGACGCGGCGTCCAACCGCGCTGACGATTTTCTGGATGATGCGCAGCAAGTGGCGTTCATCTTTGAAACGTGTCTCGACACGCTCAAGAACGCCCTTGCGTTCGACGAATACCACTTCGGGCCCGTTGACGAGGATGTCGGTTATGGTGTTGTCTTCGAGCAGCGGTTCTAGCGGCCCAAGGCCGAGCAGTTCATCCAAAATATCCGAAACGAGCTGCTTGCGCTCTTCGTGGTTTAGCGCATGCTTTTGTTGCGCCAACTGCTCATGCACCAACTCGCCAATTTCGGTTTCAATCTGCTGCCGCGACATTTTTTCAAGCGCGGAGAGGTTGATGAGATCAAGCAAACGTCGATGAAGTTCAACCTTTAGGTCGATATAGTCCGTGTCTGCAGCATAAACCTCAGCCGCCTTTTTAACCACATCGGTGGAACCGCTGCTATCGAGGACGTCGGCTTTCTTGATTTGCCACATATCAGTCGTTCGCCTCTGCGGTCAAAAGCGGCAGCATCGACGCGATATCGGCGCTAATCTTGCTGCGCGCGCGGATGGCGTTGATCAGCACACCCTGATCATGCGCGGCGCGTACCAGCGGATAATCATTGTGGATGCTGAATTCGATCGAATGGCCAAGCGCCTGCGCGGCATCATCCAGGTTGATGGTGCGGAACATCTTTTTCTCAACGCGATTGGCGATCACGTGGATATTCGCTCCAACGATATCCTGGTTCGCCAGCAATTGCAGTTGCCGCTTGGCTTGGCGAAGGCTTGCGACCGAAAGCTCTGCAACGAGGAACACAACATCAGAAAGCGCAACCAGCGAGAGCGACCAGTTGGTCCAGTTGGTCGGCAGGTCGAGGATGACATGGTCATATTCTTCACGCGCCAACTCGATAATGCGCAGCATCTGCTCCGCATTTGCGGATTCGAGCGGCATGATATCCATGGGTGCTGCAATGACGTTCAATCCGCTATCGGCCTTCGATACCACAGAACGTAGAAGTTCGCGGTCGATACGTGAGCCAGCCGCGATAAGATCGGCGATCGAAAGTTGGGACGAAAGGCCCAGATACGCTCCGGCATTTCCAAATTGCAGGTCCAAATCGATGAGGCACACCCCTTTGCCGCGATTGTTTGCTGCCAACTCGCCGGCAAGGTGTGTCGCAACCGTCGTTGCGCCAACGCCGCCTATGCTTTTGAGGACTGAGATCAGTTGGCCCTGTTCGACTTCGGCGGCTTTAGCTGCATCGAGTTCGGAACACACTTCCGCAATGATCGCAGCCAGATCCGACTGCGCGAGCGGTAGTGCCACGACATCGCGGACGCCTTGTTTCAGTAGCGCTCGCACCAAAGTCAAATTGGCATCGCGGATCGCGGCAATGATCGGCAGGTCAGGGTGCGAAGCCCGGATTTGCTTCAGCCGGTCGAGCGATTTTGGCAGGTCGGGTCGAATTTCGAGGATGAGCAGGCAGGCCGCATCCAACTGCACCGCATCCACCCGCGCATCGGGTGCCAGCGTGGAAATCAGCACCTGAGCCTGACCGATAGCGACATCGTCAAACTGGGTGCTCGTCATCTCGGCTTCGGAAAGGACCAGCAATACGGAACGTGACTTCAGGTCCAAAACCCATTCCTCCGAGGTAAAAGTTATATATTCAGAAACGCCCATTTTTTGGTTTTTCCTAGTTTGACCAGTCGCCAGCGCCATCTTCCATTGTTAGGGAGTAGCTAAGGTCAGGGAGATTGAAGGATATGTCGAACATCGCCCCGATTAATGGGGTAAATTCGAGATTGGAGACCGACACGGTAACCTGTGGTGCAACATCCATTCCGTTGGGATCGCCTGCGAAACCCAAGCCGGAATACGCATAGTTGACTGTGACTTTATCGCCGTCGATATCGGGCTTGATATCGTCCATGCGATCGACCAGCGCATCGAAAGCATCGGCATTTCGTGTTAAGCCGAAGTCGCACGTGCCACCATCAGCGCATTGGCAATCACCCGAGTCAGAGCAGATAACGCCTGGGAATGCGGTTTCAGGAACCGGTTCACCCTGTAAAATACCGCCGTCGACAGCGAAACTATAATCAACAAGGTCTTGCGCGATGACGTCGGTCGCAACTGCCCAACGGGCTCCGGTTTGGGTCGCTTTCTCGGTGCGGTTTACTTCCCACATGTAACGGCCGACATCGATGATACCGAAAAGGAAAAGCAGCACGATTGGCAAAACCAGCGCGAATTCGGCGGCGGGGCCAGCGACGGTGTCTTTCCAAAAGTTGCGCATAATATTCATATGCCCATCACCGCTGATTGGGAGGAGGCAGAGACAGTTAGGTCTGTGGCATCAAAACCAAGTGTTTGAAATAACGAGGTATATGTTACGGTGGTGGAGACTGTGACGATGGGGGCGTTGTCCATGCCGGTGTAAATTCCGGTCTGCACTGCGGTGTCGCCGGAAGCGTCTAGCGCGGCGTCCGGGCAGTCGACCGCGACGGTGACGTCGTCATTTACCCAATCGGGAACAGCGGCAACGCCGCCCGATACCTGCCCTGTGCGGGTGATTTCCTGCACCTGAGTCTTTAGCGTGGCGTTGGTCAGATCGCTGCATGTGTAGTTGGTAAAGCCAAGCCGGGAAGCGTAGCGCGCACCATCGCGCACACCTTTGACCACCTTATGCTCTGTCCAGAAATAATGCGCGAGTTCAAACGGCCCGAACATCAGCACCAGTAGCAAAGGAAGTACCAGCGCCATTTCTGCAGCGGAAGCGCCCTTTGTATCGTGAAGGAATTGCCGTACCCGCATCGCGCTTACCGGATGATATAAGGGACGTCACGACGGACGACCTGGCCTGCCGTTCCGCCGCCACCTGCTGCTTCAGTTTCCCCAATTATTTCGACGTAAATATCGCTATTTTCGGTGCGTGGACGGGGAATAGTCGGCTCAACGAGAAAAACATCAATCCATTTACGGACTGTCACTTCGGAGCTGTTTGCGGCGACTTCCTCGGCTTCGCAATTGATGACTGCAACTGAGAGGCGACGCCGATCTACGGTCGTTTCGCTTGGTGTTATACCAGTACGATTTACTGGTCTGGGCCTTGAAGATCGGGCATTGTTACCATTCAGCCCCGGGATGGATTGGTTTACCAATCGCGTGGCCGCATTTTCGATTTCCCAACGATACACGTCATAGCGGGATGGATCAGACCGCCCGAACCAGCTTTCCAAATCACTCGTTGATGGAACTGTCGGGTAAGCCGCGCTGTTGGATCGGAAATATGCGTTGCGATCCCAATCACCGTCGCCAATACGTCCTGCCGAGCAAACCCCGGTAATGCTGACTGCGTGGCAGATATCGCGCGGGTAACCCATTGGCCAAAGCTGCGCAATTTCACCATTTGTGAGCACTCGGTCAGTGGTCAGCACCGCAGGCGGATACATTTGAGTGTCGGTATTGTTCGGCAACCGCCAAGTATTGGCGCCGTTGCCGTTTCCGCTTTGGAAAGGCGCTTGGCCGGCTGGGTTATTGCCAGCAATGAACAAGTCTTTGCGCGTATTTGCTGAAGGCGGGCAAAGACTGCCATCATTGTTGCACGCTTGGTTCAAGCCGCTGCCATTGGCGTATACATCAAAACGCACATTGAACGCATCTCGGACGCTTACCATGTTGCCTGGAGAGATATCGACGCCGGATGAGGCGACACAATCGCCTTCTGGCGTCTCGCGGCCTATGGCTACGCGCAACTCGGGTAAGTTGCTACCAACACCCACTTCAAGGAAACCGAATACGCCCGGCCCGTAACCGCCTCCGCCATCATTGGCGACCAGACGCACGCCAACGCCCTCATATGCATCGGCATCGAAATCGTAATCGAGGATTTCATTGCCTTCCGGCTCAGCGGGATTGCACATCATGACCGGTGGTACGCGACAAATCGAGGAACCCAAGCCTGCCATGGCCGCTGCATCAATCGCACCTGAGCTGAAGGCTGCGACGACTGGGGTCAATGCGTAAAAGGCCTCGCGGGCGCCCACGGTTACTTCGACGAAACGCGCTCGGCTATCGGCGTCTGCATCAGTCGGATCGACAACTTCGGTGCCCTCGCGGTCCTCGTAAAACACCACAGATGCGATCGAGACACCAGTGCCATTGCCATCGTTGGAAAATACAGTGTTGTTGGCGACCAACTGGCTTGCCGCGTTAGTTGCGCGGTTTACTGCGCCAGCCCTGCCATCAAGCTGTGTTACTGCTGCCAGTGCTGCCTGATCTGCCGCATTCTGCAACTCGGTGTCCATGGCAGCAAGTCGGGTATAATCAAAGGCGATGCCGCCGATGGCAATCAATGCGGGCAGAGCGAGGGCGTATATTGAGGCGACAGCCCCGCTTTCTTCACGCCACAGCTTTTTCCCGAACGACCGCGCCACCGAACATCTCCTTTGCTAATCGATCAATTGCCGCCCGAGGAAGAACCCGAGCCGCTACCGCTGCCTGAGCCGCCGCTGGTCGTTTTCACACCCACCGGTTTCTTGACGTTACCCTTGCGATAACGATCCTGCGCACCGGCCACCTGGCTGCCATCGGCGGTCATCGCCTCGGCATGTTGCGGTTCGGGATCGACGATTTGCGCGGCATAGTTGGCGCGGGCGGCATCGCCGATGCCGGTATCATTGGGGGTGCAGCCGGCAAGCGCCAATAGCGCGGCGCCAGCGAATACGACCTTGCGATCAATAGTCATAATCGGCGCCTTCCTTTTTTGCGGCCTCGGGCGGCGGCGCATTGGGATCGAGCGGGTTCACGCCAACCGCCTTGTCGGTGCGCCCCATCAGGAACAGGTCAAGCTCGTGCGGGTTTTGCACACGGTCAGTCGGCAACGCGACCGGCGCACCCGCCTTGATTGGCTGGACGAGGCGCGGGGTGACAACGATCACCAACTCCGTCTCACCCTTTTGGAAGCCCGACGAACGGAAAAGCGAGCCAATGATCGGGATCGACCCAAGCAACGGCACCTGCCGAACTGTCGTCTGGAAATCCTTGCGGATCAGGCCGGCAAGGGCAAAGCTTTCGCCATCGCGCAGTTCAAGCACGGTGTTGGCGCGCCGCGTTTGCAAGCCAGGGATCACAAGGCCGTTAACGGTGATCGAGGCGGTCGGATCAATCGAGCTGACTTCAGGTTCGACTGCCAGGTTGATCACGCCATCGGCAAGCACGGTGGGTGTGAAGGCAAGGCTGACGCCGAAGGGCTTGAACTCTACGGTGATACCGCCGTTGTTGCCATTGCCACCGCCGCCGCCACCGCCGCCATTGCTTTGTGCAACAGGTACGGGGAATTCCCCACCAGCAAGGAAAGATGCGGTTTCACCTGAAAGCGCCACCAGCGTCGGATTGGCCAGCGTCTTGACCAATCCCTTGCGCTCAAGTGCATCCAGCACCGCATCGATATTCAGCCCGGCAATATCAAATGCCTTGCGGAAAACGCCGAAGCTGCCGGTGATGGAATCGAGGCGCAGCACACCGCCGCCATTGGTTGCATCGGGAACCAGCCCCGCACCATTACCAATCGCCGCGCCAAAGGTGCCGCCATCGCTAAAGCCAAAGCCCGAAAGGCCAATCTGCTTTCCTGTCTGACGCGAGATTTCGGAGAAGCGCACCTCCAGCATCACCTGCTGGCTGGCACCGACCGACATCATGTTGACGACTTTGTCGCCAGCATATGTCTTGGCGAGTTCAACCGCGCGGTTGATTGCAGGGCCGTTCGAAACAACACCAGTCAAAACAACGGAATCGTTCGATATCTTGGCGCCAATCTGCTCACCGGGGATCAGCTCTGAAAGCTGACGACGCAGCGAAACAATATCGGGGCCAACCGCGACATCGACGACAGAGATGACATTGTTGGCATTGTCATAAACCGTCAGGCTGGTGGTGCCCATTTTCTTGCCGAGCACATAGAGCGAGCGGTTGGTGATCGGCATAATGTCGGCGATTTCCTCGCTGCCGATCATCGCCTTGGCAAAGGGGCGATCGACGGTGAGGACCTGGCTCTTGTTCAACGGCACATCAAGTTGCCCGGCATGCAGGCCCGCATCAGATGTGCTGTAATAATTCTGGGCGAGCGCCGCGGGGGCCACCGTCAGCGATAGCGCAAGCGCGACGCCGATCTTGAAAGCTTTGTTCTTCATGCGCTCAATACCCCCTGTAGCGCGAAACGTCATAGGACGATGCGGTTGTGCCGCGGACAATTTCCACCGACACGCTGTTCTTTGGCTTGGGCCGTGCGACTGCGCCGCGCGCTGCACCACTTGCTGCTGCCTGCGCCGCCGGTATCGGATATGGACTGGCAGCCATGGCCGGGCCGCTGCTGCGCGGTGCGTTGTAGAAACTGGGCGAAACGCTGCCCTGGCCCAAATCCCGTGTGCCGACAGTCTGCGCCATGAACACATCCTGGTTTTCTGCGTTGCGCAGCGCAAGCGACAAGGTGCCGACCTGTCCAGCAAGCGCCAGTTTCTGTGCGCCCTGCTGATCGACCAGCAAGGTTGCGGTCTTGCCCAACTTTGGCTGATTGTCCTTCTCATTCGCGCCCTGGTCGATGGCGAGAACGCGCACATTCTGCATCAGCACGTCGGTAATCGGATCGACCTGGCCTTCGGATTCGGTCTTGGGTGTGCGCGTCAGCAGCACGTCGACGGTATCGTTGGGAAGCACGAAGCCGGCCACACCGGCAACGTCGCTGATGCGCACCGCAACGGCACGCATATCGGGGTCGATCAGCGCCGAAATGCTGGCGCGGCCGCCCGGGCCAGTGATCTTTCCCGGAAGAATGGGTTCACCCGCCTCGATCGGGCGAAGCGCAACGCGCACATCAGCCCCGAGAAGCGCTTTGGTGGATTGGAACGCCCCAGCGGGCACCGAAGTTGCCGGCCAACTGACCATGCGGATATTCTCGGCGGTAATCGCGGTGCCATATTCCATTGGAGTACGGGCGACGGCGATTTGGACAAGGCGGTTTTGCTCGGCGGCTGTGACTTGGCGCTCTTCAACGCCTGACAGATAGCTGTTGGCGATTATTACTGCAATAACGCCAAGGATCGCAGCGACTACGATAATTATCCAATTTCTATTCACTCCCATCGCTGCCCCGCTTTAATGTTTGATTAATAAGGAATTAGGCTGGACGGTCATTGTAACCGTCCAGCCAAGATCGCTCTTACGAAGTTTTGCAAGTGGTCGAGTTGGGAGCTGTAATGCAATCGCCTGCTTCATCGATTGCACCGCTTATTGCAGTGCCGAGTGCGATTGCAGCAAGAGCAATACCCGAGCCAATGATGGCCAGAATCAGAGCATATTCGGCGGCCGAAGCGCCGCTGTCATCACGAAGGAACGAAGTTACAAAATTACGCATAATACTACCCCTATTCAAAGTTTGAGAGTCTCCCTGTCCGGCTTAGTGCCGACCTAAGGAATACCAAGGGGGGTAGTGTCTGAACCGTCGCGACCCTGTTTTATTATCTGCCAGCATCGCGCCGGCTCATTCGCTAGGTCCACCCTTGATGCGGTTACATTCCGACCAAAGGGCAAGCAGGGTCAACCGCTAAAATTTACATCAATTTAACAGTAACTTATTTTAGTTTTTTGTTAACCATGAGGTAAATTTACAACAATATCGGATGTAAAAAACACCGAATCACAACTATTTACCAAAGATATATATCTAAAATTATATCCATTCTCAATCCTGCTTAAACTTGCGTTTTTGTAAAGGGTATTACTTAGAATACGCGAACTATGCAGGTTGCACATTACCAACGGAAACACCGGATTTGAATTTCAGAGCAACGCCGACGGCCACCCAAATAATATAAGTCGCCGCCGCTGCAACTATTCCGTCAACCGCATAATGATAGCCGGTTACGATGGATCCGACGCAAATAATCAGAAAAAACAATCCGAATACCAAGCCAGCCTTGGTTGATATTTGTCTCACTGCAAGGAAGAAAAGCAACGCAAGGCTGACATGCATTGACGGCATAGCAGTAATGCCACGTCCAAGGCCGTTTTCACCGTGTAACTGCCAGCGAACCAATTCTGCTTGAACATCGAGCACCATGATCGGGATGTGATTGTTTGCCGATCGCAACTTTTCCATCAATGGTTCAAAATCAGGAATTCCAAGAAGCGGATAAGCGAAACATGGCCCAACTGAAGAAAAGTATATAGCCATCAGTCCGCCGATTATGGTCCATATCGAAAAATAGCTGATGAAATATCGTTCCCGCACTTCAGGCTGATCCAGCTTGAATGCGAAATATAACCCTCCTGCATAAATCAGGAAAATCCACAGATGATAGAGGAAGGCAATTGCGGCTAGGGTAATGGGATAAAACAGGATCGGATACAAAAGCTGCCACGCATCCATTCCGAATAGGGCGCGATCCCATTCGATGAAAGTCTGGTCCCATTGGAATTCGTTAAATAGTGGTATGGCGCTCTTCATTGCGGAAAAGACTGGCATGAAGGTGAAGAGAAGGACGACGGTGGGGATCGCGCGTACCACGCGCTCCTTGCCTTCTTGGGTCATTTCACGCTGCCAGATGGTGAGGAAAAGCTGATCTGGGCGCTCTATCACGATGAGCCTGATGTTCCTCCAAACAATGAAAAACATCAGCATCACGAGATACATCAGCCCGTTCAAAGCAATGCTGGAGGGTTTCAAACCATTTATACCTTGGCTCGCCAACAGAGCGACCAATAATAGGGTACAAATACTGCCAACCATGAGCATACGCTTGTCGGCGGCAAATGCTTCCAAAAGTTTGTTCTTACCCATACTTCGATAGGCATATGGTAGAAATATGAAAAAACAATGGAAAGCTTTTAAGTCCAATGTAAGACGAGCGCTTTAGGGGTTAAATGACAAATGGGATCTTGCAGGGGGAAGAGTGCAGCAAAATCGGCTTTCAGCGTCACAGATCGGCCTGATCTGCGCCATCGCCGCCTGTCCGGTGTTGATGGCTATCGTCCCATGGGATTTCGGGCCAGACATGACCCGTTCCAGATATATCGTCCGTAGTTTCTCGCTAACGCCCACGCTAATCCAATTGATCGTCATATGCATAGGGATGCAGAATGGCCTGTCGATTGCCAGCGCGTGGCGCGGGTTGCCGCAGATAACGCAGTTCGCGTTGCCGCTGCTCGCTGCGCTGTGCATGATTCCCTGGTTCATGGGCGCCGAAGATCCGGGCCGGATACCGATGGCGATTATCGTATTCCTTGTGCACATTATTTTCACGCTGTTCCTATTTGAGCTGTTGTCACGGTTCTCCGAGGCCCAGCGTGCATTTTTGGCGAAATGCATAGCAAGCGGGGTTGCGGCCTATTGCGCCGTGTGGGCGGTTTCGTTGTTCTTCTACCTGCCCAAGGATGAAGGGTGGGTGGTGCTCGTGCCCGGCGTTACCAATGTTCGCGGGCTCGGCTTTTTCGTCGTTGCAGGCTTTTTCATGGCGCTTGCTGCGCTTCCCGAAAACAAGGCCACAAGCTTTTTCAGCAAGAACTATGTGCTTCCTTTCCTGCTCGCCTTCATCGCCTGCCTGCTGGGTTTTTGGACTGGTTCGCGCGGTTCGATTTTCGCCATCGTGGTTGCGCTGGGATTGTTGATCTTGTTTGCACCCCGACATTGGAAGCCGATTTTGCTGTGTGGCGGATTGGTATTGGCGCTGACCGCGCTCGTCAGCTTGGCTCTGCCCATTCCCAATCCGGCTTACGGGATAATCCGTTTTGCACCACCCACCGGGGATGGTGCCGACGTATCCAGCGGTCGGGTGGCCATGTGGCTTGAAGCCATCCCCAAAATATTGGAGCGCCCCATATTTGGCTGGGGGTTGGACCAGTTCCAGCTGATCCAGTTCGCGAGTTTTCGTGGGTACAGGCAACCACATAATGTCGTACTGCAATCCTTGATATCGACAGGCTTCATCGGAAGTGCGTTATTGGCCGTTGCGGTACTCCCGGTAGTCAGGCGCGCGAGATTGCAGACTGGCTCGCTGGTTCGCATTTCCGCACTAGGGATGATTGCGACGATCTGTATCTTCGCGATGTATGATGCAGCGCTTTACTACAACTATCCGCTGATGATGCTGGCCGTCGCCACGGCGCTGGCGTTTGCCCCGGTCAGGCCGCAACCCGCGCGCGATAGGTCAGGTTAACCCGCTTCGAAAGAAGCAGGTAGGGCAGCCAGATCGCCACGCTGATGGAGACCTTCTTCACATTGCCCGCAAGCAATCCGCCCATCGCCTCGCCAACCTGGGTCGGGAGGCCGGGTGCACTGATCACTACATGCGCGATGCCGACTTGGGAGACGATGTCCACCCCCCACACTACGAGCAGCAGGCGCGGGAACCAGGGGACGTTGCGCAGCGCCATCATGAAGGCGATCATGTAGAGGAAGTTCATCACCACCACGTCCATCGTCATCGCTGCGAATAGCAATTGTCCCCATAAAGGCGCATGGCCGTTCATCGCGGGGACGGCGGCGAGGAATTCTAGGCTGCGCACGGGGATGTTGAGCATCATGCCGATTACCAACGATGCCATCAATCCGGTGGGGCCAAAAAGCTTGTGCTGGCGCGCGGTGAGGCAATCGACCTGGCGCCACTTGCCATAACGGGCAAGGCGGATCTGCGGTTGTTCGTAAAGCGCGCCGCGCGGGAAAAGCGAATTGCCGATCAGATAAGCCGCAACCGGGGCGCCGATCACCAATATATAGGGCAGGGCCGTTTGCGCGAAAGCGGTGCCGGTATCGACCGGGGTGGCGGCAAAAGCGATGCGCAGCGCGCTCAATGCGCCCGCTACACCGATCCAGAGCAGCAACAGCCGCCCCAAACCATGCTCCAGCGTGGCAATGGCCCAAACGCTCTTGCGGTAGAGATGTTCGCTTAACTGCTTCATCCAACCCTGCATATTGCCTTGTCCCCGCTATATTGCCCTCGGGCGGTGCAGGGACAAGGCTAAACGAACAGAGTTAACAAAAACTTGCCAGCGCTTACTTCACCGGTTCCAGCCGCGCGGCAAAGCCGCCGCCCGGGGCGAGCCAGACCTGCAACTTGTCACCCGCTTTCACCGTCTTGGCCTCATAGGCGATATTGTGCCGCGCCTCGGTCAGGTAAGTTGCATCAAGCGCATCCTTGTAAATGGTCGCGCGATAGCTTTTACCCGGTTCGAGGAAGTCGAGATCGAGATCGACCGTCCGCGCGGTCGCATCGTTGACGCCGCCGGTGTACCAATTGGCGCTGTTGCGATCCTTGCGTGCGAAAATCGCATATTCGCCCACCGCGCCTGCAATCAGCTTCGATTCCGCCCAGTCTGCTGGCACCTTGGAGATGAAGTCCAGTTCCTTGGGATATTTGGCGAGGTTTTCGATAAAGTCGGCCGCCATCTGGATCGGCGAATAGATGGCAAGGTAAAGGCCAAGCTGCTTCGCGCGGGTTGAGGCCAACGCATTGCCCGTCGGGCTGGTTAGCGAGAGCACACCCGGGGTGAAATCCATAGGCCCCGAAAGCATGCGGGTGTAGACCAAGGTCGGCTCATGCTCCGGCCCGTTCGCGAACTGGCCCCATGCATTATATTCCATGCCGCGTGCGCCTTCGCGCGCAACCCAGTTGGGATAGGTGCGGCGCAGGCCGGTATCCTTCACTGGCTCGTGCGGGTTGACCGCGACCTTATACTTGGCTGCCGTCTCGACGACCTTCAGATGGTGCTGCACCTGGCGCTGGCCGTCATGCCATTCCTTGCGCACCTCGCCGGGATTGTCGCCCGGCGCGATGATGCCGCCGGCATCGGCGACATAGCCCGTTTTGACGATGTCAACGCCAAGTTCGCCGTAAAGCTTCATCGCGTCTTCAAGCTGCGCCTCATAGACCGCGATATTGCCACCGGTTTCATGATGTCCGATCAGCTTTACGCCTTTCTTGCGCGCATAATCGGTGACTTCTTCCAGGTCGAAATCGGGCACCGCCTCGGTGAAGCTGAATTCGTCGCCATGGCCGAACCATTCGCCGTTCCAGCCCTTGTTCCAACCTTCGACGAGCACGCCGCCAAAGCCGTGCTTCGCAGCAAAATCGATATGCTCCTTGGTGCGTGCGGTGGTTGCGCCATGGTTTGGCCCTTCGGCCCAGCTCCACTTGCCGGAGATCATGCCCCACCAGATGCCAACATATTTTTGCGGTTTGAACCAGCTGACATCGCCCAGCTTGTTGGGCTCGTTGAGGTTGAGCTCAAGGTCATTCTCAACAAGGCTCGCCGCGCTATCGCCAATACGGATCGCGCGCCAGGGTGTCGCAAAGGGGGTTTCGCGGGTTACGCGCGGTCCCTTTGAGGAGGGCGATAGCGTGGTGCGAAAGGTCTGCTTCTCACCGCGCTTGAACCAGAATGCCGAATAGTCGACCAGCGCCGCTTCGTGGAAAGACAGGTGCGTGCCATCATCGAGCCGCATCGTGATCGGTGTGTGTGCAGTCGACACAGCATCGATCGGTGTCTTTTGGTAGATTTGTTCGTAGCGGTTCCACTCACCGCCCGTGATCCACCAGGCGGTGCCGGGGCTGGCGATCGAAAATTCGGTCATCTCATCGGCGATGTTCATCGTCTTGAGATTCTCCTGCTCGGGAATTTCATAACGGAAGCCGACACCGTTATCGAAAATGCGGAAACGCACATTCATCGCCCGCTTCAAATAGGTCGGCTGGCGGAAACGGACGATCAGGTCGTTATAATGGTTGCGCACGAAACGACGCTCGCCCCAGGGCTGCTCCCATTTTTCATCGACGGTCGGCTTGTTTTCCGCGCTTTCGAATTTGAAGCCGCGCACCATGTCGTAGCTGTCGGTCAGGATGAAACCCAGCTTGGAAGGCGCGATCAGCAGCTTGCCCTTGCGGCTGATGCTGTAATTGGCCCGGCCATCACCATCGAGCTCGACATTGACGGTGATTGAACCATCGGGTGAGCTGGCGGTAGCCAATGGGGCAGCTTGTACTGCGCCATGCGCAAGCAAAGCAATCACGGCTGCCTGAGCTGCTGTTTTCTGCATTCTGGGTTTCCTCTCTCCTGGCCAATTCGGTTGGCCTGTTCATTGATTGGTGCCTTTAATCGCCGGAAAGCCACTGCCGCACAACCAGGTCAGCGATGGTATACGTATGTGAAACCCCGCGCTTGGATTGCGGAATTCGTATGTCGAAAGTCGCTGCTCAATCTTCCTCTGAAAATGCCGATTTTGGAGGCTGGATTTAAGTGCAAAATTGGACCTTCAAGCCTTGATCTTTCAACAGAATCTAGCTGTAGTCGCGTAGCCCAAAATGGGCCTGTGGACAGGTAGGATTTAAATGGACAGGGGTGTACGGATTGTAATTGTCGGTGGTGGCACGGCAGGGTGGCTGTCGGCTGCATTCCTGCAAAATCAGCTCCCGCATACTTTGAACCGATCTGTCGACATTACAGTGGTGGAAGCTGAAGACATTCCCACCGTTGGCGTGGGGGAGGCCACCATTCCCTCCATTCGCCAAACGCTCGCAGCCTGCGGGATTGAGGAACATGTTTTCCTGAAGACGTGCGGTGCAACCTTCAAGCAAGGGATCGAATTCATCAACTGGCGCGACGATCCCAGAGAGAAGGGCATCAACAGCTATTTCCACCCCTTTGGTGACCAGATCACCGTGGCAGGGCAGGACGCAACCTGGCAGTGGCTGCAATTGGCGCCCGATGAACGTGTGCCTTATGCTGAACAATTTTCAGTGCAGGCAGAGATTGCCCGCAGCGGCCATTCGCCCAAAAACTTCCGCGACAAGCCCTATGATGGTGCGCTCGCTTATGCCTATCATCTCGACGCGGGGAAGCTGGCGCAGTTTTTGAAGACATTGAGCAAGGGCAGGGGTGCCCAGCACAAAGTGCAAAAGGTGGTGCAGATTGATCGCGAGGGTGAGGATATTGGCGCGATCCATCTCGACAATGGTGAACGGATAGAGGCCGATTTGTTCATCGACTGCACTGGTTTTGCCGCCAGGCTGATCAATTCGGACGAGCAGAATGATTTCAAAAGCCTGTCAGATACTTTGTTTGTCGATCGGGCGGTTGTCACCCGCGTTGAAAATGAAAGCCTCGCCGATGTGATCGGCTATACCAAATCGACCGCACAAAGTGCCGGATGGATATGGGATATTGCGCTACAGGATCGTCGCGGCGTCGGCCATGTCTACAGCTCGCGCTATATCGATGACGATGCTGCCAAAGCGGAACTGGCTGCTTATGTGAACCAGCCTGTCGATGCGCTGGAATCGCGCATGCTGAAGATGCGTATCGGCTATCATGACCAGCAATGGCGCGGCAATTGTGTCGCCATCGGGCTATCCAGCGGTTTTCTCGAGCCACTGGAATCCACTGGCATTTACCTCATCGAAATGGCCAATTGGGCGATGCTGGAATTCGTGCCGCGCTTTCTTGCCGGCGCACAGCCACAAGGCAGTTACAACCGGATATTGCACAATCATTACAACAATATCGCCGATTTCCTGAAGATGCATTATTGCCTGTCAAACCGTCGCGATACGGCATTCTGGCGTGACAATTGCGATCCCAAGACAATCCCGCAATCTTTGCAGGACAATCTCAAATCCTGGAACGCGGCTGTGCCCAGCGTCTATGATTTCAACAGCACGACGCAGTGCTTTTCGGCCACGAACTACAAGTTCGTTCTTTATGGTATGGGCTGGAAAGGGGACGGTTCTGCCGGTTCCGCACCGAACGGCCATGTCGGCCGGATGATGGAGGAACTGGCACAGCGGCGATCCAAGCTGCGCGAATTTGTGCTGCGCGATACCGTGCCTAACTTGGCCTATTTCGAGGCCCTGCAAAAACTTTGACCGGCCCGGCGTGGCGCAAGCCCCCGATAGAGCTAAGTCTTAAGCAGACAAAAAAATGGCGCCCGCAGCACGCGGACGCCATTTTGTGTTTTTGCGATCCGATCAGAATTTGAAGCGGATATTCGCTGCCATTGTACGACCCTGGATCGATCGACCGATGGTTATGGTGTTGGGCGCGCCGGCAAACAGGGACTCGCGTCCGTCATTCGCCGATTCGGTGATCCCTGCCTTGTCGAACAGGTTGTTCACGTTGAGCGAGAACTCCAGATTGTCGGTCAGGTTGACCGCGCCTGTCAGATGCACCACCGAATAACCCTTCTGGGTCAGGGTGTTGGCATCATTGGCAAAGCTGCTGCCGGTGCCGATCCAGCTTGCCGAGACGCGGAACTGGTCAAAGTCGAGGCTGGGCGTTACGGCCCAGATCAGCTTTGCCTGACGCTGCGGCCGGTTTCCAACCAATGCGGCGTTGACGACACCTGCCGAATTGCGGGCATCGGTGATTTCCGCATCGGTATAGGTGGCTGTTGCGTAGAGATTGAAGACACCGCTCTTGTAATAGGCTTCAAGCTCAAGGCCCTTGGCGTCATATTTCCGGATCTGGCCGGTCGGCGGAGTGATGGTGATGTTCGATTCCTCGGTCTTCGACAGGAACAAGGTTCCGTAGAGATCGAGATTTCCTGCACCAAGCGCCAGATCCTGCGCCTTGAAGCCGATTTCATACTGCTTCACCGTGTCGACATAAGCACCTTCGGCACCAGCCAACAATGCGCCGCTCGCGTTGCGCACGCCGAAATCGAGCGCACGGTCGAAGTTGAACGATGCGCCGCTCGATGCACGACCAAAGACCGAGAAATTGTCGTTGATCAGATAGTTTGCACCCAGTGACCAGGCGAAGTTATCAGCCTTCAAATCGGCGCGTGCATCCACAGTGCCGCGGTTCAGCGAGACGGTTGCTTCGGTACCGGTGATCACGCCGTCGCCATTCACATCGAACGGACCACCCGATGCAGAGGTACGGATACCGTTCTGGCTCATGCTGTCGTAACGGACGCTGGCATCGACGCTGAGGTCACCCGTTTTCAATGCAAGTGCGGCGAATGGCGAGCTGACCTGCGCTTCCAGATCATAGTTGCGGTTTGAACCGTCCCAACCAAAGGCCTGGTTGACGCCTGCAATGCCGTTGATCGAGCCCGGCGTAGCAATCAATGCTGCGTCATTTTCCGTGGTCGTGACGAGGCGGGTCCAATGCCAGTCTTGCTTGAAATTCTGGTTCATGAAGAAGTGGCCAACAGCCACATCCAATGTCGATTCACCACCGATTTCAAACGATTTGGACAAGCGGATGTCATTCGCGAAATTGCTCAAATCATCCAGATTGACGTCGAAGACAGCAACTTCGGACGCAAGGCCGTTGGGCAGGTTTCCAGCGGTAACTGCCTGACCGGCAAGCGGGCCATTATAGTAGGTCGAACCCGCAAGCGATGCGGCATTCAATGCGCCATAAGTGAAGAAGCCCAGAAACTCGCCAGAGATATCCTGATAGCGGGTTTTCGACGAAAGATTGAGACCACCGCCTAGATCGAAATTGGTTTCGACGCCGATGGACTTCACCTTGTGGTTCAGGCCGTCTGCAACGTCATAAGGCTCCAGCTGGTTGCGACCATTCACCGCAAGGCCATTGCGGGTCAGGTTGCTGTAGAGGCTATGATTGGCGGCATCGAAATTGCCCAAACGGGTGCCAACCACGCCGCTGGTTGCATTGCCGCTGCGCGACACCAGTTGCGGGAAATAGGCCTGTTCCTTTTTGTCGATCACCTTTCCGGTGAAGCGCACATAACCCGATTCAAATTCCTTGGTCAGGCTCAAACGGATCTGGCCACCCGAAACCGGGTTGTAACCGGAATCGCGATAATCGCCACCTTGCTGGAAATGGCCGCCGAGGTGGAAATAGAGATCATCGGCCAGGTTGGCGCCATATTCGGCATCAACGCGATAGTCCTTGTGATCGACGCCCAAGCCGAGCGCGATCGAACCGCCGCCGTCTTTGCCGGTCTTGCCAATCAGGTTGATGATGCCGCCGGGGCCGTTGGTGGTCAGCGTCGAAGCCGTGCCACCGCGAACCGATTCCACACGAGCGAGCGTCGCATCGGATTTGTAGAAACCGTCAGCAGGGGCGAAAAGGTGGTCACCGAACAACAGGATCGGAAGGCCGTCTTCCTGCATCGACAGGAACTTTGCGCCACCGGTCGAGATCGGAATACCGCGAACGTTGATGTTGGAGTTGCCGCCGCCCGAAGAGCTTTCCGAACGAATGCCGGGCAATTGGCGGAATACTTCTGCGAGGTTTGTCGGATTGCTGTCGGCAATTGCGTCTGCGCCCAATGACGAAACCGAGATTGAGGTATCGATCTTGTTCTGGCCGGCGGAGGAAATGACACCGGTCACGATGATTTCATCTACCGCCGCTTCTTCTTCCGAGGTCGCAGCCCCGTCCTGCGCCATGGCAGGGGTGGCCAAAGCCAAACCCAGCGTCGCTGCAGATGCAAATGTTCTTAGATATGCTTTGCGCATAACACCTCCCAGTAACAATCCTATCCATTCGCCGCAGACTTTTCACCTACGATCGCAGCCCGTCGATACATCAATAACAATCGATTGCAATAGAAAAATGCAATCGATTGTATTAAGCGTTTCCCGTGCAAAAATTCTTACGATTCATCTTGCAATCTTATGGATTTATCCGCCAATGAAGCAAACCAACAGGAAAATGCGAACGCGATGGTCAAGGTCCGCACTATCAAAGACATTGCCGAGCTTGCTGGTGTATCCACCGGCACAGTGTCGCGTGCGCTTGCCGGTTCGGAACTGATCAGCAAAAAAACCCGCGCCAAAATCCAGGCGCTGGCCGACGAGCATGGCTTCCGCCCCAATGTCCTTGCGCGCAATTTGCGTATCCAAAAGACCGGGGCAATCGGCGTTCTCATCCCTCTGGGCCACGAAAAGGGCCAGCATATTTCGGATCCCTTTTTCATCACCATGCTCGGCCTGCTCGCCGACCGGTTGACCGAAAAAGGCTACGACCTGCTGTTGTCGCGCGTAATCCCGACCGACGGAAGCTGGCTCGAACGTTTTGTCGACTCCGGACGTGTCGATGGTCTGATTGTCATCGGTCAGTCAGACCAAGTTGAAACACTCGACAAGGTTGCGGCGCGCTATCGCCCACTGGTCGTCTGGGGTGGTTATACCGAGGGGCAGGTGCATTGCTCGGTCGGCTCTGATAACCGCAAGGGCGGCTACATTGCGGCGAAGCACCTGATTGAACGGGGCTGCAACCGGTTGGCATTTTTTGGTGATCCCAAGGCGCTCGAAATCGGGCAGCGTCTTGAAGGGTGCCGGCAGGCAATGGTCGAGGCGGGATTATCCGAAAAACTCTCGGTCTTACCCGCCCATCTGGTGGCAGAGGCAGCACATCCGGACATCGCTAATTATCTGGGTTCGGTCGGCGAACGTCCGCAAGGCATTGTCGCTGCATCGGACGTCATCGCGATGAGCGCGCTGCGTGCGCTGGCCGAATTTGGCCTTGCTGTTCCGGGTGATGTCCATGTCATCGGATATGATGGCCTCGCAATTGGCGAACAGACTGTGCCGCGCCTCTCAACCGTCAGCCAGGATCTGACGCAGGGCGCACATCACCTTGTCGATATGCTACTGCGCCGGATTGCCGGGGAAGATACGCAGTCGGTGGTGATGGAGCCCGAACTGATCGTCAGGATGTCGAGCTGAGCGCGACGGCCAGTGCGCCGAGCAGCCCTGATTTGTCACCAAGGCCCGGGGCGCAGATTACATCTTCAGCTTTTCCCGCGAAATAATTGGCCGCCGCATCACTCGCTATTTTTCGCACCTTATCGAGCAATCCGGGCGTACCCGTTACGCCGCCACCAAGGACGATACGTTCGGGCTCCATGACCGCCTGGAAAGTCACCATAGCTTGCGCCAGATACCAGGCGATAATCCCTATGCCGGGATGATCGGGCCCAAGTTCGGAAAGCGACTGCCCCCAGCGTGCAATGATGGCCGGGCCGCTGGCCAGCCCTTCAAGGCAATCGCCATGGAAGGGGCAGGCGCCCGCAAAATCAAGATCATCGGGGTGGCGCGGCATCCGGATATGCCCCATTTCGGGGTGCGACAATCCGTGAAGCAGGTGGCCATTACTGACGAAACCTCCACCAATGCCGGTGCCGATGGTGAGGTAGAGCAGCGATTTGTGCCCGGCACCAGCGCCCCATTGCGCCTCTGCCAAGGCAGCGGCATTGACATCGGTCTCGATTGCAACAGGGCAGCCGAAGGCCCGCTGGAATGGGCCAACCAGATCGGTGTTCGACCAATGCGGCTTTGGTGTTCGGGTAACATGGCCCCAGTCGGAGGCAGACCTGTCGAGTTGCAGTGGGCCGAAGGAGCCGATGCCAATCGCGGACATTTCGACATTTTGGGACCGGAACCAGTCAATCGACGCGCCGATTGTTTCTTCAGGTGTTGTTGTCGCTATCCGATGGCTGGCGGTAATGATGCGGTCTTCATTGGCGATACCCAGAACGAACTTGGTTCCGCCTGCCTCGATCAATCCATAGCTTGGCATGGTCAGACTTGGTCTACCCAAGCGCGAGTGCCGTCAAGCGCAATCCGGAATCGCGGAGCGGGAACTCCACCGAAATGTGCACGGCGCCAGGCCGGATCATCTACAACCGGCTGGTTGCCTACGCCGACCAAATCGACAAATCCGGCGACCTGCAGATCGTCCATCACCCACCAGCTATAATGCTGGAACTGTTCGGCATCGGGGTTTGCCGCGACAAGGCCTGTGCCGTTTACCGGTTCATATGGCCCGAACAGGCTGGGTGCGACCATCGCATAGAGCCCATTGGGTCCATTGGGTGCCGATGGCTCGAAAACCTTGCGCTGCGTCGACCAGAAAAGATAATAGAGGCCATCGCGGACGACGATATGCGGTCGTTCCTGTTCGTTGTTCAGGCCATCGGCCGAAACCAGCGGTGGCAGAAGCTGCCATCCGTTCAACTCTTCGCCCTGCGCTTCGGCAATACCGATGCACCCATTCCAAGCGCTTTGCGATCCAGCTAGCGATCCTGTGAACAATAGATAATCGCGACCGCTCGCCGGGTCGCGGAAGAAGGCCGGATCGCGAAATCCCTTGATAAAGCCTGGAATGCCCTCTTTCTGGTCGACAATCATATAGTCCCGACCGTCCGCCGCGACCGATTCCTCGGGCGCCGACCAGTTGGTGATGCGTGCCTTGCCATCTGCAAATGCGAGTTTGCCACTGGTCTGGAAAAGCCGTTGCGCATAGGTGGTTTCGGTTTCGCCGGGGTAACCCGCAACGGTGTAGAATAGCGTGACCATTTCGCCGTCTGCGTCGACGATGGCTGACCCCGCCCATTCGCGGCTGCCCGGGTTCAATCCATCAGGAAGCGCGTTGCCGCAATCGACCCATTGCCCATCTTTTTCGGCAACAAGGCGGATGCGCGCCATGCCGTGTCGCAGGTCAGGATCGGGAATGGCGGGTGAGGAGAGGATGAACCAGATCGTCCAGCCCTGATAACTGGCGGTGTGGCCATCGGCCTGTTGCAGCGGCCACATGTCCCACAGATAAAGCCCCTCAAATAGCTTTGGCGGAGTGGTGCTGGATGCCTGCGGAATGGTTTGCGCGCGGAAATCACCGATCGCCGCCACATGCTCCGGGCGCCAATGCGATGTTGAAACGCTGGTTAAAGAAACTTGCAACTATCCACTCCCGGTAACTCCACCGGCCCATAACCGGCGATATCGCAAATTACAACAATCGATTGCATAAATTCAAAAGTCAGGGCTTTCCAAGGAATAAACCCTTTGTCGGATCTATTGGCTGAAATGCCGCCTTTAACCCACGGCGGGTTGCGCCCGGCCTTCCTTGATCCGGTAAACCGCAATCGCGGCCAGCAGCATGCAGATGCCCGATACCATCAGGACGTTGCGCGCATCGCCGCCGAGTAGCGGTTCATAGGCAAAGGTCATCGTTCCGGCAAAGATCAGCATGGGAACGCAGATGAACATGTTGAAAATGCCCATATAGACGCCGGTGCGCTCAGGCGGGATAGTATCGGCAAGGATGATATAGGGGTTGCCCATGATGCTGCCCCATCCAAGCCCGATGCCAATTGCTGCGACAAACAGCAGCGACTTGTCCCCGATTTGCGGCATGGCGAGCATGGCTATCCCCGCCAGCATCAGGCACATCGCGTGCAGCCGGCCGGCGCCAACCTTGCGCGCGATTGGCGCCATGGCGAGTGCCGAGACAAAGGCGATGAGGTTGAAGAATGCGCCGACCTGTCCGATGGTCAGCACGGCTTCGCGATAGGCTGCAGTGCTGGCGTCAGCGGTGCCATAGACCGACCGTGAGATCGAATTGGTGACATAGCCCCAATAGCCCGACATCGCATACCATTGGAACAGGCTCATCACCGCCATGGCACGCATCGCATTTGGCATGTCACGCATCGCATCCCAGATTTCACGCAGCGTCGCGCCAATCGTTTTGGGCATCGCGCCGATACGTTCTTTTTCCACTTCGGACAGCGGCAGTTCGGGCACGCGCAGGATCGACCAGAGGATGGTGCCAATCGAAAGCGCCGCGCCGATCCAGAAGGAAACCAGAGTGAAGGTCGGGATATTGCCAGCGGATGTAGCGTCGCGGCTCAACCCGAACAGGAACACGAGGATGGTTGGGCTTAAATAAGCCAGGCATTGGGCGAGGCCGGTAAAAGCGCTTTGGCTCAGGAAACCGAAACTGCGCTGATTGGCGTTGAGCCGGTCATTCACATAGGCGCGATATGGTTCCATCGTAACATTGTTGCCGACATCAAGCAGGAAGAGCAGCGAGAAGGCCATCAGGATGCTTGCCGAAAGCGGCATGAAGAACAGCCCGATGCAGCACATGATCGCGCCGATCAGAAAATAGGGGGTGCGCCGACCCCAACGCGAACTGGTGCGGTCGCTCATCGATCCGATGATTGGCTGGACGATCAGGCCCGTCAGCGGCCCGGCGATTCCCAGCCATGCAAAATTGGCTTCTTCTGCACCGAGATAACCCCAGATGGGGGACATGTTGGCCTGTTGCAGGCCAAAGCTGAATTGCAGCCCGAGGAACCCGAGGTTCATCTGCAGGATTTGCGAAACCGACAGGTGCGGTTTGGGCATGGTCGTCACGGCTTGTTCTCCCTCATGCCCAAGCTACGCATTCATGCAAACGATTGCAATACTCAAATTCGCCTCAAATAATGGCTGCAACTTGATCGCCGTCGCGCACATGGATTGCGATCCTTGCTTCGCGCGCCTTGCGGATGGCAAAGGCGGTGGGGGCGGACAGGCAGGCAATCGCGGTTACCCCCATGCGCGCCGCCTTTTGTACGATTTCGTAGGAACAGCGGCTCGACATTATCACAAAGCCGTCGCCGAAATCCGCGCCGGAAATCGCCATCGCGCCGAGCAATTTGTCGAGCGCATTGTGCCGGCCGACATCTTCGCGCGCCTGCACGATCTCGCCCCCCGGACTTGCCCAGGCTGCGGCATGAACCGATCGGGTGGTGCTGTTGATCGGCTGGTGTCCAGGCAATTCTGCAAATGCCCGTTGCACCGAAATTTCGGGGAGTATCCGCATTTCCGCAGCGACCGGGCGTAGCGGCGCATGAAGTTCATCGGCATTGTCGATCCCGCAAATGCCGCAGCCAGCATTGCCGGGCAAGGTCCGACGATTTTGGCGCAGGTCAAAACGCTGCTGGCAGCGTTCGGCAAGGCGTAGCCGCAGGTCGATGCCTTGCGGCAGGTGATGGATGTCGAGTGCTTCGATATCGCCGGGCGTGTCGATAATGCCCTCGGTCAGCGAAAAGCCGACCGCGTAATCGGCAAGGTCTGCGGGCGTTGCCAGCATCACCGCATGGTTGCGCCCGCCATAGACAAAGGCTGTCGGGGTTTCTTCAGGCACGGCCCAAAGCGCGCCTGATGACAGCGCAATGTCTTGCTGCGCTGCACTCGCCTTGCCGGTGACGGTAATTGGAAACACTATTCCGCCGGGACCTTGGCAATGCGTCGCATTTCCGCAGCGTGCGCGGCGTGTTCCAATTGCCATTCGGATTTGTGGTTTGCCGGTGCCACCTCAACCGCGGTAACCTTATATTCGGGGCAACTGGTGGCCCAGTCGGACAGTTCGGTGGTAATTACATTCGCGCCCGTTTCGGGATGGTGGAAGGTCGTGTAGACCACGCCCGGTTGCATCCGATCGGACAGTTTTGCCCGAACCACCGTCTCACCCTTGCGCGACCTTACTGACACCCATTGTCCTTCGCGAACGCCGCGCATTTCGGCGTCGGATGGATGGATTTCGAGAACATCCTCTTCCCACCAATCGACATTGTGGGTGCGTCGCGTTTGTGCACCGACATTATATTGGCTGAGGATACGGCCGGTGGTCAGGATCAGCGGGAATTTGCGGTTTGTCTTCTCTTCGGTCGGCACATATTCGGTAGTCACGAACTGGCCCTTGCCACGCACGAAGCCGTCGACATGCATGATCGGCGTGCCTTCGGGCGCGGCGTCGTTGCATGGCCATTGCACCGATCCGACACGGTCGAGCATCTCGAAAGACACATTGGCGAAGGAGGGGGCGAGTTGCGCAATCTCGTCCATGATCTGCGCGGCATTTTCATAATGCATCGGATAGCCGAGCGCCTGCGCCAGTTCCTGTGTCACTTGCCATTCGGCCTTGCCGGTCTTTTCCTTCATTGCCGGGCGCACGCGGTTCACCCGGCGTTCAGCGTTGATGAAGGTACCATCCTTTTCAAGGAAAGAGGTGCCGGGAAGAAAGACGTGCGCAAAGCGCGCGGTTTCGTTGAGGAACAGATCCTGCACGATCAATATGTCGAGCGCGGAGAGCGCTGCTTCGACATGCTTGGTGTTGGGGTCTGACTGGGCGACATCCTCGCCCTGGATATACATGCCCTTATATGTACCCGCACATGCTTCGTCGAACATGTTTGGGATGCGATAACCGGGCTCGGCATCCATCGACACACCCCAGGCATCTTCAAACACCTTACGCACGGCATCGTCGCTGACCGGTCGATAATCGGGCAGTTCGTGCGGGAAGCTGCCCATATCGCACGAGCCCTGCACATTGTTCTGCCCGCGCAGCGGGTTTACGCCTACGCCGCGTCGGCCGATATTGCCGGTCGCCATTGCCAAGTTGGCCATGCCCATCACCATGGTCGAACCCTGGCTATGCTCGGTGACGCCGAGGCCGTAATAGATCGCAGCATTGCCGCCTGTCGCATACAGGCGGGCAGCAACGCGGATATCCTCAGCCGGAACGCCGGTAACCGCCGCTACATTTTCGGGCGCATTCTCTTCGCCGCGAATGAAATCGAGCCATTCGGCGTAGGAGGGCAGGTCGCACCGTTCCTTGATGAAGGTTTCGTCGAGCAAGCCTTCGGTTGCAATCACATGCGCCATTGCATTGATCAGCGCGACATTGGTGCCGGGCAACAGCGGCAGGTGATAGGCTGCTTCGATATGCGGGGATCGCACTAGGTCGATCATACGGGGGTCGGCGACGATCAGCTTTGCCCCCTGGCGGAGGCGTCGTTTCATCTGTGAGGCAAAGACCGGATGGGCATCGGTCGGGTTAGCACCGATCACCAGGATGACATCCGCCTCCATCACGCTGTCGAAATCCTGCGTGCCGGCCGACGTGCCATAAGTCTGTTTCAAGCCATAGCCGGTGGGCGAGTGACAAACGCGCGCGCAGGTGTCGACATTGTTGTTGGCAAAGGCGGTGCGTACCAGTTTCTGCACGACCCAGATTTCCTCCGCGGTGCAGCGTGAGGATGTAATCGCACCAATCGATTTACGGCCATATTGGGCCTGTGCTGCCTTCAACCGATCGGCCGCAAAACCGATGGCTTCCTCCCAACTGACTTCGCGCCAGGGATCGGTGATGGCATCGCGGATCATCGGCTTGGTGATGCGGTCGGGGTGGGTGGCATAGCCAAAGGCGAAGCGGCCCTTGACGCAGCTATGCCCGTGATTGGCCTTGCCATCCTTGTAGGGCACCATGCGCACGACCTGGTCGCCTTTAAGCTCCGCCTTGAACGAGCAGCCGACCCCGCAATAGGCGCAGGTGGTCAGCACCGTGCGGTCGGGCACGCCAAAATCGATAACGCTTTTTTCCTGCAGCGTCGCGGTGGGGCAGGCCTGCACACAGGCACCGCATGAAACGCATTCGCTGTCGAAGAAATTCTCGCCGAGCGACACTGCCACCCGCGAGTCAAACCCACGTCCTTCGATGGTCAGCGCCAGCGTGCCCTGCACCTCGTCGCATGCACGCACGCAGCGTGAGCAGACGATGCATTTGGACATGTCATAGGTGAAATAGGGATTGCTCTCATCCTTGGCGGACTGGGTGTGGTTTTCACCGTCATGTCCATAGCGGACTTCACGCAAACCAACCGCGCCCGCCATATCCTGCAATTCGCAATCACCATTGTCGCTGCAGGTCAGGCAATCGAGCGGATGGTCGGAGATATAGAGCTCCATCACACCTTTGCGCAGCCGCGCCAACCGGTCGCTTTGGGTGCGCACTTTCATGCCCTCTTCGGCAAGGGTGGTGCACGATGCAGGTGTGCCTTTGCGCCCTTCGATTTCGACGAGGCACAGGCGGCACGAACCAAAGGCTTTCAGGCTGTCGGTCGCGCACAGTTTCGGGATCGGCAGGTCAAGGCTGTTCGCCGCGCGCATGATCGACGTGCCTTCGGGAACGCTCACGGAAAAGCCATCAATCTCGATCTGCACCATCCGGTCAGAGCTGGCGGCCGGAGTGCCGAAATCCTTTTCCTTGAGGATCGCCAACGCCTGTCTCCTCTATTCCCGCCCGAAATCTTCGGGGAAATGCCGCAACGCGCTCAGCACCGGCATCGGGGTAAGCCCGCCCATCGCACAAAGCGAACCATCGGTCATAATCTCGCACAAATCCTCGACCAGCGCCAGATTGCTTTCGCGATCTTCGCCGGCAATAACCTTGTCCATCACTTCCTTGCCGCGCACTGCACCGATCCGGCAGGGGGTGCATTTCCCACAGGATTCGATAGCGCAAAATTCGAACGCAAATCGCGCCTGCTTCGCCATGTCGACGCTGTCGTTGAACAGCACGATCCCGCCATGGCCCAGCATCGCACCCGCGGCAGCCAGCGCTTCATAGTCCATCTCGATGTCTAGCCGCGAAGCTGGAATATAGGCCCCCAGCGGACCGCCTGCCTGCACTGCACGCAAGGGCCGCCCCGAACGGGTACCGCCGCCAAAATCCTCCACCAGTTCGCGCAAGGTCACGCCAAAGGCCTTTTCCACCAATCCGCCGCGCGCCACATCACCTGCCAGTTGGAACGCCTGCGTCCCGCGCGATCGCCCCATGCCGAAATCGCGGTAATGCGCCGCACCCTTGGCGAGGATGTCACCCACCGCCGCGAGCGTGAGCACATTGTTCACCACCGTCGGTTTGCCAAACAGGCCGGATATGGCAGGGATCGGAGGTTTGGCGCGCACCTGTCCGCGCTTGCCCTCGATGCTGTCGAGCATCGAGGATTCCTCACCGCAGATATAAGCCCCGCCGCCCATGCGGATTTCGACGCGGAAATCGGAGAGTGCTGCTGCATGCCAAATTTCGACCGCGCAGCGCATGGTCGCGACGGCATGCGGATATTCGGAACGGATGTAGATATAGCCCTTGTCCGCGCCGATGGCGTGTCCGGCAATCGCCATGCCTTCGATCAAGGCAAAGGGATCGCCCTCCATCAACATCCGGTCGGCAAAGGTGCCGCTGTCGCCTTCATCGGCATTGGCACAGACATATTTTTGCTTTGCCTGCTGTTCGAGCGCTGTCTTCCACTTGATACCGGTTGGGAAGCCAGCGCCGCCGCGACCGCGAAGGCCGGAATCGGTTATCTCGGCGACAACCTCTTGCGGTTGCATTGCCAATGCACGGCGTAACCCCGCAAGCCCGCCATGCGTTTCATAATCGGCAAGGCTGAGCGGATCGATCACGCCGCAACGTGCAAAGCTGAGCCGTTCCTGCATTGCCAGATAGGGGATGGCTTCGGTCAGTCCGAGGCTGAGCGGGTGCACGCCGCCCAGATGGAAACCGGCATCAAATAAAGATGACACATCATCTGCCTCAACCGGGCCATAAGCTATGCGCCCCGCAGCGGTCTCCACCTCGACCAGTGGTTCCAGCCACAGCATCCCGCGCGAACCATTGCGCACCAGGTTGATCGCAATGCCTCGCGCTGCTGCTTCGCGCGCAATCGCCGCCGCAACCTCGTTTGCACCTGCCGATTGCGCTGCCGCATCGACGGGGACGAAGATCCGAACCGCGCTCATGCTTTTGCCTCGAGCGCTTCGACCAATGTATCGAATGCTGCGGGCGTCAGCCGCGCTTTCAATTCCCCATCGACCAACGCTGCCGGGCCAAGCGCGCAGTTGCCGAGGCAATAGACCGCCTCCAACCCGATTGATGGATGGCCCAACAATCGCGCTTCAGCGTGCTGCGCCAGATCTTCCGATCCGACGGCCTGACATGCCTCCGCCCGGCACAATTTGACGACATGCGCTGGGGGCGGTTCACGGCGGAAATCGTGATAGAAAGTCACCACCCCATATATCTCGGCGCGCGAGATATTGAGCGCATGAGCGATGCCCTTCAAAGCGTCATCGTTCAGATATCCGTATTCGGCCTGAACTGCGTGCAATATCTCGATCAATGCATCCGGACGATCGCCATGCTGCGCACAAATTTTGCGGCATCTTTCGAGTAGGTCGGGCAGGGCGGCAATGTCTGACATGGTTTGTTAGGTCGATAAATCTGTCGCGCCACATAGGCCAGCGCAAATCGCGAATTGAACAAACTTGCCAGAAAAGCAGGATGCATACGAAAACACGGTGACGCCGCCTGTTAAGCGCAATATGAACGTTCACTAGAACAAATATATAGTGGAGAGGGACTTATGGCTTTAGCGCCGCAAACAGCGAGCAGCAGCGACAGCAATCCGGTTGAAAGCGAAGGTCAGCACATCGATGCGCCCGAGTTGCGCCTGTTTGTGATGGCGCTGTTTTTCATCTTTGGCGGCATTACCTCGCTCAACGATGTGATAATCCCGAAGCTGAAGGAACTCTTCACACTGAACTACACGCAGGCGATGCTGGTGCAGTTCTGCTTCTTCACCGCCTATCTGGTGATTGGGCTTCCCGGCGCGGCGTTGGTCAAGCGTATTGGCTACATGCGCGGTGCGGTGGCTGGGCTGCTGACGATGATGGCGGGGTGTCTGCTCTTCATCCCGGCAAGCCAGACTGCGACTTACGGTGTCTTCCTGTTCGCGCTGTTCGTGCTCGCGAGCGGTGTCGTGATCGTGCAGGTCGTCTCCAACCCGCTGATCAGCCTTTTGGGCAAAGCCGAAACAGCGCATAGCCGCCTGACCTTTGCACAGGCGTTCAACTCGCTCGGTACGACGGTATTCCCCTATTTCGGCGCCATCCTGATCCTTGGCAGTCTCGCCACGGTCAGCGCAGACCAGCTATCGGGTGCCGAGCTCGATGCCTATCGGACCGCGGAAACGCAGGCGATCGTGAACGGCTATCTTGGCCTTGCTGTGGCGCTGGCAATCGTTGCAGCTGTCGTCTGGATGTTCCGTAACAAGCTCCAGGGTGAGAAACATGAGCAGAGCAGCCTCCTAGGCGGCTTTCAGCTCATGAAACGCCCGCGCTTCGGCTATGGGGCTGCGTGCATTTTCCTCTATGTCGGCGCCGAAGTTGCGATCGGCTCGCTGATCGTGAACTATCTGATGCAGTCGCATGTCCTTGGTCTTGAAGAACAGGCCGCAGGAAAGCTGATAGGTCTTTATTGGGGCGGCGCGATGATTGGCCGCTTCATAGGCTCGGCCATCCTGCGCGTGGTCAGCCCGGGCCTGGTATTAGCCGCAGTGTCAGCAGGCGCTATCACGCTTATCCTTGTCTCGATAAGCACCACTGGCGTCGTCTCGGGCTATTCGCTGCTCGCCATCGGCCTGATGAATTCGATCATGTTCCCGACGATCTTCACGCTCGCTTGCGAAAAGCTGGGCGCGCGTGCCGCCGATGGTTCGGGCATCATCAACATCGCGATCTTTGGCGGCGCGGTAATCCCGCTCGTCACCGGCGTTATCGCCGATGCCACTGGCAGCCTCGCGACCGCGTTGATACTACCCGCCGCTTGCTACGTCATCATCGCAGGCTTCGGCATCTTCGCACGTAAGCCAGCGTAAAATCACACAAGATCAAAGGCAGCAGCGCTGCCTTTGACCATCCGGCGTAACCATGCCTGCGTAAATTACTCTCAAACTGGGGGTAAATCACGCAGGTGTTACCGACCCGGTTGTTAGCTTCAAAATTGAAAAAAATCTTCGAGATTTGCAGTATCGGGAATTAACCTGCATCTCTTTCAGGCGGAATGCGCAATTCCGCTCTACAATTCGGCGCTTGGCTAAGCTGTCATATTGAAACCGACTTAACTCGTTTTGTAGCGTAAAATCACCGACAGGCCCGCGCTTAATAATAATCAGCGGGGATTTATGCGCATACGCAATGCATTGTTTTACACTACGGCGGTTATTGCATCGTCCGTTTATGGGGCAGAAGCCCATGCCGGAGTTTCGTCTACTTTCACAAAAGGTGCCGTTGCACGCTATTCGGGCTCTGCAGTCGGCGTTAACGCCAACGGTACCGATAGCGCGCAGCTGTTTTCCGAACTCAACATCACAAGCGTAACAATATCGCAGACCGGAGCTTTCACGACTTGGTCGCAAGGCAATGACACTGCCGTGTCCGTCACGGTCAAGCGTTCAGGCGGTCTGCCTGATTTGACATTCTCAGCCACAATGAACTGGGTAAGCACCGGCTGTAACGGCAATGGATGCGACTATATCGGTCTCGTATTCTCTGATACGGTTGACGATGGCTTTGCGGCATCATTGCCGGCTGGTTCTTACAAAACCTACATCCTGCAATTTGACCAAAGCACCGTGAATCTCGCTACCTTGGCGCCTAACAATATCGATGGCGCGGCCAACTTTGGAGCGGGTGCCTTCGCTGCACTTGATGCTTTCGGTGGTGACGGCGTTGCTCCAACGGTAACCGCTTCGCAATCGTTCAATTACGCAGAAAACCAGGTTGCTGGCGCCGTTGTTGGCACCGTTGCAGCAACTGATAACACTGCGGTTACAGCATTTCGTTTCTCCGCGACTGGTACCAGCACCAGCGCAGATGGATATTACACCATCGATAATACCGGCAAGATTTCGATCACCGCTGCCGGTGTTGCGGCTGGTGTTGCGAACAACGATTTCGAGATCAATCCCAACCAGTTCACTTATGGCATCCAAGCGGGCGATGCTGCCGGTAACTGGTCGACTGCGACCAACATCACGCTGAACGTGACCGATGTCGACGATACGCCACCAGTTCTCACCGGCCCGAGCAACGGCGCGGGTGCGGCTGCTTCGTCGATCACAGTCAACGAAAACCAGACCGGCGTCACCCAGATGACCGCTAGCGAGAACGTCACCTGGGCGATTGTTGGTGGTAATGACCAAGGCAAGTTCCAGATTGCGCCCGATGGCACGATCACCTTTGTCGCGGCCCCTGACTTTGAAGCGCCGACCGATAGCGACACCAACAACAGCTATGTGTTGACCGTCGAAGCGACCGACGCACAGGGCAACAAGGTAACCCAGCAGGTCACCGTCAACGTCGCCAATGTCGACGATACGGCGCCCGTCCTGACCGGACCGAGCGGCGGCGCAGGCGCGGCTACCTCAACCATCACGGTCAATGAAAACCAGACCGGCGTCACCCAGATGGTGGCCAGCGAGAGCGTCACCTGGGCGATTGTTGGTGGTAATGACCAGGGCAAGTTCCAGATTGCTCCCGACGGTACGATCACTTTCGTTGCGGCACCAGATTTTGAAGCGCCGACCGACAGCGACACGAACAACAGCTATGTGTTGACCGTCGAAGCGACCGACGCTCAGGGCAACAAAGTTACCCAACAGGTGACAGTCAACGTCGCCAATCTTGATGATACCGCGCCGCTCATAACTGGACCGACCAACGGTGCAGGCGCAGCGGCCTCGGCCATCACGGTCGACGAAAACCAGACAGCAGTAACCAAGCTGGTCGCTGACGAAAATGTGACCTGGGCGATTGTTTCGGGCAACGATCAGGGCAAGTTCCAGATTGCACCCGATGGTACCATCACCTTTGTTGCCGCGCCGGACTTTGAAGCACCGACCGATAGCGACACCAACAACACTTATGTGCTGGTTGTCGAAGCGACCGATGCGGCAGGCAACAAGATCCAGCAAACAGTCACAGTTACCGTCGCCAACGTCGACGATGCAGCTCCGATCATCACCGGCCCAAGCGGTGGTGCCGGTGCGGCAGCTTCGACCATTACGGTCAACGAGAACCAGACCGGCGTGACCCGCGTAACCGCAAACGAAGCCGTTACCTGGTCGATCACCGGCGGAAACGATCAGGGCAAGTTCCAGATCGCGGCTGACGGTACGATAACTTTTGTCGCTGCGCCGGACTTTGAGGCTCCGACCGATAGCGACACGAACAACAGCTATATCCTCACGATCACGGCAACCGATGCTGCTGGCAATCGTTCGGTTCAGACCATCACCGTCAATGTTGCGAACATCGACGATACGGCTCCGCTGATCACTGGCCCCAGCGGCGGTGCGGGTGCGGCTGCATCGGCATTGACGATCAACGAAGGCCTGACAGCGGTCACGACCTTTACCGCCAATGAAACGGTAACCTGGTCGATCGACGGCGGCAGCGATGCAGCGAAGTTCCAGATCAACGCGCAGACGGGTGCAATCACCTTCCTGTCGGCTCCGGACTTTGAAGCTCCGACCGATAGCGATCGCAACAATACCTATGTTGTTCGCGTCAAGGCGGTCGATGCGGCTGGAAACATCAGCTACCAGACGTTGACTGTTACCATCGTCAATGTCGACGAAATCGCCCGCAAATTGAGCGAGATCGGCGGAAAACTGCGGAGTGGCCTGCGCCAATATGCTGCGAAGGGCCTCAGCGACATGCTGTCCTTCAACGAAGGCCTGATGCAGAATGGCGATGATGATGTTTGCGCTGCACCTGGCAACCAAAAGGCGTTGTCGGGCGCTCTCAACGCAAGCGAGGCTGGCGGCACTGCAAAGCTGGATTATTCGAAGCAGCTCACCGATTGCAGCCGCAACTATCGCATCTTCTTTGACGTCGGTCTGACCTATTCGAAGTTCGGCGATGGCTGGAATGCACGCCAATATGCTTCGACCCGTTTTGAGGCCAAGCTCGACGAGGATTTCGTCCTCGGCGTTGGCCTGCTGGCTTCGAAGTCGAACGACCAGATCGCAGGATTTGACGACAGTTCGATTTCGGACGGCAGCGTGCAGATGAACCTCTACGGTCGCTACAAGTTCACGCCTGAACTGCGGACCGGTGCGTTCTTCGGCCTTGGTCGTGCATGGTATGACTTCGGCCTTACCGAAGCTGACGGTTTCGTGCTCGACGGCAAGATGACTGGCAAGCGGTCGATCTATGGCTGGATGCTCAGCGGCGACATCAATGTCGGCGACATGGTGGTTACCACCGACGCCGTTGTCTCGCACGCCACTGAAAAGCTCGGCAATGCCAAGCTGGCTGCGCAGTATCGGGGCGAATCGCGTAGCGGTATCGACTTTGAAGTCGGCACCGTAAATGTGACGCGCATCAGCATCCCGGCATCGGCGCCGATCAAGCTTTCGGGTGATGAAAACGGTATCGGTGGCTGGTCCAAACTGGTCATCAGCCCGGGCCTGCTTTGCGAAGACAATGGTGTCACGAGCAACTCGCTGACTTGCGGTTATCAGATTGGTGCCAAATTTGTGTCGCAACAAAGCGTACGCGATCGCTTCTATGGCGACTTCCAGTGGGAAAGCGTTTCGGGAATGCGCCGCTCGATGTTTGCCGTCGGTTATGCCTACCGCTTCGGCAAGGATAACAAGATGGAACTGGGTCTCGAACTGCAGAACGGAAATTCCGGTCTGGCAGCGCGTGACAGCAAGGCTCTCCTCAGCGTGAGGTTGGCCCGATAAGTTTGAAGACGGGCCGCGATTTTGCGGCCCGGTTCTAAAAGTCCACCATGTCAGGTTGGGGGGCAGAGCGTCCGTTCCAGAAATGGAGCGGGCGCTCTTTCTTTTTGCATTGTCTCAAATCGTGACGCGCTGCTGTTTCCCTGTGATTTTTGGCGATATTTTCCACCAAATTGGCGTTTCAGGCGGTTTTTAGCTGGATTAGACAAGTGATTGCGCTATCGTCGTCTAACATAATGTAAAATCACGCGGGTTGCACAATGTCGAATATTGGGGGGCTGACGCCACAGGTGACAGCTGCGTCCATCATGCTGGTGGATGATGAAACCGATATATTACCTGAATATCAGGAACTTATGGAGGCATTCGGTTATTCGGCGTTGACCGAATCCGATCCCGAAGCTGCGCTTTCGACGATCGTTCGGACGCCTGAAATCAAGGTTTTGGTTACCGATCTCAAAATGGCCAAAATGGATGGAATTGGGTTGATCGATGCGGTTCGTGCCAATGTCGCTCCGGACCGCAATATCCAGTTTATCGTCGTATCGGGAGACGCCGCGCGGCGCAGCTTGCTCGATGATCCCGACATACCGGTTTTGCTGAAACCGCTGGATCTTGATGCGTTCCTATCGGCCATCCGCAAGGCCATGGCCGACGCCCAATGACGCACGTTCTTGCATCCCTGTTGTCGCGCCCCGCTTTGCGGGAAATACTGATCGCAATCGCGCTCGGCAGCATCGGGTTCGGGCTCAACATGCTTGAGCTGCAACTTGGTTGGGGGATGCATTTCGTTTTCGGCAATGCACTGATCTACGCCTTCCTCCGCCTGCTGCGTCCGGCAACGATGGTCGCAGCGGTTTCGATCGCCAGCCTGTGGACGATAGTCTTGTGGAACCATCCATGGGCATGGGGGGTGTGGACCTTGGAGGCATTCGCTTTGGCGGCTTTCCTGAAACGAACCTCCCCCATCCGCATCGATGTCATTTTCTGGATAATTATTGGCACGCCGCTGCTTTTGGCCACTTATGGCGGTGCAATGGATATGGACCAGATGTCGCTCTGGCTGGTGATTGCGAAGCAAGCAACCAACGGCGTCCTCAATGTTGCTCTTGGCGAATTGCTCTACGCTACATTCATTTCTTTCCTTGCCTTCCGTGGGCCAATACGCGTGCCGCGGGTATCTGCCGAAGCATTTGTGATGCTTTTGCTCACCTCGATCATCCTTATCCCAACCACTGTCTATCTGGCTCTCGATGCGCCTGACCGAGAGGCAGGCGCACGCAATGCGGTAGGCAGGGAATTGGAAGATGGCCTGCAAATTGCTGGTGAGCGGCTCGCTATGTGGCAGGAATCGCGCGGATTGATGCTCGAGGCGCTCGCCGTCGAAAGTCCGGCATTGATACCGAAAGAACTTGGAAAAGAGTTTGCTGGGATTGCCGCTTATAATCGCTCCGGCGACAAGATTTGGTCAGTTGGCCAGAACCGCAACCAATCCGCGGCCGCAATAGGCAACCTTGCCATGCAATATCCGTTGGCGAACGGGCGCGCTGCGATTGCTGAGCTGCCGGCAAAACCGCCTGCCGACACTGGCGGCCTCGCTTTGCTGGTGCCGGTCAGCGAAACTGGCGCCGTATATCGTATCGTTGCAACCTTGCGCGAACACACTTTGCGACAGGTAATTATCGAACCAAAACACCATAACCTCGAAGGGTTGCTTCTCGTCGGGCCATCGCAGCGGCCGCGGACCATCCATGCAATTTCGGGCGAGATTGGTGAACGAATGCGCCCCATCAAACTGGATGTCCAGGCTCTGCCGCAGGATAGAGCGACACTCGTCAGCATGACAAGCTATGGCAATGCGTTGATGAGCGATCTGCGCGATGCGTTGATGGTCCGGGCTACGGATATTCCCGGATTGCCGGGGTGGAAGGCGATCGGCGCTGCGCGCTTGAGCGGCGAAGTGCTCAAGGCACGGCAAGGGCAATCGCAAATGTTTATCGCGCTGGCTGCATTTGTCATATTGATCACCATCGCCGGATCGTTGTTGGCAAGGCGCATCGAATCGTCGCTGCGCGGGCTTGCCCGGTCTGCTGCGGACTTGGCTTTGCTGGGAACGCATGCCGACAAGATCGATAGTCTGGTTATCAGCGAACTCAGCGATATTTCGCTCAACATCGCCTCGGTAGGAACCCAGGTCGCGCGTGAACGCGGTGCCCTGATAAGCTATCAGCGCAGGTTGCGGAGCATTGCCGAGCATGCACCCGTGATTGTCTACGCATTGGAAGTCGTCGATGGCCGCAAGGGCACGCTGCTTTATGTCAGCGAAACGATTGGCAAGATGCTGGGCTATACTGCCGACGAAATTGCCCAAGCGGGCTGGTGGAGCCATGCTGTTCACCCCGACGATATCGAGCAATGCCAGGCTGTCTTTTCCGACTTGCGGCCGGGCAAGACCGCAAGCCTCGAATATCGCGTCCGCCACAAAAATGGCGAATATATCTGGATCTATGACAGCCTAGCTGTCGAATTCGACCCGACGCTTGGAGGTTGCGAAGCGATTGGCGTCCTGATTGACATATCCGAACGCAAATATGCCGCAGACCAGTTGATCCATGCCGATCGGATGACCAGCCTTGGCCGCATGGTGGCCGGCGTTGCGCATGAACTGAACCAGCCGCTCAACTTCATCAAAATGGCGGCGACCAACCTGCGCGAACGCAGCGCGCGCGGGCAATTTGACCCCGAACGGTTCAGCGCAAAACTGGATAGCATGATCGCGCATGTGAACCGCAGCGCGGCGATCATTCTGCAAATGCGGGTGTTTGGCCGCAAGCCTACCGAGGCACCGCATCCCATTGCTGTGCACGATGCAATCGAAGATGTACTGACGATGGTTCGCACACAATTCGATGCTGACGGGATCGCGGTTGATTATGACAGCAGCGAAACCGGACTGAAGGTTCGTGCATTGCCTGTGCTTCTGGAACAGGTGCTGCTCAACCTGATGCTCAATGCGGGTGATGCCATCCGTTCGCGCATGAATATGGGCGATGACACGCCGGGGCGCATCTGGATCCGTGCGTCAAAGAATAAAGCGCAGGTGGTTCTGACCGTGGAGGATAACGGGACGGGCATCGCCGAGGCGACTTTGCCCATCTTGTTCGAACCCTTCTTCACCACCAAGCCGCCCAAGGAAGGAACCGGCCTTGGCCTTTCGATCAGCTATGGCATCATCCACGATCTTGGCGGAAGCATCCGTGCCGAAAACACCGGCACCGGCGCACGCATCATAATCGAGCTGCCTTTGGCAAATGATGTCGCTGAGAAAATTTCCGAAAAAGAAGAAATGGTAGACGCTGAGGGGTTCGAACCCACGACCCGCTGATTAAGAGTTGGATTTCGGTGGTTCCCCATGTGTCCATAAACGTCTGAAAAATAGTAAATATCTATCTTGCGCTGTCTCCATTGTTCTTGTAATGTTCACTAGTAGGTAACGCCAAATGTTACCTAGGTAACGGACAATTCTGGGTAGTTTTATGAGCGGTCAGAGGCAAGATTTGGAGTTTCAGAAGCGCTTAAAAATTGGGCTCACGGACGCCAAGATTAAGGGCTTGGCGAAGCCGCTCCATGGTCAAGTGGAGTATGCAGACCAAACCGTCCCTGGGTTAAGGTTGCGAGTAGGTGCATCGGGCGCAAAAACATTCATTTTGCGGAAACGAGTTGGCGGTCAGTCACGAAACATCACGATTGGTCGCTTTGGACCTCGATGCGGGTTGGTCGATGCCCGCCGCAAAGCTCGGCAAATGATCAACGATATCGAGGCAGGCAGCGACCCCAGCAAAGAGACAAAGAAGAGCAGGCAGGTTGCTGCCTTAACTGTTCGGAACATGTTGCCTGACTATCTTGCCTTCAAAGCTGGTCGCCGACGTATTGATGAAACCGAGAGAATATTTAACCGAAACATTTTGCCTGAAATTGGTGATCGCTTGGCAGACAGTGTGACGCGAGGGGACGTGACGCGGCTGGTGGATAAAGTTGCACGTAAGGCGCCGGTCCAAGCCCGAAATGTTTGCGCCCAGCTCAGCGCGTTTTACACATGGGCGCTGCCGCGTCTTGATCGCTTAGATTCAAACCCTTGTCGCGATGCTGGTCGGCCGCCTGCGCCAAAGGCTCGCGACCGTGTGCTTTCGGATCGTGAATTGGCAGTATTGTGGGATGCCCTGGGCAATGAGCACGAGCCTTGGACCTCGGCAATCAGACTTTTGATTTTGACCGGTCAGCGAAGGAACGAGGTGTACAGCGCGGAATGGGTCGAATTCGACACAAAGCAGCGCATTTGGACAATCCCTGCCGCGAGAGCAAAAAATGGCAAAACCCACATTGTGCCGCTTTCCGATTTTGCGCTGAATATCATCGAAAAGCTGGAGCGAACAGGCACGAGTTCAAAACTCTTTCCTGCCAAATCTAGTCCTCATAACGGCGCCAGCGGGTTCAGCAAAGTTCAGGCGCGGCTTCGGTCGGCTGTTGAGAAAAAGCTTGGGAATGTAGATGAATGGCGACTTCACGATCTGAGACGCACTGTAGCAACCGGCTTGCAAAGAATTGGTGTAAGGTTGGAGGTGACGGAAGCCGTATTAAACCGTGTGTCCGGAAGCCAAGCAGGCATTGTTGGCGTCTACCAGCGCTACAATTTTTCGTCTGAAAAGCGATCTGCTTTGGATGCTTGGGCGGATGTGCGCGCTTCCGCCTGTCGCCACCGCGCTTGATGCCATCATCGAACGCTTCGGTGTCGATGCAGTGGCCGAGGTCACAGGACGCTCGCGGCGTTTGGTGGTCGGAACCGACGGTAGTCAAAAGCTTCAGTCGCGTTCGCCCCGCGCCAATGTCCTCGAAACCCAGGCATTCATGGACGGCGACAAGCGTATCCTCGTCTTCTCCGATGCCGGAGGCACAGGACGCAGCTATCATGCCGACCTGAATGCGAAGAACCAGGAGCGCCGGATCCATTTCCTGCTCGAGCCGGGCTGGCGCGCCGATGCTGCCATTCAGGGCCTTGGCCGCACCAACCGGACCAATCAGGCATCGGCACCTTTATTCCGTCCGGTCACGACCAATGTTCGGGGCGAGCGGCGCTTCATTTCGACCATTGCGCGCCGTCTCGACAGCCTTGGCGCGCTCACACGCGGCCAGCGTCAAACGGGCGGACAAAATCTGTTCAACCCGGCCGACAATCTCGAGAGCATTTACGCAAAAGATGCGCTCATCCGCTGGTTCCACTTGCTCTACCAGGGCAAGCTTGAAGCGGTCAGCCTCGAACGCTTTCAAAAATTGTCGGGCCTCAAAATTGAAGCAGAGGATGGCGGATTGCTCGATGATCTGCCGACGATCCAACGCTGGCTCAATCGCATCCTCGCCTTTCCGATCCATTTGCAGAATGGCATATTCGATGAATATCTGGGCCTGGTTGAAGCGCGTGTCGATGCGGCGCGTGCCGCAGGGACGCTTGATCTTGGCGTCGAAACAATCCCCGTCGATGATTATCACATAGTCTCGGATCAAGTTCTGCGTACCGATGCCGCATCGGGTGCCACCACGCATTTGCTTGAGATCGAGATTGCGCGCCGCCAGCGACCGCTCGGCTTTGAAGACCTCGCCAAAATCCACGACCTAGGCCATGTTCATACCCGTCCGATGCAAAACGAGCGGTCCGGGCGCGTCGCGCTTGCCGTGCTTGCGCGCGGACTTCTCACCGACGAAGGCGAGCGTATCGAACGATTTGAACTCGTCCGGCCCTTGCGCGCGGAATATCTGACATCCGACCAGCTTGGGACAAGCAACTGGCAACCGGTCGGGCGCGAACAGTTTGAGAATGGCTGGCGGTCTGAGACCGCCGAAGCGCTGGCGTCGCCCAAACGCGAACGGCTGCATCTTGCGACCGGCTTGCTGCTGCCAATCTGGGATAAGCTTCCGGGCGATTATGTGCGTGTCAGCCGCATTGCAGCGAAGGATGGTCGCTCGCTTCTGGGACGCGAAATCGGCATCGGCGACATTCCAGAGTTGGCGCAAGCGCTAGGCAAAGATCTCGATCAATCCCTGGATCCAGCCGATATTGCATCGGCCGTTATGAAAACGGGCAAACCATTACCGTTCCGCAGCGTGGAAGCGCTGACGGTTAAGCGCTCGCTCGTCAATGGCAGCCAGCGGCTTGAGTTGACGGGTTGGTCTGCTGACCGCTTGGATTGGTACAAAGCGAAAGGCTGCTTCACCGAGATCATTCGCTATCAGACGCGGCTGTTCGTTCCATCCAGCGATGCGGCCGCTATTGTCGGTCGCATTGCCAGCCGGCAGCCGTGATTGGGATTTTGCGAATATGCGGCGCGATGCTTCAGCCGCATGCGGAAGAGGTCAGCTTTTCTACCTTTGCCAGGAAGAACCGCTCGCTCCAAAGATCCACCGAGCGAAGCTCCGCTGGCCGGAGGAACCGTGCTACATCGTCACCCGCCGCCTTCCAATCGATCTTGGTGATTGCGTCGGAAAGCGCCGCTTTCAGCCACGCGATATCGACGGGAATGGTCTCATCGCCTTTCCACGGGCCTGCCTGAACAAGTGCGTTCCGCAAGAGGAGGAGATTGGGCGCGATATCGCGCGAGACATACCAGGAAAAATCGAACCAGTCGCGACCCTTCAAAAAGCCGCGACATAACAGCGCATGGATCTTGAGCGCGAAATTGGACGGCAGATCCTGATGGCGAACTTCATAATCGAGCGGAAAATCGAGAAAGCTGGTGGCCTCATCCGTTCCCAAAGGCGGGTTGACGTCGATCTCGAGCTTGATCCGGATTGCCTTCCGCCGGTCTTGGCCAGCAAAGGACAAGTCCAGCTGATTGGCAATAGAATCGTTCTTGATAAGTGCTGCATGGATGGCTTTGTCCATTTTTGCAGGCGGCTGCGCATCAAGCTTGACGCCAAATTCGGCAGCGACTTGGATGAGTCCGCTCAGATAAGGCGACCAGTCGAATTCCGGATTAGGTGCGCGCAGCAGAAAATCCAGATCTTCTGAAAATCGCGGCAGGCCGTGCAGGATGCGCAGGCTGGTGCCTCCCTGGAACAGGGCGACATCGAAAAAATCACTGCGCCAGAGTGCGTAGAGCGCGATTTCCTGGAGGATTTCCTTGACCGCATTTTCCTCTTCGAGCGGATTTGTCGCAGCATAGCGGCGCAGCCGTTCCTTGATCAGATCAATCATTTCGCGAACTCCGTCGGCCAGTTGCCTTCCCGCTCAACAGCGCGTCGTCGAGTTGGTCGAGAAACGCATTCACCGCCTTATGCTTGTAGACGGGCTTCATTGCCGCAAAATCCTGCCGCTTGAGCGCCAACAGCTGCGCTTGGTCGATCCGCATACCGCTCGTCAGCCACTCCAGACCCTGCCAAGGCTGTTTGCGCAACGCGACAAGATCGAGAATGGCCCGCAAGGGCTGCGCGACGAGCGCAGCCTGTTTGCCGAGGACCACGCGGTCGACGCTGGTCAGCAGGCGATATTGATGGATAGCGAGCGGGTGAAAGGCAAAGCTGCCAAAGGCTGCGGTTGTATATTCGAGCGTCTTACGGCCCGGCGACACACTGGCAGTCGTAAACACGCTCTCCGGAATCCAGCCATGATAGGAAAGTGCCGTCTCAAAAGAGATGTAACTGCCGGGAAGCAGGCTTTGCGCGACGGCAAAGGGATGGACCGGCTCGGCCCGATATTCAGCTGCGAGCACATATGCCCCGCGCTTGATGCGGACGAGCGCGCCTTCCTTGATCGCACGGTTGACCAGCCCGTACCGGCGCGCGGCACTCCCGCCAACAAGCTCTGCAAGCTGTCGTTCTTCGAGGATGCGATCCGCCAATCCCGCCTTTGAAATCTCTTTGACCAAAGCTGTCATAAAATTCCTAATACTTCCAAAAAATGAAAGTTTCAAGAATTTTATATTCATGGACTGATTCCGTCGAGCAACGCAGGATGAGTGCCGTTCGCCCATCGGAGGAAAGAGGGGAGGGGACCCTGAGTAGCTGAGCTTTGGCGGCCGAATGGCGGTGCGTCGGCTCGCACTTCAGGAGAAATCCCATGATCAAGTCAATTCCGTTGAACAAGCTTGTCGCGTCCCCCCGGAACGTGGCTGCCTGCCGCCATGCGCTTTGCGGGTACATCTGGCGTTGAACCTGCAACCGAGACCGATGCGGAGATCGCAACAGATGCAACAGACGGTGTTGAACCGGATGCTCATGGGGTGATCGCTGAGGATATCGCGAGCAACCAGGAAAGAACCGACAATGCGGGCGTTGAACTCGCCGCCTGACCTCCTCCTGACAGGACGGGTTTGAGCCTGCGTTGGAAGCGGCTCCCTTGGCAAGCAAGGGGGCCGCTTCTTCTCATCGCCAACTGGAAGGAGAGGAGAGGGGAGCCTGTGGCCCATGTCGATTGCCGGACTGGTCCGGCCGACATTCAGGAGTTTCCCACATGGCCTATCATTCAAAACGCACTGGGCTGTCGCCTGCGACCCGCATCACTGATCAGATCATCGAGAGGCTTGAGGCTGGAACCAAACCCTGGGTCAAACCGTGGCGTGGTCTGCCGGTCTCGCGCCCTTTGCGCAGTTGCGGCACGCCCTATCGGGGTATGAATGTCTTCTGGCTCTGGATGGTTGCAGATATGTGCGGCTACGCCTCGCCCTATTGGATGACCTATGCGCAGGCGAACAAGATGGACGCGCAGGTCCGCAAAGGCGAGAAGTCGACCATCGCGATCTTCTACAAAAGCTATTCCAAGGAGGTCGAGGCTTCCGACACCGGAGAAACACAGGAAGAAAGTCGCCGCGTGCTTCGTGCCTATGCCGTGTTCAATGCCGATCAGATCGACGGATTACCCGAACGCTATCATCCATCGCAAGAACTTGCGCTGGTCGAACCCGAGGGACGCAAAGCTGACCTCGACTCATTTTTCAGCCACATCCCGGCATCACTTCGCCATATGGGTTCTGAAGCCTATTATGAACCGGCCGCCGACCGGATCACCATGCCGCCGCCCGAGCTGTTTTCAGGCTTTGATCATTATTATGCAACGCTTGGTCACGAATTGTCGCATTGGACCGGGCATGGATCGCGGCTAGACCGAAACCTCAAAAACCGCTTCGGGAGTGCGGCCTATGCCGCCGAAGAATTGGTTGCCGAACTGTCGAGCGCGATATTGGGCGCTGAACTCGGACTTCCCGTTACCCATCTCGACAATCATGCAAGCTATATCGACCATTGGCTCAAGCTGTTGCGCGACGATGACCGCGCGATCCTGACTGCAGCCGCGCGCGCCGAGGAAGCAAGCGCCTTGCTGTTGAAACTCGGTGGCCGCGAATGTGGCGTCGGCGAGGCAGAGCCCATGGCAGAAGCGGCCTGAATGCGGAGCATTCATCGACACGAAGATTTCACTATTCATTTGAATGAAGATATGGTATTATATTCAAATGAAAGGAATGGCTATGGCGACCCGTTTCAAGGCTGAAGCACAGGAGGACGCCCGCGTTCTCACCTCTGCTATTGCAAAAATAGCAGATTATTGGTGTCTGAGCACCGCCAAATTGGGGACCATTCTCGGTCTCTCGCAGGCGACCGCCTCGCGGTTGACCACCGGGCGCACTATGCTCGATCCGGCGTCCAAGTCCTTTGAGGCCGGACAATTTCTGCTGCGCTTGTTTAGAAGTCTGGATTCGCTTCTGGGAAGCGACGACGCGGCGGCGCGCCGCTGGCTTCAGACGCATAATATAGACCTTGATGCCCGGCCGCTCGATCTCATCGACAGCTTCAAGGGGCTACTGACCGTTTGCGACTATGTGGACGCCCACCGCGCTCGCGTCTAAGGCTCGCGCCTATAAAGGCCATGTCTGGCGGGTCGTCGAGGCACAGCACCGCATCTCGACCAACAGGCTTGCCGTCTCGCTTGCCGATCAGGCACGGCTTGAGGCGCTTGCGGAAGCCGCCAAACCGGATTTGCCCAAGGCCGCACAAGGTCTCCATTATCTGCTGGCTTCGCCATTCCGCTATGGCCATCGCACTCCTAGCCGATTTCGCCGTGCCGATGAACGCCCTGGGATTTTCTATGCAAGTGAAGCCGAGGCTACCGCCATTGCCGAGACGGCATATTGGCGTTTGCGCTTTTTCCTGCGCTCGCCGGGGTTCGAGCCTTCCTCAGCCACGAGCGAGCATTCAAGCTTCACGGTCGACGTCCGCACAGAGCAGGCGATCGATCTGACCTGTCCCCCCTTTGATGCCGAGCAAGCGCGCTGGACCGATCCCAACGACTATAACGCCTGCCAGGAACTTGCTGCTGCCGCCCGTAAGGCTTCGCTTGCGCTTATCCGGACGATATCGGCGCGCGATCCCGATGCGCGGTGCAACATCGCCATCCTTGAGCCTAGCGTCTTTGGCGGGCGCGATCCCGTGCCGCAGCGCACCTGGCATTTGCGCTACGAAGAGAACCGACTGACCGCATTTGCTGCCTTTCCAGCCGACGACCAGTTGGAGTTCACAGCTGCCGGGTTCGGATTGGACGCTCCCGGCTGAAGGTCGCAGACGCCCTTACATGAATTCCTGACGCCTGTCCGCCAGTAGCGCCTTTGGTGCCCGCTCCGGCAGGGCGATCAACGTGTCATAGGCCTTGCAATCGGCTGCTTCGCCGACCGTCAGGTGGAAGGCGACCGGTCGTCCTCTGGCATCTGCCAGACAGTGAAGCTTACTGGTGAACCCGCCCCGCGAGCGGCCAAGAGCGCGTCGATGAGCCCCCCTTTTCCGCCCGCTGCCGAGACGTGGGTGCGAACGGTGGTGCTGTCGATGCTGTAGTGGCCGCTGTCCGCCATGATCTCGGCCAGGGTGACCGACACGGCCTCCCAGACCCCGGCCTCGCTCCAACGCCGAAAGCGCCGGTAGATCGTGTTCCAGTTGCCATATTTGGGCGGCACATCGCGCCACGGCGTGCCGCAGCGAAGCCGCCAGAGAATGCCGTTGATGATGGACCGGTTCTCTTCGGGCGGCCGCCCAGCCCCTCGATTTGCACCGTCAATCGGCAGCAAGTCCCTCAAAACGCGCCATTCCGCTTCGCTCAGATCGCCCCGGCTCAACCCTGCCTCCAAAAGGAAGCCTTGAATCAACCACCGAGTCTCGCGTCAACCAATTTGTCCACGCCGCCTAGTTGATGGCGCCGTTCTCTCGATACTTGGCGGCTGAATGCCGCGCTCAAGGTCTGGACGCTCAATACCTATAGCGCACCCCATCCCAATTGGCGCCAAGGATGAGGCGGTGCCGGTGGAACGGCATTTTTTGCAGCTCAACCCAAGCCTCAGTTGTATGGTCCTGGCATGTGTTGGTGTAAATATATCGCTGTTGCAGAGGAGAGACCTACGGGACAAATTCGACACGGCAGCGCCACGACCACGCACGCCATTCGAGACGAGCTACAACGAACGCAAGCTTCGGCCTCGTTGCATGAGTGTTTAACTCAAAAGTGACCGGCGCAAAACCGTTACAAGTCCAGTTCTTGATCCGCCCATTCCAGAGACCAGCTTTCATAGGTCGCACCATCGTTCGATTAGCTACCGGATCAGTGTTGACCGATCTGCCATTCGTATCAGTTCGCAGGCGCCTTCGGCTTGCGCGATGAACTGTGCGTAGAGACGATCTGCCAAGCCTGCCCGTTCCACTTCAGAACGCTGGAAGCTACGCCGAGCCGGTCAATGGCCTCGCCCGACTTCAGGACAATCCGGTACGTGTAAGTCTCGGTTGCGATTGCGACGGGGCCTTCCAACTCGATGTCAGCCTTGTAGTCGCCAAACGTGAAGGACTTGAATTCCTTAAGCTCTGGCCCGAGATGATGATCGCGATAGGTTACAAAATTCCCCTCCACCTTTCCCGACTCGATTACCACGGCGTCGGGAGCGAAGAGCATTTCGACACCAGTAATGTCGAGGCGCTCAATCGCGGACTTGTAGGAAAAGAGAACCGATGCTGCTCCTTCGCGGTCTGGAGATTGGGCAGTAGCGGCTGTGCTCGCTGAAAGGCATAGCGCAGCCAAAACCGTCTTTGCCGCAGTCAAACTCAAATGCATTGTTAAGTCTCCCCTGAAACTATTTCTTGTTGTCATGGTCAAGGCTTGCCGCCCGAATGATCCCGCCCGTGCGATCCGTGGAACAGATGCATCAGCGGACATAGTAGCAGGATGGCGTAGGGTAGGATGCCGAGCGCGTGGACCCAATGTTCGCGCATCAGGTAGAAGAGGACAATGACGGTCAGCGAGGCGGCAGCAAGTATGTAGGGGCGTCTTGAAGCCATGGTCTAAATCTCCACACGTTTGAGCCGAAGCGCATTGCTGATGACGCTGACCGACGACAGGGCCATCGCAGCGGCCGCGATGATGGGGGAGAGAAGCAGGCCGAAAACCGGATAGAGAACTCCCGCCGCGACCGGAATTCCAGCGACATTATAGGCAAAGGCGAAGAAGAGATTCTGGCGGATATTGAGCATCGTTGCTTTGCTCAGGTGCTGCGCGCGCACAATGCCGGTCAAATCGCCCTTCAGCAGCGTCACACCGGCGCTCTCGATCGCTACGTCGGTGCCGGAACCCATCGCAATCCCGACATCGGCAGCGGCAAGGGCAGGGGCATCGTTCACGCCGTCGCCCGCCATGGCCACGACGCGCCCTTCGGCCCGCAATCGCTCGACGACGGCACTTTTCTGGTCGGGCATCACGTCGGCTTCGATGTCGACAATGCCAAGACGACGTCCGATCGCCTCAGCCGTGATGCGGTTGTCGCCGGTCAACATAATAACCCGGATTCCCGCGCTGGCCAGATCTTTGAGCGCTTGAGGAGTCGATGTCTTCACAGGGTCGGCAATCGCAATCACCCCGGCGGTTACGCCGTCGATGCCGAGGAAGATGGCGGTAGCGCCATCGGCGCGCAATTCGTCGGCGCGGGCGGCAAGCATTCCGGTGGGGACACCGAGCTCGTCGAAGAAGCCCGCCTTGCCGACAACCACCGCGCGGCCATCGACCGTACCGGTGATGCCCTTGCCGACAGGCTGATCGACATTTGTCGGTTCGCTGAGAACAAGCCCCTTTTGTTCAGCGGCCTTGACCACCGCCTGCGCAAGTGGATGCTCGCTCATGCGCTCCAGACTGGCCGCGATCCGCAGGACTTCGTCTTCCGACTGACCTTCAGCTGTCTCGATGCCGACGACGGCGGGCTTCCCCTCGGTTAACGTGCCAGTTTTGTCGACGACGAGCGTGTCGACCTTTTCCATGCGCTCGAGCGCTTCGGCGTTCTTGATGAGAATCCCGGCTTGCGCGCCGCGCCCGACCCCGACCATGATCGACATGGGCGTTGCCAGTCCCAATGCGCATGGACAGGCGATAATGAGGACGGCAACCGCCGCGATCAGGCCATAGCCCATGGCAGGCGAGGGGCCGATGAGCGACCAGGTTATGAAAGCAGCAATCGCAACAAGGATGACTGCCGGGACGAACCATGCGGCCACAGCATCGGCAAGCCGCTGGATCGGCGCACGGCTCCGCTGTGCGTCTGCGACCATCTGGACAATGCGTGCCAGCATGGTGTCACGACCGATTTTGTCGGCGCGCATGACAAGTGCGCCCGTCTGGTTGATCGTTCCGCCGATCAGCACCGCGCCAAGTGCCTTGGAGACCGGCATCGACTCGCCTGTGACCATCGACTCATCGACGCTCCCCTGACCTTCAAGAACAACGCCGTCGACCGGTACCTTTTCGCCGGGGCGGATTCGCAGGGTGTCCCCTAACTGTATGTCCTCGAGGGCAACCTCTTCGTCCTCGCCATCCGCGCCTACCCGACGTGCGCGCTTTGGTGACAGGTCGAGCAGCGCGCGGATGGCACCGCTGGTCGTCTCGCGCGCGCGCAATTCAAGAACCTGGCCAAGAAGGACAAGCACGGTGATGACAGCCGCCGCTTCAAAATACACTGCGACTGAGCCATCGGCAGCGCGAAAAGCAGCCGGGAAGATCTGCGGCGCGAGCACTGCAACCATGCTGTAGGCCCAGGCAACGCCGGTTCCCATTGCAATCAACGTGAACATGTTGAGGCTGCGGGTCTTGAGCGACATCCAGGCCCGCTCGAAAAACGGCCAGCCTGCCCAGAGTACGACCGGCGTTGCCAACGCCATCTGGATCCAGTTGCCCGTCTGGCGTTCAAGCCATTGATGCAAGCCCGTCAGATGACCGCCCATTTCAAGCGCGAGCACAGGCAGCGCCAGAATGAGGCCGATCCAGAAGCGGCGGAGCATGTCACGATATTCTTCGCTTGGACCTAAGTTTGCGGTCGGCATGACGGGTTCGAGCGCCATGCCGCAGATCGGACAGCTGCCGGGGCCGGAGCGCTGGATTTCGGGATGCATCGGACAGGTCCAGATCGCGCCTTCGGATGCCGTCACCGCCTTGGTCTCAGCGCCATGTGATCGGGAAACAAACTTCTGTGGGTCTGCGGTGAATTTGGCGTGGCAGCCCGCGCTGCAAAAATAATAGGCCTCGCCATCGTGAACCGCATGTGGGGTAGCGTCAGTGGGCTCAACCTCCATCCCGCAGACCGGGTCCTTGACACTGGCCTTGGTGCGGCTTGCTTGATCGGACATGCTATTGATCGCTTTCTGAAATTTTGGGAGACCGGCGGCGTGCCGGAATAAGGCCGTTCTCGCTGAGTTCGCCAAGCTCGTCGCGCCGTGCGGATCGGCGCAGCTGCTGGACGCGCCTCGTCTGGCTGCCGACACCGCCGGTCGCGGGATTGGTCGATTCCAAATATTGGAAGCGGGAGGCCATGTGTTTGCTCCATGGTTATCCTCCCGCCTCCAGCCCGCGGACGGGGCGACCCGACGGGCGTGCCAAGCAAGAAGGAAAGGCTAGCTACTACCTTCTATACGCAGGCCAGGCGATCATCCCTCAGGCTGGCATCAGTTATCTGTTCTTCCTGTGCCGCTATTCATGCTCCTTGGGCTCCTTTCACGCCACTCAAGATCGAGATCGACCCGGTAACCGTGTTAAGTTGTGTGAGTTCGCACACATCCAAAAAACCGGCTTCGGCCATGAGTGGTATGAGCACGCCGTCTGCGTTGGGCTGGGTATCTGCCTTGCCGTCGAGTTTCTGGATGGTTGCTCGGAACAGCTTGCGCATCAACCACGAGCGTTGTTCACTATAGTCGGCAATATACAGTCGTCCGTTCGGTTGCAGCACAGCATGGATTTCGCGCAATAGGCGCAATTTCTCGTCGAGAGGCACCTGATGAAGAACGAGGCAAAGTGTCGCCAGGCTAGGCGCTGGCCAATCGGCAACCGCATCTGCCGCGAAAAGCTTGTGCGCGAATTCGGCCTCTATGCCTGCACGGCGTGCCTTGATGCGGGCGATCTCGACGGCATGCCGGTCCGGATCGATGCCGAAATAGCGCGTAGCCGCGTTTCTTTGGGCTACTAAAACAGCGAGGCTGCCAGTCCCGGCCCCGATGTCGAGCAGGATATCTTCGTTCTTTGGAGATATGAGTTCAATAAGCGCGTTCCGCCAAACTCTCTCGCGTGTCGAGAGCCTCACGCCGAGATCGTAAAAGGGTGTCAGAAAATGATGTCCCGCAGGCGGCGTATAGGATCGGCTGTCGGGCATCAGCTGCGGCTCATGTTCGGCGAAGATGAGCTTGCTTCGGGAACCGCTTTTCGGAAGGGCTCGGCAAGTTGGGCCAGATATGCCTCCGGATAATCGCTGCGGCCCGCAATCCCAACCTGTCCTGCCCGGATATGATCGCTCGACTTGAACCGCGCCGTCCCCAACAGGACATCCCAGATCGTGAAGAATAGCCCGAAATTGACATCTCCCTCGGTGGCCGAGGCGAGATGGTGGTGCCGATGTACCGGAGCCACTGCCCAGAGATAGGCGAGAGGGCCGATGCGCATGTCGACATTGGAATGCTGCAATTGCAGCTGGATCGCGACCGCGAATGAGCCAATGATCGCGATCTCCTGCGGGATGCCCAGCAAGAGCCAAGGCAGGGTACCAATGGATATCTCGATGAGCTGGTGGACGGGATGTTTCAGAAGTCCGTTAAATCCATATATCCGGCGCACCGAATGGTGCACTGCATGGAAGCGCCAGAGCAGCGGGACTCTGTGACTGGCAAAATGGGCCAGACTGATGCCTGCGTCCAAAAGGATGATCGCGAGCAGTATCTGGACCCAGAACGGCAGCGACGTCGGCCAAACGGAAGGCCATGGAACGAGGCCCGCAAAGACAGGCAGCAGAAGGACGAGGATCAGAATTGACCCTTCATTCACCAGAGCATGCGCCAGATCGCGTTTGCCGTCGCCATGACTGTAATTCCATTTGGTCTCGAACGGCGCAACACGCTCGGCAATCAACGATGTAAGGATCGCGACCATCAACAAACCGATCAGCCAGAAAGGCGACACACCTGAAGCCACGAGCATCGCCGCGCCCGCGACAAAGAACAGAAAATAAACGGGGGCATAAAGAACGCGGAAAAGGGTCATGGAAGCGCTCCAGAAAACATCTTGGCCGCTTTATGACTTACGAGAAGGGGTCGGTCTTGAACGTTTCGCTGATGCTCGTCAGCGGATCACCGAAATTTCGAGCTGCGCCAGCCCAAGCGAGGGTGTCACCCCGAACCACTCGACAAGCCGACGCGTAAAATGGGCCTGATCCGAAAATCCCCCGGCAGCCGCTGCGTCCGCCAGATTGCGGGTTTGTCGAAGCGCATCAATCGCGTGTTGCAACTGGAGCCACTGGAGCAATTTGGCTGTTGGGACACCGAAATCGTGGATGGCAACTTCGCGCAGCCGGGTCGTCGAGAGTCCGAGCGCTTGTGCCAGCTCAGAGGGGCTGGTCCCGGGTATAATCTCGCTCAACGCGGCATGAAGCCTGCCATCGATCGGGCTGGACGAGGAGCTGCTGTTTACGAAAGCGCCTATCCACTGCTTCGCCATTTCACCGCTAGTGACGGCTTCGAGGGCCGCGGCTTCCTTCGGGTTCAGTTGTTTTGGCACAGGCGTTTGGATCAGGTCGCGCATGCCACGGAAAAGAGGGTCGACATAGATGGTTCGGACAGGCGCGCCCCCCGGGGTCAGGCAGTGCTGTATACCTGCCGGGATGATTGCGGCTTCGCCACGGGCGAGTCGTAACGGGTGTGGTCCCCCGATCGCGCAGTCAACCTCGAGCGCGAGGCTGACCTGATGTGCCACATGGCTGTGCAGCCGGTTCTCGCCAGTATGCGCATCAAGGATCGCCCAGCCCAAGCCGAGCGTCATACGCCCTAACCAAGGGGTTCCTTTTCGGCTCAAGGCATCGTCATGCCGGCAGGCGGTTCGAGCTGGCCCAGCCAAGCCACAAGGCCAAGGATCAGCAATGCCGCCGCGCCTTCCATGGCCATTGATTTGCGCAAAGCGGTTACCGCGTCGACAGTGTCGCCCATTTCAAGGCCAATTCCGAGCTGCGGCGTCAGGCGCCAGCGGTTCTGCGCCGCAAGCGCAAGCATGATCCCGACAAGCCCGACCTTACCGAGCAAAAGCTGGCCGTAGGTTGTCGTGAAAAGCAAGGCGAGCCGCTCGGGGCCGACCAGGATGAAGCTGTTGATTAGCCCGGTGACGATAATCAGCGCGACGGAGACGGTGCCAACCTTGGCAAAATGTTCGAGCGAGCGGTGCGCTGTTTTCAGTCTGTCACCCCACAGACCATCGGCAGGTGCACGAAGCATCACCGCGAAAGCGGCAATGCCGCCCAGCCACAGCGCTGCCGCGATCATATGAACAATATCGCTCACGCGGTGGAGCGCCCCAAGGGTTCCCTCGGTAGCACCTGCATGCCCCGTCCAAACGAGCGATGCCAGTGCGATGGAGGCAAGCAGGCCAATGCCCGCAGAGAGCGCAGTCAGTGTCAATTTGTCGGTAAGGCATAACAACAGGGCTATGATGAGCACGCCAATCCGCACGACTCCTGCGGTGCCGATCTCGGTTTCCGACATCAGCATCCAGAGCATCTCGGCGCGGACCGACACTATGCTCACGCCGTCCATCGCCGCAGCGACCATGAGCATTCCGATGACAGACGCAATCGTGCCGAGCAATGTCAGGACCCGGAATAAGATGCGTGCATCGAATGCGACATCGCGCTCGCGCTCTATCCGGTTTAGCGCGTACAGGTTGAATGCAGCGAGGCCGACGGTCGCCATCAGGATCGCAAATAGTGCGAGCCTGATGGCGACAAGAAGCGGATCAGCCACAGATTACTTGACAGTGAACGAAAATTCGCTGCCCATACGGTGCGTATCCGCCCCTGCTGCCGACCATGTGACCTTGTATGTTCCGGGAACCAGAGCCTTTTTCGGCATTAGCATCATCGATTTTCCATCCTTGCCCATCATCGAGCTGAAGGCGATCTTCATTGGCGCATGGTCTTTCATCCCGGGCATGCCTGTCATCAGCAGTTCAGTCTTCATGGTCGATGCGATGATTTTTTCGTTGAAGATCAGGTTGATCGACTTGACATTGGCCTTCGAAACTGTGGCGTTTGCAGCCGGCGTCGAGGACACAAGTTTCGCGTGAGCGAACGCCGCGCCCGGCATGGAAGCCAGCGCAAGGCCGGCAAGAGTGAGAGCAAGGACAGGTCTACGCATGATAAGTCTCCAATAAAGTGCGTTCAGTGGTACATACGCATGCGACGGCCTTGCCCCTCATGGCGAAACGGAATGAGGGATAGTGCGCGCCGGTGCGTATAGCAGGAGGAACGGACTTGGATGAGGACATGATGGACGACTTACTGAAGCAATTGGGGCGCGGACCTCCTTCGGGCTTGCTTGAGGGCTTTGATGACCGAGTGATGGCTACGCTCGCTGTGCGCCAGCGCGAGGTCAGCGGTGCGCAGCGCTTCATGGCGCTTGCGGCAATGGTTTCGCTCGGTGGAGGAGCCTTTGTGGGTATGACGATGGGCGAACCCGCCCAAGCGGCTCGCCCATTGTCGCCCTTTGCACCCATGACTGCTTTGGCCCCATCGGTCCTGCTGGATCCGCGCTGATCATGGGATCTCGGCGAATACTGCTCATCGCGCTGATCGCGTTTGCCTCGGCGATCGCTGGCGTGTTCGTTGGGCGTCTCGTTTCTGAACAGCCCAGGGCAAACGAAACCGAACTTCACGCTGTTTTGCACAAGAAGCTCAAGCTCACTCCGCAGCAACATAGCAAGATTGATGCAATCGAAGCGCGGTACGCGGTTCGGCGAAAGGCGCTCGAGTTCGAGATGCGGGCTGCAAATGCGCGATTGGCCGAAGCGATTGAGGAGGAACATGGCTACGGTCCCAAGGTCACCGCCGCGATTGACCACAGTCACATGGTCATGGGAGCGCTGCAAAAGGAGACGCTGGAACATCTTTTCGCCATGCGTGAGGTCCTGAATCCCGAACAGGCGAGAATGTTCGACAGCACCGTGGTCAAAGCCCTGACCGCCGATGCGCGGTGACGCTCGACCTCTCGCAATGTGACGATCAAGAACTGGCGAGCCTTGCCGTTGCCGGTCGGGGCCAGGCATTTCGCGAACTGATGCGCCGCTATAAGGACCCGCTTTACCGGCTGATCCGCAACAATGTCGGCGATCCCGAAGAGGCGACCGATTTGCTGCAGGAAAGTTTTGTTTCGGCGTTTGCGGCCATTCATCGTTATGACGCCCAGCGCCCTTTCCGATTCTGGCTGTCGCGCATCGCCTTGAACAAATGTCGCGACTGGGCGCGCAGGCGCGCCGTTCGTTCCTTCTTCTCCTTCGCGCGCCCGATCGAAGCCGATGAGGATTTCCAAAGCGAGGCTCCCGGGCCGGGCCGCGAGGTCGAGAGCCGTGCAGAACTTGCTCGCGTCGAGAAGGCGATTGCTGCGTTGCCGCACTCATTACGTGAAGTGCTTACGCTTCGTACGATCGAGGAACTCAGCCAGGCGGAGACCGCGGCGATTTTGGGGATTAGTGAAAAAAGCGTCGAAACAAGACTTTACCGTGCGCGGGCGCAGTTGAAGGCGCATCTGGCAGGATCTTTGGACAGCGCCGAACCTTAACGGTGGCGCATTTCCGCAACTGCGGTCCGGACCGGTCGCAGAAAGATCCTTCTTCCATGAGGGGAAGACAGGCGCGCTGCGTATACCCAAATGACAAGCCTTACTTCTCAACCGGACGGACTATGAACATCGACAGACGAAAATTCATCGGCACGGCTGCCGTTGGCGGAACTGCAGCAGCCTTTGCGAGCTGGGTTCCAGCTTGGGCGCAACCGGTTTCCGGAGGGATCACTGGCCCGCTTCCGACAGTTTCGGGGACCGACATCAGTCTGCGGATCGCCCGCCAGACCATGCGCGTCGATGGCAAGGTAAGTCGCGCCATCGGCATCAACGGCACGGTCCCGGCACCACTGATCCGGTTGCGCGAAGGGCAAAATGTTCGCTTGTCGGTCACGAATGATCTCGATGAGGATAGCTCGATTCACTGGCATGGCCTCATATTGCCCTTCCAGATGGATGGCGTTCCCGGCGTCAGCTTCCCTGGAATCAAGCCGCGCTCAACCTTCGTTTATGAATTCCCCGTCATTCAGTCGGGGACCTACTGGTATCACAGCCATTCCGGGTTGCAGGAGCAGCTTGGCCACTACGGCCCGATTGTCATCGATCCCAAAGGTATGGACCCCATTGCCTATGATCGCGAGCATGTCGTTGTGCTTTCCGACCATAGCCAGCTCTCGCCCGAAGCGATTTTTCGCAAGCTGAAGGTCAATCCCGGGCACTTCAACATGCAAAAGCAGACGCTTGGCGGTCTGCTGGCAGGCAAGGATCAACCGCTCAAAGAGCGGATCGATTGGGGCAAGATGCGAATGGATCCGACCGACATCGCCGATGTCAATGGATCGACCTATACTTTCCTTGTCAACGGCTATGGCCCCAAGGACAATTGGACAGCATTGTTTACGCCCGGCGAGCGGGTGCGGCTGCGGATCATAAACGCCGCCGCCATGTCGATATTCAACGTTCGCATCCCTGGGCTAAAGCTGACGATCGTGCAGGCGGATGGGCTGAACGTGCGTCCGGTCGAGGTCGACGAATTCCAAATCGGCGTCGCCGAAACCTATGACGTGATCGTGACGCCGACTGACGATCGCGCCTATACGCTGGTGGCCGAAGCGAATGATCGTTCGGGCATGGGCCGCGCCACATTGGCGCCGCGCGCCGGCATGGCCGCAGAAGTGCCGCCGTTACGCGAACGACCGCTGGCGACCATGAAAGACATGGGCATGGGCGACATGGACATGTCGGGTGGTGCGGCACCGGGAGCGGATCATTCGGGCATGGCGATGGGAGCAGTCGCCACCGATTGCTCGCCCGAGCATGCCAAAATGGGCCATTGTACACCGGCCGATGCGGCAGCGCCTGCAGTCGACCATAGCGCGATGGGCCACGGCGCGGGCAGCATGAGTCACAGCATGCGCGATTTCAGCGTGGCACCGCAGGTCAAAAGGGATCCGAGCGTTCAGACCATCTCGCCGATGCCTGTCGACCGCATGGGCGAACCGGGGCAAGGCCTCGAGAATGTAGATCATAAGGTAATGACCTATCATGATCTGGTGGCGCTCGACCGCAATCCTGATGTGCGCGCTCCCGAACGCTCGCTCGACATTCACCTGACCGGCAATATGGAGCGCTTCATGTGGTCGTTCGACGGGATCAAGATGTCGGACTATCACGAACCCATCCCCTTCCTCGAGGGCGAGCGTGTCCGGATCAATCTCATCAACGACTCAATGATGAGCCACCCGATCCATTTGCATGGGCATTTCTTCGAGTTGGTGACGGGGAAAGGCGATTATGCACCGAGGAAGCATACGGTGCTCGTCCAGCCCGGCGGCAAGGCGAGTTTCGACTTCACAGCCGACGCCCTGGGTGACTGGGCCTTCCACTGCCATTTGCTGTATCACATGCACGCCGGAATGATGCGCGTCGTCAGCGTCCGTCCGCGGGGAGAAGCGGAATGAGCATCGCCCGTCTTCTGCTCGCCGGTATTGCTGCGTTAAGCCTTGCTTTGCCCGCTCATGCCCAGTCGATGCAGGGCATGGACCATTCTTCGATGCCGGGCATGAAGAAGCCTCAAAAGCCTTCGGCCAAGGCGCCGTCGAAGCCGACATCACAGCCCCCGGCTGGGCCTGAGGCCATGCCGAATATGGATCATGGATCAATGCCCGCAGTGGCGGACGAATCCAACGCTCAAAGCGCCACGTCCGATTGCCCGCCCGAGCACGCAAAAATGGGGCATTGTACTCCAGCCGCCGACAAAACTGGGCGGGACAAATCGACACCGCAATCCGCGGCCCAAGCGGCAGGGCATGATGCCAATCCGGGCATGACAATGGAGGAGAGTTCGCCGAGCGCGGCAGCGGTCGACCCAAATTGTCCTCCGGAGCACGCGAAAATGGGCCATTGCACCCCGAGAGCATCGGTTGCACCCGAAACGGATGACAGGACGGCATTGGGTACCAACCTTGAGCCAGGCAACGCGCCTGCGCCCGCGCCGCCTTTGGACTGGTATGCTGACCGCATTTTCTCGAAGGAAGAAATGGCGCAGGCCCGCGAAGAGATGATGAAGGAAAGCGGTGGGACGACGTTCCGCTATCTGTCGTTCGATCTCGCAGAATATGTCGTCCACAAGGACAAGGACAGCTACCGTTGGGATGGTGAGGCCTGGTTTGGGGGCGACATAAATCGCTTCGTGTTCAAATATGAGGGCGAGGGTGAATTTGGCGGCCCGCTCGACGACCTGGAGCTCTTCGGGCTCTACTCTCGCTCCGTATCGCCCTACTGGAACTTGCAAACAGGCGTCAGATATGACGTAAAGCCCGACCCTTCGAGGACTTATGCCGTCATAGGCGTGGAGGGTTTGGCGCCCTATTGGTTCGAGATTACCGCTGCGGCGTTTCTCTCGAACAAGGGCGAAGTGCGGGGACGCATCGAAGGCTATTACGATCAGCGGATCACACAGAAATTGATATTGCAGCCCCGGTTTGAAGCGAACCTGTCGGCGCAATCGATCCCTGAACTTGGTGTCGGCGCCGGACTCACAAATCTGGAACTCGGTGCGCGCCTGCGCTATGAAATCAAGAAAGAATTCGCGCCTTATGTCGGCGTTGAATGGATACGGCAGTTTGGCGAGACCGCGCGCTTTGCGCGTGCAAGCGGGTCGCAGGTGTCTGATCCGCACTTTGTGATGGGTGTGCGTATCTGGTTCTGAGGTCTGGATAAAGAAGGAGTCTCGTAAATGCCGATGGCGCGTCGCCTCCATATTGTCGCGAGCAAGGTTCACAAATGGTTGTCGCTCATCATCGGTATTCAGTTGCTGCTGTGGTTTGCCAGCGGTGCCTTGATGAGCTTCTTGCCGATTGAAAAAGTGCGTGGCGAACATATCATTGACCGCGACAGGGTAGAAGCAATCCCCGCTGGCTTGCCATTGATTGCGCCAGACAGACTTGTTGCGAAGTCCCAAGGGCCGGTCGAATCGATGACCTGGCGAATGCTCGACGGCAAACCTGTTGCGGAAGTCACAACCTCGAAAGGCTTGACGCTATTCGATGCGGCAACAGGAACAGTGCTTGCTCCAGTCGATGCGGTCCTTGCCACAAGGATAGCCCAGAACGCCTGGAAAACGCCTGCTATGCCCGTCGAAAGGGCTTTGCGGGTCACGCGCGAGAGTCCGGAATATCGCGCCGCGCTTCCGGCATGGCGCGTCGAATTCAAGGATCCGGACCAAACCAGCGTTTTTGTGGCGGCCGAAAGCGGGCGGATTACTGCGGTTCGAACGGGCACCTGGCGGCTCTACGATTTCTTCTGGAGCCTGCACATCATGGACTGGAAGAACCATGAAGATTTCAACACACCCTGGCTGCTGGCCTTTGCGGTCAGCGGGCTTGTTCTCGGAATAGCAGGCACTATTCTTCTGTTCATGCGCTGGCCGTTTCGCAGGAGAAGGCGGGCGACATGAAGCTGGTTGCGGGCCTTCTCCTCAGTCTCGGTCTCGTTTTTCAGGCAGGGCCGTCCTGTTCATCTGCGGTCCAGCCCGCTCCAACATCAATGAGTATGGATTGCTCGGGCATGGACGAATCTGATCCGCCGATGCAAGACAGCGATGGCAAGGATATGGCCACGGCCTGTCATGCCTGCGTGTCCCGCATCGCCGAATTGCCGGCTGTACCCCGGAGCCTGGTCTGGAAAGATCTCGTGCCCGGTGTGGAACTGCAGAATGCGATCAGGGGGACTGCTTTGAAACCTCCGACGCCGCCTCCGCGCAGACAGGATCTGCTAAATCTTTCAACCTGATCACGGAGTATAATCATGAAGACCAAATATCTGCTTGGCGCGCTCGCGCTCACCATGTCCACGACGGCTTTTGCCGCCGAACCGGCACCTGCTCCCAAGAAAGAGTGCTGCTGCTGCAAGAAGGACGAACAGGGCAAAATGGCCTGTTGCAAGGACAAGGCCGAAAAGGCCGACGATGATCATGCCGGCCATGATATGGATGGCATGAAGGATAAATAGGCCAAGAATTGTCTCGCGCGGGGGGCGGCTATTTGTCCCCCGCGCCCAATCTGGAAGAAAGAAATTTCCATGCGAAAACTTATTCTTGCGCTGGCGCTGGCAGGGACACCTGCGATGGTGTCGGCTGCGGCAGTCTTGCACCGGGATCCCGGTTGTGGATGTTGCATGAAATGGGCGGCACAGGTCAAGGCAGCGTTCGGTCGGCCCTTGAAAGTGGTGGACGATTCCAACCGTGCGGCGCTGCAAAAGAAGCTGGGCATATCCCCCGCGCTTCAGTCCTGCCATACCGCCATCATCGATGGTATAGCCTTTGAGGGCCATGTGCCGATTGAAGACATGAAGCGCATTCTTGCTGCGAAGCCCAAGGGTGTGACTGGTCTTGCCGTCGGTGGGATGCCGCTTGGCTCTCCAGGAATGGAAGTACCAGGGCAAAAGCCGCAGAGCTTTGTCGTCTATTCTTTCGGCGCCGCAGGCCAGAAAGTCTACGCGCGGCACTGAACCGGTTTCGTCCCTACGTCCGGGCGGGGGGCTCCTTGTGCCCCCCAAAGCCCATGCGCATGGCCGATATAAGCTGGTTTCCAAATGCGTTGTCTCTCCTGGATTGGATGCGGGCGAACAAGGCTGACGCCAGCGCAGGGGTGGGAATGTTGCTTTCGATGGCATCATGGAGCATCCATCGCCCCTCGCCGGAATCTTCGATACGCCCCGCAAACGCCGAGAGCTTCGGATCGCTGTTGAGTGCTGCTGCCGCAAGATCGATGAGCCAGGACGATATGACGCTTGAACTGCGCCAAGCGTCGGCTATCGCATCAAGCTTCAGGTCAAATTTCTCGCTCGCTCGCGTTGCCGGAGTTGCGGTTGCAGCAAGGAGGTCGAAGCCCTCGGCGATCGCCTGCATCATGCCATATTCGATGCCGTTATGGACCATCTTCACAAAGTGACCCGAGCCGGAGGCGCCGGTCCTGACAAATCCTGGTCGCCTAGCTGGATTCGGGTTGGGGGGGGTCGGTCCGCCGCTTTCCTGGGAGCGACCGGGCGACAGACTGTCGAAGACCGGATCGAGAATATCGATCGCTTCATCGGGTCCACCCACCATCAGGCAGAAGCCGCGTTCGACGCCATGCACACCGCCCGAGGTTCCGACATCGAGAAATGCGACCCCGCGTTGCTCAAGCAACATGGCCCGCCTGTGTGCATCCCTCCAATTGGAGTTGCCGCCATCGACCAGAACGTCGCCCGGACTTAGCAAGTCGGCCAGAGCCAGAATTGCCTGATCGGTCGCCTCGCCGGCAGGGAGCATCAGCCAGATGCAACGTGGGGCTTCCAGCTGCCCGACAAGATCAGCAAGCGAAGCTGCACTCTGGGCACCCTCCTTAGCGAGCAGCGCGATTGGGTCGGGGCTGCGATTGTACACATGAACTTCGTGTCCCTGTCTTAGTAATCGCCGCGCAATGGCCTGCCCCATCCGGCCCAGCCCGTAAATCCCAAATCCGGCCATTAGCCTTCTCCTTCTGTCTTGTGCGCTTTAGTTTGTGTCCGGTTGGCCATCGCCGTTTCCTGCCATGGCCAGTGGCCATTGATCTCGACTCCAAGCGAGACGCTCAGGAAGGTCCGGACGAGTATGAGGCCCGCGAGCACCAGCAGGTCGTCGAAGCTCGGATTGATGACCAGCGATTTCAGGATGTCTCCTGCAACCAGGAACTCGAGACCAAGCAATATGCTGCGCCCCAGGACAGCGCGGACGGGCTGGTAGACAGCATCGATCCCCAACCGGCGCGCCCGCGATGCAAATAGAAAAATGGCTGCTGCCGCTCCGGCAAGTATCGTTATGGTTCCCACCAGCTCAAGCAGCAGCACGGCCAGCCGGACAAATGCGTCAAGCGCGACATTGCCGGGCTCAATGGTGATCATACCAACCTACATTGCGAATATTGTTCCAGCTGTCGGTGGTATGACAGGCAACGCATTGGTCGACCGGGGCACGTTCCTTGGCGATCCGTTGGGACATCATTTCAAAGTGCATCATGAAATGGCTCGGTGGTGCCTTGTGACACTCCGCGCACTGGCGCGAGTTTACCGATGGATGGCGGAATGCGGCAATCTTCCAGTCGGTCAGACTATGGCAGCTTTTGCAATCCTTGCCGAACAGCCCCTGATGACGGTCGCGCGCTGTATGGCAGCTCGCGCAGGAAAGGCCTTCTATGCCCAAGGACTGAGCGGGTGCCGGACGCGAACTGACGCCGAGGAGCGGCCCCCGCCATAGCTTGGGATCGAGAAGCGCCAGATGGTTCATGCGTGCAAGGCTGGCACCACCATCATGTTCGACATGACAAGTCGTGCATTGCTTCGCGTTCGCATGGAACCGCGTCGATGCCTTCGTGCCGAAATCGGTCCCTATATGGCAGGCTATGCATTTTATGGGTTCGACGCCTTTGTGCGGCGTGTGGCAGCTTTCGCAATCGGCCTGGAAGGAAGCATGTGCTGGAGACAAGGGTCCGGGATCGACCAGCGACGTCCAGCCCTTGACCGCGCTACTTCCCGCCGAATGCGTCATGAGCGGGACAATGACGACAAGCAGGGCGAGCGCCATGGCAAAAACCGCGTAAAGGAGCCGCATGCCCTTCATAGCCAGCGGAACCCGAAATAATATCCGGCCCAGATGTGAAGCAGGAGAAGCGCATAAAAGAGGGTGCTGGTCGCAATGTGGATGATCCTCCACGCCCCGAAAAGGCGCGATACGCTGCGTTCTGCGCGCACGGCATATTCGGTGTCAGCCAGCGCTTCCGCGCGCGTCCTGGCGTCGCTCAAGTCCGCAGGATCGAGAGCGTCCGTTTCGGCAAAGAGAAAATGCCAGCGGCTCTTTTTCAAGGGGTTCGGCGTATCGCCGGCATCAGCCATGGCCAAAGGCGGATCAAGGCCCAGCCGAAGCACGGCGAGTTCGGATTCGCGTGCGCGGATTGCCTTCGTTACCTGGATCAGGAAATAACGTCCGACAAAACCGCTCCAGACAACAAGGATGGCGGTTCCGGTCAGTGCAATGCCCAGCGGGCTTTCGAATTTGTGCGCGGCATGGATGAGCGCCAGGATCGGCCCGAGCACGCCAGCATAGATGTGGATCGATAACAGAGTCCGTTTGCTGATTCTTGGCTCAAGCCATCGGCCGAATGGAGCTATGCGCCGCGCCGCGACATGGACAAGCGGAACCAGCATGAACAGCGCAGCTGCTATCCCAATGATGCTGCCAACCAGACTGCCGGGGAACCGTGCCGAAACATGAACGACAAAGCCGAGCGGAAAGATGATCAGGAATGCGAACAGCAAACCCATCAACAGATCGCCGCGTTCGCGCATCAGGCTTCGACCACCAGCGGACCGCGGGTGCACCGCGCCTGGCAGGCGAGAACATAGCCTTGCGCCTTGTCGGCGGGGTCGAGCCCGGACTCTACCTCCATTGTGACTTCGCCTTCGAGGAGGCGCGTGACGCATACGCCACATTCGCCCACGCGGCAGGAATAGGGAATCTCGACGCCAGCTGTTTCGGCGGCCTCAAGGATCGTTTCGTTGGTATCGAGGGCGGCCGAGACGCCCGATACCGCGAAGGTCACCGTAGTCGCCGCCACTTGGTCGCGCGCGCCTTGCGCGATTGAAGAAATCTCGCGGGCGGTCGCGGTGACGGCTGCGGAAGCTGCTGCTTTGTCGGTCTTCACCGGGTCGTCGATCGGCAGCGAGGCAGGACCGAAGGCTTCGCTGTAGATCTGCGCTTCGGGAACCCCAATATCGGTCAGGATTTTTCGCATCGCCGCCATCATCGGTGGCGGCCCACACAGATGGATACGTCGCCTGGCGATTTCGGGAACCGCAATCTCGAGCAGCTCGCGCGATATGTGGCCTTCGGCACCGTGCCACACGGTACCGGGCGCACGTTGCATGGACGCAAAGACGTGCAGATTGGCATGGCGGCGTTCGAGCTGTTCGATCTCGCTTCGGAACACAAACTCGTCGGTCGATCGCGCTGAATAGACGAAAAAGATGTCGCCGGCCCAGGCCGTATCGGTAAGAAAGCGCAGCACCGACATCATCGGCGTGATGCCTACGCCGCCGGCAATCAGGACGATGCTGTCGGCATCGGTCCCGGTGAAGATGAAGTGACCAAATGGCCCGGCGATACGGACCAGATCACCCTGCTTGACGTCATCATGCAGGTGACGTGACACTGCACCTTGCGCTTCGCGCTTGACGGTGAGTTCGACATAGGCGCGCTGTGTCGGCGAGGAAGCAATTGTGTAGGAGCGCTTTGCTCTGACACCGTCGGCGCTGACGACTTCAACTTGCAGAAACTGACCCGGCAAGAAGTCAAAGGGCAACCGGTCGCCGCCAGGTGCAACCAACCGGAAGGTCTTTACCGTGGGCGTTTCAGTAAAGATTTGCGCGATCCGTAGATCACCCGCCCAGCGCTTGACTTTGCCAGCGGGTGCCGAATCCGAAAGCGCCGATGGACTCCGCGCCGCCTGCTGGGGCTCGGCTTGCAGGCGCGGAGAGATCGCTGCCTTGTCAGCTTCATTGGATACGGGAATGGGTGATGAACCATCGGTCGTGCCTCGGAGTAGCAACGGCTGTGGCGAACTGGCGGTAACAAGCGCGCGGATGCGGCGAAGCCGAAGCATCTGCAGGATCAGTAGGGCCGCGAGCGCAAGAATGGTAGCGGCCATGAACAGCCAATGCCCGGGTGACAGACCCCACAGCATTCCGGACATTGAAGCGTGATCGTTGACCGGTGCGAGTCCTAATTCGTCACGAAACCAGTTATTGGCGACCGCATTGCTGCTCTGACGGCCATCAAGCACCGCAGTCGTCGCCGCGCCGCTCTCGATAAGCGTAGCTGCTTCCCGAAGTTGTTTGGCGACGGAAGCGCCATCGATTGAATCCTGGTGCTGCGCCTCGTTGGTCGCCTCGGTGGCAAGATTCAAACCCTTGTGCAGGCGCGCCATCGCCTCCTGTGCGGCGCCCCGGCGGGCGGATTCATCACGGTCGGGCAGGGCAAGGAGGGCCGAGTAGGCGCTTGTTTGCTTGCGCCTTTCCATCTCGCCGCCCATCATGTCGTCCATCATCGCGGCCATCGCCGTGGCCGGCTTGGCCTTTTGTTGTGCGGGATCGGCTATCGATGGCGCAGTTTGGGTGGCAGGCACCGCATCGGCTGCAGAAGCCGTGGCTGGATGGTGCGCGGTGTGATCGCTGGCCGACTGGGCCGCAACTGCCTGCGGGAGGCAGGCAGTTGCGGCGACCAGGAGGAACATGGCCCGACGCTTTGCAGAAACGGTGATCATGTCTGACAGACGTCAGGCTTTACCGGTCACATATCGTTCATCGGCATCGGATCCGACTTGTCTTTGGGGGCCGCATCGGGTGCAGGCTTGTCGCCCATCCCTTTCATATTGCCGCCCTTCATCGCCGGATCGTTCATCCCACCTGGACCCATCTTGTCCATATGATCGTCCGCCATCGCGCCACCCTTCATTGAATCGTGCATCGCCTGGTCGTCGTTCATGCGATTGTGCATCTCGCGGGCGACTTCGGCTGCATCTTCGGACTTGCCGGTCTCGTCGGCGGGCATTGCTTGGACCGTCGTGTTGGCGTCGGTGGCATTACCATCGGTCTTGGTCGTGGGGTTACACGCACCCAGCGTTGCCGCGATGGCGATCAACGGTAAGGCTGAACTCAATCTGATATTGTTCCTAGTCATGATCTTTCCTTTCATTTTTGGCGAATTGTCTCCGGCAGGCGGCGACCGTTGGGGGGGAAGGTCCGGGGGGTGCTGCCCGCCTGCCGAAGTCTGTCAGGGCCCGGTTGCCATGGGTGCCCCATGGCTCTTGTGCCGGTGCCGATGCGGTGGGTGGGACATATACAAGATGATCGGGCAGTCGCTCACCGGGACGTCGATCGGACAATCAGCAACAAGCTGTTCGAGGGCCTGTTTGATTCCGCGCAGCTGCCTTAGCTTGCTTGTCAGGCTTTGGATCTTTTCTTCGGTAAGCTTTACAACGTCTGCCGCCGAAGCCGAGGCCGAGCTGCGGATCGATAGGAGCAATCCGATCTCCTGGAGCGTGAAGCCGAGCGACTGCGCTGTCTTGATAAAGTTGACACGTTCAACGTCGCTGCCGCTGTATATGCGGTAGCCGCTCGTCGTCCGGTCAGGGCGAGGCATCAGGCCCGAGCGCTCATAATAGCGAATGGTATCGCGTCCGACCGAGCACGCGGCTGCCAGGGCACCAATCGTATAGCCTCGCATCATCAGCCTCCTCTCTTTCGCGGGCGCACATCGCCTCTCTCAACCCGCGACATCATCATTTCAGCGGGGGCAAAGAATTTGATTGTTGTCGCGAAGCTGGTAGCTGGGCAGCCCCCTTAGGCTGCCCCGCCCTTGGGTCAGTTCTTTCGGAGCTCGACGATGTCGTGCTTAACAATCTTGCCTTCGGTCACTTGCGCGCGCGCAAAATGATCATCGACAACTTCGCTAATCTTGACCGAACCGACCTTAACGCGCTTGTAGGTTGGCGCATTCGATTTGTGATTGTGCTGATACTCAGCTCTATATACCTCCAGAACCTGTCCGGGCTGCGCGCCGTCGCTCTTGCCGATGCAGATAACTAGGTCGTTCGGTTCGACCGCAACGACATGACCGCGCATGATCCATGTGTGGTCAAGCCCTTGCGCGAGAACAGGTGTTGCCGCGAAAAGGGCGGCTCCGATCAACAGAGGTGCAAATAAGTTTTTCATGACGATTTGTTTCCCTTCGACTTGGTCTGCTGGCTGATTGCCATACAGCATGGTTGTTGTTCCTCCTGCGAAGTTCCGAACAAAGTCTGAGCTTCTGCATTTCAGTTGAAGGAATGATCCCAAGGCCATCGCTTCAAGCCATTCGGCGCTGATGCCTGGCAGGGAAATCGATCACTTCAACCCGGTCAATTTGCCTCATCCTGCCTAGCCTAAACAATACGTAGAGTGCACAGGGACGCCCGGACTTGTGTGTTTGAACCACATGGTTCGGGCAGCTGTGCTTTCGCCACTTTTCCCCAGAATTCAGGCATTTTTTGCTCCATCTTGGCGGCGCGTTCGAAGGCGTCGGCGACTCGGATGAAGATGTCTAGCCTATGGAGCATGGTCCAAGGTCAAGGGGTTGTTTTCAGGCAAGGCCAGCATGCGTTCTGATCCCTCCTGGGTTTCGGGCCAACGCGCACGACAATTGCCGATCAGGTTACGCAATCCCCGCAGTTGTGGACACCACGTATAGGAACGCGGATCAGTTGAGAGCATTTTGCGCACACTCACTGATCCGTTGGGCGTTTGCCATGCGGGTTGGACATCACAACCAAATCTGGAGAATATGATGCGCAGCTTTACCTCTTTCCTTGCGGCCCTGAGTCTGGGCGCGCTCGCCACAGCACCGGCCTATGCCGACGACAGCACCATGGCTCCACCAAAAAAGCCAGCGGCTACCGCCACGAAGGCGAAGCCGGCCAAACCGCACGATCACTGCATGAAAAGCGGGGACAAACAGATGCACGACCAGATGATGAAAGATCATTCGGGCATGAAGGGAAAAGCCGGAATGCGAGGAATGAAATGTTCCGACAAGGCCGGCAAGATGAAGGGGATGGGCAAGACCAAGCCTGCAACCAAACCTGCCGACATGCCAATGTCGGAGCACGAAGACATGTAGTCATTGAGCTGCCGGATCTCCCGAGCCGTCGGCGGAGAGTGACCCGTTCTGCCCATAGCAAGGGGAGCATCGTGCTATGGGCGCGTGCAAAATCCCTCCGTGGTTGCGTCGTGACCAGCCTCCTTCTCATTGATCGTAAAGAAGAGAATTAGCATCCAGCTGCGGCGCCAAGCTGCGCTGGTCGATACGGAAACGCGAGCCGCTGCGGAATACCTTTGCCGGGCGGTCGGTTCGACGATGATGTTACAAGGCAGACTACCGCCGCGTCATGCGGAAAGGTGCCAATTTCATTTCTTTGGCGGAGCATAGCGTGCAATTGCGTCGATGATAGCGCGTGCGACGAACGGCTTTGCAATCACCTCGTCAAAGCCCGTCTTGCGTGCGCACGCGTCGAGCGACTGGTCGCAATATGCCGATACCATGATGGCTTTCCCGCACCAGCCTTTGGCCCGCAATGTCTGCAATATGGTGAACCCGTCAACATCCACCATATGGTAATCGACAACAAGACAATTGCCGCACATGGCTTGCGGGTCCGCAAGGAGCGCGCTGCCGCTGGTGTAGCTTCGTACCGCATATCCGCACGAACACAGCATCAGCTGGATCGAACGACGAACCCGATGGTCATCATCCGACACGAGGATTGTAAATGGGGCTACGGGCGGTTTCCTGATCGGTACGGACATGATATCGGGTGCTCGAATGAAGGTGATTGTTCGAGCCGAAAGTCCCAAAAATTTGCTCTTCAGTCTGTAAGTAAACCTCCTACCGAGCCCCTTGGCGTCCCACTCCGGCGGCAAACGCGATCCGCAACACATCGGAAAGGCTATGCGCCGCCAGCTTGCTCATCAAACTTGCGCGGTGCACTTCGACCGTGCGCGAGGAGATGCCAAGATCGTACGCGATGGTCTTGTTGGGATAGCCTTTTGCAAGCCCGTCGAGCACCTCGCGCTCTCGAGGCGTCAGGAGCGCCAAACGAACTTCTGCTTCCGCTTCCTCGACGTCGCGTGCTCCGGCATTCTGCAGCCTTGCGAAACCGCGCTCGATCGCGTCGAGCACCACCGCCTTTTCGAACGGCTTTTCGAGAAAGTCGATAGCACCAGCCTTCATCGCCTGCACCGCCACTGAAACATCGCCATGACCGGTCAGGACGACGACTGGCATCGTGATCCCGCGCTCACGCATCGCTGCCTGGACCTGAAGGCCGTCCAGTTTGGGCATGCGAACATCGAGCAGCACACACCCTATTCCGGCGGCGGATGCAGCCTTAAGGAATTCGGTTCCAGACGCATAGCTATGGACGATATAGCCCGAACTGCGGAGCATGAAGCCGACAGATTTCCGGATTGCCTCCTCGTCATCGACGAGATGAATGATTTTGGTGCTACTCATCGCCGCTTTCCGTCCGCGCATGGATCAAGGTGAATCGGACAGTCGTGCCACCGGCTGAAGGCTGTTCCGCCCAGATGCGGCCACCATGGGCCTCGATGATAGTGCGACAGATCGAAAGGCCCAGACCCATGCCCTCGGTTTTGCTGCTCACGAACGCCTGAAACAGGCGCGGCAGGATGTCAGCCGAGATCCCGGGGCCGCTGTCCTGGACCGAAACCTCGACATAGCCGTCGGCGAGCAGTCTCGTCGCGATGCGAAGCTCGCGGACCCCGGCATCTGCCATCGCCTCCACAGCATTGCGCATCAGGTTCACGAGCACCTGCTGGATTTGGACGCGATCGACCAGCACCGGTGTGGCTTCAGGATCGAAAATGTAGAAACTGCGAACGCCGCGTTCACGCGCCCCAATCAGGGCAAGCTTGCTCGCCTCATCGATCAGGTCCGGCAGGGTTTCGATGGTCTTTTCAACTTCGCCTCGGGCCACGAAGTCACGCAGGCGACGAACGATGTATCCTGCACGAAGCGTTTCGTCGGCCGCTTCGCCCAGCGCATTGCGGAGCAGCGTCGCGGAGATTTGGCTTTTACCGTCGAGCACATCGCATGCGGTTTCAAGATAGTTTGCAACGGCGGTGAGAGGCTGGTTGAGTTCATGGGCTATGGTCGACGCCATGGTACCCATTGCACTTACCCGCGATACGTGAACGAGCTCGGCCTGAAGTGTCTTTAGCTGCAGGTCATCACGTTCCTTTGCGGTCAGGTCGCGGACAAAGCCGGTGAAGACCCGGCTGCCCTGCTCGCCAGCCTCACCCACCGAAAGCTCCATCGGGAAAGTCGTGCCGTCCTTACGCAGCCCGACAACGATGCGCCCGATACCGATAATCCGCTTTTCGCCTGTTTGCAGATAATGGGCGATATATTGGTCGTGTCTCGACCGGTCGGGCTCGGGCATGAGGCAGGCTATATTCTCGCCCAGAAGGTCGCGCTCGCGATAGCCGAAAAGCCGTTCGGCGGCAGCGCTGAACGACGTGATACGGCCTGTCTCGTCGATGACGACCATGGCATCGGGCACAGTCGCTAAAATTGATTGTAAATGCTGTTCGCGGGCTTCGAACGACCTGCGCATCGAAACCTCTTCAGTAATATCGCGCGCGATGCAGCCAAAACCCTCAACCGTTCCTGCGGTGTCGAGAAGGGGGTTGATCGTCAGCCTTGCAAGATATTCGGTGCCATCGGTTCTCACACGCCAAGCGTCGCGTTCAAGCATGCCGTTGGCCTGCGCGATGGCAAGATCGGTGTCAGGCTGACCGGTCTCCAGTTCGTCGGGAGGGTAGAAGATTTCATGCGATAGACCGCGCAAATCTTCAATGGGTCGGTGCAGTATGACCGCCGCATCGCGATTGATGTCGAGGATGATACCAGAAGGGTTCAGGCAATAGACAACATAGCCGGTAATGCCGTGCAGCATGAGCGGACCAAGCGCGTGCGCAAAGGGCTGAACCGGAGACCGGATAGTTTCGCGCCGTGCCATCATCGGCAAACCCGAGAGCGAGCCATTTTTTTTGTGCCACCGCGTTCCAGCTGAGAGGGGCCAGCGCGACGAGACGCCTTAACGAGACCCACGCCATTGGCGGCACGCTGCAAAACACGGCTCGTTTTGCAAGCTGACATCCCCGTCAGAAGCTGAGCGAAAACTGCCATTTATAGCGTCGGCCTTCCCGGTGTTCTGGTCTCATGGATAGATACGCACGCCAAGCGCCGATCCCTTGCAATCTGGCGGAAGCAAGCCACAAAAAATAACAAGGTGAGAAAAGAAGGAAAGGCGGTAACTGTAGCCTTCAATCCATCGCTGCAAGGAGCTGGTCTAGCTCGATCGTGACGAAGGTCGTGAAACTGTCAGCCAGCGCATAGGGCAAGACGAGGCGTCGTCCGTGCAGCATCGATCCGCAGCTATAGGCGACATTGGGCACATAGCCCTCGCGTTCGTCCATGTCGGATCGCAGCAGCGGCTGTGTCGTGCGCGCCAGGAGTTTCGCGGGATTGTTGCGATCAAGCAGGCACGCGCCGATGCAATAATTGCGCACCGCGCCGACGCCATGCGTGATAACTAGCCAGCCCTCTTCAATCTCGATCGGAGATCCGCAATTTCCGATCTGCACAAATTCCCAAGGCCAGCGCGGATCGACCGCTTTGGCGCCACCGCTCCAGTCATGCATGTCGGTCGAAGTCAGGAACCAGATATTTTCATTGTCCTCGCGCCCCAGCATCGAGAATTTTCCATCGATGGGCCGAGGAAAGAGCGCCATTCCCTTGCTCGCCGTTGCGTCGCCCTGGAGCGGTCTTAGTTCGAAGTGCCGGAAGTCTGGCGTGCTCAGCAGTTCCTGGCGTATCGCTTGCCCGCTAAACGCGGTATAAGTGCCGTGATACGTTGCGGTTCCGTCATCCGCCATGAACCGCACTAGCCGCAGATCTTCGATGCCGCTGCGCTGGCTCGGCGTTGTCGGGAAGATGACGATTTCGGAGAGATCATGGCTACCATCGCACTTGACCCGTATTCCGGCATCAGGCCCTCGTTCGGCAAAAATATCCTCGGTCGCGAGGACAACCGGCCTTGGACTCGGCGGGTTGATCGTGATGCTGCCATCGGCGAGGCAAAGACCGGTGCGGAAGGTAATCGACGAAATATGGCCCTCGCCGACGCCGCGCAGCGAGAGAACAAAGCGCATGGCGCCGTCCGGAACATCCGACTGGTCTGGGTGAGCGACAATGCTGGGATTGAAAAGTGCGGCCGCTTCATAGGAATATTCGTGGCAAAAATGGGCGCCAATGAGGAGCGCTTGTTCGTCGCTGACTTGGCATTCGCAGATATCAATCCCTTCGACCTCGTGAAAGCGGCGCAGGAACAAAGAGGATACGTTGCGGTGTCGTCCGGAAAAGTCCCGCAACACCCGGTCGAGTTCATCTTTCAGGGTTTGCTCGTCCAAGCCCAGAACGCGGTCCGCAATGCGTTGCGAACGCGGGCGATCTTCCCGTGCATATTTGTAGCCATCCTTCGAAGGCATATAGGGCCTGATCACGGTTCTGGCCGGATTGGGCCGCAGCAAGATGGGCAGTCTTCTGACAAACGCTGCGCTCGACATGAATATCCTTCCTTTCAGATCTTGCTGGTTGCACCCGGCGTCAGGGTTCCCGCTGATCGTCGACGTTCGCGATATTCATGATTTCGCGAGCCGGTGCAGGATCTTCCCGCTTGATCGGGCGTCGCTATGGTGCGGCAAGCCGCAATCGGGTTCCTGCCGGTCTGCTTCGGCTGCGAACCGGGTGAGTGCTGTCAGCGCGGCAAGATAGGCGAGCGTTGACTCGGCACCCTGGTTGGCGTTGCGCCGGTCGGGGTGTAGCCCGTCAAAGCAGGCACCGCGCGCTGGATCGACGAGCGGCAAGCCCAGGTCATTCTCGCCGAAGAACCAGGCGAAGGCTCGCCGGGCTTCCTGTAGCCATTGCGGGTCGTGCGCAGCCTTGGCCGCTGCCAGACAAGCACTGACTGCGGCCCAGGCCTCCAGGGGCTGCTGGTCGAAGGCTCGGGGAAAACTGCGGTCAATGCCGAAGCTTTCGGTTCCTACCGGCCGGAAATGGCCGTCCGGCGCGCGTTGAAGCTCCATCAACCAGCGAAGCGTATCGAGCCCCGCCTCAAGCATAACGCCGTCATGGGTGTCTTGTCCGCAGATGATCAGCGCTTCGCACAGCCGCGCATTGTCATATCCCAAGCGGTCCTCGAACCATGTCCATTGCGGGCCGGCAGCGTCTCGGTGCCGCTGAAGCAACCGACCGGCGAGGTCGTCGCGAATGGCTTCAAATGATCGATGACCGGGGAAGCGTTTCAGGAAGGCGGCGATGCCGAGCAGGCCATAAGCCCATGAACGGGGGGCCTTGCAATTTGGCAGGAGCAGCGCCGTTTCGAGCAGTCGGGTTGCAGCCCAGCTGCCAAGACCGCGCTCGTCATTCATTATTGCCACGTTGCCCAGCGCCCAGAGGGCTCGACCGAGAGCGTCGTCTTCGCCACCCTCTTCGACCCACGTCCGGTCAAAGCGCATGAAGTTTCGCGCTCGCCCCGTCGTCGGGCAAAAAGCGTCTTCGACGAAGGCCGCATAAATGCCGCTGAGCCTTTCTTCGTCAGGTGTCAGGTTGCGATGCATCGCGAGCTGCGCCATCACCAGCAGGCCCCGGGCATTGTCGTCCAAGCAATAGCCGTGCCGACGGTGAGCAACGCCGAATTTTGCGTGCTGGATCAACCCGACATCATCGGTGAGCGAAGCGAGGTGCGCGGTCGAGATCGCCGGCGGGGCAATGGCTTCCGGCACCGGAAAGCAGATAATCTGTGCTCCGTTCGACCGGCTGGCCGACCTGACCTCGTCAAACAATGCGAGATATTGGCGGGCAACGTGTGGCCAGATCATCGCTCGGCCCTGTTCGTAAGCGCGCGTGCGAATTCCGGTGCGCATCTTGTCGTCGTCAATCAGTCGCCCAATTGCCGCGGACAAGGCGTCGGGCTTCGCGAAAGGCACAATCACCCCGCAACCGTTGGCAAGCATTTCCTGCGCATACCAGAACGGTGTCGAAACCACCGCCTTTCCCAACGCCAGCGCATAGGCGAGCGTGCCCGACACGATTTGCGCCTCGTTTGGGTAGGGCGACAGATAAATATCGCACGCGGCAAGATGGTCCAGCAGCTCTTCGAGCGAGAAATAGCGATCAATAAAGCGGACATGATCGCGGACGCCGAGTTTTTCGGCGAGCGATACAAGACCCTGCCGATAATGTTCGCCCTCACTGCGCAGTAGGTTTGGATGGGTTGCTCCAACGATCATGTAAAGGACTTTGGGGTGGCTGCGGATCAGGGCGGGCAGAGCCTCAATGGCCGTCTCGATCCCCTTGCCCGGCCCCAACAGGCCAAAGGTCATAAGCAAGGTGCGATCCGCAAGATCGAGTGCGTGTTTCGCAAGCGCCGGATCGAGAAAGGCGCGATCGGGTACACCATGCGGAATGACCGCAATCTTGTCAGGGGGTACGCCGTATGTGTCCTGCAGAATTTGGCGGCCCTTTTCCGCCATCACCACCAGCCGTGCGGAGTTTTCTACAAGTGCGCGCATGACCTTGAGTTGATCGTGATCGGGCTTTTCGAGCACGGTGTGCAAGGTCGTTACAAGCGGTGCGGTCAGTCCTTCGATCAGGCTCAGGACATGTTCGCCGGCGCGTCCGCCAAAGATCCCGAATTCGTGCTGGAGGCAAATGATCTCTGTGTCGGATACGCCCAGAAAATCGGCGGCAACGGCGTAGGTTCCCGGATCATCCGCTTGAACTTCAAAGGCGACATAGCCTGGATAGACATAGGCGTCGGTGCAATCGTTGATCGCGACCACGCTCATGTTGAGGCTGTGATCAGTACGGCTTAGGGCTTGGTAGAGGTCGTCGGTGAACGTCGCGATACCGCACTGCCTGGGCACTGATGTGCCGACCAAAGCGACACGCCGAAGCGAGGGTATAGGACTTGGATTGCGCATACCGAACCTTTCAATCGCCGAGGGTTTCAGTTCTCGCTGTTCGGCGCTGCGCGGTGGGCGCAGTCGAGAGGAGAATCTTCCGCGGACTGTTTCTGACCGCGCCAGCTATCGCCTGTGGACCATGGTCCGGAGTCAAGGTGGATTATTCAGCCTCGTTTCCATCCAACTGGCGAACGCTAGCGCATGATCATGCTTGTTTAGCGATGGCCGTTGAAACTTGCTGTAAGTAATGTTCCCAGAAAGGGTGCTGACGGAAGAGAGCACTCCACTTCGCTCATTCGCCGTGGCATCGCAGATGAAGCAACACGGCCTGATCAATTTCGATTGGGACGTCGGCTGCGGCCGACGCAAACCTCATCTAGAGCCGGGCCAATTGATGTTCGTTTTTTAATCCTCTTGGTCACCGCGTCGCGAAAACGGTGTATGCCAGCGCGGCGGTTCGATCTTGCCTCGAGCAAACCGCAATGTCATTCCGATCATGGTTCCGACCGCAATGGCGACGGTCAGATCAGCCAAGACGGTCAGCGTCATTGTAAGCAAGAGCAATGCGAGGTCGGCTTTTGGCAGACGGAGCCGCTCGGTCCAGCGGTGCGGCTCGCTCATCGTCCAGGCGGTCACAATGAGCAACCCGGCAAGTGCAGGAAGCGCAAGTGCACCAGCCAGCGGCGCGGCAAACAGCATCGCCAGCAGAATCACAATCGCATGAACCATGCCAGCGACGGGTGTGCGGCCGCCCGCATTCACATTTGTTGCCGTCCGAGCAATTGCACCGGTAGCAGGCAATCCGCCAAAGAGCGGCGAAGCAATGTTCGCGGCCCCTTGCGCAATTAATTCGGCGCTGGAGCGATGAGCGCCACCGATCATGCGGTCGGCGACTATAGCGGAGAGCAGCGACTCGATTCCGGCCAGAAACGCAATGGTCAGCGCGGACGGCAGGACTTCGACGATTGTCTCAGAGGTGATCACGGGAAGCCGCGGCGCGATCAGACCCATAGGCAAGTCGCCATAGCGTGCAGAGACGGTATCGACTGACGGCAAAACCAAAGTTGCAGCGATGCTCGCCAAGACAACGACCGGAACGAGCCAGGGGAACTTGGGTCCCAGATTTCGCAGGATCAGGATCGCAGCTACGCACCCGCTTCCCAGCATCAACGACGCCAGGTCGATCGTTTGTCTCATCGCCCAAAGCGCGCTCACTTTGGGAATGAAATCCGCTGGTAGCTGGAGACCGGTCATTCCGCCAAGATCCTTGATCTGGCTGACAGCGATGATGAGCGCAATCCCGATGGTAAAGCCTTCGATCACGGGTTCCGGCACGTGGCGGATCAACCGACCCGCACCCAGCACGCTGGCAATGAGGAGGATACAGCCGGCCATCAGCGTGGCAACCATCAGGCCGTTCATGCCGTGATCGTGAATGATGCCATAGACGATCACAATGAAGGCCCCGGTCGGCCCGCCGATCTGCACTCGGCTTCCCCCAAGCGCCGAGATCAGGAAACCGCCGACAACCGCAGTCACCATGCCGGCCGCAGGCGGCGCGCCAGATGCAATAGCGATCGCAATGCTCAGTGGCAGCGCAACCAGCGCTACCGTCACGCCGGCAAGCGCATCAGCTGCAAAAAGGCGGGGCGAGTAATCGCGGACAGTGGTGAGAATTTTCGGTTTCATTGAATCGCTCTCTCTGCCCGTGACATGCTATTTTGGACGTGCAGTGCCAACGTCCGCTCTATGCATTTCAAAATCGGAAATGACTGCACTCGGGCAAACGCCAACACCTCACTTTAATCTTTCAACGCCGAAGTTACCTTCAAAAGGCGTTCCAGACTCCACTTTGAAGGCGACAGGTGCGTATGGCTGCGGATGTTGCTTGTAGTCTGCCACAATGGTATTGCCAGCCAATATAGGGATCGCCCCTTTTGCCCGAACTGAATGCGCGGTCACAAATGATTTTGTAGAGCTGCCGCTTACGAGGAATTCATGCAGGCGATGAGTGCCAAAAGTCCGGTTTTGGTTTCGGCCACATCGCGTACGGCGATCGTGTCTATTCCGGCTTCGCGAACCGGATAATCGTTGCCTCCGGGGTAGATGGCGTCGCCGAAAAACAGCATCGCTGCAAAAGGAATACCGGAATACTCTGCAAGCCGCTGCATTCCGTAAGCCTTGTCGACCCCTTGCCGAGTGATATCGACCGATGTCGAGCCGCCGATGTTGATCGACAGCTCGGGCAGGGCTGCGCGGAGCGCTGCTTGAAGGCGCTTGCGCTTGGCGAAGTCGAGGTCCCAACCCGCTTTTGCCGCCAGTGGCGCGAGCTGGCCAAGCCCGGAGAAGGTTATCTGGCTGCCGCGGTCCTCGATCCGCTCGCCCCAGATTCGCGCTTCTTGCAAGCCTGATTCTTCGACGATCCGTTCGATTGATGAGAGTATGTAACGGCGCTCCTCGATCGAAAAGGCATCGACATAAACGGCTCTCCAGCCATGATCGAAACGATAAAGTTTTGTCCCTGTGGTCGGCAGGATGAAGAGCCGTTGAAGCTCCGCATGAACTGGTAAACGCGAAACTAGCTGGGTTTCGAATTGTGGCCAATCGCCGCCCGAGATTATGGCCACATTTGCACGCTGGAGCAGTCTGGTGAGAAGCTCTGCCATTTCCGGATCGATTGGTTGCTTGCTTTCGGCAAGGGTGCCGTCCAGGTCGAAAGCAATCAGGCTCTTCATAAGATATTCCTAATTCTCGCCCATCGACCGTTGCTTTTCGATTGGATCGATCGAGACGCGATGCAGGGCGTCGGTGGTAGGACATCGCATCGGCATTCCGGCAGGTTTTGGCGTTGGGCCGGGTAGATTTGTGGGCACTGACACATCCGCTTTTTCGCAGTGTAGCGCGACCTAAAGCTCGATGATCTAAGTATTGTCCGAGGGACCGACTCAACCGAAATGCCGGGCCACACCGTCGGCCATATTGGTGGTGCACCAGCGGGCATATGCCGGGCCCAGCAAGCGACTGATTCGATTCCCGAACCCAACTGGCGGATCATAGTCTATGAAAATCGTCAGGCGTGAGCCGTGGTCACCAGGTTCGAGCTCAAATCCCATCCGGTAACGGCCGATCACAAGCAATCGAGGGGTTCCGACCGTTTCCCAGACTTTCCGCAAGGGAGGCGTATATTCGATCACAACCTCTTCAACATTGAGTGGGAGACCGAGCACCCGCCCGCGCAAGGTCATTTTTGAACCAGTTTTTCGACCTTTCGCTGCGTCGAGTTCGAGGCGCATGGAGGCTCCAGCCATCATTGCCGAAGAGCGCATCATGTGCACTGACAGGCGCTCATGGTCGTCAAGTTCGGCAAAAACGTCTGCCGGGCTGGCTTCCAGGAAGCGGTTGGTTTCATAGTGATGCCGGTACATTGTCCGCAATCCACCCTACACTGGTTTGAGCTTTTTGAATTCGTCGTCACTTCTTTTGCGCCTTTGACCCTAGGCGCAGGTCAAGTGGTTTTGCGAGCGGCGAACGCAGTCAAAGCAATTATCGTAAGACGCTTGTGTGCAGCATCGCTGGCGCAAGCAGCATCCACAGCGCCATTGCGATCATCATCAGATTTTCGGTGAGCGACACAAAGCCCAATGGCACATTGCTGTCGCCGCCGACACAGGCGCATTTCAGTTCTCGCTTGTCGATATAGACTGCCTTGAACACCGATACCGCGCCGATGCTGCCGATGGTGAGCGCGACCGGGATCGACAACCAGTTGAGCGCGCCTGCCGCCATCAGCACGCCGGCCAACCCTTCGGCAAACGGGTAGATGCGGCCATAAGGCACCCAGCGCTGCGCCAGCAGATCGTAGTTCAGAAACATCGTCGCAAACTTGTCGACATTTTGGAGCTTGAGCATCGCGAGGATACACATGCTGAATGCAATAAACCATTCAGCAGCGCGAATGGTGACGGGCGTGCCATAGACCGCGAAACTTGCCGCAAGCGCCATCAGCGCGGTCAGGGCGAACAGCGCGATCACCGGCTGATACGTCGTTGCCTTAGGATCGGCGACCTTGAGGCCAAGATAGCGGCGCAGATCGTCATGCCCGCCGATGCGTTCGCCGCCGATGAAGATTTGTGGCGTGGTTTGCACATTGTGCTTAGCCTTGAATGCGTCAACTTCCTCGCGCGTGGTTAGCCAGTGGTCCTCGATCACGAAGCCCTTGCGCTTAAGGAGATCGAGCGCCTTGAGGCCATAGGGGCAGATATGGTTGGGCATAACCATCCTGTGGATGACGGCCGTTTTTGTAACAGCGCTGTTTTGCGCCAGCGTTGCAATGGCGGTTTCAGTCATGGGTGATTCCTTGCTGGTAAATAACATCACCCGACCTATATAGGTTCCGTATCATAGTACGGAGTCAAGCGATGAATGCCATGACCATCGGAAAACTTGCGGCAGCAGGCGGCGTGGGCGTGGAAACCATACGCTTTTATCAACGCCGCGGATTGCTCGCGGAGCCGGATCGCGACGCTGGCATCCGCCGCTATGATGGCAATGACCTGCGCCGACTTCGCTTCGTACGGCAGGCGCAAGCGGCGGGCTTTACCTTGGATGAGATCGGACAGTTGCTGGCACTTGATGCAACCGATGACCGAAATAGGGCGCGCGCAATGGCTGAGGCACGGATAGTGGCACTCGACCAGAAGATTGCAGAATTGCAGCACGCGCGAAATGCTCTTGCCGGGCTAGCCACCGAATGCACCAGCGGCAGCAGCGGTGCATGTCCGATCATTCGGGCCTTCGAACGGAGCTAGCTTGTTCGGCGAAATGTGCTGAACTGGAATTTCTGCACCGCACCGCCGGGCGTTCTGTGCTCGTGGCGTCGTTCACTTACCAGTTCGAATTCCTCGCCTAAAATGGCAGCGATACTGGCGGCATCGTGTCTGGCGACTGGCAATCCGCTGCACCGCTCCGGCCCGTCGGGCGCAAATGTGCCGATGATTGCAATCCCGCCGGGGCTAAGGGCCGAGCGCAGTGTTTGAGCATAGGCGCGCTGCTGCGCCGGTTCGGTGAGGAAATGAAATGCCGCGCGGTCATGCCAGACATCGAAGCGCCTCGCAGGTTGCCATTCGGTTACATCGGCGACGATCCATTCGACAGCGCTGGCCTTGGTGCCAAGTTTGGCCTTGGCAACGGCGAGCGCATTAGCCGACAGGTCAAGAACCGCAACCGGCGCGTAACCCGCCTCAACAAGCACACCTGCGAGCCCGGAAGCACCGCCGCCGATGTCGATGACGCTACCACGCCCGTCATAGCTCTCGGCAATAAGTTCAAGCGACAGCGCTGGGGTTTCTTCGAACCAGCTGACTTGGCTCGCATCCTTGTTTGCATAAACATTTTCCCAATGGGCGCTTGGCTCGTTCGTCATCGCTCTACTCTTATCATGCCATCCGACCCGGCGCGAACAGGATGACTGCCGCCCCTGCCAGACAAATCGTCGCGCCAATGAAATCCCATCGGTCGGGTCGAACACCCTCGATGCTCCACAGCCAGATCAGCGATGCGGCAATGTAAACGCCGCCATAGGCCGCAAATGCGCGTCCGGCGGCGGCGCTGTCGATCCGAGTGAGCAGCAGCGCGAAAATCGCCAGCGAAATCAGCCCCGGCAATGTCCACCATGCCGATTTGTCCAGCCGCAACCATGCCCAGAAAGCAAAACAACCTGCGATTTCGGCAAGCGCCGCGGCGGCATAGATGAGCGCAGTGGACAGGACGGGCGAGGTCATGCGTTTCGCGGCCATTGGGGATGCAGGTCGTCAATGACAAAGACATGTGCTGCGGTCTGCCCGCCTTGATGCTCTTGCCTGATATGCGGATGGTCGGGTGGTAAGTCGGCATGGTCATGCGCGACGGTTTCCGGGTCGGAGCGCGGCCACAGCAGGATTGCTGCGGCCGTTCCCAAAGCCGAGACCGCCGCCAATATAGCAAAAGCGGTTGCTTGTCCGAATTGTGCGCCAATCTGCCCCGCGAGCGGGTAACACAGCAGCCATGCCGCATGGCTAAGCGCGAATTGCGCTGCAAAAATCGCGGGGCGGTCGCTTTCTCCGGCGGAGCGTTTGAGTAGACGACCCGAAGGCGTGACGCTCATCGAATAGGCAATGCCGAGGACGATCCATCCGGCGAGCACAACCGACCAGATGGCAAAGCCGCTCGCGAACGCGGCGGCCATTGTGCCGAGACCAACCGATAGCAGTATCGCGGCAAACAGCATGACCTTGCGGTCGCTCATCCGGTCGAGCAGGCGCGGCAGCGCGAACGCCGCGAGCATCGATCCGCCGCCATAGGCCGCGAGCGTGAGCGCGACCTCCCGCTGGCCGAGCCCTAGCATCTCGCGGACGATGACGACGGTGTTGACGATCACCATCGAACTCGCCGCCGCTGCGGCAAAGGTGATGGCGAGCAGCCCCTTCAGCCGGGGCGTTTTTAGATAGGCGCGGATACCGCGCGTGGTGCGCGCATAGATGCCGCCGCTTTGCGGTTTGGCTGGCGACGTCGGCAGCACCACCGACAGCACGAAGAAGGCGGAGATCGCAAAGCCCGCCGATGTGCCTGCGAACAGCCAGTGAAAGCTGATCACGGTCAGCAAGGCTGCGGCAAGGATCGGACTGAGCAGGCTTTCCAGATCATAGGCGAGCCGCGAGAGAGATAACGCGCGGGTATAGTCGGCCTCATCGGGCAACACATCGGGGATTGTCGCTTGAAAGGTCGGGGTGAAGGCGGCAGAGGCCGATTGCAGCAGGAAGATCAGCGCATAGACCTGCCAGATCTGATCGACAAAGGGCAGCGTCAGCGCAACGCCCGCGCGCACCATGTCCATCGCAACCAAAAAGGCGCGGCGCGGCAGACGGTCGGCATAGGCCCCGACGATGGGTGCAATGCCGATATAGGCGACCATCTTGATCGCCAGCGCGGTCCCCAGCACCGAACCCGCATTGCCGCCCGCCAGATCATAAGCGAGCAGGCCAAGCGCGACCGTCGCCATCCCGGTGCCGACCAGCGCAATGATTTGTGCGAACAGCAGATGGCGATAGGTGCGATTGGCGAGGACCGAAAACATATGAATGTGCCTTAGACAGCCTCTCCGCGCGGGGCGAGGGTTTCGATGATCTTGCAGTCGGCGACGGTGCCATGGCTGCACGAGCCGAGGACGCGGCTCAGCTCGGAGCGGAGCGCCTTCAGGTCGCCGATCTTGCGGTCGATTTCGGTCAGGTGGATGCTGGCGATGCCGTCGACCGCTTCGCAGGATTGCCCCGTGTCGTCCGAAAGCGTCAGCAGTTCGCGGACCGCATCGAGGGTGAAGCCAAGATCCCGGGCGCGCCGGATGAAAGAGAGGCGGGCAAGGTGGTCAGCGCCATAGGCCCTATAATTGCTGGAAGTGCGTGCGGGCGGTGCGAGCAGACCGATCTTTTCATAGTAGCGCACGGTCTCGACATTGGTGGCCGTGGCGCTTGCGAGTTCTCCGATTTTCACAGCATTTCCTTTGGGCTTGACCCTGTAGTTGCTTCAGGGTGTAGTTAGGCGTCCGACTCGCAAGTTGTCGAGAAGGATTTGGAAATGAGTGATAGTTGCTGCGAAAGCGCCTGCGGGAGCGAAACAGCCAAGGCCGATCCACGCTGGCGGCGCATTTTATGGATCGCGCTGATCGTTAATGCGGCGATGTTTCTGATCGAGATGGCCGCAGGTGCGGCGGCGGACAGCCGCGCGTTGCAGGCCGACGCTCTCGATTTTCTGGGCGATACCGCCAACTACGCCGTCAGCCTTGCGGTGGTCGGCGCGGTGCTGGCGTGGCGCGCACGGGCGGCGCTTGTGAAGTCGCTGTTCATGCTTGGTTTTGCAGGCTGGGTGTTCGGCAGCGCGGTCTTCGCGTTTTTTGCAGGTTCCGCACCCGACCCCCAGACAATGGGCGTGATCGGCGCGCTGGCACTGGCGGCGAATGTTGGCGTTGCGTTGCTGCTCTATCGCTACCGCACGGGCGACGCCAATATGCGCTCAGTGTGGATATGCTCCCGCAACGACGCCATTGGCAATGTCGCGGTGATGCTGGCGGCGCTGGGTGTGTTCGGCACCGGCAGCGCGTGGCCCGACCTGATTGTTGCGTCCATCATGGCGGGTCTGGCGCTGACGGGCGGTTTCCAGGTGTTCCGCCAGGCGACCGGCGAACTCAAGGCTGCAGCAGCATGACTTTCCTTGTGACGCCGATTATCTTTTTGGTCCACATTGCCGAGGAATGGCGGCATTTTCCGGATTGGGCGACCCGTCACTTCGGAGCGACAAGCCGCGCGTGGTATGTTTATTCGCATATCTTCCTGATTGCGGCGATTTCGGGCATTTGCGCGCAAGCGGCAAGCGAGCCGACGCGAATGTGGACCATCTGGGCGGTCGCTGTGCAATGGGGCCTCTTCACCAATGCAATCTTTCATTTCGCAACATGGTGGCTGTTTGGCGAATATTCGCCCGGGCTATTTAGCGCGGCGCTGCTTTTCGTGCCTGTGACAATCTGGCAGTTAGGACTTGTCTCCCTGGCCGGCGTCGATCTGGCAACGGCGATTTCTCTCGGGACCGTCATGGGCGGCGTTGCCGTTGCGAGTTTGTGGCTCAATATGAACATTGGCTGGAATTTCCGGCGCGGCTCTTCGGAAACCCCAGCGTGATGTCCGTTCTCCACTTCATCCCATTGGTCGCGATGATTGCGATCATCGCGGCGACGCTATGGCGTGGCATTGCGATCCGGCGGACCACTGGCGACCGGCCTTGGGCCTTCGCATCGGCAAAGGGCGTCCAGCGGGTCGCCGGTGCCAGCTTTGCGCTCAGTGTGACGGCGCTGTTGATCGCAGCAGCGCTGGCCACAGCGGGCGACCCTTACCGGACTATGTTGGCAGCGGTTGCGGCATCGACGGGCGCGGCGGTAGTGATCACCGCGCAAGCGCAGATGGGCCGGGCTTGGCGGGTTGGAGTCCGGGAGGGCGACGCACCGCTGTTCGTTTCACATGGCCTGTTCCGATATAGCCGCAATCCAATCTTCGTCGGCATGATGCTGGTCGGGCTAGCTGCGGCGGCGATATCCGGCACATGGTGGAGCTGGGCCGCCCTGGCGCTGTTTGTCGCATCCTGCGCCTTACAGGTTCGCATTGAAGAAGCGCACCTCGAAGCCAGTTTTGGAGAGGATTATCGAGACTTTATGGCCTCTGTGCCACGTTGGATTGGAATGGGAGAACGCACATGAAGCTGTCGCGCTCAACTATCATCGCGCTTCCCCCTGAAACCGTGTGGGCTGAGGTTCAGACAGCGAAGCTACTGATGCACATTGCTTGGCCCCTGGTGCGGTTTTCACCAGTGAGCGATGAACCGTTCGAGGCGTTCAAACCGGGCGGGCGTTATCCGATGAAGTTGCGACTATTCGGTGTCGTGCCCTTTGGGACACAGTGGATCGTGACGTCAGTGCATCAGCCCGAGACAGGTGTTTGGCCAAAACAACTACGCGACAATGGACACAGCGCGTTGATATCCAAGTGGGACCATTGGATCACCATAGCGCCCACCGAGAGTGGCGGCACATTCTACAGCGATGAGGTGGAAATCTCTGCCGGGATCGTGACACCGTTCATCTGGGCCTTTGCTCAGCTCTTCTACTGGCACCGGCAGAGGCGTTGGCGCGGGCTTGCGCGTACCCTCAATGCACGTCGCTTGATCGCGGATGAAATGTCGGCATATCGCGCCGCCCGTGCCGCCAATGACGCAAATTGCGCTTGGGTCGCGCTCGAACGCGCGCATATCCTCTCGCAGCCGTATCTCGGTCCACATCTCGCCAGTCACTGGGCTATGCTTGGCTTTGCGGTGCATCTACGCGATCGGCGCGAAGTGACCGGGCAGATCGTCCGGCTTGCTCTCGCCCCGCTCGGAGCGCTCACCGGACGCATCCCGATCGGCAATACTGGACGGTCGAATGTCAGTGCTTTCAAGGCGATGCCGATCCCGGATGATCTGGCATCGGAACTAAATGAGCACGGCAAGTGATTGTTGCGTTGCGAAATAGGAAAGTAAATGCTACCGGCTTCGGCATGCGCATGCGTTTGTTCACCTTTTTGGTAGCATTTGCGGTTCTCTGGGGTGGTACCGGTGGACCTTCGCTCGCATGTAGCGTCGAAGGACCGGCGAATATCCTTGTGGCTGTCGACGCAATCGATCAAGTTACCCCCGGCAACCAGGACGATACCGAACGGCGTTCAAACCCGGCTGGGCACGCGGTTGGGCATCACCATTGCTGCACGGCGGCAAATGCCGTTGACAAGCCCTTTGCAGTTTTGTCTTCACTGAAAGCGGCGCCTGTCAAACCGTCAAGCACTGCCGCTCTCACTTCGTTCGCGCAAGCGCCCCCCGTCCAACCCCCGGCTGCCTGACCTGAGTCCGCTGCGTCGGCGCCCCGTGCGCCTGCGCCTGTACTTCAGGTTCAGGGAGTTTATTCATGCCTATTTCGTTGCGCGCCGCGCTTATGGCGGGAGCGCTTTGTATAAGCGGAACCGCCGTCCGAGCGGAACCCATTTCGCTTTCTCAGGCCCTTACGCTAGGTGCCGAGCAATCCCCGCGGATTTCGCAAGCAAAGGCGCTCGCCGATGCTGCCGAAGCCCGCGCGCGCCAAGCCGGTGTCGGGCCTAATCCCGAAATTGGCGTCACTGTCGAAAATTTCGGGGGTACTGGACCCTATCGAAATTTCCGGACGTCCGAAACCTCGCTGGAATTGAGCCAACGCCTCGAGCTTGGGGGCAAGCGAAGTGCACGGGTCGCGGTCGCCAAGGCCGAACGTGATTTCGCGCTTCTCGCTTTTGCCCGGGCGCAATTCGATCTCGCACGCGATGTGCGCGTCGCCCATGCCGAGCTGAAGGCCGCCGAAGACCGCGCCGTCCTCGCCCGGGACAATGTCGGCCGCGCCCAAGAACTGGCGCGAACCGCAGGTCTGCTTGTCGAGGCCGGACGCGATCCACCGCTGCGCAAACTCCGTGCCGATGCGCTTCTTGCCGAAGCCCAGGCCGAACAGACCCGCTCTTTCGCCGACATGCTGGCGGCACGGCGGTTGCTCGCCTCGCTCATCGGCAGCAACGATCCCGAACTGTCGGCGGGAGATACAAGCGACCAACCGCCTCCGCCCGAAGTCGCCCATGATGTCTCGGGTTTGGACGAGCGGCTGAGCGAGGCCGAGCGCGATGCCGCGCGCGCGCGGATCAAACTCGCCCAAGCAACGGCCGTCCCCGACGTGACTGCCAGCGCGGGCGTTCGCCGTTTCGCAGATGGCAGGGAAACCGCGGTTGTGGCGGGTTTCTCGATCCCGTTTCCGATCCGAGATCGCAATCGCGGCGGTATCGCTGCGGCGCAGGCCGATAGCCTCGCGTCGGAGGCAAGCCTTGCCCAAACGCGTCTCGACGCCAAGCGGGCCAGGCACGACGCCCAGTTCGCTTTCGACGCCGCCCAGATGCGTGTCGAGGCGCTGTCGGGGGCCGGGGCGACCCAGGCCGAGGAAGCCTTACGGATCGCCCGAGCCGGCTACGCAGCCGGCAAGTTTTCGCTCGTCGAGCTCATCGACGCTCAGCAAGCCTATAACTCAGCCAAGCTTCTACTGATCGAGGCGCGTCTCGATCGAGCCCGCGCGGCTGCCGCCCTCGTTCGCGCCAACGCGCAGTAAAGGAATTTATCGTGGATACTGAAATCAACCGAAACAAACTTATCGCAGGGGTCGCTGTCGCAGCGCTCGTGCTTGGCGGCGGCGGCGTGATCCTCGGGCGCACCGTGTTTGCGCCGCGACCAGCCGTGGTCGCCGCAGCCGAGGGCGAAGCGGCAGCAGAAAAAGAGGAGGAAGGCCATGTCGAAGGCCAGATCCTTATGGACGAAGCGCGCGCCAAAGCTGCAGGGATCGTCACCGAGACGATACAGGCGGGTGGGCTTGGTTCGGAAATTCTGGCGCAGGGCGTCGTTGCCTCAACACCCGAAGGCGAGGCCGTGCTGACCGCGCGTGCCGATGGCGCAGTGGTCAGGATCAACCGGCAATTGGGCGATTTTGTCCGCGCCGGTGAAGCGGTCGCGGTCATGGAAAGCCGCGATGCGGCCTCGATATCGGCAGAGCGCAGTTCGGCCTCCGCCAATCTGGCGCTGGCCCGTTCGACCTATGCGCGCGAGAAAAAGCTGTTCGATGCAAAAGTAACCGCGCGACAGGATCTCGAGGCTGCGGCAGCCGCCTTGGCGCAAGCCGAGGCTGAGGCGCGGCGTTCGCAGTCGGCGGCCGCTGCCGCCAAGGTCTCGGGCGATGGCCGGACGCTGGGCGTTATCAGCCTGATTTCGGGCCGAGTCACCAAGGCAGATGCAAAACTCGGCTCCTATGTGCTTGCCGGAACCGAGCTTTTCCGCATTTCCGACCCCAATCGCATCCAGATCAACGCGTCGGTGCTTGCCGCCGATGCCCGCCGCATCAAGCCCGGCGATACTGCGGTCATCGAACTTGTCGGCGGAGACACCGTCTCCGCAGTCGTCCGCTCGGTGACGCCCGGTCTTGACCCCGAGAGCAAGACCGCCACCGTCGTTCTGACGCCGCAAGGCATTGGCGGGCTCACCGCTGGCCAAGGCTTGCGCGCCCGCATCAAGCCGCGTGGCGGCGGTGACAATGCGCTGATCGCCTTACCTGAAGAAGCGGTGCAGACCGTCGAAGGCAAGGAAGTCGTGTTCGTCAAAACACCCAAGGGGTTTCAGGCGACGACCGTAGTTACCGGAAAGCGCGACAGTGGGCGCATCGAGATTGTCGATGGTCTGAAGCCGGGGGCGGTGATCGCGACCAAGGGGGCGTTCCTCCTCAAAGCCGAAATCGGCAAGGGCGAGGCGGAGCATTGAGATGATCGATAAACTTCTAGACGCGTCGATTCGCTTCCGCTGGGGCGTGGTCATCCTCACGCTCATCATATCCGCCTACGGTCTGTCGGAGCTCTTGAAGCTGCCGATCGATGCCGTTCCCGACATCACCAACAAGCAGGTGCAGATCAACACCGTCCAACCCAATTTGGGGCCGCTCGACATCGAACGGCTGGTGACCTTTCCGGTCGAAACTGCGATGGCCGGGATACCGGGGCTCGAAAGCTCGCGCTCGATCTCGCGCAACGGTTTCAGCCAGGTCACGGTGATCTTCGAAGACCATACCGATCTATATTTTGCCCGCCAGCAGGTCGCCGAACGGCTCAACCAGGCGAAGGGCACGTTGCCTGCGGGCGCGGAACCGCAAATGGGGCCGGTGTCGACCGGTCTTGGCGAAGTGCTGATGTATACCGTCGATTTCGCCAAGCCGGGAACCAAGGAGAGCCCTAAGATTGCAGGCAAGCCCGGCTTCCAGCCCGACGGCTCCTATATGACACCGACGGGCGAAATCCTCGTCGATGAGATCGCGAAGCTCGGTTATTTGCGTTCGGTGCAGGACTGGGTGATCCGCCCGCAATTGCGCTCGGTCTCGGGCGTTGCCGGGATCGATTCGATCGGCGGCTATGAAAAGCAGTTCGTGGTCCAGCCCGACGCGTCGAAGCTGTCGAGCTACGGCATCTCATTCTCCGAACTGGCCGATGCTCTGGAGCGGGCCAATATCTCGGTCGGTGCCAATTTTGTCGAGCGCGGCGGGGAAGCTTTCCTTGTCCGCGCCGATGGTCGCATCCGCACACTGGATGAAATTGCGCGTGCGACGGTTGCCAGCCGTGGCGGTGTTCCCGTTGCGGTCCGTGACGTCGCGACCGTTCAGATCGGCGGCGAATTGCGCACGGGTTCGGCGTCGGAAAATGGCAGGGAAATCGTTGTCGGCACCGTGCTGATGCTCGCCAACGGCAACAGCCGCATCGTCGCCTCTGCGGCGGCCGAAAGGCTGAAAGAAGTGACCAAATCCATGCCTCCGGGCATTGTCGTCAAACCCGTGCTCGACCGGTCGCAATTGGTCGACGCCACAATTGGCACGGTCGAGAAGAATTTGGCCGAAGGCGCATTGCTGGTGGCGGCTGTGCTGTTCTGGCTCCTCGGCAACTTCCGCGCGGCCATCATTGCGACTTTGGTGATCCCGATCTCGTTCCTCGTCATGGGAACGGGGATGAACATCACCGGCACGTCGGGCAATCTGATGAGTTTGGGCGCGCTCGATTTCGGATTGATCGTCGATGGTTCGATCATCATTATCGAAAACTGTTTGCGGCGGCTTGCCGAACGACAGCATCATGAAGGGCGATTGTTGACGCTCAACGAACGGTTGCACGAGGTGTTCGAAGCCTCGCGCGAAATGGTCAGGCCGACAATATACGGGCAGGCGATCATCTTTCTGGTGTTCGTGCCGTTGCTGACCTTTACCGGCGTCGAAGGCAAAACCTTCTCGCCCATGGCGATCACGGTCATGCTGGCGCTCGGCGGCGCGTTCATCGCATCGCTGACCTTTGTCCCTGCGATGGTAGCTCTGCTCATTCGCGGCGAGGTTGCCGAAAAGGAAGTAAAGGCGATTGCCTGGGTCAAGGAACGCTATGAGCCGGTTCTCCAGCGCGTCATCGCCCGGCCCTGGCCGTGGATCGGTGCCGGCGGCGGGACCTTCATGGCGGCGGTATTGGTGTTCGGGTTGCTCGGCAGCGAGTTTATTCCAGTGCTAGGCGAGGGCAACCTCGCCATGCAGGCACTTCGTATCCCCTCGACCTCGCTCAACACCTCCCAGGCCATGCAATTGAAGGTTGAAAAGGCCGTCGCCTCGCTCCCCGAGGTCAAACTGATCTACTCGAAGACAGGTACGGCCGAAGTCGCCAGCGACCCGATGCCGCCCAACGCCTCGGATACCTTCATCATCCTGAAGCCGCGCGATGAGTGGCCCGCAGGGGTCGAAACCAAGGAGGACGTCATCGAGCGCGTCGAGGGCAAGATCAAGCCGCTGGTCGGCAATGCCTTCGAGATCAGCCAGCCCATCCAGCTGCGTTTCAACGAACTCATCGCCGGTGTGCGCGGCGATATCGCAATCAAGCTCTATGGCGACAATCTCGATGAGATGAGTGCGGCGGCGCAGCAGGTTGCCGGTATCCTCAATACCGTTCCCGGCGCGGCCGACGTCAAGGTCGAGCAAACCGCTGGCTTCCCGGTGCTGGACGTCAAGTTCGACCGGGATGCCATCGCGCGCTATGGCCTCACGTTGCAGGACGTCAGCGACACGGTTGCCGCCGCTCTGGGTGGGCGCGAGGCGGGAATCGTCTTCGAAGGCGACCGGCGGTACGATATCGTCGTGCGCCTCGACCGGGCCACACGCGATGATCTCGATGCGGTCGGCGCGCTGCCGGTCCTGCTTCCGGGCGAAGGCGGGGCGCGTGCGTCGGTTCCTTTGCGTGAAGTTGCGCAGTTCGGCTTTTCCGAGGGTCTGAACCAGGTCAGCCGCGAAAACGGCAAGCGCCGGGTTGTCGTGCAGGCCAATGTGCGCGGCAACGATCTGGGGTCGTTCGTCGCCGAGGCGCAGGAAAAGGTGAATGCGCAGGTAAAATTGCCAACCGGGGCCTTTGTCGAATGGGGCGGCCAGTTTGAAAATCTACAAGCCGCGTCGGCGCGTCTGTCGATCGTCATTCCGATCATCTTTGCGGCAATCTTCGGCATCCTGTTCATGGCTCTTGGTGGTGTACGCCAAGCGATCGCGGTTTATTCTGCGATCCCCTTGGCGCTTGCTGGCGGGGTGTTCTCGCTGCTGCTGACCGGATTGCCATTCTCGGTATCGGCGGCGGTTGGCTTCATCGTGCTGTCGGGCGTCACCGTGCTCAACGGTCTGGTGGTCATGTCGAGCATCAACCAGCGGATCGACGAGGGCAAACCCGTCGATGTAGCCATCGGCGAAGGCACAATGGAGCGCGTCCGGGCGGTGCTGATGACGGGTATTGTCCCGGCCATCGGCTTCGTGCCGATGGCGCTCGCCACGGGCACCGGCGCCGAGGTGCAAAAGCCGCTCGCGATCGTCGTGATCGGCGGTCTGATTACATCAACGCTGCTCACGCTGTTTGTTCTGCCGGCGATCAGCCACTTGCTGCTGCGCGGACGGCACAAACATCATGTGCCGGGCGACTATACCGATGTCAGTCCGCTTGGCGAAGAATTACCCGCAAAATGAACGGAGAGAGACCATGCATAGATTGGCTTTGCTGGTCGCGGGGGCGCTCGCCGCTCCGGCACCGGCCCAGACGTTCGGCCCGCCTTACATGCCGGGCGTCTGGAGCCTTGGCGAAACCCGCAACTGCGAGACGGGACCCGCCTGGGTCTTCTTGGCAGACGGCTATTATGTTGAGGTCCAGCTACCCGATCGGGGACCATCGGCTACCGGCCTGTGGAAGGATGAGGGCAAGGCCATCGCCTACACGCACAGCCACATGCCCTACAAAGACATGATGACCCCGAACGAGCTGAAACGTCTGACAATCGAGGAGCGCACCGCCGATAAGCTCGTGACCCGCAATTATCGCGGCGTCGCGCGGGTTTTCCACCGCTGCCCGGAAAATGCGTTGAAGGCCAATGCTGCACAGGGCGAGCATTGAGATGGCCGCCACCGCAACCGAACACGGACATAGCGAGCCGAACACGCGCCGAACCTTGTTCGAAAGCGAGGGGCTGAGAACATTCGGCCTGGCCTGTGTGTGTGCAGGCCTTGCTTATGCGATTGCCTGGCTGTCGCCTGCAAATGCGCAGCTTGCCTATGGATTGGGCGCCATCATTGCCGTCCTGCCGTTTGCGTTCTCGGCTGCCCGCAAGGGCGTTGGCGGACAGCCTTTCAGCATCGAAACGCTCGTCACCATTGCGGTCCTCGGAGCCCTGCCGATCGGGGCCGGGGCCGAAGCGGTGGTTGTCGTGGCGCTCTTCTCGCTGGGCGAATTGCTTGAAGGCTTTGCCGCAGCGCGCGCCAGTTCGGGGCTCCGGGCACTTGCCGAACTTCTCCCGTCCGAGGCGGTCATCGAAGACAATGGCGCGCGAAAGACGGTGAGTGCTGCCGAACTGCGCGTCGGAATGATCCTGCTGGTGTCCGCAGGCGACAGGCTGGCCGCCGACGGAAAGATAGTTTCGGGCGAATCGGAACTCAACGAGGCTGCGATTACGGGCGAATCCCGTCCGGTATCAAAAGCCGCTGGCAGCGAGGTCTTCGCCGGCAGCATCAATGGCGACGGCAATCTCCGGGTCGAAGTGACCAAGGATTCAGCCAATAGCGTTGTCGCGCGCATCGGCGATCTCGTCGCCGAGGCGCAGGCAACAACCGCACCCACCGCCCGGTTCATCGACAGTTTCAGCAGCTGGTACACGCCCGCTGCTATAATAATCGCGGCTTTGGTTGCGATCATTCCGCCTTTGGCCTTTGGCGGCGATTGGTCGGTCTGGGTCTACCGCGCGCTGACGGTGCTGCTCATTGCATGCCCGTGCGCACTGGTTCTATCGACCCCTGCGGCCATTGCTACCGGTATCGCCACCGCTGCGCGCTGCGGCATATTGATCAAGAGCGGTGCCGCGCTCGAGATGCTTGGGCGCGTTGGGATCGCCGCATTCGACAAGACCGGAACGCTCACCCTTGGCCACCCGGTTGTCACCGACATCGAAGGTGACAGCGGTGAACTTTTGCGGCTTGTCGCAGCCGTGGAGAGCGGGCTGTCACATCCTGTCGCACGCGCCATTGTCGCAGAAGCGCAAAGGCGTGGCATTGCCATCACCTTTGCCAGCGATGTCCGCATCCGCCAGGGAGAGGGCGTCGAAGGCGTGGTTGAGGCGCGTCGGATCGCGATTTTGAGTCCGCGCGCGGCCCCTCAACTGGACCCTTCGATGGCGGTGTTGATCGAGGCGCGCGAACGCGAAGGCAAGACCGTTGCGGTTGTGCTTGTCGACGGGCAAATATCCGGTTTCATTGCCAGCCGCGACGAAGCCCGGCCGGATGCGGCACGGTCGATCGCCGCGCTGGCCCGACTTGGCATCCGAACATTGATGCTGAGCGGCGACAACCAGCGGACAGCCGAAGCCATCGCCGCGCCGCTGGGTATGCAGGCCGAAGGCGAACTCATGCCTTCCGACAAACTCGCGCGCATTGATGCACTAAAAGCCGAAGCGCCCGTGTTGATGGTAGGGGACGGAGTCAACGACGCGCCCGCGCTTGCCAAGGCCTCGATAGGGCTCGCAATGGGCGGAGGCACCGACGTCGCAATCGAGACGGCGGATGTGGGCTTGCTCCGCGACCGACTGCTCGGCGTTCCCGATGCAATCCGCCTCGCAAGATCGACCCGCAAGACCATTGTGATCAACATTGTGATCGCTGTGGGATTGAAGCTTGTTTTTCTTGTGCTCGCGGTATTTGGGCTGACCAATTTGTGGACCGCAATTATTGCCGATACCGGTGCCACTATTTTTGTAACGCTGAACGCTTTGCTGTTGTTCTGGACATTCAGACCGCTGCCCGAACCCGCAGACACACTTCGCGTTGGAGGAGGTTGATATGGCGGCAGGGCATAATCACGGCGACGAGGGACACGGAACACCGGGCCACAATCACGCCGCAGGCGCGAACACGCGCAATCTTGCAATCGCGCTCAGTCTAACCGGCAGCTTTCTGATCGCAGAACTTGTTGGTGCCTATTGGTTCAACAGCCTCGCTCTTTTGTCTGACGCCGCCCATATGTTTACCGATGCGGCCGCCCTTGCCATCGCGCTGGTCGCGGTGAAGATCGGCCAGCGCTCTGCCGATGCACAGCGCACCTATGGCTATAGGCGATTTGAAATTCTCGCTGCTGCCTTTAACGCGGTCCTGTTGTTCGTCGTCGCGGGCTATGTCCTTTACGAGGGCGTTTCGCGTTTTTTTAACCCGCAGCCAGTTGAATCGCTTGGTATGTTGGCCGTCGCCAGCCTCGGACTTGTCATAAACCTTATTGCTATGCGGGTGCTGGCGGGTGGCAAAGAAACCAGCCTGAATATGAAGGGCGCCTATCTCGAAGTCTGGGCCGATATGCTTGGATCATTGGGCGTAATTGCGGCTGCCATTGCGATCTGGCTCACCGGTAAAACCTGGATCGACCCGATCGTCGCCATAGCCATTGGTTTGTGGGTGCTGCCCCGCACCTGGACCCTGCTTCGTGATACCACGCATATCTTGCTTCAGGGCGTGCCGCGCGGATTCGACCTTGACATGGTCCGCAGCGCGATGGCTGGGGTGCCGGGCGTCGCGGGCGTCCATGACCTGCACTTGTGGTCGGTGGCAGGAGACGATGCCAGTCTGACAGCGCACCTTGTTCTTCAACCAAAGGCAATTGGTGAGACGACCCGCATAGCAGTCGCAGAAATGCTGGAACAGAAATTCAAGATTCACCATGCCACGCTTCAAACCGAAACCGAACCGTGCGGCGATGCCGAGGCGCTACATGCCTGAGGCCATTTCAAATGAAGCGCTAGGACGCTTTACCCCGCTTCAGCTGGCAGGCAAAACGCGGTGCCAGCCTTGCGGAATCAGTCCCGGTTTCAGTGATGATTGCGCCGGTGATGCCGCCGCTCAGCCTTGCGTCCATGCCGGTCATAATAATAGTTTCCGCGGTCAAAGTGCCGGTCGCGGCGGGGTTCGTAATAGCCTTCATAATTTCTGGCGTAGCGCCGATCTGAATGTCCATCATAACGATAGCCCTGATCCCGGTAACCGCCGCGATTGTCTTCATGGTGGCGTTCGCGATATTCGCTATGCCGGTCGCCACGATGATCCCGCGCCAAAGCGGGTTGCGCGACAACGGCCGTCAACAGCACTGCCATGCCAAATATTGCTTTTTTCATCTCACTCTCCTCGACTCACATGCCCATTTTTCAGATCCATCGTCTCGCACTATAACGGTTCTGCTGAACACAGGCCGAACCATTTTTGTAGGCTTCGGCGTCCGCTGCCCCTCATCCTTACACCCTATCGGTCCCCGCTCGACGTCCGGCTTGAGGCTTCCGCCCTAGAAGAAGCCCCGACGCTTTGTGATAGCGGACCGCGCCGTGGGCGCAGGTCTCCCCTGCCGCGCCCACGGCGAAACTACACCGGTGAATTGCGGCATTCTGGCAGAGCCCGAAGCCATCGCCGCACAATCACATCAGCACCGATTGTCGGACAAACCTGAAGGAGGCCGAAATGACGCAGTCATCACCAGAATCTGAAACAGGCATGCTTTGCCCGGCTTGCCGGGTCCAGCTGACCATGTCCGAACGGCAGGGTGTGGAGATCGACTATTGCCCGCAATGCCGGGGGGTCTGGCTCGACCGGGGTGAACTCGACAAGATCATCGAGCGCAGTGAAACCAAGCCTTCCGAGGCTGAGCGCGCCGGGAGCCGGGACGACTATCCGCGCGATCGGCACGGGCGCGAACATCGCGGTCGAGGACACGATGGTCGCCGTAAGGGCTTCCTTGCAGAGCTGTTCGACTGATGAAGAATTCGCGCGGGCCCGTTTCGCGCATGAGGAGAGGATCATGAGAGTATTTGTTGTGACCCCCATTGCTTTGGCGATGCTGCTATTGCCAGGCAATGCGAGGGCGGACACCCTGCAAGAAGCATTGGCGATTGCTTATCAAACCAATCCGAGCCTGACAGGCGCCCGGGCTGCCCTGCGAGCGACCGACGAAGGCGTACCCATTGCGCTTGCGGCGGGCCGGCCGACAATTAGCGCAACCGCTGACTATCAAGAGTTTCTTTTGCGCTCGGCAAACAGCTTTTCAGCCCCACTCAGAGCCGCAAATGCCGGTGCCAATGTCAGTTTTCCTATTTATCAGGGAGGACGGGTCAGAAATTCCGTGAAGGCTGCCGATGCTCGAGTTCTTGCCGGCAGAGCCATTTTGCGTTCGACCGAAGCCGACGTCTTTACTGCGATTGTATCGGTCTACATGGACGTCCTGCGCGACACTGCAATCGTCGAACTGAACAATCGAAATGTTGCCGTCCTGGCGACCAATCTGGAAGCGTCGCGCGACCGGTTCGAGGTGGGCGATCTCACGCGGACCGATGTCGCGCAGTCCGAAGCGCGTCTCCAGGCGGCAAAAGGCCAGCTTGAGCTAGTCCGATCCCAACTCGACGCCAGTCTCGAAAACTATCTTCGGTTTGTCGGAATCCCTGCCCGGGATCTCGAGCAACCAGCCGAATTGCAGGCCTTGCCCCAAACTGCAGACGACGCTTTGGTGGTTGCACTAGATAGCAACCCCCAACTCGAAGCCGCAAAGGCAGATGTGGTCGCGGCGAGGTTCGATATCAAGGTCGCCGGAGCATCGCGTCTGCCCCGGCTTTCAGCAGTCGCTTCGGGTACATACAGTAATTATCTTGGAACCCTGGGCAGCACGCTTCCGGGACGCACCTTCCAACAGCAGCAAACCGCCGCAACAATTGGGCTTTCGGCCAGTATTCCGCTGTATCAGGGCGGCTTGCCGGCGGCGCAGGTTCGGCGGACACAGGCCGTACTCGGCCAGACGCTCGAGCAAGAAGTCTTTGTCGAACGACGCATCGTTGCCGATACCCGCGCCGCCTTTTCCAGATACCGTGCGACGCAGACCGTCATCGTCTCTGCCCAAGCCGCAGTGTCGGCAAACGAACTCGCGCTTGAAGGGGTTCGCGCGGAGAATTCGGTAGGTAACCGCAATGTGCTCGACGTGCTTAATGCCGAACAGGAGTTGCTGAACAGCAAGGTGCAACTCGTTACTGCCCGGCGCGACGCTTACGTTGCAAGTTTCGCGCTGCTTGCCGCCATGGGGCGGGCCGAGGCGCGCTACCTCAATCTTTTCGGCGGACCGCTGTTCGACCCCACTCAGCGCAGCAGCGCTGTCGATACGCCAAACCCTGACGTTGAACCGAAGGAATCACAGTAGCGAAAAGGAGAAGGACGATGAGAGCGACTATACTGAAAACGGTCATTATTGTGGCTGCAGCGGGCACTCTGGGTGGTTGCGCCTCCTATCAAAGTGAGCGGCCCAAGCTTGCCTATTTCATCGTTCCCTGCAGCACTCCTGGTGCCTTTCCTGCACAAGCTGTAAGCGCCCCCGATCAAAGTGTGACGGCCGCACCGCAGGACTTGCTCCCCGATACGATGAAACCCGGTTCTGGGGGGTCGAAAGAGGCAGCCACATGCCTTGTCGCCGCTGCGACAGGCAGACCGTATAGCGGCTATGGCTATGCCCCTTATTACCCCTATCCGCGTCACTACGGCAGCGGGATTGGGTTCGTCTTTCACAGCGGGGGGCATCGCGGTGGCCACCATGGCAGCGGCCATCGCCGTCACTGATCATTCTGATTTGGAGTTGCATGATGAAGATCAGCACTGAAGTGCTCATTTCGGCCAGCCTGAGCAAGGTGTGGGGCGCGTTGGTGGATTTCCCCCGTTACCGCAGCTGGCATCCGCTTGTCGAAATCGAAGGGCCGGCCAAGGAAGGAGCCGAGGTCGACTATTTCTACCGGAGCAGCGTTGAAGCCCCGCGAGGCATGAGCATGAAAGCCAAGATCACGACGCTTCAACCGACGCACAAGATGTCGATGGAATTCGGCGTCAAAGGCGTTGCCATGATCACTGAAAGATATGATTTAGTCCGTGAAGGAACACAAGTCAGGGTTATCCATAGCGCTGATATCGCAGGCCTGTTGCCGTTCTTCGCGGGATATCTGTTTCGCCGGCGGCTTACTGAAAAATTCCAGCTCCCGCTCGACTGGCTGGCTCGACATCTGACACCAAAACAAACACCCAAATTGGGGCAGGGCCGATGATCGACATTGGGCCAAGATTGCATGAATCCGGTCGCGGTGCTTGGGCCATGCTGTTTGCTGCCTGGATAGTAGCGCTGGCGTCTAGCCTGGGTGCGGTCTTTATCGGCGAAGTCATGGGACAGGTGCCGTGTGAATTGTGCTGGTTCCAACGGGCCTTCATGTTTCCGCTGGCTCTCATGCTCGGCATTGCAACCTACAGGGCGGACCGAGCCGTTCTGCCCTACGCCTTCACGCTCGCGTCGGCGGGATGGGCGATCGCGCTCTATCATCTCACGATCTATTTTGGTGTTGTCCCCGAGGCGATCCAACCATGCGGTTCGGGACCTTCGTGCTCGGATGCCGAAATGACGCTATTTGGCCAGCTTCCGATCCCGCTACTCTCGCTGGTTGCGTTCACGGCCATCCTGCTTTTTCTCGTCCTTATCAATCGGAGATTCAAATCATGAACAGGCGTTTTGCAGTCATTTTGACAGGCGTTCTTGCCGCTGGTGCATTTGCGACCGGCGCGACCCTCTACAGCAGCACGGTTGCAGGCAAACCGGCAGCCGAAGTCGCGGTTATAACGGCGGAGGCATTGGTGCGCCCTCATTCGCCGATTATCGGGCCTAAAACTGCCCCGGTCACGATTGTCGAATTTTTTGATCCCTCCTGCGAAGCTTGTCGTGCCTTTTACCCGGCGGTGAAGGAGATACTGGCTGCCTATCCCAAGGATGTCCGCCTCGTCATGCGCTACCTGCCGCTGCACCAAGGCTCTGCCGAAGCGATTGGTATCCTTGAGGCCGCACGCGCGCAAGGCGTCTTGGAGCCGGTGATGGAAGCGCTTCTTGACGCGCAGCCCTCATGGCATGATGGCGACATGACCGGCGCGTGGTCGGCCGCTGGGGCCGCCGGGCTGGATGTTGAGAAGGCCCGTTCGATGTCAGCCGCTGCTGCGAATGCGCTCATGGAAGCCGATATCGCCGATGCGAACACACTCGGCGTCAAGGGAACACCAAGCTTCTTCGTAAATGGCCAACCCTTGGCAAAATTCGGTCCTGAGCAACTCTATGCGCAGGTTCGCGCCGAAGTCGAGGCTCGACGCGGGACTAAGCAAAAGTGAAGGCGGCTTCGAATAGAAATAGTGGGGTCCGGCAGAGCCAGGATCGAACCGCCACAACCCACCAGAATTCAGCATGCCGCAACAACCCGTGATCGAAGCGTTCTTCGACGAACCCGCAAACACGATCAGTTATCTGGTCGCCGACCCCGCCTCCGGGGAAGCCGCCGTCATCGATCCGGTCCTGGATTTCGTTCTGGCGAGCGGTAGAGCCGATGTGCGTTCCGCCGAGCGGATAATCTCGACGGCAGCAGAGCGCAGCTGGCGGATCGTCATGGTGCTCGAAACGCACGCTCATGCCGATCACCTCTCCGCCGCGCCCTACATCAAGGCGAAAACCGGGGCGGCAATCGGCATTGGCGAACATATCCGCGACGTGCAGACAATCTTCCGCCCAGTATTCTCGCTCGAGGATCTGGAGACCGACGGATCGGATTTCGACCGTCTGTTCGCCGATGGCGAGCACTTCAACATCGGCACGCTTGACGTCGAAGTAATGCATGTCCCGGGCCATACACCCGCCGACATCGCCTATCGGATCGGCGATGCCGCCTTTGTCGGGGACACGCTGTTCATGCCCGATTATGGCACTGCGCGTGCCGATTTTCCCGGCGGCGATGCGCGTCAGCTCTACCGATCCATCCGGCGCGTGCTGAGCTTACCCGATGAAACCCGCCTGTTTCTTTGCCACGATTACAAAGCACCGGGCCGAGACGACTATCGCTGGGAAACCAGCGTCGGTGAACAGCGCCGCACAAGCGTCCATGTCCATGACGGCATCAGCGAGGATGAATTTGTAGCAATGCGCGAAGCAAGAGATGCCACGCTCGCGGTGCCGAAATTGCTGCTGCCCGCGATTCAAGTCAATTTGCGTGCCGGTCGTTTTCCCAAGGCGGAAGCCAATGGCGTGCGCTATCTCAAGATTCCTGTCGAATTCGGCTTTAAGGGATAGATGGGTTTCACACGCATCACTCCCAATTGGCTGCCTCATCTGTCTGTGGCGTCCTTAGAGTAGAAAACTCATATCACCCGACGGGTGAAGGTCTGCTTCAGCCTGCAATTGTTGGAAAAGCAGGATGTCTGGAATCCGAAACATTTCCGGCATGCGCCCAGCGGGCAGTTCTGCTCAATTCTGGTGATGGGTATGTTTCTGAATGACGGGCTGGGCCTGGAAGAATAAGCCGTCATCAGCTGAGGAACCTGCGTATATCATACGGTAGAAGGCGCTCAACCTTACGCCTCGCCCATTCGAGACTAAAGATTCCGTCGTGTCCCAGGCTTTCTCGCGGGATAACGGTTAATGACATCACCGTGCGGTGGGACATATTGCCGATGATTTCGGATCCTAGAAACGTATCGCGAGGCTCAAACCTCCACCTTTGTGTTCGACCCAAGGAGACAAGGCTGCCTGATTTCCCGGAGGAGCGGCGTTGGTTATCAGAAAGCCTGCGGCCGTTCCGAGAGCAGCGCCAGCAGCCACGTCAGTCCAATAGTGTTTCTTTCCTTCAACCCGCGCGATGCCGACAAAGCCGGCGACCACAAAGGCAGGAATTTCGATTTTCTGTCCTTGGCGGTTGTAGAGCGTCGCGGCTGCAGCAAAAGCCCGCGACGCATGGCCGGAAGGAAAACTCTTGCGATCGGAGCCGTCAGGTCTGCTTTTGGGAAAAGCCTCCTTCATTCCCTCGGTCACGAGCGATGTGGCGGCAATACTGCCGGCCGCCTGAAAGGCTCCGGGTTTGTCACCCTGCGCCGCTGGCAATCCAATCGAGAGTGCCATAAGGGAATACACGGCTACGTTGCTTGCTGTCTGCCAGTCGCTAGGTTTGGCATGTAAAGGCGATGCGAAAGAGACTAACGCAGCTGCTGACAACAATCGTAGCCTCATGATCCGCCCTTCGTAAGCTTCAGATTAACGCTCGATCTTATGGACTATGGCCTTCCATAACGGTCTAGATTCGCCTGTCTACCAACAGTGAAGCCGGGGTTGGGAAGGACCTTGAGCCCTAGAAGCGAACTGACCCGCCCACTTGCACCAGCCGTGGGCTGCCGGGCAGAATGCCGCGAATCAAGTCGACGATGTAGGTCTTGTTGGCCACATTCTTGACGGTGGCGAACAGCGTTAGTCGATCACCGACATCCCAATTCAGCGCCACATTCCAGATTCCGTATGATGGAATCTGTCCCCTCTGCCCGTTGGCGGAGATTGCGACCGTGTTCAGATTATCCCCGAATTGCGATGCAACGTAGACATATTCCGCTTCGGCGCGGATCGGGCCTGCATCAAAACCGAGCATTGCCGTGATGGTATGCTCGGGCGCATAAGGCAACCTTCGTCCGCGCACATTGACTTCGCCCGCATCGCAAGGCGCCATTGCGGCCGAACCCGCCAGAAGCTCACACCGATTAGCTGCAAATTTTGCATCGGCAAGCCATGTCCATGCGATGCGACCGGTTAGCGCCCAGCCCTCGGTCAGGCCTGCTGCACGCGTATCGCCAGTGGCCAGAAATTCCAGACCCTGATGCAGGCTCTTTCCGGCGTTTACCGCGCCTGCGGGGTTGCCCGCCGCGATACTTCCGGGAATGACTTGGTTCGAAAAATCCAGCCTGAATAACGTGCCTTCGATGCCTAACCCGTCAGTCGGCTGCGCCCGGAAGCCCAGTTCGTAGTTCCAGCTTTTTTCGGCGTCGAGATCGAGCGTCCCGCCAGCAGCCGTGACAATGTCAGCGACACCCGGTGGCGAGAAACCGCGATGGACACCGCCGAAAAGCGTAACCCGGTCAGAAGGCCGCCAGGTCAGCCCGATACCCGGTATGACTTCGGTCACCGAAGTTTTGCCCTGAATCGCGGTCAGGCGTTCGTTGCGACGGTAATTGATGTTTTCAACCCTGACGCCTGGCGTGATGGCGAGCTTCCCTAAATCCAGCCGCGCCTGCACAAAACCGGAATAGGCATTGATTTCACGGAAGCTCGACTCCCTGATGCCGCCATTTGGCCCGGTCCCTGCCGTTCGCCCGTTCGGCGTGTCGGCGTTGATCTGGCGGCGGTCCTGCGTCTCTCTCTGGATGCGGACGCCGGCGTCGATCTGCCCCCAGCCCGGTGTCCACGACAGGCGCGGTTCGAGCCCGTAAACATTATAGGTCCTCAACCGCCCTTCGGTACCACAGCTGGTCGACAGATTGGGCATGCTCGAAACACCGTTCGGCAGAATGATTGCTGCACCGCAGGCGGCGTCGCTCGAATCGCTGGGGCGTTGCGACGAATTTGAAGACTGACGCCACCAATTGCGGTCAAAATAGCTATAGAAGGCGGTGGTTTTGAGCTTCAATTCATCGGCCAGACCCCAGTCATGGGTGGCTGACAGTCCATAGCGCCGGGTATTGAACCGGTCGTTGACGAAAGGGTTGTATCTCGGATCGAAGCGGTATTCGGCGAGCGTCAGTCCGCTATAGGTTTGGCGGCTGTTTTCATCATACATGCTGGCCCGAAGCGTGATCGTGTGGGCCGCGCCCAATTGTTGCTCCAGCTTGATGTTGAGGTCGGTGAGGGCGCTGTGCAGATTGTCGCGCGATCCGTCGCTGGCTTTACGGGTCACGTTAAGATTCACCCCGGTGTCGGACCCGAGGGGGCCACCGATGCTTGCTGTCACATCGTAAAAATCGCGATTGCCTAGAGATGCCCGGACGTTGCCGGAAAACACATCCGGAACCGGTGGAGTGACATAGTTGATGACCGCACCAACAGTGTGCGGACCATAGAGGATTTGTCCGGAGCCTTTTAGCACTTCGATCGCAGCAAAGCGGTCAATGGGAGGATGGTAGTAGGATGCGTTATCACCATAAGGGCCATAGGTTAGCGGAATGCCATCCTCGAGCAGAAGGATCTTGGTCGACCGGGTAGGGTTGAGCCCGCGAACCCCGATATTTGGGCGCAGGCCAATGCCTTCTTCATCACGCACAACAAGACCCGGGACCTTGCGCAGTGCTTCATTGATATTGAAAACACGGGCATTTTCGAGTTCGGTCTGGCTCAGCAAGCTGCTTGCACCAGCCGCCGGATCGTCCAAGCGTTCCGCTACGACCAGGATATGGTCGGGATCATTGGTCGCAGTGTCGTCCGCTGCACAGGCATACTGAGGGAAAGCGATGCCCGTCGGAACCGCAAGAGCAGCGACCAAGGATAGTCGGCGGCAGCCATTTTTCTCTGATGATAGAAAGCGCACGATTACTCCTTTGGCTTGACCTTCGACTAACCAATACCAATCATTAACGCTAATGCAAGCAGTTCTCATTAGCGTTAATGATTGCGCTTGACCGCAGAGCTCACCAACATGGAAGCATTGCCAACAGACCTAAGATTTCTTCGCAATTATATCAATTCTGCATAATATGCCGCAATAACCGTATTTGAAGTTAGGCTAACAGTTGCCCAATACGATTGTGACAATCAACCGGCAGCGATCTTCCGATATGGTTTTGCGGGCAGGGCTGGCCGATGAGGGAAAGGGGACGGAAAATGGCCAAAGATATTGGGACCACTGGTCGGGCTTTAAAACATTCAGCTTCAGTACTCTCATTGGTCTCAGGTGTGTTCATCGCTTGCGCCCCCGCAACGGCGCAGGATACAGAGCCGCAAGCCGAAGACGCTGCGGGCCAAGAAATCATTGTAACCGGAACCCGTCGCGACGGCGTGACAGCAATCGAATCGGCGCGACCCGTTGATATCGTTTCGAGCGACACGCTTGAGCGGCAGGGATCGTCCAATCTCAACGATGCGCTGAAAACCGCCGTGCCTTCGCTGAATGTCCAGAAGTTCGTCGCGCAGGACGGATCTGCCTTTGTCCGACCGTTCAGCCTGCGCGGCCTTCCGCCTGATCAAACCTTGGTGCTGGTCAACAACAAGCGCCGCCACCGGTCCGCTCTCGTTCAGATCACCAATCAGCCGCTCGCGGCTGGAGCGCAAGGCGCTGACCTGTCAACAATCCCGTCGAATGCCATCAAGAGCATCGAAGTACTGCGAGACGGTGCGGCGGCGCAATATGGCTCGGACGCCATTGCGGGCGTTATCAACTTCCGGCTCAAGGATGACCGCGACGGACTGACGGTTAGCGCCAGATATGGCCAATATTATGAAGGCGACGGGCAAGACTTGACCCTTCAGGCCAATGCTGGTCTTCCCCTGACAGCCGACGGCTTCTTCAATATAAGCGGCGAATATGTTCGCGCCAAACCGACGTCACGCGGCGCCCAGCGCCCAGACGCCCAAGCGCTCATCAATGCGGGGAACACAGCTGTTCCCGTGCCCGCGCAGCGTTGGGGCAATGTGAACACCGAGTCCGCGCGGCTGTTTATCAACTCCGAAGTGCAAGCCTCCGATAGCGCGACAGCCTATCTCTTCGGCAATTACAGTTGGAGCACGGGCGACACGGAATTCTTCTATCGAAACCCTGTCACTCGAACCGACATTTTTAGGAGTGTACCGCTCAATACGACGCTGGGCGGGCCGCGCTTTACTTTTGCGACGCAGTTTCCCGGTGGCTTCACCCCGATCTTTGGAACCGAAATCAAAGATCTCAGCCTCGCGGGCGGGCTGAAGGGCGAGACTGGGGGCTTGAGTTACGACTTCAGCGCGGTCCTTGCGCAGAATAGCATCAAATACCGGCTCTCCAATACCGTCAATCCGTCACTCGGCCCGAATTCGCCGACGAGTTTCAATCCGGGCAAAGTCGAACAGCGTGAAACGCAGTTTCATGCGGACTTTGTCTATCCGTGGGAGGTCGGGTTTTTCGAGCCGCTGAATATCGCTTTTGGCGGTGAATTCCGGCGCGAGACATTCGAGATCACTGCCGGTGATGTCGCTTCCTATGTCGCCGGTCCGTTCGCTCGTGTTATCGATCCGAACACCGGTCTTCCGACCGGTCTCGCAGTCGGCTCATCGGGTTTTCCGGGCTACGATCCATCGACCGCAGGCACATTCTCCCGGTCGAACTGGGCGGCTTATCTGGATGTCGAAGGCGAGATCGCCAACGGTCTGACGCTGGGCGTTGCCGGCCGTTACGAAGATTTTTCGGACTTCGGCAGTACGTTTAACTGGAAGGTGTCGGGGCGCTATGAATTGACCGACTGGCTGGCCCTGCGCGCATCTTACAGCACCGGTTTCCGTGCGCCGACGCCAGGGCAGTCAAACATCTCGGACGTCGCGACCAATATCGATCTCGTGACCGGCGGACTATTGCTCACGGCCACACGGCCGCCGACCGATCCTGTTGCCCTGTTTTATGGCGCGCAACCGCTCGACCGCGAGAAGTCCAAGAATATAGCGGCGGGCATCGTCTTTGACCTGCCTGGCGGATGGATATTCACGCTCGACTATTTCAACATCAAGGTCGATCAGCGTATCGCGCTTACATCGCGCATTCCCATATCTGCCGCTGATCGCGCGGCAATGCTTGCCCGAGGGATCAATCCTGGCGACGTTCAATCCGTTCGGTTCTTTGGTAATTTCTTCGACTCCAAAACCGAGGGCTTCGACGCGGTTTTTGCCAAAACGTGGCGTTTCGACAGCGGGTTCAATCTGGGGCTGACCGCGTCACTCAATTACACCTCCAGCGCTGTTACCAATATCCGTGATGCGCGCGCCGTTGACCGCGAGCGCCGCATCGAAATCGGCGCGTTCAATCCGAAATGGCGCGGTAATGTGTCGGCCAATCTCGAAAAGGGACCTTTTTCAGCGCTCGTGAGAGGGAGCTATTACGGCAAATGGACCGATGCGGTCGCCAACGCGGTGCCGACCGCCAACTCCTTTGATCAAACTTTCAGTTCCAAGATCCTCGTCGACCTCGAACTGGGTTATGATATCAACGATACTTTCCGTCTGGCGGTCGGTGCCGACAATGTGTTCGATGTCTATCCAGACAAGGATCGCCGGATCGGCCAAAACAATAACGGTATCGTCTATCCGCAATTCTCGCCTTTCGGGTTCAGCGGCGGGTTCTGGTATGTTCGCGGCACGGCAAAGTTCTGAAGCTCCAGATGCACGGGGCGATCAACCGACATGGATGCAGACATGAATATGGTTGATCGCCAACTTGCCAAACTGGGTATTGCCTTGCCGCATGTGCCGCCGCCGGTGGCAAATTATGTCCCCTTTACCTCGCATAAGGGGGTGGTCACAATTTCGGGGCAGTTGCCGCGTGGAGCCGATGGGCTGTTGACTGGATGTCTTGGCGACGGATTGCCCATCGACCAGGGGGTGGAAGCGGCACGGCTGTGCGCCATTGCTGTGCTTGCGGTTCTCAAGGAAGCAGTCGGCGGGGATTTTGGCCGGTTGGCAGGTTGCATCCAGATTTCAGGATTTGTCCGTTCCACCTCTTCATTCGAGGAACATTCGACCGTGATCAATGGTGCCTCGGATCTTTTGGTAAGCGTTCTTGGTGAAAAGGGGCGTCACGCTCGTGCAGCTATTGGCGTAGTCAGTCTGCCGTTCGGCGCAGCTGTGGAAGTGAGCGCACAATTTCAGCTTGCCGACTACGCTTAACGCGTCAAAAACGCTCGGATATACCCAGCCATCAGACCTTGCCGAAGCGGCTTTCGCAGGCAAGGGCCAATGCGTCGCGTTCCTTCAACAGAATATGGAGCAGGTCGTCCAACTGTCGCGACCTTGCACGCTGCGGCGGTTGAATCAGCAACGCGCGAAACGTAATCGACGGCTCAAAAGCGCGTGCGATCAGACCCCGATTTTCAAATTCGCTGGCGACAAAAGCCATCGCGTTGGTCAGGCCGACGCCGGCGCCCTCGGCAACGAGCTGGCAGACGCTCGCTGCAAACTGGGTTTCAACAACGATCTTGGGTTGCGAGCCCGCACCGCGCAATGCCGTGTCGAGTTGCTTGCGCGCCGTGTCGTCGGGCGCGAGCGAAACCAGCGGCACGCCATCGAGGTCGATCGGGGTGATGGTTTCGAGCGCCGCCAGCGGGTGGGCTTCTGGCATCACGCAGATCCCGCGCGTTGCAATGAACGGCTCAGTCATCACATTGGTCGTATCGATTTCATCGGCGCACAAGCCGATATCGTGCGTTCCGCTTGCGATAAGATTGCGGACGATGCTCGAATTCGCGATCTCGAAGGTTACTGTCACTCCAGGATGCCGGTCGATGAAAAGCTTGATAACGCGCGGGGCGAGCGAGAGCCCCAAAGCAGCTGAAGTCGCTATCCGCAACGATCCCGTTCCGACCGCGCGGATGCGCGCCACCGCCTGTTTAAGGCGATCCATACCGACATAAGTGTCGAGTATCTCCTGATAAAGCAGATGGGCTTCCGGCGTCGGGATCAATCTGGGGCCGGCACGCTCGAACAGCTTCAACCGCGTCACGTCTTCCAACCGTTTCAATGACCTGCTGATTGCTGGCTGCGAAACGCCCATCAGCTCGGCGCCCTTGGTGGTTGAGCCGGTTCGCATGACGGCATTGAAGGCTTCAATGAGGCTCAGATTCATGAGCCATTATAACATAGACGCATAATGAAGCGCCATAGTTCAATTTGAATAAGGTCTCTTCTCCGCCTAGCGTTGTCTCCAAGGAGAATGGAATGCACGACGAGACCAAATGTCTGAAAGTGCCAGCAGCCAATGGGGCGTTTGCGAGCCTGTCGGTGCCGGTGCATCGCGCGTCGACGATCGTTTTCGACAGCGTGGATGCTTATCAGAACCGCCGGTCCGCTATGTATGACGGCTATTCATATGGCCTTTACGGGACGCCAACGACGCGCACATTGGAACAGGCGATCGCTGCATTGGAAGGGGCCTCGCGAGCCTTGGTGGTGCCGTCCGGCTTTGCCGCCATCGCGCTCACTACGCTCACCTTCTGTGCTCCCGGCCAGCGCGTGCTGTTTCCGGATAACGCCTATGATACTGTACGACCCTTTGCCGACCGGTTTCTGGGACGGCTCGGCATCAAGCCGGTCTTCTATGATCCATCGTTGGGGAGCCGCATTGCCGATCTGCTCGATTCGAGTGTACAGCTTGTCTGGGTTGAATCGCCCGGGTCGATGACGCTTGAGGTCCAGGATGTTCCGGCGATCACGGCGGCCTGCCAGGCGCGGGGAATTCTCACTGCTGCCGACAATACCTACGCAACGCCGCTTCGATGCAAACCGCTGAGCCTCGGCGTCGATCTCTCGATCTGCGCCGCATCAAAATATGTCTCGGGCCATTCCGACGTTGTGATGGGCTCGGTTGCCGTCAACAACGAGGATATTTTCCGCCAGCTCAAAGATCATTCGCGGTTTTTGGGCCAAGGCGTTTCCGCTGATGAAGCCAGCCTGGTCCTGCGCGGGATGGAAACCATGGCCGTTCGCCTCGACCGGTGTGAACAAAGCGCGCTGCAACTGCTGCCAATGCTTCAAGCAAGCAATGCTGTCCGCGAAATCCGCCATCCCGCATTGCCCGAAAATCCGGGTCATCAGTTCTGGAAGCGCGACTTCACCGGATCGACCGGCCTGATTACGCTTTTCCTTGAACCCTGGACAAGGCCGCTGCTGGCGAAGGCCATTGAGGCGATGGATCAATTCGCCATCGGCGCGAGCTGGGGAGGCACCAAGAGTGTCGTTGCCGTTCTCGACCAGCCGCCGCTGCGCACCGCGACGCCAGCGCCGCACCACGGCCCCGTCGTCAGGCTCAGCATCGGGATGGAGCACCCGGAAGACCTGCGGGCCAGTTTGGAGAAATGCCTGAGCATCCTGGCGGCTGCGACGCCTGACGGCATAGCTAATGATAAAGATTTGGGGAGAGCGCAGCCATGACAAGAGCGATGAAATGTATCTCTATCGGGCTGCTGCTCGGTACGGCTCTGGCGGGTTGTTCGAATGGTGCCAAGAAGGAAAGCTTGGTTGAGAAGATCAAGGCGCGCGGAAATCTTAATTGTAGCGGTAGTCAGGGCATACCCGGCCTTTCGCGTCCTGATGAGAAGGGAATTTGGCGGGGCTTCGACAGCGATGTGTGCCGGGCAATCGCTGCCGCGATTCTCGGCGATGCCACCAAGGTGCGCTTCGTTCCGCTCAATGCCGCCCAGCGCCTTCCCGCGGTCCAGACAGGCGAAATCGATATCCTGTCCCGGACCACAACGCTGACCTTCACCCGCGACATGGCCATCCGCTTTGTCGTCAATACGCTTTACGATGGCGATGTCGTCATTACCCGCAAGGCCGATGGCATCACCGAGCCGGCAAAGCTCGGCGGACGGACCATCTGCATGCAGGGCGGTGGCAGTCTCGTCGAGAATGCGCTCGACGAGCTTGAGGAAAAGCACAAATTCAAGATGAAGCGCGTCTATTTCGATTCGACGATAACGGCGCGCGATACCTATTTCGCGGGCCGGTGCGACGCCTATGTTACCGATGGATTGGCAGCGCAAAGCCAGATTGCCACTGTCGCCAAGAACCCCGCCGAACACAGCACGATGTATGCAGGCGACGCGATCGAGCCCAACGGGATCGCCATCCCGCGTGGCGATGACCGGCTGTTCGATGTCGCGCGCTGGACCTTCAACGTCCTCATCTGGGCCGAAAAGAACGGCATCACGCAGGCCAATGTCGACGACATGGCCAAGAATGGCGATGCGGTCACCAAACGCATCCTGGGCGGCGATCCTGCTTTCGGCCGGTCGATGGGGCTCGATAGCAAATGGGCATACAACGTGATCAAGCAGGTCGGGAATTACAAGGAAATCTGGGACCGGAATTTGGGCGAGAACACGCCGATCAAGGCGGATCGTCGGCTCAACAAGCTCTATTCCGAGGGCGGCCTGATGTTTCCGCTGCCATGGGATTGATGGTGTGGACGGCCATCGCTTGAAAAAGGTCCTTTTGGTATGAACCGGACACAACGCAATCTCGCCTACCAGGCTGCTGCGCTTCTTCTGGTGTTTGGAGCAGTCGCGCTAGTGGTTGCGACGGCATCGGCCAACCTTGCGGACCGCGGTATCGAATTGGGAACGGAATTTCTCGGCGACCGGGCGGGCTTCACGCTGTCCGAAAGCTGGCTGCCCTATTCGCCCGAAGACAGCAATTTATGGGCGATCGCCGCCGGCATTGTCAACACGCTCGTCATATCGCTTTTTGTCGCTTTTTTTGCGACGTTTATCGGCACCGGGCTTGGCATATTGCGGCTGAGTGAAAATGCCCTGGCGAAATCCTTTGCCCGCAGCTGGGTTGAAATCGCGCGAAACTCGCCGCCGATATTGCTCCTTCTTTTTCTCTACAGCTTTTTGGGGCAGGTGCTGCCTGTCGCCGATGTCGTCGAGCCGATCCAGGGCGTGTATTTGTCGCTTCGCGGCCTCGCGATCCCGGCGCTCGATCTGCAAGGTATGGGTTGGAGCGTCACAGGCGGTGTATTGCTGACACTGATCGGCATTGGGAGCGTCGCAAAGGCAACCGCATCGCGCCAAAGAGAGACTGGCCTTTGCCCCCCTTGGGTCAAATGGGCAATAGCCGCATCAGCGTTGCTCTGGCTTCTGATAATTGTGCTCCTGCTTGCCCCGTCGGCGTCAGTCGAATTACCGAAAGCCAACGGTCCCGATATCGTCGGCGGCTTCATCCTCTCGCCCGAGTTCTTCACGCTGATTACAGGGCTCACATTTTACACCTCGGGATTTGTCGCGGAAATCGTCAGGACCGGATTGCAATCGGTGACGCGTGGCCAGTGGGAGGCAGCTTATGCTTTAGGCTTGTCGCGCGGCCGCACCCTTCGTCTGGTCGTCATTCCGCAAATGCTGCGTGTCATCATCCCGCCGATGACCAGCCAATATATCAACATCGTCAAAAACTCGACCCTGGTCATCGCCATTGGCTATGCCGATTTCATGGTCGTGACCGGCACCGTGATCAATAAGACCAGCCACGCGATCGAAGGCACCGTCATCATCATCGCGGTTTATCTGGCAATCAATTTGAGCCTGTCGGCGCTGATGAACCAGGTCAACCGCCGCGTGCAGCAGGGAGTCGGCTGATGCAAAAGCTGTCATCTGACGCTCCGGGCTGGAACGCCGTTCGCAGCCTTGTGGGTTCTCCGTTCAATGCCGTTTTGACGGTTATATTTGCCGTAATCCTGTTCTTGGCTTTGCCGCCCTTTCTCACATGGGCCGTCTTCGACGCCGCCGTTTTTCCAGCAGTCCCGGAGACGTGCAGAACGGCGGCGGGCGCGTGCTGGAGCTTCATTGTCGCCAAACACAGCCAGATCCTGTTCGGCATCTACCCGTTTGATGAGCGTTGGCGACCGCTGCTCGTCTGCACATTGCTGATCGGCCTGCTTGTTTACTCCATTCGGCCATCGGCCTGGCGCGCGCGGCTTGCAGGCTTCTGGATAGTAGCGCTGATGCTGTCTTGGGGCCTGATGAGGGGGGGGCTTTGCCGGTCTTGCCTCCGTCTCGACCGACAATTGGGGCGGCCTTCCTGTAACGCTCCTTCTCACGGTGGTTGCAATTGGCATCGGCTTTCCAACCGGCATCCTTCTCGCGCTTGCACGGCGCTCCGATCTTCCGGTTATCAGGCTACTGAGCACGCTTTTCATCGAACTGACGCGGGCGCTGCCACTCTTGAGCATATTGTTCATCGCCTCGATCATGTTGCCGCTGCTCGTGCCCGAAGACCTGCTTCCCGACAAATTCTCCCGGGCGGTGATCGCTCTGACTATGTTTGCCTCGGCCTATCTGGCCGAGGTGGTGCGCGGCGGCTTGCAGGCGTTGCCAAAGGGCCAAGCCGAAGCGGCGCAGGCACTAGGGCTCTCCTATTGGCAATGCCAACTCAAGGTGATCCTGCCGCAGGCCATAGCGGTCGTCATTCCGGCGCTGACCAACACGATCATCGTCATGATCAAGAATACGAGCCTCGTCCTTGTTATAGGATTGTTCGACCTCATCAGTTCAGGGAAGGCAGCGCTGGCCGATCCCGAATGGAGTTCGCCCTCGGTCGAAGTATATCTTTTCATTACCGCCATTTATTTTACGCTCTGCTTTGGCTTCAGCCGATTTGCCGACCGCCTTGAGCAGCGAGCCAAAGGACCCAGCCATGAATGAAAACGCCATCTCGCTGTCGAGCGTGTCAAAGAGTTTCGGCGCGTTTCAGGCTTTGAAGTCGATCGACCTGTCCGTCGCGAAAGGCGAGCGCATCGTAATTTGCGGCCCTTCCGGTTCGGGCAAATCGACTCTGATCCGCTGCATCAACCAGCTCGAAACGCACGAGGCTGGCGAGATACTGGTCAATGGGATTAAGGTCGGTACCGAGCCCAAACAGCTCGAAGCCATACGAACGCAGGTCGGTATGGTCTTTCAAAGCTTCAACCTTTTCCCGCACCTGACTATCCTCGAAAACTGTACGCTCGCACCGATCTGGGTGAAGAAGCTTTCGAAAGCCGCCGCCGAAGCCAAGGCCATGCAATTGCTCGAACGAGTCAGAATCCCCGACCAGGCGCATAAGCGCCCCAGCCAATTGTCCGGCGGACAGCAGCAACGGGTCGCGATCGCGCGCGCTCTGTGCATGGAGCCGAGTGTCATGCTGTTCGACGAGCCGACATCGGCGCTCGATCCGGAAATGGTGAAAGAGGTTCTCGACGTAATGCTCGAACTCGCAAGCGAAGGCATGACCATGCTCGTGGTCACGCACGAAATGGGATTTGCCCGCCAGGCTGCAGACCGGGTCATCTTCATGGATCAGGGAAATATTCTGGAATCCGGTCCGCCGACCGAATTTTTTGCCAATCCGCGTCACGAACGGACCCGTCTCTTCCTCAGCCAGATTTTGCATTGATCCCTCGAATGGACGGGCAATCACTAGACCGGTCGGCAGGCTGGCGGATCGAGGCGGATTTGCTCGGCGAAGGCTCCGTGCCAGCGCACGCACTCTATGGCCTTCAAACCCAGCGCGCCATTGACAACTTCCCGATAAGCGGCCGCACCATCGGCTCTCTGCCAGTCCTTCTTAATAATCTCGCGCGTGTCAAAAAGGCCGCTGCGAGGGCAAATTTGGCAGCTGGCGAACTCGATGCAGATGTCACCGACGCAATTTCGCGGGCCTGCGATGAAATTGGCGATGGCATGCATTGGGATCAATTCCGCGTCGATATTCTGCAGGGCGGCGCAGGAACATCGACCAATATGAACATGAACGAAGTCATCGCAAACCGCGCCCTGTTTCTGATGGGCCGCAATGCGGGAGACTATGATCATGTTCATCCAAACGACCACGTGAACCGAAATCAATCAACCAACGATGCTTATGCCACGGCGGTCCGGTTGGCTGTATTCGAATCCAACCTGGCACTGATAGATAGCATCGAACGGCTCGCAGCGATTTGCCGCCAGAAAGCGACCGAGTTTGCCGGGGTTCGCAAGCTCGCTCGTACCGAGCTGCAAGACGCGGTCCCGATGACCGCAGAGCAGGAGTTTCTGGCCTTCGCCGCCGCGCTCGAAGAGGATGTCTCGCGAGGACGGGAGGTCGGCGCACTGTTTCTCGAAATCAATCTCGGGGGCACTGCTGTTGGCAGTGGCACCGGGGCATCCAAGGACTACCGCGAGGCCGTCGTGGAGAACCTCCGGCAAATTTGCGGTTTTCCGGTCGTTCCAGCGGCGAATTTGTTTGAAGCAAGCTGGGATATGGGCGCGTTTGTCTTTTACAGCGGCTTTCTTAAGCGGCTCGCAGCAAAATTATCGAAGATTTGCAACGATCTGCGACTGCTCTCAAGCGGTCCGAGAGGCGGGTTCGCCGAGATGGTCCTTCCCGCCCGCCAAGCTGGCTCCTCGATCATGCCCGGCAAAATCAATCCAGTCATTCCCGAAGCAATTAACCAGATTGCGTTTCGCGTTTTTGGGCTCGACCTTACCGTCACATTCGCAGCTGAGGCGGGCCAGCTACAGCTCAATGCCTTTACGCCCGTTATTGTGTCGTCGGTTGATGAAGCGGTATCATTGTTAATTGCGGGAATGGATATACTGGGAACGGGCTGTATCGCGGGCATAAAAATCGATCAGCAGCGTTGCGAAGAAATCCTTGATGGAAGTTTGGCCAGCGCCATTGAGTTGGTTCCAGTCGTCGGGTACAAAGCTGCCAATGAAATCATGAAGGCCGCGCGCCTTAGCGGTTCTTCTATCGATGACGCGCATGCACTTTGGCAAAGTGAGCGCGTGATTGCTCGCTGATGGTTTCCGCGAGCTTGGAGCGCTTCAGCCGGAACTTGAAAGGTCAAGATCGATCCTGGTTCGAAATAACGATTGCCCTTGTGGGGCGCGCAAGTTAAGGGCTCATCAGCATGAAGTGGTTGGCATTTCTTTTCCTTGGTTTTGCGCTTATCTCGGGCATGGCTCATGCACCCGCGGTTGCCCATACCGGCATGGAACATGCCCACTCAGATCATGGTACCGTTGACATTCTCTCGCTAGTCGAGGACAATGGTGACCAATCAGGCCTACCAGACGTGCAAGGCGACAACGTCCATAGCCACCAATGTCCTGCTGCGATCGATGCTCGTGCAACCAGCCTTGGCCTTAACCTGATCGCTGGTAAGCTTTTGTTGCCCTTTCCACGG
>NZ_JBHUEL010000009.1:158465-166096 GCF_042680825.1 Sphingorhabdus buctiana
CTGGGACGGGTGTGACGCCCGTGCCGAATCGCGTCTGTAGGTTCAGGAGTTTCTAAATGTTTCCCAAATTGCGCACCGCTTTATTGGCGGCGGCGCTGGTCTTTACAAGCTGTGTTGCGCTCGCAGAGCCGATCACGCTGGAGGAAGCCATTGCCAAGGCCCTAGAGGCCGCCCCGCTGCTTAAAGCGAATGAAGCCGAGATTGCGGCCGCCCGTGCGGGCCGCGTGCAAGCAGGCGTCCGCCCCAATCCGTCGGTAATGGTAGAGGCCGAAAATTTCGTCGGCACCGGCCCCTATAATGTGCTGGGGCAAGCCGAGATCACCGGCATGTATAGCCAACCTATCGAGCGCGGCGGAAAGCGGGATGCCCGGATCGGCTTGGCCGAGCGCGGCATCGGCGTCGCCGAAGCAGCCCGAAAAGTGACGCGGCTCGATATTGCTGCGGCAGTCGAGCGCTCTTTCATCGATGTCATGATTGCCGATGCAGTGGTCAAGATTACGACCTACCGCCTCGAAACCGAGCAGGGAATTGAGCGCGAAGCGCTGCGCCGGGTGCGGGGTTACAAAGACCCGCTGTTCGTTGAAACCCGCGCGGCGGCGCGTGTGGCCCAAGCCCAGATCGACGTCGATCAGGCCGAAGCCAAGGCGCGGGCAACGCGCAATGTGCTTGCCTCATTCTGGTCGGGTATTGGCGAGGACCTTGAGGTCGCTGGCGATTTTTTGCCTTACAGGCCAGTTGAACAGAAGCTGGCACCAGCTGATCTGGCACTGGCCGAAGCGCAGACCGCGCGGGCAAGTGCTGCGGTAAGGGTCGAGCAGACCAAGCGGGTGCAAGACTACACCGTCAGCGGTGGCGCGCGTTTCCTGCGCGGAACCAATGATGTGGCGTTGGTTGCGGGTGTCACTATTCCGCTAGGCCGGTTTGACAAAAACCAAGGCAATATAGAGCGAGCGCAAGCCGAGCGCTTGCAAGCAGAACTGACCGCTGAAGCCAACCGGCTTGAACGGCTAAGGCGCCTCGCTTCGCTGCGTGCCGATGCCGATGCCGCGCGGACCCGCGCCGATGCGATCATGGCAGAGGTCTATCCGCGCACGGTCAAGACGCTGGCCCAAGTGCGTGAAGGCTATAATCGCGGCGGTTTCAATTTCCGCGACGTTCAGGACGCCGCCGATGCCATACTCGCGGTGCAGGAGCAGTGGCTCGCCGCCATGACCCAATATCGTGACCTTCAAACCGAAATCGACCGGCTGACCGGGCGCTTTGACGCCACAGCCGACAAGGGGATCAATCCATGAAAAACATCATAATCGCGCGGCTGGCTGCTGCGCTTCTGTTTGTCGCTCCTTTGGCTGCGTGTGGCGGCGGAGAAACTGCCTCAGACACGGAGAAAGAAACCGAAAGTGAACCCGACAAGGGACCCAACGGCGGTCGCCTGCTGAAGAATGGCGACTTTGCGGTTGAAATGACGATCTTCGAGGACGGCCAAGAGCCGCAGTTCCGCGTCTATCCGACCAAGGATGGCAAGCCGCTTGATCCCAAGGCGGTGCAGCTGACGGTGACGCTCAAGCGTCTGGACAGCGAAACCAACATCTTCGCGTTCAAGCCCGAAAGGAACTATCTGGCGGGCCAAGGCGTGGTGACAGAACCGCACAGCTTCGATGTTGAAGTGGTCGCGGTCGAAAATGGCAAACGCCATGTCTGGAAATATGCCAGCCCCGAAGGCCGCACAACAATCGCTGCGGCGGCGGCAAAAGCGGGTGGCGTTGAGATTGAGACGGTTGGTCCCGCTACTATCGGCGAGATGCGCGAGCTTTTTGGCACGGTGCAGTTGGCTACGACAGCTCGCTCCGAAATTCGCGGGCAGTTTCCGGGGCGGATTGTCTCGGTGACCAAAGCGGTCGGTGACTATGTGAAAAAAGGGCAGCTTCTAGCCCGCATTGAATCTAGCGAATCCTTGCAGGTCTATCCGGTTTACTCGACTGCTAGTGGGGTCGTAGCCGAAAGGAACGGAAATCCCGGCGACGTGACCTTTGATCGTGCGCTTTATGTCATCACCGACCCCGCCCAGACGACAGTAGTTTTCAACATCTTTCCCAAGGATCTGGGTGCGATCCAGCCGGGGATGAAGGTCATGGTTGAAACAATGGACGGAACCCCGATTGCTGACGCAAGGATTGGGGGATATCTCCCCGATGGCAATGCAGAGGCCGGGACCGCACTGGTGCGCGTGGCGATTCCCAATCGTGGCGGACAGTTGCGTCCGGGCATGGCTTTGCGCGGTCGTGCGATCGTCAATGCGGTGCAAGTGCCGCTGGCAGTGCGCACAGAGGCCTTGCAGCGCTTCCGCGATTTCACTGTGGTCTTTGCCAATTATGGCGAGGTGTATGAGGTGCGTATGCTCGAACTCGGACGCAAGTCGCCCGAATGGACCGAGGTGCTGTCCGGTATCAAACCCGGCACGCCCTACGCCGCCAAAGGAGCCTTCCTCATTCGCGCCGACGTTGAAAAGTCGGGCGCGAGCCATGACCATTGATCGGGGATAACTGACATGCTTGCCCGTATCATCGGCTTTTCCATTCGCCAGCGCTGGCTGGTCCTTGCTGTCGTCGCCATGTTGTGCGCCATTGGCGTTTATAGCGCGACGAAGCTCCCCATCGACGCTGTACCCGACATCACCAATGTCCAGGTGCAGATTAACACCGAGGCCGAGGGTTTTTCGCCGCTCGAATCCGAACAGCGCATTACCTTTCCCATTGAAACCGCCATCGCGGGCGTCCCGGGGCTGAATTATACCCGCTCGATCTCGCGCTATGGCCTGTCCCAGGTAACCGTGGTGTTCGAGGATGGCACCGACATCTTCTTCGCACGCCAGCAGGTGAACGAACGCATCCAGTCGGCCAAATCGCAACTGCCGCCCGGAATCGAGCCGCAACTCGGCCCGCTCGCAACGGGTCTTGGCGAAATCTATATGTATGCGGTCGAACCCAAAAAGGGTGCGCGCAAACCCGATGGTTCCGAATGGACGGCTATCGAACTGCGAACGCTATCTGACTGGGTGGTCCGCCCGCAGATGCGGACGATCCCCGGCGTTGCCGAAGTCAACACCATCGGCGGCTACACCAAGCAATATCATGTGACGCCTAACCCGCAGCAATTGGCGGCGCTCAAATTGTCGCTGACCGACATTGTGGATGCGCTTGAGGGCAATAATGCTAACAAGGGCGCGGGCTATGTCGAGCGTGCGGGCGAACAAATCCTGATCCGCGTGCCGGGTCAGGCCAAGGACGAGACCGATCTGTCGCAGATCATCGTCGCGACACGCGGCGGCGTTCCCATCCGCGTCGGCGATGTTGCCGAAGTCGTCATTGGTTCCGAACTGCGCACCGGGGCGGCCACCCAGAATGGCAAGGAGATCGTGCTTGGCACGATTGCGATGCTAACCGGGGAAAACCCGCGCATCGTGGCGCAGGCAGCCGCTGAACGGCTTGTGGAGGTCAACAAGGCACTTCCTGCCGGGATCATTGCAAGGCCGCTTTATGATCGTACCGCGCTGGTCGACCGGACGATTGCCACGGTCGAGAAGAATTTGCTCGAAGGCGCATTGCTCGTCGTTGTTATCCTGTTCCTGTTGCTCGGCAACATCCGCGCAGCGTTGATCACGGCGGCGGTCATTCCCGTCTCAATGCTGATGACGCTGACGGGCATGGTGCAAACCCGAACCTCGGCCAACTTAATGAGTCTGGGTGCGCTCGATTTTGGGCTTATCGTCGATGGCGCGGTTATCATCGTCGAAAACTGCCTGCGGCGTCTGGGCGAAGCGCAGCACAAGATGGGACGTTTGCTCGACCGCGACGAACGCTTCGGGCTGGTGGCAAACGCGAGCGCCGAGGTTATCCGCCCCAGTATCTTCGGCGTCATCATCATCACTGTCGTTTATCTTCCGATCTTCGCGCTAACGGGCATTGAGGGCAAGACCTTCCACCCGATGGCGATTACCGTGGTCATGGCGTTGACGGCGGCTTTGTTGCTGTCGCTCACCTTCGTTCCGGCGGCCATTGCTATGTTCGTTACGGGCAAGGTCGAAGAAAAGGAAAACCGGGTCATGTCATGGCTGGCGCGCAGCTATGCGCCCGCGCTTGACGCGACGATGAAGCGCGGTAAGCTGGTGGTTGGCGGCGCGGTGCTGCTAACAATGCTTGCGGTCTTTGGCGCAACCCGGTTGGGGTCGGAGTTTATTCCAAACCTCGATGAAGGCGACATCGCTCTCCACGCCTTGCGCATCCCCGGAACCAGCCTGAGCCAAGCCGTGCAAATGCAGGAAGCGCTGGAAAAACGGATTGCGCAATTCCCCGAAGTCGAGCGCGTGTTTGCCAAGATCGGTACCGCAGAGGTTGCAACCGATCCGATGCCGCCTTCGGTTGCCGATAATTTCGTCATGCTGAAGGATCGATCCGAATGGCCCGACCCCCGCAAGCCGCGCGACCAGCTTGTCGCCGAAATGAACAAAGCGGTCAGCCAACTGCCCGGCAACAATTACGAGTTTACCCAACCTGTGCAGATGCGGATGAACGAGTTGATTGCGGGCGTCCGTTCCGATGTCGCGGTCAAGCTGTTCGGGGACGATCTCGACCAGTTGCTCGAAAGCGGCGGTGAGGTTGAGGAAGTCGTCGGCACGATCCAAGGTGCCGAGGACGTCAAGATCGAACAGGTCACGGGCTTGCCCGTGCTGTCGATAACCCCCAAACGCGATATGCTGGCCCGCTACGGAATCAACATGAGCGATGTGCAGGATGCGGTATCGACAGCAACCGGCGGACGCGCTGCCGGTCAGGTATTCGATGGCGACCGGCGTTTCGATGTTGTCGTGCGCTTGCCTGAAGCCATGCGCACCAATGTCGATGCACTGGGCACCTTGCCGATCCCCATCGGCGGGGACGGCGCGGGGGGCTTTGTGCCGCTTGCGCAGGTGGCCGATATCGAAATGTCGGTCGGTCCCAACCAGATCAGCCGCGAGAACGGCAAGCGACGTGCGGTTATCACAGCCAACGTCCGCGGTCGCGATCTCGGCTCGTTCATCGCCGAACTCAAAACCAAGATCGATTCAGAAGTGAACTTACCGGAGGGCTATTACGTTGCCTATGGCGGGACATTCGAGCAACTCCAGTCGGCAGCAACGCGGCTCCAGATCGTCGTGCCGCTTGCCCTAGTGCTAATATTCGGATTGCTGTTCACCTTGTTCGGATCGGTGCGCGATGCAACCATCGTCTTTTCCGGCGTTCCACTTGCGTTGACCGGTGGGATAGCGGCACTTGCCTTGCGCGATATACCCTTGTCAATTTCAGCAGGCGTTGGATTCATTGCTCTATCGGGCGTCGCGGTGTTGAACGGCGTCGTCATGCTATCGTTCATCAAGGATTTGCGCGAACGCGGCATGGCGCTTGACGAAGCCATCCGCGAAGGTGCGCTGACCCGATTACGGCCCGTGTTGATGACTGCATTGGTCGCATCGCTGGGCTTCGTACCGATGGCGCTTAACGTCGGGGCAGGGTCAGAAGTGCAGCGTCCGCTTGCCAGTGTGGTGATCGGGGGCATCATTTCCTCAACCATCCTGACGCTAATCGTGCTGCCTGCGCTTTACCGGCTGATTCATGGACGGGAAGAGCGGCCCGCTGATGACAATACCACCACCCCATCGCCGAATTTGGCGCAAGGAACCGCATGATGAATTTTATATCCGCCAGGAAAGCCTATCACCCGTTGGTCTGGGTGCTTCTGGCCACATTTCTGTTCCTCGCAACGGGCATTGCCGATGCCTATGCCCACGGGGTTGCCGAAGGCGATCAGGGCTATGTTCAGGAAGTCAGCGGCGTCCAGTTCATGCCGTTCATGTATCTGGGCGCCAAGCATATGGTCACCGGATACGATCATTTGCTGTTCCTGTTCGGGGTCATCTTTTTTCTCTACCGGCTTAAGGATATCGGCCTTTATGTAACGCTGTTCGCCGTCGGCCATTCGACGACGATGCTGTTCGGCGTGCTGACCGGCATCAGCGCCAATGCTTACGTCATCGACGCGATCATCGGCCTGTCGGTGGTGTACAAGGCGCTCGACAATCTGGGCGCATACCGGCGCTGGTTCGGGGTGCAGCCGAATACAAAGGTGGCAACTCTGGTCTTTGGTCTTTTCCACGGCTTCGGGCTGGCGACGAAGATTCAGGAGTTTGAATTGTCCCCAGACGGGCTGCTGACCAATTTGATCGCCTTCAATATCGGGGTCGAGGTCGGTCAATTGCTTGCGCTTTCGGCCATCCTCATCCTGATGGGTTATTGGCGCAAAAGCGGCAGCTTTGCCCGCCACGCCTTTGCGGTGAACGTGTTGCTGATGGGTGCTGGATTTCTGCTGGTGGGCTATCAGATCACCGGACTGATTGTTGCTTAAGGAGCTAGACCGATGTTCAATTCCAAACTTCCCGACATGTCGGAATTACCGACCACACGGCAACTTGTCGGCTCGACCTTCCTCGCAATGGGCGGCGCGGCGGCGATCCTCGTTGCCGTCGTCATGCCGTCTGAATATGGGATCGACCCGACCGGGCTGGGCGGCGTTCTCGGCCTGACCGAAATGGGCGAAATCAAGACGCAGTTGGCCGAAGAAGCAGCCGCCGACCGGGCCGCAGATGACGGGACGATCACTGCCCCGGCCCAACCAACCCCGGCCACCCCCCAAGCTGCTGTTGCCGCCCGCAACGACACGATGACGGTCAAGCTAGCGCCCGGAGAAGCCGCCGAAATCAAAGTCAGCGCATCAAAGGGTGCCAGCGTAGCCTTCGACTGGGCCGTCACGGGTGGGCACGTAAATTACGACGCGCATGGCGATCCGGTCGTCCGGCGCAAGGGCTTCTATCACGGCTATGGCAAGGGCAAGGCATCGACCGGGGAGAAAGGCACGCTGGTCGCCGCATTTGACGGCACACACGGCTGGTATTGGCGCAACCGCTCGGATGGAACCGTAACGGTCGTGCTGAAGACCACCGGTGCCTACACCGACATCAAACGCGTGGTCTGACAGCTGATGGCGACTCGCCGGGCCGCCAGGTTCGATTGAAAAGGAATGATGATGAAAAAACTGATCCTGATAGCGAGCCTGGCCGCTGCCGCCTGCTCGCCCGAAGATGAAACGTCGAAACAAAACGCAAGGACCAGCGACAGCCCGTCAACAGCCGCGTTCAAAGCGGCAAACGACAAGATGCACAAAGACATGACCATGACCTTCACAGGCAATGCAGATGCGGATTTCATGCGCAGCATGATCCCGCATCATGAAGGCGCGGTCGCAATGGCAGAGGTTGCGCTCGAACATGGCAAAGACCCTGAAGTCCGCAAACTTGCCCAAGACGTGATCAAGGCGCAGGAATCGGAAATTGCACAAATGAAGGCATGGCTGGAGAAAAATGGCAAAGATGCGCCTGCCACGGCTGCTTCAGGGCATGACAGTCACTAAGGAGGAGAGGATGACGATCAAACTGGTAACCGCATCGGCACTATCGCTATTGGGGACGGGATTGACCGGCCCCCATTGAGTGGTCCGTGTTGATTGTTAGTGCATGATTGCCTCCTTGGCCAGTGCTGGTC
>NZ_JBHUEL010000010.1:0-373052 GCF_042680825.1 Sphingorhabdus buctiana
CTACGATGAGACCAAAACACTCCTTAAATCACAACATCAAATCTGTGCCATTGGTGCTGACGGGGAACAATCGACAGGGCCGAATTTGCGACATCGGGTGTGGGGAAAAAAGGGGGGAAATCAATGCCTTTGAAATCAGCATCGCTGTTGCAGAGGCTGCGACTCGTCAATGGTTCCGCCTATGCGGAAGGCTTGGAAAAGAGCGCAATTTTGGCGATCACCATCCCCATGCAGAGGACCGAGCATGCATAATGTCCTGATAGTCGACGACCATCCATTCTTCCTGCACGGCTTCAGCCAATATGTTCAGGGCAGTGGCAATTTCGCCATCACCACAGCGCTTTCGGTCGAGGAAGCAATCCAGAAAATTGACGATAATCGACCGGATCTGGCGATGCTCGACGTCACCATGAACGGCGGCGGTGGGCTGCGAATATTGCGCCACATCCGCCGATTTTATCCCACCGTGCCGTCGATGTTCCTGACGGTGCATGTCGACCCGGAGCAGACGATCGAGGCGATGCGGCTGGGCATTTCGGGTATCGCTCTTAAAGATGCCGATCCGGAAATCATCATCGGTGCAATGGAAACCGTGCTGTCTGGTGGCAAATGGTTCGATACCAATGTGACCGAACCTGCCTTGCGCTTTTCGATCGACAAACCAAGCCGCACCTTGCGGTCAAACGACCTGCTGACCAAAAGAGAGGCGGAGATTGTCGAGCTTGTCTGCCAAGGCCTGCGAAATCGGGATATTGCCTCGCGATGCGACCTTGCCGAAGGCACCGTGAAAATTCACCTGAACAGCATATTCCGCAAGTTGGGCGTCACTTCGCGTTCCGAACTGATCGTCCAGCAAGGCGGGATGAAAGCGGCACAGACCCAAGCCGTCGTTGCCGACACTGAACATTAGGTTTTGCTGAATTCCATCTTTGGGTGGATCGGAGCGATCCAAAAGCTTCCACCATCAGTAAGAAGTGATGGTGACCCCTACGGGAATCGAACCCGTGTTTCAGCCGTGAAAGGGCCGCGTCCTGACCGCTAGACGAAGGGGCCATCGAAGATGGAAGCGCGCCTTTACGGATTCGCTTTGCACTCGTCAAGAACCGAGTTTGCCTGATTTCAAAGATTTCGTCAGCGAGCGAAATTCAGGCAAGTGCGACGTCATCAATGTGCAATTCGGCTTTGGGGGTTGAACCCCAATCATCCAGCTTTGCCCGCCCCGCGAGCCAGTATTTCTGGCCGCGATCGCCGTGCAACAATTGCTGGCCCAAGATGCTCTCGCCTTGGCGAAATGCCATCGCCTTAAATGAGGCGCCGTCGTCTCCCGAAACGATCGCACGGACATGGTCCTTGCCGACGATATCGCATTTCACCACGCGCACCGGCCCCGTCACGACCCGCGGACCCGGCCAGCCCGTGCCATATGGGCCGGCAGCCTCAAGCGTTTCGATCAGCATCGGACTCAATCCACGCGGATTGACCATGGCGTCGACCGAAAGCACCTTTTCGGAACTGGCGCGCGAAACGTCACCTGCAAGGCGCTCATCGAGCCAATCGGACAGCGCATCGATTTTTCCGGCCTCGACCGTCAGCCCTGCGGCCATGGCATGCCCGCCGCCTGCAACCAGCAAACCGGCCTCACGGGCGGAAATGATGGCGGCGCCCAGATCAACGCCGGTAATCGACCGTCCCGATCCCTTGCCGGTGCCGTCTGCGTCGACTGCAACGACAATCGCAGGTTTGCCGAACTTTTCCTTGATGCGTCCGGCGACGATACCGATCACACCGGGATGCCAGCCCTCGCCAGAAACAAGCGCTACAGTGCGGTTATGCTGGCTCGCCATCGCTGCTTCGGCAGCTTCCTGTACTTGCGCTTCGATCGCGCGGCGTTCTTCGTTCAGCCGGTCGAGCTCTTGCGCGATCAGGCGCGCCTCTTCCGGATCGGTGGTGGTTAGCAGGCGTACGCCAAGATCGGATTTGCCTACACGCCCCCCGGCATTGATGCGCGGGCCGAGCGCAAAGCCAAGGTCTGAGCAGCTTGGCGCGCGGTTCAGCCGCGCCGCTGCAGCCAGGGCATTCAGCCCGATATTGCGGCGTGCGGCCATGACTTTCAGGCCCTGCGCGACAAAAGCACGGTTAAGCCCTTTCAACTGGGCCACATCGGCAACCGTGCCCAGCGCGACGATATCGAGCAGTTCGACCAACCGGGGTTCCGCGCGGTCCGCGAAAAAACCGCGATTGCGCAGTAGCCGCACGATCGCAGCGGCGAGGAGGAAGGCTACGCCGACCGCAGCCAGATGGCCATGTGCGGCGGCTTCGTCGGCCTCGTCGAGGCGGTTCGGGTTTACGAGGGCGAAGGCGGAGGGCAATTCGGCAGCACATTTGTGATGGTCAACGACGATTACCTCCATGCCCGCCGCTTTTGCCTGCGATAGGGCGTCGAACGCCATCGCGCCGCAATCGACTGTAACAACCAGCTTGTTGCCAGCGTCGCCCAAGCGCACCAATGCTTCGCCCGAGGGGCCATAGCCTTCGAGCAGCCGGTCCGGAATGTAATAGCCAGCCTCCAGCCCCAGATCACGAAACAGGCGGATGAGGAGGGCGGCGCTGGTTGCGCCATCCACGTCATAGTCGCCATATACGGTCAGTTTTTCGCCGCTTTGCACTGCATCGGCCAGGCGTTCAGCCGCGACATCCATGTCGCGAAAGATGGAGGGGTCTGGCATGAATCCGCGCAGTGTCGGCGTCCGGTGCCGATCCAGATCGTCGCGTGCCACGCCGCGCGCCAGAAGCAACTGCGTGACGAGGTCGTCTGGCGTGAAATCGGGATCGCCCGCATCCGCCCGGTTGCCGCGCCACTGCCATGTCTGGCCAAGGATCGAGCGCTGGACGAATTGGAGACTGTTCATTCCTGGCTGTTAGCCTGACCGATCATCAAGCGACAAGGGGAAAGGCGCTAAGGCACCAACACCATCTTCAATGCCCCGGCTTCGCGGCGGTCGAACAGGTCATAGGCATCGGCGCCTTGGCTCAACGGCAGGCGGTGGCTGATATAGCGCTCGGGTTTGAGCCGACCGGACTGGACCAACGGGAACAACGCTGGCAGCTCTTCGGGCACGGAACAGGTCCCGACGCGGAAGGTCAGGCCGCCGGCAAAGGCACGTTCGAGCGGGAAGGGGAATCGGCGTGATTGCTGCACACCGATCACCGAAACCGTCCCGCGCACCCGCACACAGCGCAGCGCGAAATCGACGGTCGCATCGCTACCCACGACCTCGACCACACAGTCCAACCTGCGACCCTTGGTGTCTTCCTTTATGCGCTCCATTGCTTCATCCGGATGGAGCGCGATTGCACCCACAGCTTCGGCCAATGCGCGCCGCTCGGATATGGGATCGATGGCGTAGACGACATGCGCACCCATTACAAAGGCTGCCTCTACGGTCATCAATCCGATAGGGCCGAGCCCGATGACACCCACGCTGCTGCCGGGACGGATATCTGCGTTGCGCGCACCGAACCAAGCGGTGGCCATCGCGTCGGTCATCATCAGCGCCTGGTCTTCGCTGATGCCTTCGGGGATTTTGACTGCGTTCATGTCGGCGGCCGGTACGCGGAAGGCCTCCGCCTGTACCCCCTGCAACTTCGCCGAAAGACCGTAGCAGCCGCTCGCTCCGTTCTCGCAATTGTTCACAACGCCCGACAGGCATGATCGGCAGGCCCCGCAGCCGACGGCCGCAGGCATCATCACCTTGTCACCCACTTTCACCCGTGTGACAGCGCGGCCAACTTCTATCACTTCGCCAACGGCTTCGTGACCAACGCAAAAGCCTGTGTCCTCGGAAAAACCGTGGCCGTGATAGATGTGAAGGTCGCTGCCGCAGATCGAGCAGGCGGTCATCTGCACAATTGCATCGCGGTCGGACTCGAGCTTCGGATCCTCCATGTTGTCATGGCGGATATCGCGTTCACCGAAATAGCGCAGCGCCTTCATGCCAGTCCTTCCAGACGATAGAAACGGGCGGCGGTGCCGGCGAACAGGTCCGCCTTCTCGTTTGTCGATGCACCGGATGCGATGCGCTTGAAGGCATTCCACAGCGTCGGATAATCGGCACCCCAGCGATCCACCGGGAAGTTGCTTTCGAACATGCAGCGATCTGCGCCAAACACTTCGATGCAGGTCTCGATATAGGGCTTCCAAGCAGCCGCTAGCGTTTCGGATGATGGCCGCACGTCCGGCCCCATGCCTTCGAAGCCGGGGAAGGGCATACCAAGTCCACCAAGTTTCATATGGACGTTGGGCAGTTCGGCGAGGCTGGCCATGCTTGCTTTCCAGCCTGCAAAACGATCGTCGCGCTTGCCGGCGTAGCGACCCAGCCCGACCGGAGTGCCAACATGGTCGATCACCATCGACACATCGGGGAAGGCGCGGGCAAGCCCCACGACTTCGGGCAATTGCGGTTCGACCACCCAGATATCGAGCGAGAGCTGGCGCTTGGCAAAATGCTTTAGCGCTGCGTGCACTTGCGGCGACGAACAGAGGTTCGGGGCTGCATGGGCCAATGGCCCCAGCACGGCGGTATCGTCGTCATGGGCCATCATGTGGCGGATGCCGCGGAAACGCCCGCCTCCGGCGGCGATATGCGCATCAAGCACTTCGGCCACCGCATCGCCCAGCCCCAGGTCGGCATGGCCAACTATGCCTGCACAGGCGCGTGTCGGTCCATAGACACCGCTCGCGGCCATGGCAGCGACACCGTTGACAAACTCGGTCTCGCCCACCGGCTGCATCGCTTCGGGGCCGTCGGCGCGGTAAAAGGCGCCGCACTGGACATAAACTGTGCCGATGACATTGTGGCCGCTCCCCGTATCCGCCAGCAATTCGTCGAGCAGGTAGCGTGGCGACTGCCGCAGGATCGCCTCGAACGGGTGCGACATTTCGGCGGGCAGGAAGGGCAGGCGCGATCGCCAATCCCACAAATGGTGGTGCGGATCGATGATTGGCAGATCCGGTTCGAGTATCGCTTCGCTCATATTCTCCGCTCCCGTCCTTCCCAAAAGGGCTCACGCAACTTGCGCTTGAAAATCTTGCCCGAATCCTCGCGTGGCAGGCTGTCGGCAAAATCGATCCGGCGCGGCACCTTATATCCGGTGAGCACTTTTTTCAGCTCGGCTTGCAGTCCTTCTGCAGTTAGAGATGCGCCGGGCATCGGTTGCACCACCGCCATCACGCTTTCGCCAAATTCCTCATCTGGGATGCCGAACACCGCGCAGTCGGCAACACCGGGCAGCTTGTGCAGTTCGGCCTCGATTTCGGCAGGGTAGATGTTCGCGCCGCCCGAAATGATCATGTCGTTGATACGGTCGCACAGATAGAGAAAGTCGTCATTGTCGAAATAGCCCATGTCACCCGGCGTGATCAGTCCATATTTCTCCATCGAGGCACGCTTTTCGGGCGAGTTTTGATAGGTGAAATTGGTGCCATGCCGGCCTTTGCCGATGACCTCGCCAATCGTGCCGGGAGGAACGTCATTCCCCTCCGGGTCAACTACGCGCAGCGTCACGCCGGGCTGCACGCGCCCGACCGATCCGGGATGCGCCAGCCATTCCTCCGACGACAGGCAGGTGACATTGCCCATCTCGGTTGAACCATAATATTCCCAGATCACCGGCCCCCACCATTCGATCATCGCGCGCTTGACGGGCGGCGGGCAGGGTGCGGCGGCATGGGTGACATATTCGAGGCTCGACAGGTCATATTTGCGCTTCACCTCTTCGGGTAGGCGCAACAGCCGGTTGAACATGATCGGCACCATGTTGAGGTGCGTGATGCGTTCCTTTTCGATGAGTGCAAGCAGCGCCTCGGCGTCGAAGCGCGGGCAGATTACAACGTTAGCCCCGATGCGGATTGAAAAGGACGAATGGGCGTTGGGCGCGCTGTGATAGACCGGGCCAATCACCGCTGTCGTTATGCTCGCCGGATCACGCTTGCCCGCCAGTACATCGGTATAGCCGTAAGACCAGCCAAGCATGGTGTTGACCGCTTCCGCCTGCTCTTGCGTGAAGGCTGCGCGGCGGACGCCTTTGGGACGACCGGTGGTACCCGATGTATAAATGATCGTGCTCGGGGCCATCTCCGCTTCACCTGAAAATGGGACTGCCGCATCTAGCAAATCGTGCCAACGCGGCAGCCCTTCAGGCTGAGGGGTCTTTGAAATGCCGTAAGCTTCTTGAATTTCAGGGGGTGTTTCGACGATGATCACCTGGAGCCCAGCAGGGATCGCCTGCTTGATTGGCTCATAAAGATCGGCGTGGATGAGGAGCAATTTGACACCGCTGTCGGTCAGCAGGTAATTGGCTTCATCGGGCGTATAGTGCCAGTTGACCGGCACCGGATAAATGCCCAGCATTCCTGCGCCAAAGGCGGCTTCGAAATAGGCGATATCATTGCGCAGGTAGAGCGCGATGCCGTCGCCGCTCTCCACCCCCAACCCCTGGATGACCGTTGCGGCACGCCGCGCACGTTCGTCAAACTCCGCCGTTGTTAATGTGCGCTCGCCGCTCTTGATCCAGCCCATCGCTCTCTCCCTCGCGATATTCAGTAGATGGTGTAGCCCCCGTCGATGACGATGGTGTCGCCCGTGTGATTGCGCGAACCACGGCTGGCGAGATAGACGGCAATCGCCGCAAAATCGGAACCATCGAGCCAGTCGCCAGTGGGTACACGGCTGATCACTGCCTCGTTGAACTTGTCCCACTCCTGCAGACCAGCGGTCATGCCCGAACGCGTCCAACCCGGCAGCACGCTGTTTACGCTTATGCCATAACGGGCAAGCTCGACTGCCATGGCGCGCGCCATGGCGACAACTGCGCCCTTGGTTGCACCATAATGCTCATTGCGGGCGGCACCGTGGATTGCGGAAGTCGACGAGATGGCGACGAGCGATCCGCCGCTATCGCCCGCTTTGTGCCGATCGATCATGTGCCGTGCCGCTTCACGCAAGGTGAAGAGCACGCCATGGATGTTCACTTCCTCGATCTTGCGGAAATCCTCGACGCTGATGTCGAACAGGCTCTTGCGCGAAATCGAGATGCCGGCATTGGCAATCGCTTGGTCGAGCCGGCCGAATTCGGCGACAATATTATCGACACCTTTCGCCACAGCGGCCTCGTCCGAAACGTCGATTTGCGCCGCGCGCACCTCTCCGCCATGCGCACGCAGCTTTTCCGCAGCTTCCTCATTGCGTGCGGCATTTGTGCCCCAGATGACGACGGTCGCGCCATGCGCGGCAAGGCCATCGGCCATGCCAAGCCCGATGCCATTATTGCCGCCGGTGACGAGCGCGACCTTTCCGGTCAGGTCAAAAAGCGATGCCATTCCCGCTTCCTCAACGCTCGTTCATCGCAACATATTCCTTGATCTTCTGCTTGCCGAGCTGGCTCATATGCACTTCATCCGGGCCATCGGCGATGCGCACAAAGCGGTTTAGCGTGAAGAAGCGGGCGATCGGCGTATCGTCCGAAACGCCCATGCCGCCATGCGCCTGTATGGCGCGGTCGCACACGGTCTGCGCCATTTGCGGGGCCACAACCTTGATGGCGGCGATCAAGTCTTTTGCGACCTTGTTGCCATAACGGTCCATTGCATCGGCCGCCTTCAGCGTCAGCAGGCGTGACATTTCGATCTCGCAGAAACTTTTCGCCACATCCTGCCGGATCGACGATTGGTCTGCGAGTTTTTTGCCAAAGGCAACGCGGCTGTCGACGCGGCGCGCCATGATTTCGAGCGCGCGCTGCGCCTGCCCGATCGAGCGCATGCAGTGGTGGATGCGGCCCGGCCCTAGGCGGCCTTGCGCGATCTCAAACCCGCGGCCCTCGCCAAGGATCAGGTTTTCCTTTGGCACGCGGACATTTTCGAAGCGCAGTTCGGATTCGCCGCCCGGCGAATTGTGTGAACCAAATACGGTCTGGTGGCGCACGATGGTGATGCCCGGCGTGTTCGGTTCGACCAGAATCTGCGAATGCTGCGCGTGGCGTGGGGCGTTGAAATCGGTCTTGCCCATCACGATCCAGATGTCGCAGCGCGGGTGCATCGCGTTCGAAATCCACCATTTGCGGCCGTTGATGACATATTCGTCGCCATCCGGCGTGATCGACAGCTCAAGGTTAGTCGCATCCGACGAAGCCACTTGCGGCTCGGTCATCACATAGGCCGAACGGATTTCGCCGTTGAGCAGAGGTTTGAGCCATTTTTCCTGCTGTTCAGGCGAACCATATTTGGCGAGCACTTCCATATTGCCTGTATCGGGTGCCGAGCAGTTGAACACCTGGCTCGACCAAGGCACGCGTCCGAGCAACTCGGCAATTGGCGCATATTCAAGGTTGGTAAGGCCGGGCGAGAATGCACCATATTCATGGGGCAAGAACAAGTTCCAGAGGTCCAGTGCTTTCGCCTTGGCCTTCAGTTCCTCCATCTTCGGCCATTCCTTCCACAAATTGGCCGGATCGGTGACGAAGCGGTGATAGTCTTCCTCATTCGGATAGATATGTTCATCCATGAAAGCCTGGATCTGGGCGAGCAACGCCTTGACCTTGTCGCTATGTTCGAAATTCATCGGAAAAATCCTTTCAGAGGGAAAGCCCGCCATCGACGATCAGCGTATGACCGGTGACGTAGGATGCGAGCGGGGATGCGAGGAAGATGGCAGCACCCGCCATGTCGGCGGGCAGGCCCATGCGGCGTTGCGGGATATTGGCGAGCGCGCCAGCAAGCCGTTCGGGGCTTTGCGTGGTCACCTTGGTCAGCTTTGTATCGACAAGGCCGGGTGCGAGACCGTTGACGCGAATACCTTCCGGCCCCCAAGCCTGCCCTAAAGTCTTGGTGAGGCTGATCGCGCCCGCCTTGGAAGCTGCGTAAGCGGGGTTGCCGATATTGGCCTTCAGCCCGGAAATCGAGCTGACGATGATGACGCTGCCCTGGCTTTCCAGAAGCTGCGGTTTGAACTTGCGTGAGATATGCATCAGGCTGTCGAGATTGACCGACATAACACGATCCCAGCCGGGTCGCTCAAACTCGCCGCGTTTGTAAACAACGGTGCCTTGGCAAAGCACCAGCACGTCGAGCGTATCGAAGGGCAGTGGCGCCGCTTCGATTGCATCGGGATCGCCGACATCGACACATGTATAGCCAAGCCCGCTCAGGTCCGAACCATCGGCAGGGTCATAGTCGGCAGGGTTCGCGCGCGTTCCCCAGACATGGACTGTCGCACCGCGTTCGCGAAAACCGTGTGCAATGCCATTGCCAATTCCGCTCGAACCGCCGACGACCAGCACATGCTTGCCGGTAAAATCGGTGTCATTGGTCATGGAATTTCCTTTCAGCTGATGCGCCGCAGCGCACGTTCAAACAAGTGGATGGTGTGGGCGTGCAGCCGGTCGCCGGTCTCGCGCGGGGCCTTGCCTGCACAGGCGCGTGCGTGCGTACCTTCGAGGATGATGCCCAGCTTGTAGCAAGCGAGCACCGCATACCAATCAAAGTCCGCCAAATCGCGACCAGTCAGTTCGGCATAATGGGTGACCAGTTCGTCGGGCGATGCAAAACCCTCCCAAGGCCTGATCGCTACATCGGTTGCGTGCGGATTGTCATTTTCGGGCCATGTCGCGACCAGCCAGCCAAGGTCGAGCAGAGGATCACCCAAAGTGCACAATTCCCAATCGACCACCGCCGCCAGTTCGCCGCTGTCGTTGCGGAACAGCACATTGGCGAAGTGGAAATCACCATGGATGATGCCAGGCTGAAAATTGGCAGGGCGATGTGCATCGAGCCATTTGCCGACCTTTTCAACGCCCGGGATCGCGTCGGGCCCGGTCCAGCCCGGCATTTCGGAATAGCTTGCCAACTGCGACGCCCAACGCCCGACCTGGCGTTCGATCCAGTTGTCGAGCTTGCCGAAACTCTCGAGTCCGACCGCGCGGTAATCGACCTTGCTTAGCGCAGCGATCGCCTCGACCATGGCAAGGCCCATGCGATGCCGGATGGATGCGTTGCCGGCATGCAAAGCGGGCAAGCCCTGGGTCGCGTTGAACCCTTCAATCGGCTCCATCAAATAAAAGGACGCCCCGATAACATCTTCTTCAGGGCAAGCGGCAATCAGTTCGGGATGCGGAACCGCGCTACCCTTGAGTGCGGCAAGCGCGCGCGCTTCGCGGCGCATCGTCTCGTTCGAATTTGCCCGCAAAACGGGTGGCGGGCGGCGCAAGACATAGCTGCAGCCAGACCGGCTGAACCGCAACAAAATGTTCTGTGTGCCGCCCGCCAATGTGATGGCATCAGCAATGGGCCCCTCTCCAAGCCCCTGCCGGTCCATCCACTGTTCAAGCGCTGCAAGATCGACCCCGTCGATCATAGTTCCAGCGAATCCTCTCCATTATTATCCAATTGGATAATGCAGTTGACGTAAATATGAGTCAAGCCTAGGTTCTGACGATGGCAAATCCCGCCCCGAAAGTGCGATCTGATGCCGCGGAGCATCTAAAAGCAGTGGCCTTGCGCCTGTTTGCCGAGCGCGGGATTGATGGCGTAACCGTGCGCCAGATTGCCGAGGCGGCGGGCCAGAAAAATCACGCTGTTGTGGGTTATTATTTCGGCTCGAAAGAGGCCTTGGTGCGCGAACTCATCGTCGATGGTGCCCGCGCGATCGACATACGCCGCAATGCCTGGCTCGATTCATGCGAAGCCAAAGGCGGGCCACACACCGTTGCCGAGGTGATCGAAGGGATGATCGAAACCTCGCTCGATCCCGACGCAAGCCCAGGAGACGAGAGCTTCAACCGCTTCTTCACACTGCTTGGTCTGTCGCACCGCGCCTTTTTCATGGAAGCATTGGAAGGGCGCTGGAATACCGGATACCAGCGTTGCCTGGATCATTTGCGCCGGCTGATGCCCGAAATGCCCGCGGCGAAAAAGAATGAGCGTTTCGTTTTCCTCGGATCGACTTTGGGTGCCGTTCTGGCCTCGCGCGAAAGCGAACTGTCGGATAAATCGCGTCCGCACCACATGTGGCAATCGGGCGCGACACTGAAACATGCGGCCAAGGTTATCGCCGCAATGATTGAGGCGCCATTTCGCTAAAGCGAATGTTGGCGGCATATTTCAGTTAAGTGGCGGTGGGAAGGCGACTCGCATCCAACCTTCTCTGCAACATAATTTATGGATTACAATCTCACCAAGGCGCGTCCGATACCCCAGCGGTCGAGCCAAATTCTTGCGACGTCTCGGGCAGGCTGAATATTACGTAGCGCGCCGAACCTGAAGGCTTCTGCATGGGGCTGCCGGGGGGCGCTTTTGCGTCACTCTGCTCGCCACTTTCGCGAGCACTGCAGGGTGGCTGGACACCGCATTATGATCAGCTGCTCCGGGATCACGATGCCCCCCTCATATCATTGGCGGAATGATCAGCGAGTACTTTCATGCCCCTCGAGTGACGCCTTCGACGACTTTGATCTCCGTTTCATCCTCGCGCCCATGTATTAGCCGATAGAGTGCCGGCAGCACCAGCAATGTGAGGATCGTCGAGGAAATGATCCCACCGATCACGACAGTCGCGAGGGGTCGCTGCACTTCGGAACCGGCACCGACGTTCAGCGCCATCGGTACGAAGCCGAGCGATGCCACGAGAGCCGTCATCATCACCGGGCGCAGGCGTGTCAGCGCCCCCTCGCGCACCGCCGCCAATGGTCCCAGACCGCGTTCGCGCAGGTCGCGGATGAATGACAGCATGACGACACCGTTGAGCACCGCAACACCCGACAAGGCGATGAACCCGATCCCGGCAGAGATTGACATCGGGATGCCGCGCAATGCCAGGCCTGCCACCCCGCCGGTCAATGCGAGCGGCACGCCCGAGAAGACGATGGCCGCATCCTTCGTCGATCCAAACAGGGTGAAAAGGAGCCCGAAGATCAGCAGCAGGACAAGCGGCACGACCACCTGCAGCCGTGTCTTGGCCGACTGGAGCTGTTCGAACGTGCCGCCATATTCAACGTAATAGCCGGTCGGCAGTTCGACTTCAGCGCCGACCTTCTCACGCAGCTCCGTGATGAAAGATCCCAGATCCCGGCCGCGCACGTTGGCGGTGATCACGGCGCGGCGCTTGCCGTTCTCACGGCTGATCTGATTGGGTCCGGCCGAGAGTGAGATGTCAGCCAGTTGTGACAGCGGCACCGTCCCGCCGGCTGCAAGGCGAACGGGCAGATTGCCGAGTGCCGGTAAGTCCGTCCGTAGCGCTTCGGGCAGGCGCACGACGACGGCAAAGCGCCGGTCGCCTTCGAACACCTCGCCGGCCTTGCGGCCGCCAGTTGCCGTGGCCACGGCATCCTGAACCTCGGCCATGCTGATGCCATAGCGTGCGAGTATGTCACGGCGCGGTGTGACCGAGAGCATCGGCAGACCCGTGACCTGCTCTAGCTTCACATCCTCAGCCCCGGGGATAGACGCCGCCACATCGTTGATGGCGTCACCGCTCTTGAGCAGCTGCTCAAGGTCGTCGCCGAACAGCTTGATAGCCACATCGGCGCGCACGCCCGCGATCAACTCGTTCATGCGCATCTGCACCGGCTGCGTGAACTCGTAGTTGTTGCCGGGAATCTCCGACACCGCCTTGTTCAGTTCGGCCACAAGCTGGTCACGCGGCTTGCGCGGGTCGGGCCATTCGCTCCTGTCCTTGAGCATGATGAAATTGTCCGCGACTGATGGCGGCATCGGGTCGGTCGCGACATCGGCCGTACCGATCTTGGCAAAGACGCGCTCCACCTCGGGGAACTGCCGGATGCGTTTCTCCAGTGACTCCTGCATCTGGACTGCCTGGCCAAGACTGGTGCCCGGAATACGCAGCGCGTGCATCGCGATGTCGCCTTCATCGAGGTTTGGAATAAACTCCGACCCTAGCCGTGTTGCTCCCGCAGCGCTGAGGGTGACAAGCAGGACGGCGGAGGCAACAGCGAGCTTCGGGCGGGCCAAGGCCTTGTCGAGGAGCGGCGCGTACCGTTCGCTCATCCAGCGCATGACGCGGTTTTCCTTTTCCTCCACCTTGCCGGTGACGAAGAGGGCAACGGCAGCGGGCACAAGCGTCAGCGAGAGGATCAGCGCCGCCGTCAGGGCCAGCACGACGGTGATCGCCATGGGATGGAAGGTTTTGCCCTCGATGCCTTCAAGCGCGAATATCGGCAGATACACCGCGGTAATGATGACGATGCCGAAGATCGAGGGGCGGATGACTTCGGCGCTCGCCTTGGCCACGAGACCAAACCGCTCGTCGCGATCGAGCAAGCGGCCCATTCGATGCTGGGCTTCGCCCAATCGTCGCAGGCAGTTCTCGACGATGATGACCGCTCCGTCGACGATCAGGCCGAAATCCAGCGCTCCCAGGCTCATCAGGTTCGCGGAGGTTCGGGTCGCCAGCATGCCGGTCAGCGTCATGAGCATGGCGATCGGGATCACCGCAGCCGTGATCAGCGCCGCCCGGAAATTGCCGAGCAGCAGGAACAGGACCACAATCACGAGCAATGCACCCTCGGCGAGGTTCTTCTCGACAGTGGCGATCGTGCGGTCGACCAGTTCGGTGCGGTCATAGAGCGGGTGCGCCACCACGCCCGCAGGTAGCGATGCTGTCGCCTGCTTGAGCTTCTCCGCAGCAGCCTGGGCAACGATCCGCGGGTTTTCGCCAGTTCGCATGAAGATCGTTCCGAGTACGATCTCCTTCGCATTTTCGGTTGCGGCACCGGTGCGCAGTTCGGAACCGATCACGATTTCGGCCACGTCGCCGACGCGGATCGGCACGCCGCCGCGCGTCGCAACGAGGATCTGCGAGAGGTCCGCTTCGTTGGCCGCCTGCCCGGGAACGCGGATCAGGATCTGCTCGCCGCCGCGCTCAACATAGCCCGCGCCGCGATTGGCGTTGTTGCGTTCCAGCGCCTCGACAAGATCGTTCAGAGACAGATTGAGCGCGGCCAGCTGCGCCGGGTTGGGCGTGACATGGTATTGCCGTTCGTAGCCGCCGATGGTGTTCACCTCGGCCACGCCGGGAATTGTCCGCATCTGCGGCCGCACCACCCAATCGGACAGGGTTCTGAGATCGGTTGCCGTCCAGGGACTGCCATCGGGTTTGGTGGCGCCGGGTTTGGGCTCGATCGCGAACATGAAGATTTCACCGAGCCCGGTGGCGATCGGTCCCATTTCCGGCTCGATTCCGGCCGGCAGTTGCGACCTGACCGCTTGCAGGCGCTCGTTGACCTGCTGGCGGGCAAAATAGGTGTCGGTGCCGTCCTCGAACACCACCGTGACCTGGCTCAGCCCATAGCGCGAGATCGAGCGCGTGTAGGAAAGGCCCGGAACGCCGGCGATGGCCGTCTCGATGGGATATGTGATGCGCTGCTCGGATTCGAGCGGGGAGTAGCCTTCGGCCTCCGTGTTGATCTGGACCTGGACGTTAGTGATGTCGGGTACGGCGTCGATGGGCAGCTTGGTCGCGCTCCACACGCCGATGGCAGATAAAAGGGCGACAACCGCCAGGACGAACCAGCGCTGACGAATGGAAAAGCCGATGATGCGGGCAAGCATGGCGTTATCTCTCCCGCTCAATGATCATGGCTCGCGCCCGACTTCTCGATGTCGGCGCGGATGAGGAAGGAGCCCTTGGCGGCATAAGGCGTGCCCGGCTTGATGCCGCTCAGCACTTCGGTCCACTCGGGCGATGAGCGCCCCAGCTCGAGCATGCGAACTTCGTAGTCCTGACCGAAATTGGCAAAGACAACCTTGAAGTCGCGGAACGGCTGGATGGCTTCGGTCCGCACGGCCAGTGGCACGGTGACGGCATTCACCACCACCTTGCCGCGCAGGGCCATGCCTGCCCGGAGTCGCCCCGCCCGATTGGGGACAGAGGTTCGGACCAGCGCCGTTCCGGCCTCGGCATTGCCTTCGGGCAGGTAGCCCCCGAGCTGGCTGGCCGCGACGGGCGTGCCGTCCATGGCTTCGATTTCCACCCGCATGCCGGGCTGGATCACCGCCAGATCCTTGGGGAAGATGTTGAAGACGACCGAGGTCTGGGCGGGGTCGGTGATGACATAGAGCGCGCGATCACCGGTCACATCGCCGGGGTTGCCGTTACGCTCGGCGACCACGCCGCTGACGGTCGCATAGACCGGATAGACTTGCAGGCTCTCGCTCGACTCGATGCGCGCCAGCAATTGCCCCCGCTGGACATAGTCGCCCACGGCCTTGGTCACGCTGACAACGCGGCCCGGAAACTGACCACGGATTTCCGAACGCGCCGATGGGTCGAGTGCGACGGTGCCGAACAGTTCGCGCGTCTCGCCGATCGTTGCCGGACCTGCGGTCATGATCTCGATGCCGCCCGCCTTGGCCGCCTCTGCCGTGATACGGGTGCGGCCTTCTGGACTGGCGTATTTCCAGACATGGCGCTGGCCGTTTTCAACCGCGACCACCTCGACGTCGAAGCTGTGGGGCTCCTCGACCACGCCTTGTCCGGCAAGGAACTTACCCTCGGGCTTGAAGGCGAAGGTGTTCACCTCGCCCCCCAGTCGCCTCAATATCATGGTCAGTTGCACCGCCCCCGGATCGACCGGTTCACCGCCTCGGGTGGCATAGACCCTGAACTGCGGCTCCTGCCCGGTTTCGAACACTGTGACCTCAACGGCAAAATCGCCATCCTTCAGGAGGCGCCCGCCATTGGGGCCTTTCTCGGCTTCGGCGCCTTCCTCGCCATGTTCCGCGGGCGCCGGATCGGAACCACAGGCGGCAAGCGGGATGGCGAGTGCTAGCGCCGCGATAGCAGCGGTAAAACGGATATTCCTCATTGTACTTCCTCCCCGGCGACGACGTCGAAGCGTCCGGTCAGCCGGTCGATCTGGGACAGGATGTCGCGGTAGCGGGTCATTGCTTCGACCCACTGCGACTGAACCTCGATGATGGCGTCGGCACCGTCCTGCACATCGCTGAAACGGAAACCGCCGCGATTGTAACCTTCGCGGACCTGCTGAAGCGTGCGGACGGCCTTGGGATAGACATCCTGCATGATCCCGTCGGCGCGCATCCGGGCGGCATCCGCCTCGGCCCTGAGCGAGGCCAATTGGCGCAGACGGTCAAGGCGGGCCGCTTCGGCCAGCAGTTCGATCCGCTGACGTTCGGCCTGTGCGCGCTCGATGTTGCCCCGATTGCGGTCGAAGCGGCCGAGGGGAATCGATATCCCGGCCACTAGTGCGACATCTCCCGTCTCGCGCAGATGCCGCACGCCGCCGCTCACCGTGTAGTCCTGCACGCCGCGGGTCTGTTCGACCACGACCGCCGCCTGCGCCCGTTCCACCGTGGCAGATGCGAGCGCGCTGTCAGCCGCGGCCAGTTGATTCAGGTGATCATCTGGCTTCTCGATCCCGCGCGGCACCTCCACGTCTTCCGGCTTGCCGCCCCAGAACGAGGCCAGCCTCGCGCGGGCAGCATTGCGGCGGGACCGGGCCTCGTCGAGCGCAAGCCGTGCCCGAGCCACGCGGGCCTCGGCGCGGGTTTCGACGAATAGCGGATCCTTGTACCCGCGGACCCGGCGCAGGGCTTCGGTCTGCATGGCGCGCTCGGTTTCGAGGCGTCGTTCGGCAAGCCAGACAACTTCCTCGGCGATCTGCAGGTCGATAAATGTGCGTTGCACCGCCTCGGCAAGGTCGAGCCGGACAAGGCGCGCCGATGCCTCGGCGACACCGACGTCGCGCTCGGCATAGGCAATACGCGCATCGCGCTTGCCGCCGCGTTCGATAGTCTGGGCATAGGTAACGGTCGTCTCGGCCTGCCGATAGACATCATAGGCGCCGGTGCCCGCAATGTTTTCGGCCTCGACCAACAGGACCGGATTGGGGCGAATATCGGCTTGGCTGCGCCCCGCCCTTGCCGACCGGATGCCAGCCTCCTGGGCCTGGATCGCGGGCGACGCCGCAATTGCGCGGCGGACGGCCTCGTCCAGAGTTACGGGTTCCGCGCTTGCCGTTATCGGCAAGGCCAGCGCCAATCCGGCCAACAGGCCGGCGCGCAATGTCAAAGTCATGGGATAACTCCTGAAACGCTTGCAAATTGCGGGCGAAGAAAGACGCCCGCAGAAATGGCAGGTTTCAGGCTAGCGGGGGCTCAATCGGTGGCGCGGAGGCTCGCGACAGGAGAGCTGTGACCTCGCCGGGACAGAGCATGTCGCGGCTCGCATGGGGTCTGTTTATATTCTGTCCGCATTCGGCCACCATCGCTGCGGGGCAATGGTGATGATGGAAGATCTCCTGCGACGGATCAGAGGATGAATTGTCGGAGAAATGTTCGTGGGCATCAGCATGGAGCGCATCAGCCACAAGAACACTGGCCTGACCATGGCCGTCATGGTCCACATGCGCCGCGGTAGGCGCATGAAAACCGGCGCAAAGCACCGAGAAAAGAATCAGGAACTGGAGAACAACGCCCCTCATCGTGCCCACCTAGCAGAGCAATACAGCAGCAGCAAGCGCATCACTTGCACTGTTCCTGGCCCAGAACATGACGAAGCTCCTCCGGTATGGGCATGGTCACGAAGGCACTGACCGCTGCTCGCCCGGTGTTTCCCAGTGGGATCCGCCCGAGCAGAGCGCCGACGGGCGCAAGCATCAGACGCAGCACCTGTCCGCGCGCCTCCCGCCATTCGCGCCGGGATATGGCAAAGGTTAGCATGAGCGCATGGGCATGGAGATGAAGCCGCAGGACCTGCTGAGAAAGGATGTGCGCGCGTTCCAGATAGTGCCAGGCATCGGCCGCATCCTGGCCGGCCTTCGCTTGCCGGAAGGCATCTATCTCCGCCCAATATGCTGCTTCGAGCTGCTTCATGCCTGAGCCCCGCTAGCCGCGAGTTCATATCGGGCCTGCCGAACCACCTGCCATCCACCTTGAAGCCCGAGAAGCGCCATGATGAGCGCGACCACGAGGTCGGCGAGGCCGCTATCGGTCCTCAGCACCACGAAGCCTGCGCCAATCACCAGCAGGTTGTTGATCGCATCGTTGCGCGAGCAGACCCAGACCGATCGCATGTTGGCGTCACCCGATCGGAATCTATAGAGCAGGAGAGCCACCGAGACGTTCGTTACCAGCGCGAGTGCGCCGATGCCTGTCATCGCCCAGGGATCGGGCTGGGTGCCGACAACAAGGCCCCAGATCGCCGAAACCATCACCCCGAGCGCAAAAGTCAGAATGGTCAGCCCTTTGACCAGCGCGGTCCGCGCCCGCCAGACAAGCGCCATGCCGGCGACGCCAAGGCTGATCGCGTAGTTTGCGGAATCGCCCAAAAAATCGAGCGCGTCAGCCTGTAGCGAGCGAGATCCCGATGCGGCACCCGCGATGATCTCGACGAAAAACATCACGCCGTTGACGACGAGCGCGATCCACAACGCCCTTCGCCACGAAGGATCATTGCGCGCGGTGTCGTCACTGCAGGAACTGTCGCAGCAACTGTCCGCCATGGCTGAAACTCCTTGGTTCGTTCGAGTCGGCCCTCTATATGCACCCTGTAGCAACTACAGGGTCAAGCGATGAAAATCGGCGAACTGTCCAGGGCGACCGGCACCAACATCGAGACGATCCGCTATTACGAGCGGATCGGTCTGCTGCCCGAACCGGCGCGGACCGCGGGAAATTACCGCTCCTATGGCGAAGCACATCGCACGCGGCTCGCCTTCGTCCGTCATTCACGTGAGCTTGGCTTCACCATCGAGGAAGTGCGCTCGCTGCTCGATCTCGCCGACCATCCCGAGCGCGAGTGTTCCGAAGCCGACCGGATCGCCACCCGCCATCTGGCGCAGGTCGAAGAAAAGATCGGCCAGCTCGTTACCCTGCGCGACGAACTATCGCGCATTATCGGTCGCTGCCGGGGCGGACTGGCCGCCGATTGCCGCGTGATCGAGGCGCTGGGGGATCACACCATGTGCAACGGAGACCACGAATGATTTATCTGGTCGTCAAAACCGCAATCTCGGCGATCATCATTGTCGTGGTTTCCGAAGTGGCGCGCCGGAGCGCCGGACTTGGCGCCTTGCTGGCATCGCTCCCCCTCGTCGCGTTGCTCAGCATGATCTGGCTCTGGCGAGACACCGGCGACACCGCGCGCATGGCCAGCTATTCGCAAGCCACATTCTGGTACGTTCTTCCGAGCCTGCCGATGTTCCTGCTGATCCCGGTTCTGCTCAAGCGAGGCTTCGCGTTCTGGCCCGCACTCGCGGCCGGCTGTGTCCTCACCATCGTCCTGTATATCGGCATGGCGGCACTACTCGCCCGCTGGGATATCCGGCTGTGACAGCGCCTCTCTCAACAATTGCTTGGTACGTTCTCGCGGCAATCGCCGAGATCGCGGGTTGCTTTGCCTTCTGGGCAGTCCTTCGGCTCGAGCGATCGCCAATCTGGCTGGCCGGCGGCGTCCTGTCGCTGATCGTCTTTGCCTACGCCCTGACCAGGGTAGAAGCGGAAGCCGCCGGGCGAGCATTTGCCGCCTATGGCGGCGTCTACATCGTCGCGTCGCTGGTCTGGCTCAAGGTTGTCGAGGGTATTGCACCCGACCGCTGGGATATTCTGGGCGGGCTGATCTGCCTTGCCGGGGCGGGATTGATCCTGTGGGGACCAGGTCGCGGATGACATGAGCGCCGCAACCGATCAGTGCTTAACGCTCTGTTGCACTGCTTCGATCGGCAGGCCTACCACCTTCCATGCTGGAAAGGGCATTCTGGCGGAACAGAATGACGGTCACCTGTTTACCTCGCACTACATATTTTCATTGGTTTCAGCCGCAACAGCGCCGAGACGGGGTCAGCAGCAAATGGCCGAGTTTTATGGCTGCTGCCGGATGGCCGAATCTCTACGGAATGGGAGAAGGCTGAATACAGAAACCTCTAACCCATTCCTGCAGCGGAATTCCAACCCATCCGCGCCCTGGCCGTCTTCCGGAGCACCACGCTGCCGATACCAGTCAGTGCCAGTACGACGGTCAGGACGTCGGCCTGGGTCAGCCTCTCGGAACAGCAACAGAGGATGCCGCCAGGGAAACGCCAACTCTGTTCGAATCGGATATTTTTCAAAGGGAGAAAGAAGCAAATGAACCCGCCTCCCTTGACTGCTTGAACGTCCTTCACGTTGCCAAACCATCGATGATCGGACAATCTGGACGGTTGTCACCGTGGCACTGGCGGGCGAGATCCAGGAGGGTGCGCCGCATGCTTTCGAGCGCCTTTGCCTTGCGCCCCAATTCGTCCGCCTGGGCGAGTGCCAAGGCCTTGACCTCGCTGCTGGCCCGCTCACGATCAGACCATAGGGCAAGCAAAGTCGTGATCTCCTCCGTGCCGAACCCGAGATCGCGGGCATTGGCAATGAAGCGCAGGCGATGAACATCGGCATCGGAATAATCGCGATACCCACTCCCGCGGCGCGGTGGCGCGGGGATCAGGCCGATCTTTTCATAGTGCCGGATCATCCGCTGCGAGACGCCGCTTGCCTGCGAGGCTGCACCAATGTTCACAGCTTCACCCGATTGAGACGCAGTGCGTTGGCGACAACGCTGACCGAGGACAAGGCCATCGCCGCCGCAGCGATCATAGGCGAAAGCAGGATGCCGAAGAACGGATAGAGCAGCCCTGCCGCGACCGGAACGCCGGCCGCATTATAAATGAAAGCGAAAAACAGATTCTGGCGGATGTTGGACATCGTCGCCTCGCTGAGCTGGCGGGCGCGAACGATGCCGACAAGATCGCCCTTCAGCAGCGTCATCCCCGCGCTTTCCATGGCGACATCGGTGCCGTGCCCCATTGCTATGCCGACGTCCGCCGCCGCAAGCGCGGGCGCATCGTTCACTCCATCGCCGGCCATGGCGACGACGCGGCCTTCCTGCTTCAGCCGCGCGACGACATCGGCTTTCTGATCGGGCAGGACGTCGGCTTCAACGGCATCGATCCCGAGCCGGCGCGCGACGGCGGTGGCTGTCGTGCGGTTGTCACCGGTCAACATCACCACGCGAATGCCATCTGCGCGCAAGGCAGCCAGTGCTTCCGGCGTTGTTGGCTTGATCGGATCGGCAATGGCGAATACGCCTGCCACCTGCTGGTCCAGCCCCATAAAGATGGCCGTTGCACCATCCTCGCGAAGTGCATCGGCTTCGGCAGCAAGAGGCGCGGTATCGATCCCCGATTCCGTCAGGAAGCGCGCGTTGCCTAACGTGATGCGCTTGTTCTCAACCACACCAACGGCGCCCTTGCCGGTCGGGGAATCGAAACCGCTGACGGGAGGGATTTCGATGGACCGGCTGATCGCCGCATCGACGATCGCCAACGCCAGCGGGTGTTCCGACGCCCGCTCCACGCCGGCCGCCAGCCGCAGCAATTCCGCTTCCTCAAGCCCTGCCGCTGCGATGATCCGGGTGACGGCGGGCTTGCCTTCGGTCAGCGTGCCGGTCTTGTCGACCACCAGCGTGTCGACCTTTTCCATATGCTCCAGCGCCTCGGCATTCTTGATCAGCACGCCAAGTCCCGCGCCGCGCCCAACGCCCACCATGATCGACATCGGCGTGGCAAGGCCCAGCGCGCAGGGGCAGGCGATGATCAGCACGGATACCGCCGCAATCAGCCCGTGGGCAAAGCGCGGCTCTGGCCCCCAGATGCCCCAGAGTGCGAAGGCAAGAATGGCAATGCCGATAACCAGCGGCACGAACCAGCCGGAAACCTGATCCGCCATGCGCTGGATCGGCGCGCGTGAACGTTGCGCTTCAGCAACCATCTGCACGATGCGGGACAGCATGGTGTCCCGTCCGACCTTGTCTGCGCGGATTATCAGGGCACCGCTCTGGTTCATGGTGCCGCCGATCACCGTGTCGTCAACCGACTTCGTAACCGGCATGGATTCGCCCGTGACCATGGATTCGTCGAGCGCCGAACGGCCGTCTTCGACTACGCCGTCAACCGGAACCTTTTCGCCTGGCCGCACCCGCAGCCGATCACCCACCGCGACATCTTCCAGCGGAACTTCCGCCTCGCTGCCGTCAACAGCGATGCGCCGCGCAGTTTTCGGTGCCAGATTGAGCAACGCCTTGATCGCACCCGAAGTGCGCTCGCGGGCGCGCAATTCCAGCACCTGGCCCAACAGTACCAGCACGGTGATGACCGCTGCTGCCTCGAAATAGACCGCCACCGTCCCGTCGGCGGCGCGGAAGGCATCAGGAAAGATACCCGGCGCCACTGCCGCGACCACACTGTAGAGCCAGGCCACGCCGGTTCCCATGGCGATCAGCGTGAACATGTTGAGATTGCGCGTTTTGAGCGAGGCCCAGCCACGCTGGAAAAAGGGCCATCCCGCCCACAAGACAACTGGTGTGGCCAGCGCAAACTGGATCCATATCGACGCCTTCATCGGTATCAGATGATGCAACGCCGGGAACAGATGCCCGCCCATTTCCAGAACGAGCACAGGCAGGGAGAGCGCAAGACCGATCCAGAAGCGCCGGGTCATGTCGATCAGTTCGGCGCTTGGCCCTTCATCGGCCGTAACCATCGCCGGTTCGAGCGCCATGCCACAGATCGGGCACGCCCCCGGGTGATCCTGCCGGACTTCCGGATGCATCGGGCAAGTCCAGATCGTGCCCGGCTGATCTTGTGCGATCGGGGCGGCAGCCTTGTTCAGATAACGCTGCGGGTCGGCGACGAATTTCTCGCGGCACCCGGCGCTGCAGAAATGGTAGTCGCTGCCCGCGTGCGATGCGTGATGCGCGGTCTTTTGTGGATCTACAGACATGCCGCAAACCGGGTCGATAACCTGTCCGACGAAATGGTCGCCGTGATCGCCGCAACAACCATGGCTTCCCGCACGCGTGCTATGTTTCGACTCGGCCATCACGGTCTCCTTCCATTGGAGATCCATGGTGCACCTTGACACTATGTCAGAGTCAATAAGCACTTGACCCTGACATAGTGTCAAGTGCGATAGTAGCGACGACTCGAAGGATACGAACCAGAGTGAACCTGAGACCAATCAACGTCCGGCTAAACAAATCTGCCCTCCACGAGGAGAGCGGGCGGGCGGTGCGATTGATCCTTGCTCTGCTCGTTATCCTGGCCTTGTCCGTCATGCCCGTCTCGATGGCGGACCGGACGACGGCTGCCCATGCGGCCACTGCCACACCGATGGCCATGGATGATTGCACCGGCCATCACGAGACGGCACCCGACAAGCATCACAGCGGCACGCAAGACTGCGCGATGGCCTGCGCGGTGGTTGAGCCAGTGGCGCCTCAGCTGGCAGTGGCGACAAATCCGGTTCGATCTGCCCTGTCGCCTCAGCCATCCCCTCGTTTGAACGGGATAGCGCCAGAGGCCACTAGCCCGCCTCCACGTCTGTTTCCGGAAATTTGAAAGCTTTTCAAATCTTCTGGAGAATGAACGATGATCACACTTTTGAGCGCAGTCGCAATGGCGGCTGCAGCACCTGTGGCAGCGCAGCCCACAACGCCTGACCATGCCGGCCACAATGCTCCTCAGACCGAGCAGAGGGGCAAGGGATGCTGTTGCTGCAAGGACAAGACGGGCGGCGATACGCAGGCCAACGGGAAAAAGATGGAGTGCTGCGAGAACAAGCAGCACGATGCGGCTCCGGCAGAGCATTCGCAGCACAACCATTAGGAACCAACCGGGCGGATGGCATCTCGCTGTCCGCCCGGATTCCAGTTTATTTTTTTGGGTTTCTTCCAGACAGGAAAACCCCGGGACATATGGATATGACAGCACTTATAGAACGCCGCTCGTTCCTGCGCGCCGGCGCTGCGGGCCTTGTCGGCTTCGGCATGAGCGGGCTTTTTCCCGCCTGGGCGCAAACCGGTTCGGCGGGCCTCGCACCCAGCTCCCCCACGCTCGCCGGCGACGATATTCACCTCAGGATCGCCAACAGCACCTTCACGGTTGGCGGGCGCACCGGTCATGCCGTCACCATGAACGGCGTCCTGCCCGCACCGCTTATCCGGCTGCGCGAAGGGCAAAATGTCCGCCTCCACGTTGAAAACACGCTGGATGAGGACAGCTCGATCCACTGGCACGGGCTGATCGTCCCGTTTCAGATGGACGGAGTTCCTGGTGTGAGCTTCCCCGGCATCAAGCCGCGCACCACGTTCACCTATGAATTTCCGATCGTCCAGAGTGGCACCTACTGGTACCACAGCCACTCAGGGCTGCAGGAGCAGCAGGGGCATTATGGGCCGATCGTTATCGATCCGGCTGAGCCCGATCCGGTTGCCTATGACCGAGAGCATGTCATCGTGCTCAGTGACTGGACATTCCTCCATCCGCACCACCTCGTCACCAAGCTCAAGGCGGAGGGCGGCTACTTCAATCGCCAGAAGCAGACCCTGCTGGGCATGATCGAGGGCGGGCCGGAGGAGAAAATGTCGGCCTCCGACAGGGCCATGTGGGGCCGGATGCGAATGGACCCGACCGACATCGCCGATGTGACGGCTGCCACCTACACCTATCTCGTCAACGGCCACGGACCGCGGGAGAACTGGACCGGTCTGTTCCGGCCCGGCGAGCGGGTGCGGCTGCGCTTCATTAACGCGGCGACCATGACGATCTTCAACATCCGCATTCCCGGCCTGCCGATGACAGTGGTCAGCGCCGACGGACTGAATGTCCGGCCCGTGACGGTGGACGAGTTCCAGATCGGCAATGCCGAGACCTATGACGTCATTATCCAGCCAGCCGAGGACAAAGCGTTCACGCTCGTTGCGGAATCGATCGACCGTTCCGGCATGGCGCGCGCCACGTTCGCGCCGCGCTTGGGCATGGAAGCACCCGTTCCACCGCTTCGCCCGCGCCCCACGCTCACCATGAAGGATATGGGCATGGGCGGCATGGACCATGGTTCAATGGCGGGAATGGACCATGGCGCCATGGCCGCCGGGGCCAGCGCGGCAGCAGCAGATCACGGCAGTTCCCATTCGATGGGCGGCATGAACATGCGCGACAAATCGAAGGTGCCCGACAGCGTCAAGGTCGGCGTCGGCGTGGACGCCATCGCCATGTCTCCGGTCGACCGCACCGGTGACCCGGGCGTCGGGCTGGAAGACGTCGGCCACAAGGTGCTGACCTACCGAGACCTGATGTCGCTCACGCCCAATCCAGACACGCGCCCGCCGCAGCGCACGATCGAGGTTCACCTTACCGGCAACATGGAGCGCTTCATGTGGTCGTTCGACGGCGAAAAGTTCAGCGAAGGCGTCGAGCCGATCCGTTTCGAACGCAACGAACGCGCGCGTGTGGTGCTCATCAACGATACGATGATGACTCACCCCATCCATTTGCACGGCCATTTCTTCGAGGTGGTGAACGGCCATACCGGCAGTTATCCGCGCAAACACACTGTCAATGTCCTGCCAGGCGGCAAGGTCAGCTTCGACCTGACGGCGGATGCGCCCGGTGACTGGGCGTTTCACTGCCATCTGCTGCTCCACATGCACGCGGGGATGTTCCGTGTCGTCACCGTCCGTCCGCTCGAGGGAGAAGCGGCAGGCCTTGCTGAACGTCGCGCGGCCGGGGGAGACCGGCGGGTTTGGACCTTGCACCCCTTGCCGAAAGCAATCGAAATCCTCCCCTCGGTGCGTAAGGCCGCCGATCGACTATATCTGGAATTGCTCCGCAACGTCCCCCTTGAGGACATCGACCAAATGCGCTCCACGCTCTCCAGGATGGTAGCCAATATCAGTGGTCTAGACCCGGACTGAAGTCGGTTTGGGCTGGCAACAATGCCCGTTACATATTGTAGGCCCCGCGACCGCTGGCGACCAGCGTCCCGGCCTCGTCGTGAATGCGCACGTCGGCAACGCTTAGCGATTTCCCGGCCTTGATCAGCCGCCCTTCGGCATGAAGCGTCTGGCGGCTCGCTGCCCGATGGTAATCGACCCTCAGGTCGGCTGTGGATTTGCACATGTTTCCTGAGGCCAGGACTGCATAGAATCCCGTCAGATCGATCAACGAGGCGAGAATTCCACCGTGCATCGACGGGAGCGTGGGGTTGGAGATCATCTCGTCCCGCCATGGCATTTCGATCAGGATGTGCTCTGCGTCAGCTTCGACCATCCGCAAGTTCAGCCAGCGGTGAAACGGCGCGACCAGCAGGGCGCGGTTGAGCTCTTCCAGCGTCATGCAATCGTCTCCGGTTCGGACTGGCTTTCGAGGAATTCGATGATGGCCCTGCTGAACACGTCGTTGTCGTCGCCGACAACCATATGTCCAGCGCCCGAGACGTCGGTGAAGCGCGCGCCAGGCACCATCGCGCAGAACCGCTTCGCAGCCTCCATGGAAATCAGGTCGCTCGATCCGCCCCGCACCAGGTGGACCGGTAGCGAGAGGACGCTTGCCGCCGCCTGGGCTTGGGCATAGTCCTGTTCGCGCCGCCCGGTCATCCCGCTCAGAAAGCCGGGATCCCAATGCCAACGATAACGCTGGTCCGGGTCGAGACGGAGATAGCTCTTCAGGCCCTCGCTGGCGCCGCGCTTCTCGCGGTTCGGCATATAGTCCGCGATCGCCTCTGCGGCTTCGTCGTATGACGCGAAGCCGCGCTCCACATGGGCGTTCATGAAGCCGACAATTCGTGAAACACCCTCCGGGTCCATATCCGGAGTGACATCGACCAGCGTCAGCGACGCAAAGCTACCCGGTCGCACCGCCCCTTCCGCCACCAGCGCCGCCAATCCGCCAAGCGATGCGCCGATGACATGCGGCCGCTGGTTCAGCTTGTCGCAGACCGCGAGGATATCCTTGCCGAAATCGGCAAAGCGGTATCTACCGGGGGTGGCCCAGCCACTCTCGCCATGACCGCGCATGTCGATCGCCACCGAGCGATAGCCGTGCTCCGCCAATTGCTGCATCGTCTTGCGCCAGGTGCGCCGGGTTTGCCCTCCGCCATGCGCCAGTAATACGGACGGCCGACCATGACCATCGCCGACAAGGCTTGCCGCGATGGAGATGCCGCCGCTTCCGTCAAACGTCATGTGCATGGCGTCTTGCTCAGTGCTGAAGCTCGGGCAGATGCAGCACCAGCCCATCGAGTTCGGGGACCATCGGAATCTGGCACGCGAGGCGGCTGGTTTCTGTCGTTCCCTCGGCAAACTGGATCAGATCGCTCTCCATGCCGCCTTCTTCCGGCGGCCCGACCCGATCCATCCAGGCCTGATCGACATGGACATGGCACGTGGCGCAGGCACAGACCCCGCCGCAATCGCCATCGATCCCCGGTACACTGTTGAACAGGGCGGCTTCACGGGCGCTGAGGCCCTCGTCTATTTCAACCGACCGACGTGTGCCGTCGGCGGAAACAAAAGTTACGTTGATCATATGGAAGTTCCGTATTTGTAACGAGCCAAGCCTTCAGTGCGCGTGAAGTTTCACCGGCAGCCGGGTAATCCCGCGCACCAGATTGGACAGCAGCCGCTCCGGCTCGCCAACAACTTCGACGAAGCGAAAGCGCTTGAGGATCTCTTCCCAGATGATCCGCAGTTGCAATTCGGCCAGACGGTTGCCCATGCAGCGGTGGATGCCGAACCCGAAGGAGAGGTGGTGGCGCGGATTTTCGCGATCGATGATGAATTGGTCGGCCCGGTCGATCACGGTTTCGTCGCGGTTGCCCGAGAGATACCACATCACCACCTTGTCGCCTTTCCTGATCTGCTTTCCGCCAATTTCGGCGTCTTCCAGCGCGGTACGGCGCATGTGCGTCAGCGGGGTCTGCCAGCGGATGATCTCGGGAATCATGCTGGAAACGAGCGCCGGATTGTCCCGCAATTTCTGATATTCGCCCGGGTTCTGGTTGAGCGCCAGGACCCCGCCACTGATCGAATTGCGGGTGGTGTCGTTGCCGCCGACAATCAGCAGCAGCAGGTTGCCGAGAAATTCGAGGAACGGCATGTCGCGGGTTGCGGGCGAATGCGCCATCATCGAGATCAGGTCATTGCCGCCGGGCTTGTCGATCCGTTCGTCCCACAGGCCCTTGAAATACATCGCACACTGGATGAGTTCCTCGCGGCGCTGTTCGAACGATTCGACGATGCCGGTTTCCGGTGACGCGGTGGTGACGTCCGACCAGCGGGTCAGCTTGGCGCGCTCGTCCCAGGGGAAATCGAAGATCGTCGCAAGCGTCATGGTGGTAAGTTCGACCGACACCAGCTTTACCCAGTCGATCTCCTCGCCGACCGGCAGCGAATCGAGGATCGCGCCCGCCCGTTCGCGGATGATCGGCTCAAGCAGAAGCAGGTTCGATGGTGCAACCACCGGGCTTACCGCCTTGCGCTGCTGGTCGTGCTTGGGCTGATCCATCGCGATGAACATTTCGAGCTCGAGCGCGCCCTCGACGCTGTGCATGTCCTGGACCGAAATCCCACCGAGCTTGGCTTCCGACGAGAAGACCTTGTGGTTGGTGTCGACCGCTATGATGTCGTTGAACTTGGTCACCGACCAATAGGGCCCGAACCGGCTTTCTGCACAGTAGTGGACCGGATCCTCGCGCCGAAGCCGGGTGAAATATTCCCCCACGGTGTCATTCTGGAAGAGGTAGGGATTGGCGACATTGATCTCGTGCAGCGGGATCGAATCGACGGAAGCGTAGAGGACTTTTTCCTGAGTTGCCGAAGTTGCCATGGAACAGACCTTTCTCAATGGCGTCACCTAGGGCCGAAAGGGCCATTCTGTCAATAAAGATTATCAGCTTTAATCCGCCAACTCGGGGAGGTGCCAGGTCGGGATCGCTTACGATTACCGAAATGCCGAGTTTTCGACAGGTTTCAGGGCGCCAACGTTTTTCCGCAGGAGATGCTAGACACGGTGATCGATTAATGCTTATACGTTTTTATGGCTTCTGTTCCACATCGATCTCCGGACGACAACGCGGTGCCCGCAGGCAAGGCAAAGCGCGCCTTGCAGGTCGCGCAGGCCATCGTGTCCGATATCCAGCTCAACGCCCGTGAGGCCGGAGACCGCCTCCCGCAAGAGGAGGATATGCTGGCGCGTTACGAAGTCGCGCGCGCAACCTTGCGCGAGGCGCTCAGGTTTCTTGAGCTGCAGGGGGTGATCCAGTTGCAACTGGGCCGCGGCGGCGGACCGGTTGTGTCGCGGCCGCAGACGCGCGATTTTGCCAGCTCTCTGTCGCTCATCCTGCAATTCATGGATACCGATCTGCGGGCCCTGCTCGAACTGCGCGAAGCGATCGCGCCCGATATGGCGGCCAAGGCTGCGGCGCGGGCGACCAACGCAGATCTCGCCGCATTGAGCGATTGCTACGCCCAACTCGAACGCGACCGCGAAACCGCTGGGTTCGAGGAAACCAACCGGCGCTTTCACGATTTGCTGGGCTGGGCCAGCGGCAACCCGACCTTCGGATTGCTTACATCGGCACTGCATTTGCTGACCCGCGATCTTGCCATGGAATTGGGTTATTCCGCGCAGGAACGGGCCGGCCAATTGCGCTGCCTCGCGCGGGTACTGAACGCGGTGCGCCTGCGCGATGCCGATGGTGCACGCCGACACATGGAGCGGCTGGTCAAGGGATCGTCCGAATATCTCGCGGCTCGCAGCCCCGAGCTCGTTACGCAAAAGGTCAGATGGGGAGACCCAGGCTAGGCCGGCACTTCTGGAGAGGACGATGGCACTGAACAGCCGAATTTGCGGGATGCTCAAGATCGAGCATCCGATCCTGCTGGCCGGTATGGGCGGCGCGAGCGTGCCCCGGCTGGCCGCTGCGGTTTCCAACGCCGGTGGGCTAGGTGTGCTGGGCGCGGCGGCATGCTCGCCCGAACGCTTGCGCAGCTGGATTCGCGAGACCCGCGCGCTAACCGACAAGCCGTTCGGGGTCGATACCTTACTGCCCGCTTCTGTCCGCCGGGGCAAGGCACCTGAAACCGGGGCGGCTCCTACGGATCCGATGGCGGTGTTCGGCGAGTATCAACAATTCGCCCGCGATTTCATGGCACGTGAAGGACTGGGCGAAGTCGATTCCGCTGCGGCGATGCGCGCCGCCGCCGGGGCGGAAAGCGAAGGTGGTCCGCCGCTGTTCTCGAAGGAGTTCTTCGAAGCGCAGATGGAGGTGGTGATCGAGGAAAAGGTGCCCGTCTATGCGGCCGGACTGGGCAATCCCGGACCGTGGATGGATCGCCTGCACGCCAACGGCACGATCGTGATGGCGGTGGTGGGCAAGGTCAAACACGCCTTGCAGGTGGTAGAGTCCGGGATCGATATGATCGTCGCCCAGGGTCACGATGGCGGCGGCCACAATTCGCCGATCGGGACGATTTCGCTGATTCCCCAGGTGGTCGACGCCGTGGGGGACCGGGTCCCGGTGCTGGGTGCCGGCGGCATCAGCGACGGGCGCGGAGTGGCAGCGGTCTTCATGCTCGGTGCCGAGGGTGCCTGGGTGGGAACGGCCTTCCTCGCGACCGAAGAAGCCGGAATCGAGGATTTCCAGAAGCAAGCCATTGCCGAGGGCGGTGACGGCGACACGGTGGTCAGTCGCTCGATCACCGGCAAGCCAGCCCGGATGATCGCCAACAAATGGGCCAGTGCATGGATCGAAGCGGGCAAGGAGCCGCTGCCCATGCCTTACCAGTCGATGATTGCTGGCCCGGTCATGGCGGCGGCGATCCGCGACAAGCGGATGGATGTGCTTCCCGGGTTTGCGGGACAGGGCATCGGTTTGATCAAGTCGGTTCGCCCCGCCGCCGCGGTGATGCGCGATCTGGTGGCCGACGCCGAAAAGGCCTTGGCCGGAGCCAAGCGATTTGGGTGAGGAAGCCGCATCGAAATGGCAAGCGAGGCGAAGATGAAGGGACAGGAACTGAAGCGCCGCATCCGCCCAGGAGAAGCGCTCTCGGCGGTAAAGGTTCTACTCCGCGACAAGGAAGATACCGCACAGGTATTCAGGATTGTCGAGGCCTTGGCTGGAAACAGCTATTATCGCCATTTCAGGCGGTTTGCGGGATCCGAAGGCGGGAGGCGCATCCTGGCCAGCCGGAGCAATCTGCTCGATCGCCTGCGCGACCGCGAACGGTTGGCGCGCTGCCCGAAGGGGAGCCTGGGACAGCAATATCTGGCCTTTGTCTATGGCGAAGGCCTGAGCGCTGAAGGGCTGGTTGAGGCGAGCGAGGAGGGTGGTGTCCGGACCTTTGTCGATCCCGATGTCGCCCTGTTCCGCAACCGGATGAGGGATTCGCACGATCTCTATCACGTTGTCACCGGTTACGGGCGAGATGGGCTGGGCGAAATTTGCGTGCTGACCTTTGGCAACGCCCAGTTCCACAACCACGGCATCGGCTTTCTGCTGCTGCTCGGACTGCTCAAATCAAGACGTGAGCATCCCGGATTACCGGTACTGGGCCCGATGATCGAGGCTTGGCGGCGCGGGCGTGCGGCCAAGAACTTTCCCGAAATACAGTGGGAAGAACTGCTGGATCGTCCGCTCGAAGAGGTTCGCGCGTCGCTCAGTTTGGCTCCCGCGCCGCGATACAGAAGGGCCGAACCCGAGTCCAAACGGATCGAGGTCGAATTCCAGGTCCGCCGCGAACTCGCCATGCAACGACAAAGAGACCTGGAACCGGCATGACCTTTTCCGACAAGACAGCTATCACCGGGGTTGGCGAGACTGATTTCGTCAAGGGCACTGAACGCACCGCCGTCGACATGATGCTGGAGGCTGCGCGCAAGGCGATTGCCGATGCCGGGCTCAAGCCTTCGGACATCGACGGCATGGTGCCGCCGCCGATCTATACCACCAGCGAGGAGCTGGCCGCCAATCTCGGGATCGACGTGCTGCGCTATGCGGCGACGGTGCACATGGGCGGCGCCAGCCCGACCACCGCGCTGCAGAACGCCGCGATGGCGATATCCGCCGGGCTGTGCGATCACGTGCTGGTCACGCTGGGTTGGAACGGCTTTTCGGCGCTGCGGCCCAAACCGGGCGCGCCGCCGACCCGGTCGATGAACATGAACACCCTGACAAACACCATCCAGGGGTACTACATTCCTTACGGCGTATTCCTGCCGGTGCAGATGTACGCCTGGCTGGCGATGCGGCATTCGCAGCTTTATGGGGTGGGGCCGGAAGCAACCGCCGCCATCGCCCTGGCTTGCCGCAAGCACGCCCAGCTCAATCCCAAGGCGTTCACCTACGGGAAGCCGCTGGACCGTGAGACCTATCATGCGGCGCGGTGGATTTCGGAACCGTTCCGGCTTTACGATTGCTGTCTCGAAACCGACGGGGCCTGTGCGGTGGTGGTCTCACGGCTCGATCGCGCGCGCGACCTGCGGCACGTTCCGGTGACGATCGCGGGCGCTGCCGAAGGCCATCCTTATCCCGCCGATGATATTCCGTCCCGGCCCGATCCGTTCAAGATCGGCCTGTCCTATGCCGCGCCCAAGGCTTTCGAGATGGCCGGGGTGTCGCGTAGCAACATGGATTTCCTCCAGGTCTACGATTGCTTTACCTACGTGGTGCTGCTCCAGCTTGAGGCGATGGGCTATTGCGAGCCGGGCGGCGCGCTCGATTTCGTCAAGGATGGCCAGATCGAGCTTGGCGGGAACTTTCCGCTCAACACGCACGGCGGCCTGCTCAGCGAAGCCCACGTCTGGGGGCTCAACCACGTGGTCGAAGCGGTGCGCCAGCTGCGGCACGACTGCGGCGAGCGGCAGGTCGAAGGGGCGCAGACCGGGCTGGTCACCGGCTGGGGCGATCTGGGTGACGGCAGTGTTGCCATCTTGCGGAGGTTTGGCTGATGGACGAAGATCTTTCTCCCAAGGCGCGCGCCGCGGCCGCCGCTGCGCCGGCCAAGCCGCGGCCTCGCCCGCAAGACCCGGTCGAGCAGGAATTCTGGAAGCGGTGCCAGGATGGGCACCTCTACTTCCAGAAATGCGGGGGTTGCGGTTCGTGGCGGCACTTGCCGCGCTACATGTGCGCGCGTTGCGGCTCGCCTGACTTTGCGTGGGAACAAAGCTCGGGCAAGGGCACGGTGTTTTCGTGGACCGTGGTGCATCAGGCGCTGCACCCCGCCTTCGCGGCGGACATTCCCTATGTCGCCGCAGTGGTCGAGCTCGACGAGGGGGTCCGCATGGCCACGCGGCTGATCGATTGCCCGATCGACGCTGTCCGGCTCGACCTGCCGGTGGCACTCGCGTTCGAAACCATCGGGGAAGACTTTCGCTTGCCCGTCTTCCGGCCGGCCTGAAAGGACGCTGTGCAATGGACCTGAGTTATGGCCCCGAGTATGAGACGTTCCGCGAAGAGGTGCGCGACTTCATCGCCGTCAATCGCCATCTCGCACCAAAGAATGCCGGTCGTGCGGCCCGCCCGTCGAATGAAGGCGTGGCCTGGCAGAAGCTGCTGATCGAGCATGGCTACACCGCGCGCACCATTCCGCGCGAATACGGCGGGTTCGGGGCCGAGCCCGACATTCTCAAGTCCCGGATCATCGCCGAGGAGTTTGCGCGCGCCGGTGTGCCCGGCGGACTCGCCAACCAGGGCATTTCGATGCTGGTGCCGACCTTGCTCGAACTTGGCACCGAAGAGCAGAAGAGGCGCTGGATCGAACCGACTTTGGCCGGCGATGTGGTGTGGTGCCAGGGCTATTCCGAACCCGGATCGGGATCGGACCTCGCCAGTCTCAAGACCAGCGCCCGGGTTGAAGGCGGCGACTTCGTCGTCAACGGCCAGAAGATCTGGACCAGCACCGCCAAGGAAGCGGACATGATCTTCTGCCTGGTGCGGACCGAAGGGGACGCAGCCAAGCACCAGGGGATCAGCTATCTGATCTTCCCGATGACCACGCCGGGGATCGAAGTCCGCCCGCTCAGGACCATGACCGGCCATGCCGAATTCAACGAAACCTTCTTCACCGATGTGCGCGTGCCGGTCGATCAGATCGTCGGCCAGCGCGGGCAAGGCTGGTTCGTCGCCAACGCCACGCTCGGGCACGAACGCGGGATGCTGGGCGATCCCGACGCACTCGAAAACCGGCTGCTCGCGCTGATCGAACTGATGAAGGTGGAACAGGTCGGCGGTGCACGGGTGATCGACCTTCCGGCCCTTCGCGACCGGCTGGTGGCGCTCCAGGCCGAAGTCGCGGCGATGAAGTACAACGGGATGCGGATCCTATCGAACCAGATCAAGGGCGAGCCGGGCGGCATGGCCAAGCTGATCGTCAAGCTCCAGGCCTGCGAGCTGGCCCACCAGATTTCCGCTTTGGCGATCGACGCGCTGGGCGAATTGGGAATCCTCTACAACGGCAGCGCCCACGAGCGCGCAAACGGCAGCTGGCAATGGAACTACATGTTCCAGCTTGGCCTGATCATCGGCGGCGGAACCGCCCAGATCCAGAAGAACATCATTTCGGAGCGCGGCCTCAACATGCCGCGCGAGCCGCGCCTGGACCTGCCCAAAGGCCCGTCCGCGCAAGGAGGGCAGTGATGGATTTCGGACTTTCGCAGGAACAGCAGATGCTGGCAGAAAGCGTTACGCGGCTGCTGCGCGAACTCTCTCCGCTCGATCATGTCAGGCAAGTGGCCGAAGCCGGCAGCGCGGTTAGCGCGCAAAGCCAGGCCGCGCTGGCCGAATTGGGGCTACCCGGGCTGGTGGTGCCGGAGGCCCATGGCGGCCTTGGCATGGGACTGCTCGATGCAACGGTCGTTGCTACGGCGCTGGGGGAAGCGGTGGCGCCGGTGCCGTTCGCCGCTCGCAACGTGATGGCGCCGCTCGCGCTGATCGCGGCCGGATCCGAGGCGCAGCAGGCCCAATGGTTGCCGCGCATTGCAGCTGGCGAGGTGCGTTTCGGCGTCGGGGTGAATGAGCAGGTCTCCCGCCGCGATGGTTCGGGCGTGCGTTGCACCGGTGGCGCGCTGACTGGCACGGCGCTGTTCGTGCTCGATTGCGAGGAGGCCGATCACTTCATGATCGCCGACGAAGCCGGTCGGCTGCACATCGTATCGGCGCAGGCAGACGGGTTGGAGCTGATTGCCCTCAAGACGATCGACGCGACGCGCTCGGTCGGCGAACTGCGGCTTGCGTCGACCCCGGCGGAAGCCCTGGCCGACGACGGCGGTGCGGCGGCGCGGCGACTGATTGCCGCAGGCCGCATCCTGCTCGCGGCGGACAGCCTAGGTGCGGCGGATGCGATGATCGCCCAGGCGGTTGCCTATGCCGGGCAGCGCGAGCAGTTCGGGCGGGTGATCGGCAGCTTCCAGGCGGTCAAGCACATGTGCGCTGAAATGGCCGCGAAGAACGAGCCGTGCCGGTCGCTGGTGTGGTATGCGGCCCATGCGTTTGACGCGGTCCCAGCCGAAGCGGAACTGGTCGCTTGCCATGCCAAGTCGCACACCGGCGAAGTAGGCCGGTTTGTCGCCCGGACCGCAACCGAGGTGCACGGCGGCATGGGCTTCACCGACCTGTTAGGGCTGCATTACTGGTTCAAGCGGATCGGTTTCGACCGGCAGGTACTGGGCGGACCCGAAACGGTCCGGGAAGAGGCGGCGATACTGCAAGGCTGGACCGCAAGAGGGGTCTGACTAAGCGAGAGGACAGTTCCAATGGCAAAGTGGAATCTTGGCGACATACTGGACGCGATCGAGCCTGCCCTTCCCGCAGATACACCGGCCCTGATCCACGGCACGCGTGTCGTCACCTGGGCGGAAATGGGCGCGCGGTCGAACAATATCGCGCGCTTCCTTACGGCGAACGGCATTTTGCCCGGAACCAAGGTCGCGTTCTACATGCGCAACCGCCCTGAATACGGCGAACTGATGGCGGCTTGCTTCAAAGGCCGGTTCACCCATGTGAACATCAACTATCGCTACCGCCCCGAGGAGGTGTTCTACATCTTCGACGATTCCGACAGCGAGGCCATTTTCTACAGCGCCGAATTCCGCGATTGCATAGTCGAACTGAAGGACCGGCTGACCAAGGCCAAGCTTTTCGTCGAAATCGGCGATGCGGCGGCAAAGGCCCCGCTTGCGCTTGCCTATGAAGATCTCGCGGCATCGGGCGACGGTTCGCCGCTGGGGATCGAGCGGTCGCCGCACGATGAACTGTTCATCTACACCGGCGGGACGACCGGCATGCCCAAGGGTGTGGTCTGGCGCCACACCGATATGCGCGAAGCCCAGCTCGATGCGCAGCGCATGCTCGCGCCTGTGCCGGACAGCCTCGACGAAGCCGTCGCCATGATCCGCGCCGAAGGCCCGGGTCGGATGACTCTGCCAGCCTGCCCGATGATGCACGGGACGGGCTTCATCACGGCGATCGGGACGCTCGCCTCGGGTGGTTGCCTTGTCACGCTGGACAATCCCTCGCTCGACGCGGTCGAGTTGTGGGAAGCGGTCGAACGCAACAAGGTGCAGTCGATCGCGATCGTCGGCGATGCCTTCGCCAAACCGATGCTCAAAGCCCTCGATGATAACCCTGGCGGTTTCGATACCTCAAGCCTGATCACCATCGTCTCGTCGGGGGTGATGTGGAGCAAGGAGGTCAAGCAGGGCTTGATTGGGCATATTCCGCAAGTGGCCCTGATGGACAGCTTCGGCGCTTCGGAAGGGCTTGGTTTCGGGCGCTCGATTACGACTGCCGCCGGGACCACCGAGACGGCGAAGTTCACCATCGGCGGTTTCTGTGACGTGTTCGACGAGAACGACCAACTGGTCCGCCCAGGCACCGGCACACCGGGTTTTATCGCCCTCAAGGGGCCGATCCCACTGGCCTATTACAAGGATCCCGAAAAATCGGCACGGACTTTCAAGACCATCAACGGAGTCCGCTACTCGATCCCCGGGGACTGGTGCACGGTCGAGGCCGATGGCAGCCTGACCCTGCTCGGCCGGGGCAGCGTATGCATCAACACCGCTGGCGAAAAGGTCTATCCCGAAGAGGTCGAGGAAGTACTCAAGACTCATCCGGCTATCGAGGATGCGCTGGTCGTGGGGGTCGCCGATGAGAAGTGGGGCCAGGCGGTGACCGCAGTGGTTCACCTTACCGCGGGCGAGACGCTCGATGAACCGGCCGTCAAGGAGCATGTCCGCAGCAAACTGGCGGGCTACAAGACCCCCAAGGCCGTGTTCGCTACCGCGATGGCGTTGCGTGCGCCCAACGGCAAGGCCGACTACAAGGGCGCGGCAGACCTTGCCGCCAAGCTGAGCGCCGCCCAATGAGCGCACCCGATCCAGACTGCGACGCACTGATCATCGGGGCGGGATTCAGCGGAATCTATCTGCTCCACCGGCTGCGTCAGGCCGGGTTTCGCACAAGGTTGATCGACGCCGCCGCCGAACCCGGCGGGATCTGGTACTGGAACTGTTATCCCGGTGCCCGGGTCGATTCGCACGTCCCGATCTACGAATTCTCGCTGCCCGAGTTGTGGCGGGACTGGATGAAGGCAATGGCCGAAACGAACAGGTTCAGCACCAGCGCCAGCGGGCGCATCTGTTCCGGCGCAAACCCGGTCAGCGCCATCAGCGCCAAATAGGCGGAAGCGCCGCCATGGCCCACCGCCGCATAAAGCGCGGCAGCGGCCAGTAGCATCACGGAAAATGGAACGGGATCAAGCATGGGTAATAACTTTGAGTGCCGCCTACATCGGGGTCAAGTAAGGATCTGCTGACATATCGCACAGCCGATTTGTAATCATGGCACGGCTGGTGCGGAAGAATGGGCACCACCCGGGTGCAAAAGAAATTTTCGGCCGTTCACTGCGCCTGGTTTGCCCGGGTGTTCGGATCGTGTCCCACGGGGTGGTGTAGCTGGGTGCTGAGGTGGTCACCGTGATTTTCGGATAGGTTTGGGTTGCGACACTCGAACCTGACGGAAGGAACCACGATGACCGATCCGATGATGCACTTGCGTTCGCTGGTGGAGAAGGCCCCGGACGCGGATATTTTACGCGACATGATCTCGTTTGCTGCCGAGCGGCTGATGGAGATGGAAGTCGGCAACCTGACCGGCGCGGGCTATGGGGAGAAGTCGTCAGCGCGGCTTGTCCAGCGCAATGGTCACCGCGAGCGTGACTGGCAGACGCGGGCCGGCACGGTCGAACTGCGCATCCCCAAGCTGCGCAAGGGCAGCTACTTCCCCGGCTTTCTCGAACCACGCCGGATGGCCGAGCGGGCGCTGACGGCGGTGATCCAGGAAGCCTACATCCAGGGTATCTCGACCCGCTCGGTCGACGATCTGGTCAAGGCGCTGGGCATGGATGGCATCTCGAAGAGCCAGGTCAGCCGACTGTGCGAGGAGTTGGACGAGCGCGTCCACACCTTCCTTGATCGCCCGATCGAAGGCGACTGGCCATACCTGTGGATCGACGCCACCTACGTGAAGGTGCGCCAGAACGGGCGGATCGTCTCGGTCGCGGTGATCGTCGCCGTCGGCGTCAACAGCGACGGCCGCCGCGAAGTGCTGGGCATGGACATCGGCCCCTCGGAGGCAGAGCCCTTCTGGATGGCCTTCCTGCGCAAGCTGACGCGCAGGGGCCTGCGCGGCGTGAAGCTGGTCATCTCGGACGCTCACGAAGGCATCAAGGCGGCCGTATCCAAATTGCTGTGCGCGAGTTGGCAACGCTGCCGCGTCCACTTCATGCGCAATGCCCTGGCTCATGCCGGCAAGAGCGGCAGGCGCGTCGTCTCCGCGTTCATCGCCACCGCGTTCGCCCAGGAAACACCCGAAGCCGCGAGCCAACAATGGCGTTCCGTGGCGGATCAGGTGCGACCCAAACTGCCCAAGCTGGCGACCCTGATGGACGACGCCGAACCCGATGTGCTGGCATACATGACGTTCCCCAAGGAACACCGTGCCAAGCTGCACAGCACGAATCCCATCGAGCGGCTCAACGGCGAGATCAAACGCAGGACTGAGGTCGTCGGTATCTTCCCGAACGAGGCCGCCATCACCCGCCTCGTCGGTGCTATCCTCATGGAACAGTCCGACGAATGGGCTGTCCAGCGCGCCCGCTACATGACACTTGAAACGATGGCGCCCCTCAGCGACAATCCCATCGTCATGCTGTCGGCTGTACCTGGCGCATGATCGGCTCAAACTGACGCCGAAATGAGCGGGGGCCTCCCCCAGCTACACCACCCCGTGGGACACGATCGCAGATCAGCGGCGTAATGGCTTACATCTCGATGGTGCGGTTAATAGGTCCTGACCCTAACTTTGCGCAAAATCAAAGAGCGCATATCTCATAAATTAATGATATTAATTTCTTATACAAATCTGACCCCCGGTCGTTAATTCGCGGGCGCGTGTATTTTGGATCGAACGCGGTGTCCCATCCGAGACCTGTAGACTATGCAATCCCCCCCCACCCCCGCACATTTTTTCGCGCTGATCAGGCGGCCAGATCCGCGCCCGTGACAACTTCGCAGTCGGCCAATGGCCCAAGCCGCTCGGTGAGCCACACGGCAGGGTCTGGGATCAGCTCCAGGTTAAACATGGCCGACCTCACCTTCTGACCTGATCCCTCCGGCCGGTAGGTCACCGCAGCCGAGGAGCGGGACATTTCGCTATTATAGAAGATTCTATAATAGCATTTTGTCCCGGTCCTCTGCCCATCTTTCCGTGCGGCCTCGTAGTTTGACCACAGGTCGGGGAAGCATTTGGCCCGGTCCGCGGCGTTATCGAGCACCACACCGCGCGAGGCCATCATGTCGGTGCGGCTGGGAACGAGGTTGGGCCAATCGATCACCTCGTCAGCGGTGATAGGCAGCACGATATCGGTGAGTAGATCAATCTGCAGGGGATTGTCGGCCGTACGATTGACGCCCCGGCCGCGTCCCATTGCCTGAATCAACTCGCCCTCGCAGATATTCCAGCGAATTGCTTCCGCGATTGGATCGGGATGATGTTCGCCCATGGCCATGCGGGATCGTCCATTGGGCCGGCGGATCACCCGCTCGATCAGCGGATACCACCAGCTCTCATTGTCCTCTTGAGGCGGACGCCCTGTCAGCGCGATCTGCAGCTTGGCGATTACAGAAGGTGCTGGCAGCGTGCGGCCCATGATGACCATCCCGGCAACATTGCCCCAACGGTCCATCCCACTAAGCGCATTGAAATGCGCGGTCTCCAGATTGGCCGGCAGGTTAGACTTGCTAAGGGCCGCTAACGCCCGCATCTGAGCGATGGCGAGCACGGGTGCTGTTCCTCCACCAATCTGCAGCGTCCGGGCAAATAGATAGGTCCGCAGGGCACGCAGGTTGTTCGCTGCTGTGGTGTGCTCCCTGTCCTTCGCATGTGGCCCCGGCACCAGCGCCTTGCCGCTTACCGGCGCCCCCAGCACTTGCCGGATCCGCACATGCGGTGTCTTGGCGCTTACGGCCGGGGCCACAGAAATGCCGGGCAGAAAGGGCGTCACCAGTTCCTGCCGCATGGTCGCGTCAATATGCAGGACCGGTATATTCTCGATCCACCCAGTCCGGATCGATGACCGCCACAGGAGGTCCAGCGACCTGACCGTCCCATTCGGAGTATGCATTCGGCCAACCTGCACACCCCAGGCATCGTGCCCTGCGTCTAGCGCCTCGGCGAGGATCGACCACATGGCCGCGGCACGACCCGGCGGAGCCCAGGCGTTCCTGCGCCGCGGCATTACTGCACCGAGCCGTTTGGCGCGTTCCTCAGCCGACATGCCCGGCAAAATGCCCGGATCCCGAAGCCTGCCTCGTTCGAGCTTTGCTGCGTCCCGGCAGATGGTCGGGGTCAGTCTGGCGGCCCGTAAGTCAGCAAGGCGAAGGGGGCCTTCCCGGTGCAGCTCGAGCACCTTCCAGAGCTTCAACCGGTGCTCGATCAGGAACTGGGTCTCGGGATAGTCATAGGCATTCTTGTGGTCGTAGCAGCGCAGGTCCGCGTCATAGGGATCGAGGCTATCGATGGTGATCTGGACCGGACTGTCCGTGCCGCGCAGACCCGACTGCCAGAACCCCTCGTCGATCACCAAAAGTGCCGGCCGCCCGATGACTTGGGGCATCGCATGGAACAGGCTGTCATGCGCGCAGATGACGACTTGCGCAGACTTGGCGATGAGCTTCTGCCGCTGGTATCCGCAGACCTCGTAATGCGGGCAGTAGAAGGTCTTGCTGTCACGCTTGACCTTGCACACGGCTTGCTCAACCGAAAGTTCAGCTGCCAGCGCATCGGCCTGTGCGTCGGGATCAAGGCACATGCGCTGGTCCGGGTTTTCCGGCACGGGATCGGGCGCGGTGCGGCCTTTCCAGAGAACTGCTGCGACGCCGGCCCGGGCAAAAGCATCGACCTGTTCTTCACCGAGGTCGTGGCGCGGCACTGCGAATACCACCTTGCCGCCACCAAGCTTCTTGGCAGCCAAGGCCGCAATGATCTGGTCGCGGACCTGACTGGTTTTGCCGAGGCCAACGTCGACGGGTAATCCGAGCAACGGCGGCTTAGGTGCATTTGCTACGTCGCTCTCGCCGAGGTTCTGCGCTGCCGCTTCGTGGAAGGCAGCAACCTCGTCCATGAAAGTGGCAATGCGGCTGGCAAGTTCGGCGCGGGCACCGGCAACATCGTGCTCGGGCTCCGTATAGGTCGGATCCTTCGCACCTACCCAACGGGCTGCCGCAATGACTGCTCGTAAGGCCTCGAACCCTCTGGCACGCACGAGATCATTCGCATCGCCCGCGAAGTCGGAAAGGGCGAGCCGCGCATCATTGTCGCGCGCCGCTTCGGTTGCCGCTGCGACACCAGGGTTATCGGTCCGGTCGGGCTTGGCGTCATTGTCTGCGACAATGGTCAGTTCAATGTTCGGATAGCGCCGGCGCAGCACCCGGGTGACGCGGATCAGGTTTCCGGCATCAAAGGCGACCACGACCGGCTCGCCCGTCGCCTCATGGATGCTGGCCCCGGTTGCCCAGCCTTCGCAGACCAGAAGATGGGGTGTGTCCTCGGTCCATTCGCCAATGACCGCAAAATGGTCGGCCTTGGCACCGCCGGCCAGGAACCGCTTGTTGCCATGCGCATCGATGCGCTGGACTGTGTGGATGACCCCATCGATGTCGCGCAGGCCAATGACCAGTCGCCCGGCAGTATCGATCAGGATGCCAAGGGGCTTGATCCCTTTGGCGATGAGATAGGGATGATTGGCAGGCGCTGGCTTGGCATCAGCAAGGATCCGCTGCGCCTCGTATCGGGCTTTTGCCGTCAACTCTTCGCGAGACGGGTCGGAAGCGCTGCTGGTACCTCTTGCCGAAGGCCTGACGCCCGTGCGGTCGGCAATCCAGTCGCACGCTTGGGCATAGCTGCAACCCAATACAGATGTGACGAGCGCGACAAGCCCGCCGCCTCGCCCGGCTTCGTGGTCGTACCACTGGCCTGGCTTGGCACCGTCCACCCGAACCGAGAGACTGCCTCTGCCCCGGTAGCGCCATTCCCGGTCTGTCTTGGCTGATGGTTGGCCCAGCAGCTCGATAAGAAGCCGCGGTAGCCCTTTCTCCATGTCGGAGAAGATCGCTGGCTCATCCCTGCCCGGCTTAACCAGCTGGTGGTCTGCATTGCGGGTCTGCAACCGCACCGGAGACGCTAGCTGGGTGGTCTGTGCAGGTAGCGCGGGAGCACGCAAGACTTCGGCAAGCCATTGCGGCATATCGGCAAGCTGAGCCTCTCCAGGAGGGCTCTGCCAGGTGTATACGGCGCCGCTGGGATGGAGGCTGCCAGGGCCAACAACATAACCGCCGTCACCGCGTATATCCATGCCGGGCAGAAAGCCTGCGCGGTTGGTGATCTTGTTTCCGGGATGTCGGAAGTAGACATGCTGGCCCTTGCCGGTCCGGACTATCAACGTGTCTGGAAGACCCCGCCGCTGCGCCTCGGCAACGGCCTCCTCGTTATCAAGGTCAAGGACGACCAGCCCGCTGACCGCGCCAGTGACAATCCCGATATTGGCGTTCGGCGAGGCCTTATACCAAGCTTCAAGGTCGCTGCACGATGCACGCTTTGTTTGATAGGCCTTCCAGCCAATTGCAGCGCGCTTATCGGCAGGTTTGAGCGGGATCAGGCTGAATCCCAGATCGTGCAGGGCCAACCAGTTTTGGAAGTCCGCAGCCGCTGTGCCTGGTAGTGCTTGTTCGGCGGCATTCATGCCGTGTCGCGTCCTCTTGAAGGAAAGGGGACGCGACAAAAGTCATCATTTTGGGGCCGCCGAAACGTTCCAAGCGGTCGCCGGTCAGAACCGGTTTCGGAGTCTCACAGGGTTGAACGGTTGAACCCTTCTGGCATTTAGACGAGCCGCGATTGACAATTGGACGGGATTATATTGACGATTGGTCGGCATTTGATGTAGCAATTGGCCATGGTTTTAAACTCGTCCCCCAACCTCATCGCACGCCGCGCCGAACAAGCCGTTGCAACCGCGCTTACCGATACGCGCGTGGTGCTGGTTGTGGGGCCGCGTCAGGCCGGAAAAACTACGCTGGTCCGCAAATTTGCTAACGATCAGCGGCCATTTCTGTCGCTCGACGACCCGGTAACGCTAGCCAATGCCAAGAGTGATCCGGTCGGATTCATCCGAAACCTGGATGGCGCAGTCATTGACGAAATCCAGCGTGTGCCTGAATTGATGCTGGTCATCAAGCAATCCGTCGACGCGAATACCGCACCGGGCAGGTTTCTGCTGACAGGCTCTGCCAATGTCATGGCGCTTCCAACAATTGGGGACTCGCTTGCCGGCCGGATCGAGATCATCGAATTGTTTCCCTTTGCTCAAGCCGAACTGCTGGGTCGCAAGGGCGATGCGATCGATCGGTTTTTCAATAATGAGCCCCTAAAGATTACCGATGCAGTCGTCGGTCATGAACTCGCCGAACTGGTCGCGCGCGGAGGATATCCTGAAGCCGTGGCACGTAAGGATGATCGGCGGCGAGCGAAGTGGTTCAACGACTATGTCGCCCTGATCCTGGACAGGGATGTCCGCGATATTTCTACGATCGATCAACTGGAAAAGCTGCCGCAATTGGTTCGGCTCTTGGCCGAGCAATCCGGGCAGCTCTCCAATCACACGAACATTGCATCGGCCCTGCAAATCTCCAGGGCAACAGTTGGGCGCTATCTCGAGACCCTGGAGCGTCTGTTCCTGATCGACACCCTGCCGCCGTGGTTCAGCAACCGTATCTCCAGGTTGATCAAGACGCCCAAGCACCACTTTCTAGACAGCGGATTGCTCTCTGCCCTGCGTCAGTTCAGTCCAGCGCCGCCACAAGCGGACCCGGATCGCTTTGGCCCATTGCTGGAGAGTTTTGTCGGAGCGGAATTACGCAAGCTGATCGGCTGGAGTGATCATAGAGTTACCCTTTCGCACTTCCGCACCAAGGAAGGTGACGAGGTCGATTTTGTCCTGGAAGACCAGCAGGGCCGGGTTGTCGGGATCGAAGTGAAGGCGTCAGCGACACTGCGCCGAGGCGACTTTTCTGGATTGCGCAAACTTGAAGCTGCCGCTGGTGACAAGTTCGCGCGCGGTTTGGTGCTTCACGACTACGACGGCCTGAGACCGGTCAGCGAACGGATCTCTGGTGTCCCGGTTTCTGTTCTATGGTCGACGTAATGGCGGAGAGGTTTCCTGCGCCGCGATCAGAGGGTTGAACGGTTGAACCCTTGTTACACTGCTCTTGGCCAACCTTGCATTTCTGGAGTTGTGCTCCGGATTTGCAAGGATGATGGCCCAGACCGAGGACAGACAACTTTCCACTTATCGATCACGGTTACGCCATTTCATGATCGATAAATGGCCGGATATCGATCACCGACCCCAGCTACGCTTGCTACCTCCGCGCTGGGATGACGGCAGGCGGATGATGGTTGCCATCGCTTTGGCAAGGTTCCCAGACACCGGTTCGCCCTCGATATCCTGGTCCATGAACCAGTCGACCAGCACCTCCTTCTTGGACTGGTCCAATTCGTCAATGCCGTTCTCGGCAATCGCGCGATCGATCAGGTCGAGGTAGGGCGTGGTGTAATCGGTTGGTTTAATCGGCTTGGGCGGCGGAAGCGTCCAGATTGCCTCGACCATGAACCGCGGGATCTGGATGTCGATATATTCGCCATCCTGCAATTCCAGCCGCTCGGGCAAGCTGCCATCGTCCACATGCAACACCCCGCTGATCCAGTGCTCGGGCGGGATCCAGACCAGCTGGCTGGAGTGGAAGATCCATTCCCGAGCATCGCGGTCCGGGAAGACCGGATTGCGGCTGTCGGAGTAACGTCCCTGCGCATGCACGTTGCCCTGCCGCAAAGCCTGCCAAAGCTGGCGTGAGGCATCGAGGTTGATGTTCTGCCAGCGAGATGATCCGGTCGCCGTCGATGACAATATCTTGCCGACATCGAGCACGACCTTTTCACCGGTCGCCGCCTCATGCCGCGCTCGGCAAATCCGGCAGATGTACCGGTAGGTTTGATCCAGGGACCAGAGGGTGCGGTCGAGTGTGTCGATGGGCATTTGTGTTCCGAATCATGGGCAGACGAGACTGGAACATAAATAGAACAATAGCGCCCCGCAAGGCAACCACAGCGCAAAGGGTTGAACCGTTCAACCCTTCTGGGGGTAAGGCTGTGAACTACAGGAGAACCCCTTCGAACGTAGCGGGGAATGGCCTGATTCGGCGATGCTCCGGCCATGACCAAAGCCGACACAACTTCCATCGCCAGCGCCAACGACGACATGCCCAGATTTGGGGTCATGAAGCGTCCCAATGCGCTCCATCCAAGCCTGATGACGCCTGCTGAACGGCGCACTGAACTATGCGCAATTCTGGGTCTGGGCATCGTTCGCCTGCACCTGCGCAATCGCGGGCAGCTGTCCCCTGAAAGCGGAGACTTTCCGCTACACTTCGCGTCCGAACAGAGCGGTAGTGCGGCTCCAACTCGAAGGAGAGCTGCATGACCGATACCAATCCGATCCCAGCGCGCCTAGCAGCGCTGAAGACCATGTCTGGCGCGGAACTGAAGAAACAATGGCGCGCCTTGTTCGATACCGAGCCGCCCCTGTTCAACCGGCGCTATATTGAGACCAGGCTAGGTTACCGCATTCAGGAGCTGACACATGGCGGACTGAAGCCGGAGACCGTCCGGCGCCTGCAGGACCTGGGCGAGCAGCTCGACGGCGGGAACATTGCCACCCGCCGGATCCGCACGGATCTTAAGCCCATCATCGGCACCCGGTTGATCCGCGAATGGCAAGGCACCGAACACTGCGTCACCGTCACGCGCGACGGGTTCGAATGGCAGGGCCGGCCCTACAAATCGCTGTCTGCCATTGCCCGGACCATCACCGGCACGCGCTGGAATGGCTGGGTCTTCTTCGGTCTCAAGCATCACAGGAGGGCGGCATGAACACGCCAATCACGCGCAAGCTGCGCTGCGCGGTCTATACGCGCAAATCATCGGAAGAAGGGCTCGAGCAGGAGTTCAACAGTCTGCACGCCCAGCGGGAGGCTTGCGAGGCCTTTATCGCCAGTCAGCGCAACGAAGGTTGGGTGCTGGTGCGCGACCAGTATGACGATGGTGGGGTGTCCGGCGGCACGCTGGAACGGCCGGGGCTGAAGCGGCTGCTGTCCGATATCGAAGACGGGCTGGTCGACGTAGTCGTGGTCTACAAGATCGACCGCCTGTCGCGCTCGCTGATGGACTTCGCCAAGCTGGTGGAGGTGTTCGACCGCAATGAGGTGACCTTTGTGTCGGTCACCCAGTCATTCAACACGACAACCTCGATGGGGCGGCTGACCCTTAACGTTCTGCTGTCATTTGCGCAGTTCGAGCGCGAAGTGACCGGGGAACGCATCCGCGACAAGATCGCCGCATCCCGTGCCAAGGGTATGTGGATGGGCGGCTGCCCGCCGCTGGGTTATGACGTTGTCGCCCGCAAGCTGGTGATCAATGACGTCGAGGCCAGCCATGTCCGCTACATCTTCGACCAGTTTGCCCAGTGCGGTTCAGCAACGGTCATGCTGCGCGATCTCAGGAACCGCGGGATCACCACCAAGCAGGGCGGGATCATTACCAAGGGGTTCCTGCACCGCCTCATGAACAACCGGGTTTATCTGGGCGAAGCCGTTCACAAGGGCACCAGTTACCCCGGTGAGCACAAGGCAATCATCACGCAGGATGCCTGGGACAAGGTCCACGCGATCCTCACCGAGAGCCCCCGCAAGCGGGCGGCGCACACACGCTGCAATACCCCTGCATTGCTCAAAGGCCTGCTGTGGGGCCCGGATGGCGCGGCGTTCTCGCCCACACACACCCGGAAGGGCGGGAAGCTCTACCGCTACTATGTCAGCCAGTCGGTGCTGCGTCATGGCGCCGGTGTCTGCCCCATTGGCCGAGTCCCAGCCGCTGAGATCGAGAGCGCGGTCATCGAGCAGTTACGGGCCATATTCCGGCAGCCGGAAATCCTGGCCGGTTCCACCAAGGCAGCCCGTGGCCATCTGCCAGTCATTACCGAGGAGGAAGCCCGAATGGCGCTGACCACGCTCGATCCCATGTGGGATGAACTGTTCCCGGCCGAGCAGACCCGCATCGTGCAAATGCTGGTCGAGCGGGTCGAGATCGGCACCGAGGGTTTTGACGTCCAGCTGCGGCTCGATGGCATGGCCACATTTGCACAAGAGATGAGGGAGGCAGCATGACCACCACCGAGATCGTAACCGTCCATGTGCCCTTCCACATTCGCAAACGCGGCGGGCGCAAGGAGATGATCCTGCCCGATGCGGCGCTCACCAAGCACCGGCATGTCGACAATACGCTGATCAAGGGGCTCGCCCGGGCTTTCCGATGGAAACGGATGCTCGATACCGGCGCCTGTCCTACCCTTGGCGACCTGGCCGCGCAGGAGAAGATCTCGCCGTCCTACCTCACGCGTGTTCTGCGGCTGACCCTGCTGGCACCCGACATCATCGATGCGATCCTGGATGGGCAGCTAGGTCCGGACACCACGCTGGCTACGTTGATGGACCCGTTTCCGATCGATTGGGACGAGCAACGCCGGCATTTTTGCATGGAGACCTAAGGGCGGCGTTGGAGCCTGCAGTCAACAGCGGCGGTTCGCCGAATGCATGGCTGCTACGGTAGATTGTCGTGGCATTGGCTGGTTGTCGCATACGGCCAATCCCCGAAGCTGCAGTACCTCGCCACTGTCGGGCTTTTGACTATTCCTGAACGCAAAAATTCGTGCTTCATTCTCCGGGTGGGAAGGCCTCGGGGGCAAACTGCATGAGCATTCGGATTTCGTTGGCTAGTTCCGCTGCAATTTGTGGACTGCTGGTAGCAACATCAGCCTATGCTCAAACGGCATCAGGAGTATTCAAACCACTGATTATACCGCCGGTGGCACCAGCAACAGAGAACGCGGCGGAAAGGCAGCCCAATAATTCGCCGCCGTCATCGGTCGGGACCCAGGCGCCTCCCTTGCCGCAGCGCCCAGTCATAATCCCCATTCGCGATCTGACAGTTCTGACACGAGCCTTGCCGATCCGGCGCCAACTGCCGATTGCTGCACTCCGCGCCGTTCCGCAGGTTAGTTTGGGCGCTGCGACCGTGAACTTCACGCCCGTTCTGCAAAACCCGGCTGCTCTCTTCAACGTCGCCAACCGCCTGCGCAATCTGCCTCAGTTGGCCAAAGTTGAACGTGACGAAGCCGACGTTGTGGAGATCGATGAAGGTTTGCTTGTCCGTTCAGCGCTCAAATATTCAGTGCAACCCGGTGCCTGTTCGGATTCAGCAAGTCGTTCACAATTGGAAGCGGCGGGCAACTCGTGTTTCCGTCAGTCGAATGGCTTGCAGCGGCTGAACGCACTCTCAAATCCGCAAAGTGCAAGCTTCATCGCAGACCCTTTGGCTCGGGCAACGATGATAGCCAATTACCGGGCGGCGATTGCATCGGATCAAGTGGAGTTGCAGGCCCGCGCTGCGGAGGCAAGGGCAAGCATTAGTGACCCCGCCAAGCGAGCCGCGCTGGTCACGAAGCTGGGGGCATCAGAAGCCCAGCGGATAGCCAACCTTACCGAAGACCAGCTTGTTGAAGAGATGGTCAACGCCGGCGAGGTCGAAGTTGAGCAGGTGCTATTCGTGCCCAAGGTTGACAGCACGGCAAGTTTCCCTCGGCTAACGGCAATTGCGCCAATGGCGTTTGATCCGGCTTTCATGCAGCGGGTCGGGGTTGGACGAACGCAGGCAATCATGAATGCGTTGGCCAATCCTGCCGTTCAGCAGGCTCTGGAAGCCCAGAACGCCCGCTCTCAGCCGATGACAAAGGATCTGGGGCCATACGTCTTCCTGACTGGCTTCACGCTTGGCAAGCACTACGAATGGCAGACACGGGTGCAGTACAAGGTAGATCCGTGCCGCTACATCCCATTCGTCGATCCCTGTAAGAAGACCTACTACATCGAACCTTATGCCAAGCTCGGATACGGCTTCGGCTTGCGCTTCCCGGTCGAGGTCACCGGTCACTACAACTACCCTGCTTACCCAGGGCAAACGGACAAAGCTCGGGTTTCGCTAACCTACCGACCGATCAACGGTTCTCGCGAGCAATATCTGGACAGCGGGCTGGACCAGGACAAGCTGTTTGAAGGCAAGGAGCTTGTGGCGGAATTCGAGGCAACCGCCGGTTTCCGTTACAAAGTGCCGTTCAAGCAGGGCGATTTTAGCATTGGCATTGCCAAGGACTTCACCGACGGTTTGCCTGCGCCGTTTGCAAACGGTCAGTTCAGACCGCCAACGCCTGGCACGGCAGGGATCGAGGCCTTCAAACGTACCTTCACCGAGTTCGACCTGCTTGGCGGGCAAGGTAACTATGGCTTTGCGGGTGTGACAGTCTATCCAGCTATTCGCGTTGATCTAACCTCTAGCAAGCTCGACGTGACACTGGTTGATCGCAGTGCTGACCGGGACTTTACCATTAGCCATTCTGGCCACGCCCGCGTCGTCTCAGTGGATGATGCCGGCATGAGCAAAATTGCGATTGGAAATCCGGTCTACAACCTGACCTTCAAGGTCACGCCTGGCATCGAGGCCCATGCATTCGTCGATGTCGCCGTTTGGGAAAAGGATTGGAACTGGCCGGTCTGGTTTCCGGAGATTGGTGTCGAGCTGCCGCCGGGTGGTGTCGATTTTGCCTGCCATGCTGGGACACGTTGTTTCCGCAACGCAAATGTCAGGGCGTGGCGGGCCCCAGAACCCAATCCACCTTCACCACGTTAAAGCGTGACTGCTTCATACCCAGCACCTGGATTAAACGACGTGGGGTGACCGGCCCATTCCTAACCATGCCGATATAGGACGTAAAATCAGACCCAAACGACAGGTTCCTGCTCTAATGGGGCGCACAAAGATTGGATGACAGATTCTCCAGATCATAATCGGACTGTGTTCCAACCCGGAGCTGCCTACCCCAAAAAATGACGAAAATGCAGGCAATTCTCTGCTCTGCACCAAACCCCGTTTAGGTAACAGCTTTGGAGAAAATGCGACTTAGGAGAACACTTTTTGACCCTAGCCCTAGAGGCGAGGTGAATAGCCCACCGCCATAACCCTTGAATACAACAGGATTTTTGGGTGCCATCCCAGAAAGAGAATACTTTCATAGGGTTATGTGGCGGAGACGGAGTCCGCCTAACTAGTTGCCGGATGCGTCCAGACTCATTCTCATTATCCCCGTATAACCTATGATTTTCGGTCCATGTGGTACTCGGGGCGTCCGCATGTGTTCCGTTGCGTTCCCATAAAACCGCGCTATTATCGGGGAACGGTTATGGGAACGGCTGCTATTTCCGCCAATGTGGCAGGGCGCTGGCAGGTTCGATTCCCTGACAGGGAGCCGAAATGCCAAGGAAGCTGCACAACGCGCTAACCCCTCTCGCGGTGAAGAATGCCAAGCCGGGACGCCATGCCGATGGTGGCGGGCTGCATTTGCTGGTGAAGCCGACCGGCGCGCGCTCTTGGGTCTATCGCTTCATGCTGGGCGGCAAGTCCCGCGATGTTGGCCTTGGCGCGGCTGGGCAAGGCGGATTGTCGCTTGCCGATGCACGCGACGAAGCGGCGGTGCTTCGCCTCAAGGTCAAAGCGGGCATTGATCCGCTGGAGGAAAGGGACAGGGAAGCCGCTCAGGCGCTTGCGGCGGCTCAGGCTGCCAAGGTGGCCGGAACCACGTTCAAGGACGTGGCATCGGCCTATATCGCCGCGAACGAGGAAAGTTGGCGCAACCCCAAGCATCGCCAGCAATGGCGCAATACGCTCGACACCTACGTTTACCCGGTGATCGGAGATTTGCCGGTTGCCGAGATTGATACAGCGCATGTGCTGAAAATCCTTGAGCCGATCTGGAAAGGGAAAGCCGAAACTGCCAGCCGCATTCGCGGGCGGATTGAAACCGTGCTCGATAGCGCCAAGGCTCGCGGCTATCGGCAGGGTGAAAACCCGGCGCGCTGGCGCGGGCACCTTGCGCAAATCCTGCCCGCTCGCACCCGGCTATCGCGCGGCCATCACAAGGCCATTGCCTATGAGCAAATCCCGGCATTCGTCCGCGCGCTGCACAAGCGGGAGGCAGTGGCGGCGACGGCGCTGGAATTTACGATCCTGACCGCTGCCCGCTCTGGCGAAGTGCTCGGCGCGACTTGGACAGAGGTCGATTTGGACAAGGCAATCTGGACGATCCCAGCCGAGCGCATGAAGGCTGCGAAAGAGCATCGCGTGCCGCTGTCCCTGCGCGCGGTTGCGATACTCGAAAGCCTCCAGCCGCTTGGCAGCGACTACCTCTTCCCCGGCGCAAAGGGCGGCAAGCTGTCCGGCATGGCCATGGGAATGCTCATGCGCCGGATGAAGGTGGATGCAACCGTTCACGGTTTCCGTTCCGGTTTCCGCGATTGGGCAGCCGAATGCACCGGTTATGCCCATGAGGTTGCCGAAATGGCGCTGGCCCACACAATCGAAAACAAGGTTGAGCGGGCCTATCGGCGCGGCGACCTGTTCGACAAGCGGCGGCGGCTCATGGACGATTGGGCTACTTATTGCGCCAGCGACGGCGCGGCTGGTGCCAAGGTGACGCCGATCAGGAAAGCATAGTTGCCTAGGGTCCGGAATGAACGTGGAAAGTGGGACTAAGGTGGCCCGTCGTTCAATTGGCCCGGCAACCTGCTTTCACTTTCGTGCCATTCGGAAACACCCCTATCCTCAACAAGGGGCAGCTCGTCATTCTGGGGATCGGCAGGGTCGAGCAGCGCTTGGCACTGGCATCAGACAGCTCGATCGAACAGCGAAGCGAAATCGGCCTTTCACTGACAGTGGACCACCGTTTCATTGATGGCGATCCCGCCGCCCGGATTCTTGGGAGTATCTGTGACCAGCTCGCGATCATCGGCAACGGCGGATAGCCTCTGGGACCGGCTGGTCGGGTCGCTGTCGGCCGAATTTCCCGGCGCAGCCCGCGACTTCGGCAGCAGGGCTGGAAAAATTGCCCATGACGCGGAATTGCTCGACCGTCTGATTGCCGATGGAACTGGGCTCGAGCATCTCAGGCTTTGGGACAATGCGCCGCACCTTGTGATATCCAAACGGCTGGCCAGGCTTGCAGATGCGGATCGGGCTGCCGCCTGGGCGAATAACCAGGGCTATCCGGTCGCAGTTCGCGCATCAGGCGGGACCACCGTGGTGCATCGCCCGGGCGTGCTCAATGTCAGCTATTTCCGCATATCGGACAGGCCCTTCAAGCTGACCGCTGGCTTCGACGCATTATGCGCGATTATCGAACAGGCAGCCCGAACCGTCGGCATCCAACTCGAAACGGGAAGACTGGCAAGCTCCTATTGTTCCGGCTCACACGACATCGGATGGCGAGGACGCAAACTGGCTGGCACCGCCGGTGTTTCGCGGCGTCGCGGCGCAATGCACGGCGGTGTCTTCCATGCCAGCCTCGTGGTTTCGGGAGACTGGCGACGCGATCTGGACCTCATCACACAGTTTGAGCGCCTGTCCGGCCTGGTCCCCTCTTATCGCCTAAAAGTCGCCCGATGCGGTCGAAACTCCTTTCTCTCTGTGTGCTGATTCTCGCGCTTTTGCCGCAGATCGCAAAAGCCGATCCCGCCGATATCGATGCGGCAGCGCGCGGGGTCGTGCGCGTCGTGATCATCGGAACCGATGGCCGGGAAGTCTATCCCGTCAGCCACGGGACCGGCTTTGCGGTCGCGCCCGACATGATCGTGACCAATGCCCATGTCGTGCGCGAAGCCCTGCTCGACGACACGCTGACCATCGCGGTCGTCCCGTCCGATGGCGACAAGGCGGAATATGTCCGCCCGATCAGCGTCGATCCGCGCAGCGATCTCGCACTGCTCCGGATCACGGGCGAAATGCGCCTGCCCGCGCTGACCATCGCCGGAAGCGCGGACCCCGACAGCGGGGAGGTTTCAGCCGTCGGTTATCCCATGAATGTCGACCGGGCGCAGGGGCTGGACATCGGCGACATCTTCAGGCCGCAGCCGCCGGTAAAGAGCCGCGGCTTCATTTCGGGCGCCCGGCCTTCGCGACAGTTCGATTCGATTCTCCACACGGCGCCGATCGCACGCGGCAATTCGGGCGGGCCGCTGCTCGACGGTTGCGGGCGCGTGATCGGGGTGAACAGCTTCGGCGCCGATTCCGAGGCTGGCGATGCGGAGTTCTACTTCGCCGTCTCCACCCGCGAGCTGCTGCCTTTCCTGCGCAAGAACAATGTCGATGCGACGGTCAACGCCTCGCCCTGCCGCAGCCTTGCCGAGCTCGATGCCTCCGAGCGCGAGCGCATGCTGCGCGAACAGTCCGAAGCGCGGCAGGCCATGGCAGCCCGTGCCGACGAGCAGCGACAGGCGCGCGATCGTGCCCGGCTCGAGGCCGAATTCGCAGTGCTGGGTGAGCGCGAGAATTCCATGGCGCTCGCCTTTCTCCTGTTCCTGCTTGCAGGCGGTGCCGGTGCGGTGGCCTGGCATGCCCGGCAGAACGAGGAAGAGCGCCGCATGATGATCGGCGGCACCCTGGCCGGCCTCGCCCTGCTATCATCGCTGCTGCTGTGGTTCCTGCGCCCCGGCGTAGAGGAGATCGACCGACGCGTTGCAGCGGCGACTCAGGGCGGCGACGGCAGTTCCGGTTCGACCGATCCCGATGCAGCCGACGGCGGGACGATGCTCTGCAGCTTCGTCGAATCGCGCAGCCGTGTAACCGGCGCCCGCACCGACGACGTCGAGTTCGCCTGGCAGGACAGCGGTTGCGTCAACGAACGCACGCAATATGGCGTCGTCGCCGGCGAATGGTCCCGGGTGCTGGTGCCCGACGACGAAGAGGCGGTCTCGATCAATCGCTACGATCCGGCGACGCGCACTTTCAGTACCGACCGCTACCTGCTCTCACGTTCGGCCATGTCTGCCGCCCGCGAGGCGCGCGACAAATACAGCCCGCCACAATGCGGGGCGGACAATGCTGCGGCCAGTCTTGGCGACATGCAGACTGGGGTTACCTCGCTGCTGCCGCCACGCCCCAATGAACGGCTGGTCTACCAGTGCGAGGCAAAGCCTGCAGATTCGCAGGCGATCAAGCCGCTGGCTTCCCCGGCCGGATAATCAGGCCGCCAGCGCCTCGCCGCTCAGCGTGATGCGATGCATCTCGCGCACATGGCCGTGATAGTCGTTGAGCGCGTAGTGCCAGGTCGTCCGGTTGTCCCAGATGGTCACCGTGCCTTCACGCCATTCGACGCGCGCGCGGATGTCCTCGCTCATGGCGGCAGCATAGAGTTCCTGCAGCAAAGGCAGGCTCTCTGCACGGGTCATGCCTTCCAGATGCACGGTGAAGGCCGGATTGACATAGAGCAGCTTGCGCCCGGTGCGCGGGTGACGGATCACCACAGGATGGGTCGCACCCGTCTTGAGGTCCTGCCCGCGCAGCTCGCTGCCCTGATCGGTCTGCGCATAGACCCCGTCGGGCGAATAAATATGGTCGGCGCTGTGATAGGCGCGCAGTGTGGCAATCTTCCCTTTCATCTCGTCAGACAGGGAATCATAGGCCGCACCCATATGCGCGAACAGCGTATCGCCGCCCGACGGCGGTAAGGTGCGCGCGACCAGGATCGATCCCATCGCCGGTATCTGGTCATAGGAATGGTCGGTGTGCCAGCCGCCGCCGATATTGGTTTCCTGCTCGGCGCTCTTTCTTACAATGGCGATCTCGGGCCTGTCGCCGTGGAGCGGAAAGTAATTGTTGATGTCGATCCCGCCCCAGCGCTGGGCGAAGTCGATGTGATCCTCTGGCGAGAAGTTCTGGTCGCGAAACACGGCAACGCCATGTTCGTAGATCGCCTGCCTGATCGCCTCGATCTCCGCGTCGCCGCATTGCGCGAGCTGGACGCCCGAGATTTCGACCCCGCATTTCGGTGCCAGTGCGACTTTATCCATGGGCTCTCTCCCAGCCTTGTCCGCGGCCCTTTCGGCGGGCCGCCTATAGTTGCCCTTCTATCCCTATTCGTGAACTTATCCTGTCGTGCTTTGGAAGCGATATGATAGAATCGATCAATTATTGACAGATTCATTCGTCGGTGTTGTCAGTCTAACGCGAACTCGTCTCCGACCGACGCAACTATCCTTGCCCGCTTAGTGCTTCAGGCCATAAGGTTCTGCCACTCAGCCAGGGCAGCTGAGCGGTTGGCCTTGTAAGTCTGTCTATCGGTAAGATGTCTGGGTGCTGTCAGTCTAACGCTAAACGGTCTCCACCTGCGGCGCTCTGCCGCATAATGAGACTCACATGAAGCCCATTTGTTTCAAGCGTCATCGCTTTCATCCAGACATAATCCGCCAAGCCGTGTGGCTCTATTTTCGCTTCACGCTGAGCTTGCGAGACGTTGAGGACCTGCTTGCGGAACGCGGTATCGATCTGTGTTACGAGACGGTTCGGTGCTGGGCCAGGTGCTGTCAGGCAAACGCTAACTGTTCTCCAAACTTGAGATATTTGGAGCTAAGTTGGCAGTTATGCATGGATATCGTTCAGGTAGCCCACGCCGCGCTTGAGCGCATAGCGCTGGGTTTCCGGTTGGAAGCTGTCGATTGAAACACGGTGCATCTGATCGGACAGGGCGTCTAAGAGCGGCGCAATACGTCTGATCTCATCGGCCGGCGATACAGGCCTCGCGTCCGGATGGCTGGCGGCCGGTCCGACATCCACGACGTCTGATCCGACTCGCAGCATTTCGATCGCCGCGGTGACAGCGCCGGCGGGGTCTAGCCGCCGGCTCTCATCGAAGAAGGAGTCCTCGGTGAGATTCAGAATGCCGAACACCGTCACCATGGCGTCGGCCTCCGCAGCGACTTCCACGATGGGGATCGGGCGAGCAAAAAGGCAGCAATGACGCCGTGGCACATTGGCGACTTCCACGTGGAAGTTTCACCGAGCTGACTCGGCGGGCCCAGGCGAACGGCCATTTACGCTACGCTCCCTAGTGGTGCTCCACTTAGCATACATTCCCCAAGTGGCATGCCGTCTGACGTGAGTTTCGCCTGAATCCGACCGCAGGACAATCATTTTCCGTCCCGAGCGGCGTCGTCGGGCGCGCAAGGCGCTGAGACAGGGCAGATCGGCCCGCGAAGCCGCCGTGTTGTGCCCTGGTGGCGGTGTTTTTCAGCGCAGCGGACAGACCCATCCTGCCGTTTTCGTTCAGTTTGGGCGTGGATGGCGGTCATGCGCATAGCGGAGGCGCTCGCAATCGGCGGATGGCGGCGAGGATGGCGCGGACCATCGGACCGGTGACGGCCACCTCGGCCAGCTGGAAGGTGATGGCGCGGGCATGGCGGACGACACGTGCCCCGATCTTGATCAGCTTCAGTTGCAGGCTGGTCAACGACCAGTCGGCCATCGTCTCGGGCAACTCGATGCAGCGCAAGAAGATGGCCAGGTTGTAGGCCAGCGCATGCAGTTGCAGTCGCACCTCATTGTCGCGGAACTTCCGGCATGACAGCCGCGTCCAGTGGAAGGCATATTTACCTTCCTTGATGTGCTGCTCGGCGGTGCCGCGCTGGTTATAGAACCGCACCACCCAGTCGGGCTCCATCGGCAGGTTGGTGACGATGAAGCCGACACGCGGGAACAGTTCGCCCGGATGCCATTCGATCTTGGCGATCACCCGGCGTTCCTTGTCCCAGGATGCCGCCTGATACTCGAAGTCTTCGTAGAAGCGCTTGACCTTGGTCAGCGAAGGTCGCCCGACAGGGCGCGTCAGCCGATGCGCGATCTTCTCGCGCAGGACGTTGTTCGCAGGCAGCCGGATGGCGTAGAAGAATCGGGCTTCTTCCAGCCGCTCATAGATCGCGGGGATCGCGTAGGCGGCGTCAGCCCGGAAGAACCGGCCGCAAAGGTCGCGCTCCGCGTAGCGGGCGATGACGGGGTCGAGAACGTCCCGCCAGCCATCGGCGCTGTGGACGTTGCCATGGCGCAAGGCGCAGCGCTCCAGCATGCCGAACTGGTTGAACAAAAAGTTCGGGTGATAGCAGGTGCAGTCGAAATGCCCGTTCCAGGCCGCGCCCTCCTGATCGCCATGGGTGGGGCTGACCGAACTGTCCATGTCCAGAACGATGTACTTCAGCCCGTTACGGTCATGGAACCGGTCGATCCATTGGCCATTCAGGTCGGCCAGCGCGGCACGGTTCTCGGGCTGTGCCAGTGTCTCGGTCTCGAACCGTCCCATCTGCGAGGCCGAGGCCGCTTGCGCATCGACAGCCCTTCCACCCACGACCTGGCGCATCACCGGATCGAGGGCCAGGCGGTCGGCGTCGTTCACATCCTCGTATCCGGCCAGTCGCCCGAACACCGATTGCCGGAACAACCCGTCAAGCCGGTGGACCGTGTTCTTGCCGCGCCGGGTGTCGCGCAATGCTTTTGCCGCCAGATCGGACAGCCCGAGCGCGTCATCCAGCTCGCGCATCACCAGCAGGCCGCCGTCGGAACTGAGCTGCGCACCTCGGAACTCCACATGCACCCGGCGGTCGAACTCGACCCGATCTGCCCGCTTCGAACCCGCACCCTCTGGGTGATCCATCAAACGCGCCCCTCACGGCCATCAACACCATGATTTATATCGGAAATATTGAGATCCTGACAGCAAAATCAGCGATTTACTTGGGGAATGTGGGAAACAATCTCTTGGTAGTCTCTCCAGACACGTTCCTTGACCTCCGCTATAGTGACATCGTTCGGCACATCTCGGTAGGTGCGCCGCGCGCCGCTCGATAAAGTGACTTCAATGTCGCGAACCGTTGGAACAGTCTCTTGCTCTCGTTCCCACGGGGCTTCAGCTACATTCCTTTCACTCGAAAGCAAGTCACGCGGCTGAGGAACATCTAGCAATGGATTCCTGATCGCTTTCGACTCCGACGCTGTAATTGCGTCCGCCATGTATTCTGGGCGCTGAACTAGCGTTTGGGATGCCCCATTTAGCATGAGTGCTGCGATAACAGCGAAGGCTATAGTGGGCGCCCCGATCCTGCCTATCAGAGTCGCCTTGTTGCTAAGCCCCAATGCCAGAAATGCTGGCAGAACCCAGACAATCACCGGAACTATCAATATAGCATCGAGGCTTCTCTCAATCTGAGCGACCACGAGCATTCCAGCGACATACAATACTGCCAGAAATGTGAACAAGTCCCGCCATCGATGTGGACGAGATTCCCCTACAAATCTCTTTAACATAGCCTGACTTCCGATACGGATTGAGCGTCGATGCAATTCGGTAGCAAATTAGCTTTCTCATGCCAGATATTGGCTCATAACGGAATGAGTGCTTTACGCGATCCCGGAGAATGTGAGGATGGTTTCTGAGTGCGGCTGGCAAGCGGCCACATGAAGCCATAGATTGCGGGCGGGGATAGGCAGGCCAGCCGACAAGCGCGCATCCCACGCGCTTCCCCGCCTTCACCATGGGAGCCGCGAAGGGAAGCGGGCGATTGGCTAGCGAGCTACAGGATGACGACGACGCTGCGCTGATTTTGCGCAAGGCCGTTCGCGAAGTGATTTTGCGGTTGCGCGAGACCGTTTCAGAGGCTGATCCTGCCCCATGGTATGATGTTCCGACCTATGAAGGTGAGACTTGGGCGGAAGGCGATGCAGCCGGATTTGTCCACCGCAAGAAACTGGAACAGCTAGCTAAAGCGAAATTGAAAATCGCTCTTCTTTCGGGTGATCTCGTGGCGCAATTCAGCGACGGAGCCGAAAACTGCGACGTGCCAGGTTGGGCTTGGCGAGAGATACGATTGCACGATAGCTATTGGTTTGACAGTTGCATACCGATTGATCCCTTCCTACCCGATGATTGGTATCGATGGTCAGGCCATGAAATATCATTGGACCGCCGCGCGCTGAACGACTGGCTTGCTCAAGCTGACCTTGCATCGGTTGGCAAGCCACCGGTTTTTCCTGAACCGCATGACGTCGCGAAGAAACCTTTACAAATCACCGCGCGGCTGCCTCGCGATTCCGCGTTCGTCACAATCTCCGAGGCCGTTTCATGGGTCGCGTTCGGAATTTCCATGGACCAAGGCAGGTTGAGCCTTGCCTTGGAGGGCAAAGGAATTGACCCGACCGAATCCCGGCGAAATGTAAGCCTTGCGATGGCGAAGCTTGCTGATCGCGGCACTGGTGGCAGTATTGCGATGCGTGGCAAGTATGTCGCCACATACTTGACCGATGACCGGCCTTTGCAAACTGAGCCAATTGATCCGGTTCGGTTGGCAGATTTTGCTCGATTCGATGTACTTCACGATGGCCTAGCGTTTGGCGACGGTCTCGCATGGATCGATGATCAGGCCAGTCTCGATAGCGTATTCGATGGGCGAGATGACGCTTACCGGAACGTCACTGTTAACCGTGCGGAACTGCTGAATGCGTTTCCGGCCAGATTTGACGATACCAAAGCATTGCTTTCGCCGCTCCCTGCCGCATTGCCGGGGGTTGGGCCAGTGCTAGGAATGGAGGAAGCGCTTTCATGGCTGGCACATGGGAAACCCTCCGATGACGTTCAGCTATGGCAAAATGCGCTTGGATGGATGCAATTCAGATTTAGCACCGGCGAGACGTTCAATGTAGGTGAGGACTCTGAACTGCCGGAACACCATTTGCGTTACCGGGAAGCAAACCGTGTCCTTTGGAGTCCTCTCCAAGACGGCAATCTGACAGCATATGTTGAGCAGTCGCCTAGCCGAGTATTGGCGGTTCCACGGCATTATTGGAACCAAGTCGATCCCGCGCATCTCGATCATGTCTATCGTGGAATGTCCGACACAGATGACGGGCGGGGATGCCCTATTCTGTTGTATCGGCTGGCATTCGATGAATGGCGAAACGGAAGCCAGTCTGCGTCGGTGGCATGGAGTGACAAAAAAGGAAGAGCGCCTGCCGTCAAGGCGGGACGCCCACCAAGCGACGAAGAAATACTGGCCAAGGCCGACGAAATGAAGGCTCGCGGGTTGGATGGTCGAACAATTGCCGGTCAAATGAGGCATGAACCGGGTTTCGAGAATGTCGCAACCACCGAGGTTCGTGAACTGATTAAGGGGCGGTGGAGGCCGTCAGGGCGGCCTAAGCAGAGAGGCGCTTAATAAGGCCGCATATCCCCCGCACATGCGGGTTTTGCTGCGCATTTTTCAACCGTGTTTGCTCGCCTTGTTCAACCACGAACGAGGTCTTTCAATGCAAACCGAAAAGCACGATCCCCCCAAGATCGCCTATTCCATCAAGGAAGCCTGCAAGGCGTCCAGCTTGGGGCGCACCACCATTTATTCGCACATTGCGGCGGGTCGCTTGCTCGCACGGCGCATCGGCGGGCGCACTGTCATTCCGGCAGAGAGCCTGCACGCGCTTATCGCGGGGGAGGCATGAGCCATGCCCCAGAAAAGCGAAACCCGCGCGGTTGAGGCGCGGGCATCGCGGAATAGCTGTGGCGGCTGGTTCCGTGATCCTCTTAGCCCCTGCACCCTGCAATCGCAATTCCTGATCGCAGCGCATCACGTCCGGCCGGAAATGGCCGCGATGATCGCCGCGCTCGCATTCGGCGGAGGCGCGCATGGCTAAGCCATTCAACCGTTTTTCCGATGCTGCCCGCGCCTTGCTGGCGGTGGAAAGCCTGTCCGAAAAGGAAGGGCAATTCTGTGGTGGGCTGGCCTATCGCGCTGCCCCGCTCAGCGACAAACAGGCGAACTGGCTTCGCATCCTGCTTGATCGCCATGGTCTGCCCGCACTTGCCGAGGGAGGCGCGCATGGCTGATCGCTATCCCGACATTCCCGGCGCAAAGGGACCGGACGGCACGAGCCAGGACGCTGCCGAAGCTATCGCCCCGACCGTCTCGCATCTTCGCCGCCTTGCCATGCGCTCGCTGGAACAGCTGGGGGAGGCGACCCCGTTGGAGGCCGTGGCAATATCCGGCGTCACGCGGGAATCGCTCCAGCCGCGCTTTTCGGAATTGCGCACCATGGGCCTGATCGAACCGACCGGAGCGCGGCGGCGCAATCCCAGCGGCAAGAGCGCATCCGTGCTCAGGCTCACCGACAAAGGGAGGGCCGCACTGTGACTGTGAATATTGAAGCGATAGCGCGCCACTACGGCGGCAAGGTCTGCAAGGGCAATGCGCTGATCCCGACGCCTGGCCATTCTGCCCGTGATCGGGGAACGGCAATCAAGGCCAGCGCACACGCTCCCGATGGCTGTCTTGTCGCCTGCTACAATGGCACTCAGGCCGATGCTCTGGCAGTCAAGGAAATGCTGCGCGCAGACGGCTTTCTAGCGGCGGATAGCGGGCGCGAACTGACAGCGACGGAACGGCGCTCGATCCGGCAGGCCGAACTTGCCCGCAAGCGCGAGCGGCTGGAGGCTGAGGAAGCGGCGGCACGGTGCGCGGCGGACCTATGGGCCAATGCCAGCCGCGCCGATCCCGCGCACCCTTACCTTGTCGCCAAGGTGCTGGAGCCGTTCGGTATCCGGCAGGAGGGGCGCGATTTGCTGGTGCCGATGGTCGATCCCGGCTTTCGCCTGTGGAACGTCCAGCGCATCCGGCCTGATGGTTTCAAGCTGTTCGGCAAGGACGCTCGCACGGCTGGCCTGTTCTGGCCCCATGGCGTGCACATTCAGGACGGGAGGCCATCGGCTGGCCCGCTGGTGATCGGGGAAGGCTTTGCCACAATGGCGGCTGTCCATTCGGCAACCGGCTTTGGCGTTGCCGCTGCCATGTCCGCGCGCAACCTCGAAACCGTGGCGCGGGCCATGCGCAAACTGTTCCCGACGCGCGAACTTGTGATCGCGGCGGACGACGACCGTCACCTAACGGAGAATATCGGGCTGGGAGTCGCCAGAAAGGCCGCTCAGGCCGTTGGCGGGGTTGTGGCCACCCCAAGGCCGGAAACGTGCTCAGCGGACTCCAGCGTCGATTTTGCGGACATTCCGCGCGGCGATGTTGCCGGACGCATCGAAGCTGCGCGGCTGGGGGAATGACAATGGCAGCAACCGCACCCCAGCCGATGGACTATGCCGCGCTCCAGCCGGACGAAGCGGCGGCGCGCATCAATGGGCATACCGCCTTGCGCGCCACGCCTTACCGCTGGCCCGATCCCGCTTCGCTGCCACGGCGGCAATGGCTCATGGGCCATTGGCTGCTGCGCGGGGAAGTGACCGCGATCATTGCGCCGGGCGGCACCGGCAAGAGCACGATCGGCAACACGATTGCGCTTTGTCTCGCCAGCGGACAGCCGCTTTTGGGCAAGCCCCTGCATCGCGGGCCGCAAGCGGTGTGGATCTTCAATCTTGAGGACGGGACCGACGAACTGGAGCGGCAATTGTCCGCCGCCTGTGCCTATCATGGCATTGGCCCCGATGATTGCGGGAATCGGCTGCACCTCGATAGTGGGCTAGTCCAGCCGCTCTGCACGGCAAGCGAGGACCGGGACGGCTTCACGCTGGCAGAGGAAGTCTTTGCCCAGCTTGCCGCGACGATCCGCGAACGGAGCATCGCAACGGTGATCGTCGATCCTTTCGTTTCCAGCCATGCCGTGCGTGAAAGCTCTAACGAGGCAATCGACGCCATCGCCAAGCGGTGGAAGCGGCTGGCCCAGGAAACCGGCTGTGCGGTCGTGCTCGTGCATCATACCCGCAAGCTGGGCGGGCGCGAGGTGACGGCAGAGGACGGGCGCGGCGCGGTGGCCTTGCGCGATGCTGCCCGCGTCGTGCTCCCGCTCAATCCGATGGGCGACAAGGAAGCCGAAGAACTGGGGATTGCGGACCCGGCATTGCGCCGCTCGCTGGTGCGTATCGACACCGGCAAGGCCAATCGCGCGCCACCCGACGCGGCAACGTGGATCAAACTGGAAAGCCAGAGTCTCGACAATGGCGACGGGCTGGAGCCGTCCGATTTTGTCGGCGTGGCCACGCTCTGGGAAAAGCCGGACGTGTTCCATGGCCTGACAACGTGGCACCTCTACACCGTCCAGCAACGGCTTGCGGCTGGTGACTGGCGGGAGAGCGTGCAGGCCAAGGATTGGGTTGGCCATCTTGTCGCCAACGTGGCGGGCCTATCCGCCGAAACCGACAAGGGCCGCATCAAGGCCATCATTCGGACGTGGAAGCGCAACGGCGCGCTAGCGGTGGAGCATCGCGCGATCAATGGCCGGGACGTGCCTTTCGTGATCGTCGGCAAGCCGGTTGACGCCAGTGAAATAGGCTCCCGTCCGCACCTTGCAACGTGTGGTGCGGAAAGTGCGGAAGGTGCGGGCGCGGACCCGTAACGAACCTGCCCACACCACCACCCCCTTTATAGGGGGTGAGGTGGTGGTGTGGTGCGGGTGAATGCTGGCGAGGATCAATTTTGAAGGTGCGGGAATTATGACTGAAAAGAGCAAGGCGAAGCGCAAGCAACCGGCGCGCAAGGTCAAGGCTGGTGCCCAGCCGCAAGAGCGGACTGTGACGATCCCGTTTCCCGACACGGACAGCGAGGACGAGGCCAATCGCATTCTGGCGAGAGACGTTCCCGGCTGGGAAAAGCTCGACAAGGACGAGCGGGCCGAACTGTTGCGGCTGATCCGCGATCATCGCAAGCGCGGCGCACCTGCCAAGGTGAAGATGACCCGCAAACCCGATGGCGGGTGGAGCATCGAACCGACCGGCAAGAGCGAAATGCTGGCGCTGCTCAAGCTGCACGAAACCTTTTCGGCCAATTCGATTGACCCGGTGAACGCGCGGGCAAACGAACTGCTCAAATATCTCGGCTCAGTTGGGGCGGACAATGAAGGGCGCTACAATGCGGCGCTGTCATTCATCGAAAGCATGAAGCCCCAGGATCAGGCCGAGGCACTGTTGCTGGTCCAGATGTATTGCACCCATGACGCGGCAATCCGGGCGCTGAGCCAGCTTGGATCGGCGGAATGGATACCGACCGCGCAGACGCTCGGAAACCTTGCCACGAAGCTGCTGGGCACCTCTCAGCGGCAAATGGAGACGCTCGCCCGGATGCGCCGGGGCGGGGAACAGGTTGTGAAGCACATCCACGTCGATAACCGGGGCGGGCAGGCCGTCATTGCCGAAAACGTCAATCAGGGGGGCGGAACAGCGAAAAATGAGGATCAATGCCATGGAGCCGGAATTACTGGCAGCGGCCCCGCGATGCTTGGCCATGACGCGCAAGGGCACGGCGTGCCAATCCCCAGCCGTGAAAGGGCGGAAGCGGTGCCGTATGCACGGCGGGACGAACCCCGGCGCGCCTAGGGGCAATCAGAATGCCCGCAAGCATGGCGGCTATTCGGCAAAGACGCTGGAGGCGGTGCGATATGTGAAGGCGATTGCGCGGCTGGTGCGGGAGTTTGATTAGCCCCGCCACAGCATAGCGACAGCCAGCGCCCCGATAAGCCACGGCAACAGCGCCACAGCCTTTTCAACCGCTTTCATCCGGTCGGAAAGGTTCCTGAATTGCTGCTCAATTTTGCTTTCGTGCGTCTCGGTATCTTCGTCCACCATCCATTCGGCTGTCGGGCGCGGATCAAACCATTTCCAACGTTTGTGAAGCTGTTCGCAACGCCGCTGATAGCGGTACAAGTGACCGCCGTTCAGGCAATCTTCCTCGAAGATTTTCCGCGTCTGCTTGTTCATCAACACATCGTCATTGGTCATCGCGGCGAACACGAATGCCTCTCCGTCCTTTTCATGGCCCTCTGTAATCGCCTTCGCATCAAGCTTCGCATTCCCGTAGTATGCGCAGCGCCGCGCAATATCGTCTGCGTCAGCCGTTCCGTGGATAATGACTTCTTTCTTGCCGTAACTCTTCCCGTAAAGCGCCGCGATCAGGCACCGAAATTCCGCCCGCTCAGATAGGCCGGTGTCAGTGTACTTGTCCCGATCGCTTGACTTCTCCTCCTCCCCGTTCTCGTCGAGAATCCACCGTTCAAGAACCGCATCAATGCTTTCTTCGTTGCTGACTTGATCGGGAGCGAGTTGCTTCAGAAGATAGCTGAGGCTCCATAACCATTTATCCGAAGTGGGAACGGTGCCCAGCATCGCGAAAATGGCCTTGTGAAGATAGTAATGACCCATGTCCGGGCCATGCTCATCGTCGTTTCGCGTATGGAGTCGCTCATTACGACCGCCCATTGAAACGAGCTGTCGCCGCCGATCCTCATCCATCCCTTCGCAAAATTTGTCTCCACGGTAGAGGGCCAGCAGAACGTCATCAGCGATAGTCGGATTCAGGATCAAGGTTTCCGCTTCGATCCAATCGCTGCTGGTCATTACAAAGGCCAGTTCCGCTTCCCCAATTGTGTTTTCGGGAAACCGGCTCAAAAACCCTTTGCTGTCGATTGTCTCGTTTGCGAGGACGGCTAAGCGAAGGCCCTGCCTGTATTGTGCATCAGTTCCATCAACGGCGGGAGATTTGCCCTTACGGTACAATTCCCCAATGGTTTCGTGCGATGCCCCAAAGCTGGCAATGGCTAAGTCAATGAGCGGATCGTTCCTTGCGGCCAGGCTGGCTTCAAGCTCTTCGCTGGCGGCGGTGTAGGGCGACGTTTGAACGTCTGCGCTGTAAGATTTGAGTTCCTCGTAAACAACGGGAGGTGGGGCAATTAAGAGCCGGGCCAAGCGCGTTCGCTGTTCAACTTGGCCCATTCCCGACTCCCCCCGCAATACGTCTAGGCAGCAACCTTCCAGCCGCCGCTATCTTGCTCAAGCGTAATGCGCGCGTCGGTTTCCTCAAGGTCAGAATCCACCAGTCGCTCGATCATGTCACGAATATGGGCGTTGCCCTCGTTCAATTCCCGGTAGATCGCACGAATGAAGCGATCAGCGATCTTGGGCTGGCTGCTCCGCTTTTCCCATAGCGCGACCGTTTGAGCCTCATTGCCCAGCATGGATGCTAGCTTTGCTTGGCTCAGGCCCATCTCTTGCCGCAGGAAGCGCAATTCGGTCCCGGTCAGCTTCCCGCCCTTGTTGACGATTCCATGCGCAATGGCGCGATGCAGGCCCTCCACGTCATGGATTGCAATGCCCGGTCCATAGGGGGTGTCGTGCTCATCATAGCCGTTCGCCAACCAGACGTTGCGAAGGCCGCACTCCCGATAATGATACATGCTCGCCTCCTAGAAAACGGTGATGACGATTGCCCGCTTGGGAATGTCAATCGCCACTGCCACGTCCAAATCCTTGCCCGCGACGCGGTGCGTCACGGTCAGTTTCCAATTCCCATGCATGTCCAGCGCCACCGGCTCGCTTACGATCCCGCGTTGCAGACAGGTCAAAACCTGCACCGGGGAAACCTTGCGTTGCCGCATTCGCTTCCGGGCATGATGCGTGAAGATCACCTGAGCACTGTCCTGAGCAATCTCGCGAAGGACTTTGAGTGCTGTTGCGTCGTTCATCCGCATGGGAACCGGATCGATCATAACCCATAAATATTATGGGTCCGTTGCTTTGGCAAGCGGCGTTGCAAGGCATTGGAGCGTTGCCAGAGTTGGGACGGCCCACGAACACGAATGCCCCGGAAATGATTGGCCGGAAAACCGCAGGAACCGGCCCATTTAATCAAATCCGAATGGCCAATCATTTTTGAGTGAGAAGCTGCCACCTCCCGAAACCCGCACAATTCTGCCATTTCCAGCCGCGATTTGTCGCGTACGGTGTGTAGTCGTTTCCAGCTTCCACGGCTGTCACCGGCATGGCTGCCCGAATGACTTTGCGGACGATTGCCCCGCCCTTATTGAAAATTGTCGAGGAGCGTGCCGATTGAACGAATCCAGCCGCTCGTGTTCGCCTCAAGCGTCGGGCCTATCGGGGAACGGTTATGGGAACCAGCGCACGATCTTGAAAAAATATCAATTAAATCAATGCATGGTGGCGGAGACGGAGGGATTCGAACCCTCGATACGGTTTTGCCGTATACTCACTTTCCAGGCGAGCGCCTTCGACCACTCGGCCACGTCTCCGCATCCTGGATGGCGCGCCCTATCGTGAGAATGCCGCTTTCGCAAGCGCCGATGCTTTGCAATAAGGTCCTATGATCAAAAAGCTGACCTTAATCACCTGCGCCGCTGCATTGGCCACGTTCCCGCTGGCGGCACAGGATGCAAAGCCTGTATTTCCCTCGCCGCCAGAAATCGTGGCCAAGGCGAAAGCAGAGGAGTGGACCGCAATTGCGCCGTCGGACCTGTTGGTTATGGACCTCGCGCCTGACGCAAAGGGCAAAGCGCGCCGTGTGGTCATCCAGTTGATCCCTCCGCCGTTCAGCCAGGGCTGGGTCGGCAATATCCGTAAGCTGGCGGCCGCGAAATGGTGGGATGGCACTAGCATCAACCGCGTGCAGGACAATTATGTCGTGCAATGGGGCGATGCGACCGAGAAGAAGGTGCTGCCGGAGGGGCTGGTGACGGTCAGCGAGGCTGCCTATGCATCGAGCCTGTTCGAATGGCAGAACGAAAACGCAAAGCGCGATAAAGAGCGTCAAGACAAACAAGCGTCAGAAGTGTCGACACCACCCATTGTGAAGAAAGTCGAACTTGAGCCATATCCCGCATGGCATAGTCGCGATCCCTTTGCTTCCTGGGTGGATTTCTACAGGGGTTGGCCAATCGCCACCGCTGGATATTCTTGGGAGCAAATCTGGTGGCCGACCCACTGCTACGGCATGGTGGGCGTTGGCCGGAACCTTTCGCCCGATACTGGAACCGGTGCGGAGCTTTATGCCGTAATCGGCCACGCACCTCGCCACCTCGATCGCAACATCGCGCTCGTCGGGCGGGTGATCGAGGGGCTCGAACATCTTTCCTCTTTGCCGCGTGGTACGGGACCGCTCGGCTTTTATGAAAAGGAAGAAGAGCGGGTTCAGATCAACTCGGCGCGACTTGGCGATGAAATCGCTGACCTGCCCGCTTTTGAGTATCTCTCAACCGATAGCGCCAGCTTCGCTGCCTATGCCGACGCGCGCGCGAACCGGCGTGATCCGTTCTTCATAACGCCGGCAGGGGGTGCAGATATCTGCAACATTCCGGTACCTGTGAGACGGAAGGCGAAGTGAGCGAAAGCGTCGATGTAACTGCTACGCTCTGGATCTGGACCAGCCCGGAAGCCCCTGCGAGCTGGCACTTCGTGACCATTGAAGGTGAAGCTGCCGATGCCATCCGGGCAACCGCTCTGATGCGGCGGCTGGAGGGCGGCCAGCGTCGGGGTTGGGGTTCGATCCGGGTATCGGCGACCATTGGCGACACCAACTGGCAGACCTCGGTCTTCCCCAGCCGGGAAAATGGCGGTTACCTGCTGCCGGTAAAGGCAACCGTTCGCAAGGCAGAGAGCCTAGCGGCAGGCGACGAAGTGACTGTCCACCTGCGCTATTAAAACCTTATGATTGGCGCGTATCGCGATCGGTCAGCACGACGAATAGCATCACGAGCATGAACGAAACCATCATGCCGGCAAAGATGGTGACGGGAAGGATTGAAAGGTCAGACATAGTAAACTCCCTTGGATGATGGAGTGTACTTGCCCCGCTTTTGCCGGCGGTTCCTTGACATTAATCAAATGGTAAAACGCCTTTGCTATAACGTTTGTTTTAGTACATATTGCACAAAATATAAGTCGCACAAGCAGTTATGAGACTGAATTGCCGTGTGGGAGGCGATGATGATTGAGGGCGACCAGAGAAAATCCGACCGCAGGGGGATTGAGAGGCGCTCCGGTAAAGACCGGCGCAGGGTTAACGATCCGGCCTATAGTGGGCCAGAACGAAGATCGGGGATAGAACGGCGTTCCGGCGTGGACCGCAGGTCTGGCCTTGACCGGCGTTCCGAAACGCGCGACGACGTCGATTGAACGCGGCCCAGCAGGGCTGAACCCCACAGAGCAAAGGCTGCGATGGATTGTCGTCTCGACATGGCGTCTGCCGATATTGCTGCAGCCTTCGATGCCGATCCCGGACCTGATCCGTGGGGCGGGGGTGCGATCGCGATAGGGCAGTTTGCGCCGGTGATCGTGAAGGCGGGGCGAACTGCGCGGAAACTGATCCGACCCATGCATTGGGGGTATCCCGCGCCGGGGCAGGCGACGGAGATGGCGGCCCTTGGTTCGATGCGCTGGGTGGGTCATGTGCGCAACCTGCAAAGCCCCTTCTGGATCGGCAACCTGCGCCATGTCGAGCTGCGCTGCCTGATTCCCCTCACATCCTTTTCCCTGCCTGCGGGCGGGCGGAGTGCGCGGGTGCGGTGCAGCCTTGAACAAGGCGGGGTGATGGCAGCGGCGGGGATATGGCGCGACCTGACCGACATGCCGGTGTTCGCGATGCTGACGGTCGATGCCTCGGAAGCCTTGCGCCCGGTCGAGGGCGGGGCGATGCCGCAAGGCATGCCCGCATTGCTCGACAAGGCGGCGCAGGAGCAGTGGTTGCGGGCCGAATGGAAAGAGGCTGCCCGCCTGGTAAAGCCCTATTCCGGCAGCGACCTGCGCGTCGAGACGCTGTGCTGATCCAAGAGCGCGCTCGCTTTTCAGTTCGTGCTGGGCAATAGGGGCGCAATGTGCGTCGTTGCCATCGCCCTTGATTGCCATCCGCGCTGGAAGCTGGTGCTTGCCGGCAACCGCGATGAGTTCCACGACCGGGCGGCGCTGCCGCTCGGCAGGTGGAGCGACGCGCCAGCGGTGATCGCCGGGCGTGACTTGCAGGCGGGCGGCGGCTGGCTGGGCGTTTCGGATGCAGGCAGGCTGGCGGTGGTGACCAACATCCGCAATCCGGCGGGGGCGGACCCGGCGAAATTGTCGCGCGGCGCGCTCGTCGGCGATTGGCTGGCGCACGGCCAAATGCCCGACCTCGCGGCACTGCCTGATTACAACCCGTTCAACCTGCTGCTCCACGATGGCGGGCAGACGATCCTGCTGTCGAACCTGCCAGAGCCGCAGCGCGAGCCACTTTTGCCCGGAATTCATGGGCTTTCCAACGGCCATCCGGGCGAGCCCTGGCCGCGCAAATCCTCCATGGAGGCGGCGCTGGCGGAATGGATTGCCGCTGACGAAACGCCGGAAAAGCTGTTCGCGCTCCTCCGCGATGAACGCATCTTGGACGATGGCGGCATCCCGATCTTCATCAAGGCCCCGGTTTACGGCACCCGTTGCAGCACCGTGGTACTGGTTGACCATGAAGGCGAGGGCCGGATCATCGAGCGCCGTTTCCACCCCGATGGCAGCGACGCAGGCGAAAGCGCCTTCGCCTTTCGCTGGTAAGCTCTGCGGCATAACCGGGCGGTTTTCGAAGACAGAGCAATTGGGCAAGCAGCATCTTGCTCCATAACCGCGCTTGTTCCCTCCGCCCGAACCCGAAATGGAGCAGCCCTGCTTTGGCTCGCCGTTGACGCAAATGTAAACTCGGCATAGCTAAGCCGTACCGCCGGTTATCCAGCCGGCGCTATTGCGGCCTTCGGGTCGCAAGGGTGGTGGAACATGAACAAGATCACGCGCTTTTCGCGGGCGCGGCGCGCGCCTGCACGCCGTCGGCCATGGCGGCTCGCTTTGCTGGCATTTGCCGGCTCGATGGTGTTTGCCCAATTGGGCATCTGGCAATATCGCGAATTCGCTGCCTCCCCGGCAGAGGCCGCCGCGCCCGCCATGCCGCGCGCCGCAGGCAGCGGCGATAGCGAGCGCGCCTCCTTCACCTTTTGCCATGCCGGCGGTGGCACCAATTGCGTGGTCGATGGCGACACCATCTATTATCGCGGCACCAAGATCCGCATCGCCGATATCGACACCCCCGAAACGCATGAGCCGCGCTGTCCGCAAGAGGCGGCGCTCGGCAAGCAGGCGACGCAGCGGATGCACGCGCTCGTCAATTCGGGCCCGTTCAGCCTTGAAAGCATCGATCGCGATGAAGACCGATTCGGCCGCAAATTGCGCATCCTGACTCGCGGCGGGCAAAGCCTTGGCGGCATCCTTGTCGATGAAGGCCTCGCCCGCTGGTACCAAGGCGGCCGCCGCCCCTGGTGCTGAGCCAATACCGGCGCGCAGCGCACTATTATTTTCACGCAAAGACGCTAAGTCGCAAAGAAGATCGCGTGCAACATATTGCCCGCTTCGCGCCTTCGCGTCTTTGCGTGAAACGGGAAAAGGCGCTTCGCGCGACGGGACTTCCTCCGTCACCACACCATCCATCGATTTATACTCGATTGGCGGCTCGTCCTTTTCCTCAAAACCCGCAGAATCTTCAGAAAGTAGAAGCGAATGGCGCACCCTTTCGCGGCTTTCGCGGTCGCCGGGGGGCAGGGCCTTGTCAAAGAACATCTCCCACAGCTCTGCGCCGTTCAGCCCTTCGTCGATCATCTGCAGAAAGCAGTCAAAGCGCACCGCCACCGCGATTACCTCTGGCTGGGAAAGCGCCGGATTGACGCGGTCGAGCAGTGCGAGGGAGAGCTTTGTATTCTGCCGCGTATAGGTGGTGACGCCATCCTCACGCACCCAGCGTGCTTCCTCCCCCTTGATCGCGGCGGTCATCAGCCGGTCGGATATCACCCGCCGCGCGATGATCAGCGCCGCCTCCCACCCCAGGCTGAAGGCATAGCCGCGCGCGGTGCGGCGCAGCGAATAGCCGCCACCGACACCCATCCCCACAGATCGCGCCGCATCCTCGACAAGGCCATTGTCGGCCAGATGCGCAAGGAACGCCGCCTGCCTCCCCGCGCTCCACCCATCGGCGCGGCTTTCATAACGCAGATAGGCGGCGGCAGGCAGGCGGATATCGGGGTCTTGGGCTTGTTTCATGACGCTGGCCTTTCGTTCGAAAAAGCACAGGGCATAAGCCGCAGGAGTGCGTGTAGGACAGCACAGAATGACGCGCGCAGCAGCGCCATTTTCGTTTCACGCAAAGACGCAAAGGCGCAAAGCGAACACGCCACACCAAGGGTGACGTTTATACGGATATCTTCGCGCCTTCGTGCCTTCGCGTGAAATTTTTATGGGCGCTGCGCGCCGGCGATCAGCCCTGCTGCCGCACCCCCAGCACCGCCGCCATCGGCAGCGGGCCGTATATGTGGGGGAACAGGGCGTTGCCCCGTGAAACCTCCCACTTCACCGTCTCACCCAGTTGCGCCAGGTCCACCTCGGCAATCACCAGCCCGCTTTGCCCGGCGAAATGCTTGTCGAGCGTGCCCTGCAACTGGTCGCGGGTGGACAAGTGGATATAGCCATCGGCCAGATCGACCGGCGCGCTGTGGAACAGCCCATCAGCACGAAACTGCGTCCATTGGTCGGCGGTGAGGATTTTATAGGCGGTGGCGGGGTGGCCGGTCATGGCTTGGGCGTTTTGCCCTTCGCCTTGTGCGCGGCGATATCGGCATCGATCTGCGCGATCCGCACCCGTTCGGGCGAATCCTTGGGAAGCCCTTTGAGCCGCGCCGTCGCCCACAGGCTGCGGCGTTCGGATTCGAGTGCTTTGAGATAGAGATCAGCCATAGGCTGCGCCTAGCGGGTTATGGCGGTGGGGGATAGGGGGAAGCAGACTTTAGAGGGGATTTACCATTTGCTAACAGGACTTTGATTTATTGATCGAATGACAAGTAAAGCCGCATGGAAATACTTTCCTGGCCAGCATTGGTATTTTTTTCGAAAGAAGAAGGCCAGTAAGGTTGAAGCATTGCGTCAACGCGATGGCGACAATTGCTGGCTGTGCGGAAACAAGATGCGCTTTGGCGGTATTCCCAATATCGGAAAGGTCGCAACGGTCGAACATTTGCAGCCGCTATCGAAGGGCGGGACTTGGGCGATGGAAAATCTCGCGCTCTGCCATCTGGGCTGTAACCGGCATATGAGAGATTTCGACCGGGCGCATAAGGAAATGATGCGCGCAAGCAGGTGTCGGCCGAAATAGTTTTGCCGCTTGCCTGCTACAAGCGGGCCGTCAGGCGACCAGAGGTCAACGCGCGAAGGGGGCAGTTCCGGGCTGTGGTGGAAGAGCGAGCAAAGGCCTTTGCGTCTTGTCCGCCATTGGCGGGCATTAATTAGTTTGTGTCCTCGGAATTTTTCGGAGTTCCTCCACAGAACTCCCACAGCAATTCGACTTGGAGTTTGATTAACTTTTGACGCTAAACGCAAACCTAGATAGCGCCGTTCCAAATAAGGAAGGCAACTCTTTGATATCATTATATATAACTAACTGCTGTTGTTTCAAATCGAATGGAACATCGTCATAGGAACGAACCACCAGTAACACCGGTTTGCCGAGGGTTTGCGCGATACCCAGCTCATAAAATACGTTGGGGTTACGGCCATTGATATTCGCAACTATCAATCTACTCGACAAAATCTCCTTCAGAATATGCGGCAAAATTGGTCCATCTATACGAGTTTCATCTCCCCTGCGAACTCTTAAACCAATCTTTTGGCATTCATTTTGAACGATGTTATAAACCGCTGTTTGCGCCGAATTTAGTGGTGTCAGAACGAAAACAAAGTTTGGATCGATAGATATTTTTGTGGCGTCTATTCCCATTGATTTTAAAAATGAACTCCCAGATGGATCTATTCCTAAATGTTCTCCAGATAATGACGGTGATTTGTTTCTAATCGAATCTAGTAACAGGTGATTGAGTTCAGTCAGCCGCGACCCGTCTCTGTATATCTGCTCATGCAGCCTCTCAATTTCCCGCTCCAAAACTTTTCGGCTGTGGTCCAACTGTACTTGGTTGATTCTCGTTTCGTATACAGTCCGCCGAAATTGCGTAAATGTCAGGATTGCTCCCGAGAGCGCCGCGATAGTTGACGCAACGACAAGAGCGAAAGGCCAGCTCTCAAGGAGATTTTGGATCATAGCGCCAGTTCTCCATACGCACGAGTAGCTGCCGCTAGGCTAAACACAACCATCAAAAAATATGAAAGCATTATAGCTAGTACGTTCGCGACCTTGTTCTCATTGAGATTTAACTTCCTTGTTTCGATCAATCGGTAGCAAAAGAGATTATACAAAAGAACGAAAAAGCTAATCATCAAATACATAGCTACAAGCCGAGCATCTCTACTCGGAAGGTAAAGCGCGGCAACTAGAAGTGATCCACATGCAGCCGATAGGACAGTGGGCACTTCAGAAATAGCGACCATAACATCAATTTGGTCGAATTTACGATAGAAGCCGAATTTTATGGCGAACGATAGCAAAGCCAACATTATAGCTGACGTAACTACGCCATTTGCTTGAACAAGTAGAGTTAGCCAATCGAGGAACAAACTTCTACTCCGCAGCAACCCCCGCCTGCGCAAACATATCGGCCTCATCGCTCGCAGCCTCGGCTGCGCCATCATTGGCGACCTTTTTCTTGCGCTTGTCAAAGCTGTCCCAAACTTCGCCCCAATTGCCGCGTGTTGACGCCTTGCTGTATTCGGTCGCGCGGGTTTCGAAGAAGTTGGCATGCTCCACGCCGTTCAGCAGCGGGGCGAGCCAGGGGAGCGGGTGGTCTTCGACCATGTAGATCGGCTGCAGGCCCAGCTGGCCCAGGCGCCAATCGGCGATGTAGCGGATATAGCGCTTGATTTCCTTTGCCGTCATGCCGGGCACGGGGCCCATTTCAAAGGCGAGGTCGATGAAGCTGTCTTCCAGCCGCACGACCTTTTGGCAGCAATCGATAATGTCTTCCTTCACCGCCTTGGTCAGGCAGTCGCGTTCCTTGGTAAAGGCGTGGAACAGCTTGGTGATGCCTTCGCAGTGCAGGCTTTCATCGCGCACCGACCAGCTGACGATCTGCCCCATGCCCTTCATCTTGTTGAAGCGCGGGAAGTTCATCAGCATCGCGAAGCTGGCGAACAGCTGCACGCCTTCGGTGAAGCCGCCGAACATGGCGAGCGTGCGGGCGATATCCTCGTCATTATCGACGCCGAACTGGTGCATGTAATTGCACTTTTCGGCCATTTCCTCATATTCGAGGAACGCCGAATATTCGCTTTCGGGCATGCCGATGGTGTCGAGCAAGTGGCTGTACGCCGCGATGTGCACCGTTTCCATGTTCGAAAACGCGGTCAGCATCATCTTGATTTCGGTGGGCTTGAACACGCGGCCATATTTGTCGTGATAGCAATCCTGCACCTCGACATCGGCCTGGGTGAAGAAGCGGAAGATCTGCGTCAGCAGGTTGCGCTCATGCTCGCTGATCTTCTGCGCCCAGTCGCGGCAATCCTCCCCCAAGGGAACTTCCTCGGGCAGCCAGTGGATCTGCTGCTGGCGCTTCCAGAAATCATAGGCCCAGGGATATTCGAACGGCTTGTACGACTTGCGGGCTTCTAACAGGGACATTGCGCTTCTTCCTCGGTTCAATCTTGTGTCGCCCCTCCCGCGGTGGGGAGGGGGAAATCGGTCAGTGCTGCCTTATTGGCAGGCCAGGCATTCCTCATAATCGGTCTGCTCGCCGGCGCTGAGTTCGATCTTGGGTGCGTCGGCGGTGTTGTCCGCCTCCACCCCGCCGGCAAAGCCAGCACGCTGGATCGATTTCGAACGCAGGTAATAGAGCGACTTGATGCCCAGTTCCCATGCGCGGAAGTGGAGCATCAGCAGATCCCACTTCTCGACGTCCGCCGGGATGAACAGGTTCAGCGACTGCGCCTGGTCGATAAAGGGCGCGCGGTCACCGGCCAGTTCGAGCAGCCAGCGCTGGTCGATCTCGAACGACGTCTTGAACGCGTCCTTCTCCTCCGGGCTGAGGAAATCGAGATGCTGCACCGAACCGCCCTTTTCGAGGATCGAGTTCCAGATCGCGGTCGAATCCTTCGCCTTTTCCTGCAGCAGTTTCTCAAGATAGGGGTTCTTGACGATGAAGCTGCCCGAGAGCGTCTTGTGGGTATAGATGTTCGCCGGGATCGGCTCGATGCACGCGCTGGTGCCGCCGCAGATGATCGAAATCGACGCGGTGGGTGCGATCGCCATCTTGCAGCTGAAGCGTTCCATCACGCCGCGTTCCTCGGCATCGGGGCAGGCGCCGCGTTCGGTGGCGAGCACCATCGAAGCCTGGTCGGCCTGCGCGCGGATATGCTTGAAGATCTTCATGTTCCACGACTTCGCCATCGCCGACTCAAATCCGAGTCCGCGTGACTGCAGGAAGCTGTGGAAGCCCATCACGCCAAGGCCCACTGAACGTTCGCGGCTGGCGCTATAACGGGCGCGGGCCATCTCGTCCGGCGCACGATCGATGAAATCCTGCAGGACATTGTCGAGCATGCGCATCACATCCTCGATGAACATCTTGTCGCCGTTCCACTCATCCCATGTCTCAAGGTTGAGCGACGACAGGCAGCAGACCGCGGTACGATCACCACCCAGATGGTCACGGCCGGTGGGCAGGGTGATTTCGGCGCACAGGTTTGACGTCGAAACCTTGAGACCCAGCTCGCGGTGATGCTTGGGCATCGACCGGTTCACCGTGTCGCTGAAGATGATGTAGGGCTCACCAGTGGCGAGGCGGGTCTCGACCAGCTTCTGGAAGAGCGAGCGCGCATCGACGCTGCCACGCACGCTGCCATCCTTGGGGCTGACAAGGTTGAACTCGGTGCCGTCGCGCACCGCTTCCATGAACTCGTCCGAAAGCAGCACGCCATGGTGCAGGTTCAGCGCCTTGCGGTTGAAATCGCCCGAGGGTTTGCGGATTTCGAGGAACTCCTCAATCTCCGGGTGCGAGATGTCGAGATAGCAGGCGGCCGATCCGCGGCGCAGCGAACCCTGGCTGATGGCGAGGGTGAGGCTGTCCATCACGCGGACGAAGGGGATGATGCCGCTGGTCTTGCCGTTGAGGCCGACAGGCTCGCCGATGCCGCGCACGCTGCCCCAATAGGTACCGATGCCGCCGCCGCGCGAAGCGAGCCAGACATTCTCGTTCCAGGTATTGACGATGCCTTCCAGGCTGTCGTCGACCGAGTTCAGATAGCAGCTGATCGGCAGGCCACGTCCGGTGCCGCCATTCGACAGCACGGGCGTGGCGGGCATGAACCACAGCTTTGAGATATAGTCATAGAGCCGCTGGGCATGGTCCTGATCGTCGGCAAAGGCGTCTGCGACGCGCGCGAACAGATCCTGATAGCTTTCACCGGGGAGGAGGTAGCGATCCTTCAGCGTTTCCTTGCCGAATTCGGTCAGCAGGTCATCACGCGAGCTATCGGTGACGACATCGAACCGGCGCGCGGCCACGGCCTTCGAATCGGTGCCAGCCTTGGCCTTCGCCTCGGTGACTTCCTTTTCGGGCTTTGCCTTCTTTACCTGCGGGGTTTCGGTCTGTGTCTTTTCTGCTTCGAGCATGTCCGCCATATTGCCTTCTCCGGCCTCCCGGCCAGTATCTCTGAAATCCATGTGACTCTTTGCTCCCCTTATATGGGCTGGCCCTCACCCCGTTCGATTGCCAGCTCCGACTACCAAGACCCAAGAAACTTGTTCGCCTCTTGTTCGACTCGGGAAGCAAGCGCCCCCCTTAGCATTTTTGTGTCGCTACAGGGCCTTTTATTTGTGTTTTGCGCCGGTTTTTTCGGGCAAAATATCCCCACCGCAGAATTGCTCCTGCGGGATGAGACACAAATTGTAGGTATGCCCCCTGTGGCCAACCGCTATCTATAGTGCCTCAACCATTTTCAGACGCAAGAGGGTAAATGGTTAATTAAGGACTCGATTCGTCGCTTGCCTGATTCCATTCGTCGCAGCTTGATTGAGGTGCAGCGCAGCGACGCACGGACTTTCTAGGACTTGATTAGCGTGCAAGAGTTTTTCCAGCGAGGATCGCATTTTTTTTATCCACGATAAAAAATCGGTGGGGATAAATCGGCGATGCACTTGACTGACGCAGGTGCGTGGATTCGCATTCTCAGCGCACCCCGGCACACCGCTATATCCACCCCAAGCGGATCCATATTTGCGACAAGAAAGATTCGCGCCCGCAGACATTGCCTAAAGCCGCCCCACGCTGCTAACGCGCCCGTCATGTCTGGAAACGAAACGCAAAAGCACCCGCTCGTCACCGAGCTTGAACAGCTTCTTACCGTCCACCGCATGGGCGATGGCTGGTATCTCGGTATGCGAAAGCCGGGCGGCAAGGGCCGGGTCTTTGGCGGGCAGGTGATTGCACAGGCTCTCGCTGCGGCGCAGGATACCGTCGGCAGCGAGCGGATCGCGCATTCGCTGCACGCCTATTTCATGCGTGCGGGCGATGAAGATTATGAAATCACCTTCCGTGTCGAGCGCGACTTTGACGGCGGCACCTTTTCCACCCGCCGCATCATCGCGCTGCAAAAGGATCGCCCGATCCTCAACATGGCGGCATCGTTCCAGAAACTTGAAGAAGGGCTGCACCATCAGGAAGAAATGCCCGACGTTCCCCCGCCCGAGGAACTGAAGGACGAGGCGCAGCTGCGCGCCATGTTTGCCGACCAGGTGCCCGAAAAATTCCGCGACAATTTCGTGCGCGAACGCGCCTTTGAAAGCCGCCCTGTCGATGCGCGTGACTGGCTGGGCGGGGACAAGCGCCGCCCCGCGCGGCAGGATATCTGGTTCCGCCTGCGCGACCGCACGGTAGATGATCCCGCGGTTCACCGCGCGATGCTCGCCTATCAAAGCGACAGCTGGCTGCTCGGCACCTGCACATTGGCGCATGGCGTGACCTGGATGACGCCTGGCATGATGAGCGCCAGCCTGGACCATGCCGTCTGGCTGCACGGCGATTTCCGCGTCGATGATTGGCTGCTCTACAGCTGCGACAGCCCCTGGACGGGGCGCGGGCGCGGTTTCAATCGTGGTTCGATCTACACCCGCGACGGGCGGCTGGTGGCGACCTGCGCGCAGGAAGGCCTGATCCGCTTGCGCCCGCCCGCTGCGGAGTGAGTGGCGGGCGACGGAAACGCTCGCCAACCAATCAGTAAGGACCACTTCCGGTGCAGCAACCGTGCCTCGCAGTCAGTGGCATTTCAGGGCTTTGCCGATTTAAAATCAAGGCGTTGGTGCATCGCAGCAGTTGACGCGCGCACAAGGCTGCCCGAATAGTTGCAAGAGAGGAGCCCCGACTCATGCAACTTCGCTCGCTTGCCCTTGCTGCCCTTCTCGCCCCCCTTGCTCTTGCGGCGCCATTTGCAGTCAGCCCTGCTTATGCCAGCGCGGATTCAACCTGCTATCCGAAATGGAAAGTCCGCCAGACTGATATGAACGGGTGCAGCAGCACGGCCTTGCTGAGCCCGGGCAACGATACCCGCGTCAACCTGTTGATGCTGCTCCATGATCGGCATGGTTCGGTAGGGGTATCGAACATTCCCGATTATGACAGCTATTATAACGAACGCCGCCGCGGCGATGCACAGCCGTTCAACTTTCCCTATTTCGCGGCGAAGCTGGCACCCGGTCGCAAGGAAGAGGATGATTCCGCGCTGTTTGAGTCCGGCACCCGTTGCTTGTCCAACGATGCCGGCTCAGCGGCCTTTATCGCCGCTGTTGGATTGGCCAAGGGGTTGAGCGGAGAGGAACGCGCTGTGCTCGCCGCCGCACGCAGCGCGATGAAGCCGCAATGTTCGGGCGGAGAAACCAACCGGGCTTTGGCCGAAGTCGCGATCCGCAACGTCACCTCCAAAACCGGCAAGGCCTTTGCCGATTACCTGATTGCGGCCGCCGCATTTTATGATGGCGATTTTGCCGCTGCGCGTGCGGTTTTGATCGGCATTGGCAAGACCGACAATGACTGGCTGGCGCAGGCATCCGCCTATATGCTCGCGCGGGTAATCCTCAACCAGGCAACCGAAACTGCCTTTGGCGAATATGGCGACCTCAAAAAGGAAGGCGGCGACAGGTCTTTACTCGCTGCGGCTGAAAATGCCTTTCGTGGCTATCTGAAACGTTGGCCGGATGGTGCTTATGCAGCATCTGCACGCGGCCTGTTGCGCCGGGTTTATTGGCTATCGCAGGAACGGCAGAAGCTGCTTGGCGAATATATCGCGCAATTTGCCGAACGCGATGCCGGGCGGCGCAATATCTCGCTGGTTGATCTGGTGCAGGAACTCGACATCAAATTGTTCGGTGAACTGGGGCCCGATGACAGCAGCGATCCCGAATTGCTCGCGGTAATCGTGCTGCGCGAGATGCGCTATTATGACGAGGCAGAGCTCGGTGATCCCAATGATGGCCCGATCAGTCGCCAGTCGATCGAAGCATTACGCGGCCTCTACAAGGGCAGGGAAGATCTGTTCGATTACCTGCTCGCGGCGCATGCCTATTATGTCGACAACAATCCGGCAGAGGTGCTGCGCTTGATCCCGGCAGGCGAAACCGGAAACAGCTATGTTGGCTATAGCCGCCAATTGCTGCGTGCCGTTGCGCTTGATGCTGCCGGTGATGCAGGCGCGCGTGCAGCTTTGATCGCAGCGCTCAATGCCGGAAAGCTGCCTTTCCAAAGGGGAACGGCGGAGCTGGGACTTGCGCTGCACCTGGAACGCACCAAGGCCCTTGATCTTGTTTTTGCGGCTGGTTCGCCCGTTCGCGATCCTGACATTCGCGAGATATTGATCCGCTATGCCGCCGGGCCGTCTCTCTTGCGGGTGCGGTCTGCCGATCGTGGCGCACCTGCGGCGGAACGCAATGTCGCGCTCTATGCATTGCTCTACAAGCAATTGCTCCGCGGTCGCTATGCCGACTTCCTGAAAGACAGCGCATTGATTCCGCCCAATGCCAAGCGGATTGCCCCGGACGATTATGAAACACCGCGCTTCAGCGAAGTTGCTGTTTTCAACTGGGCAGGTTCGCAGCAATTTGCCTGCCCGTCGCTGCGCGCGGTTGCCTCTACGCTGGCTGCCAATCCGCGTGATCCGCGCGCGCAACTTTGCCTCGGCGAATTTGTTCGCACGAACGGCATGGATCCGGATTATTACGGCGTCACCGAATATCTTGATGAGCCGCGCGACAAGGATGAGTTGGGCGGTGCCTCCAACCCATTCCCGGGCACGCGCTTCTCGCGCCTCGATGCCTATAAGGCAATTATCGCCAATCCCGCAGCAGGGCCTGAAAACAGGGCCTATGCGCTGCACCGCGCGATCCGGTGCTATGCCCCCAGCGGCATCAATGGCTGTGATGAAACTGACCAGCCGGAATCGGTTCGCAAGGCTTGGTTCCAGCAGTTGAAACGGGAATTCCCGACTTCGCCCTGGTCGAAAAACCTGAACCTTTATTGGTAAAGCCTTGCCGCGCCTGCTGGCCTTGCCACGATTGTTGACCTTGACTGCGTTCTTCTTGCTCGCGGCCTGCGGGCAGCCGACGAACAGGCAGGTCGACGCCGCTGATTATTATGCTTTCTGGCTATGGGCCGGGGTTGATGCGCAACCGGCGCTCGATAATGCAAAGACCATCTATATCCTTGCTGCCGAAATCAAGGGCGGGCCGCAAGCTGGCTATGTCGCCCTGCGTCCGGCGGTGCCAAGGGTGCAGCATGCGCAGGTCTGGATCGTCTATCGCGTCGAAAGCCTCGCTTGGGATGAAAATGTCCTCCCGCGCATATTGCGCGACATTGAAAGCTGGCGGGCCAAAGGCAACCGGATCGCAGGTATCCAGATCGATTTTGACGCGGCGACGCGCGGGCTTCCCGGCTATGCAGGATTTCTGCGGCAGCTGCGCACCGACCTGCCCCCTGAAACGCGCCTCTCGGTAACCGGCCTGCTTGATTGGAGCAGCGGGGGCGATAGCCCGGCGCTCAATGCGTTGACCGGGACAGTCGATGAGGTGGTGCTGCAAACCTATCAGGGGCGGCAGACGATCCCCGGCTATCAGGCCTATCTGCGCCAGGTGGAGCGGGTGAAACTGCCCTTCAAAATCGGCCTTGTGCAGCATGGTGAATGGCACGCCCCGCCCGGCTTTGCGCGCAATCCGAACTTTCGTGGCTATGTGGTTTTCCTGCTGAATCCCGAGAGGTCTTGAACATCCGTGGCTGCGCGGTAAAGGCGGTGCTAACTGCCACCAACAGGGCCTGATCCATGACCGTCACGATCCGCGAAAACGACATCATCGAAAGCGTTGCCGACGCGCTGCAATATATCAGCTACTTCCACCCGATGGATTATATCCGCGCGCTAGGTGAGGCGTATGAGAAGGAGCAGGGCCCGGCCGCCAAGGATGCGATTGCGCAGATCCTGACCAACAGCCGCATGTGTGCAGAGGGGCATCGCCCGATCTGCCAGGATACCGGCATCGTCACCGTGATCGTCAAATGGGGCCAGCAATGCGTCCTCGACAGCCACCGAAGCTTGCAGGAAGTGATCGATGAAGGCGTGCGCCGCGCTTACCTTCACCCCGAAAACAAGCTGCGCGCCTCGATCCTAGCTGACCCTGCCTTCACCCGCGTCAACACGCGCGACAACACGCCGTCGGTGGTCCATCTCGAAATGGTGCCGGGCGACAAGGTGACTTTCGATGTCGCGGCCAAGGGCGGTGGCAGTGAAAACAAGACCAAGTTCAAGATGATGAACCCGTCCGACAGCATCGTCGACTGGGTGCTCGAAATGGTGCCGCAAATGGGCGCTGGTTGGTGCCCGCCGGGGATGCTCGGCATCGGTATTGGCGGCACCGCGGAAAAGGCGATGGTGCTCGCCAAGGAAAGCCTGATGGGCGCGATCGATATGGCGCAGCTCAAGGAACGTGGCCCGCAAAATGATATTGAGCGACTGCGCATCGAGATTTTCGACAAGGTCAACGCGCTCGGCATCGGCGCACAGGGGCTGGGCGGGCTTGCGACGATCCTCGACGTCAAGATTATGGATTATCCGACGCATGCGGCTTCAAAGCCTGTCGCGATGATACCCAATTGCGCCGCCACCCGCCACGCGCATTTCACGCTGAAGGGCGAGGGGCCGGTGTTCCTAGAGGCACCCAAGCTCGACGAATGGCCCAAGGTTGAATGGGTGCCTGACAGTGCGGCGAAGCGGGTGAACCTTGATGAACTGACCCCCGAAGTGGTTGCCGGCTGGAAGGCGGGCGACCGTTTGCTCCTCAACGGCAAGATGCTCACGGGCCGCGATGCCGCGCACAAGCGCATCGCAGACATGCTCGCCAAGGGCGAGGAGCTGCCCGTCAGCTTCAAAGGGCGGATGATCTATTATGTCGGCCCAGTCGACCCGGTGGGTGAGGAAATTGTCGGCCCCGCCGGCCCCACCACCGCGACGCGTATGGACAAGTTCATGGACATGATGCTCGAACAGGGCCTGCTCGGATGCGTCGGCAAGGCAGAGCGTGGCCCAGCAGCAACGCAGGCAATCGCCAAGCACAAGTCAGCCTATTTGATGGCGGTCGGCGGCGCAGCCTATCTCGTCGCCCGCGCGATCAAGGGCAGCAATGTCGTCGGCTTTGAAGACCTTGGCATGGAGGCGATTTACGAATTCGAGGTGCAGGACTTCCCCGTCACCGTGGCAGTCGATTCCACTGGCGAGAATGTCCACACCAGCGCGCCGCTTGTCTGGAAGAAGAAGATCGCTGAGGAAGGCTTGCTCGAAAGCGCCTGACGCCTGGCGTCTCAGCTTCCAGCCCGCTCCGCTGCCATCCGCTGGTAATAGAGCTGCACGTCAAACTCCTCGTCCCCTTCATAGCGCGGGGCGTAGGTGGCAAAGGCGGCTTCGAGTTCGTTGATCCGCGCGCGCATCCGCACGACATTATAGGCATGGCCGACCAGATAATATTCGCCCGCCTGCATCTGCGCGAAAATGGTGGCGGCGAAGCGATCGGCGTCCATCCCCATATGGCTTGATAAAGCGGTTGCCACCCAGCCGGGGATGATGACGCCAAGCTCGATTTGCGCGAGATCGGCCTTGCGCTGCACTTCGCGGCGCAGCACGTCCATCAGGCCGAATACCGCATGCTTTCCCGAAACATAAGCGCCGCCGCCGCTGGGCAGCGCATTGAACAGGGCATTTTCTGACGCAGTCGTGTAGATAGCGGCAGGCAGCCCGTCGGCGCGATAGCGTTTCCCGAACGCCTGGATGCCGTGCCAGACGCCCCAGAAATTGATTTCGTAAAGCGCGCGTGCCGCAGCCAGATCGGTATCGAATATGCCGCCGCGCGGGCCGCCGACCCCGGCATTGTTGACGATGATGTCACCGCGCCCGTTTTCCGCCCAGGCGAAGTCGGCAAGCGCCTCGACCGACTCGGCATCGGTGACATCACCGACCAGAAATTTGGCATCGATGCCTAGATTTTTGAGCCCGTCAACGGCTTCACCCAGTACATCCTCGCGCGGTTCGAACAGGATGATCCGCGCACCGGCCGCCCCCATCTGCTTGGCAAGGGCAAAGCCGATGCCCGTTGCGCCCCCGGTGATGACCGCTGTCTTGCCGGCAAACTGCATAAACCCTCGCCTCCTGTCATGAATGCCGAACTATGACAGCGTTGATGACGGATGCAAATATCGCGTCTAGGGCCTCGGCATGATCTGGCTTCCCGCCACCTTGCTCGCTGCCCTTTTCCAGGCATGGCGCACCGCGGTGCAGCAGCGGGTGCGCGCCGAGCTTTCGGTGAATGCGGCTGGGCTCGTGCGCTATCTGTACGGCCTGCCGGTCGGGATCCTGTTACTGGCACTGTATCTGGGATGGACGGGGAGCGCCCTTCCGGCTCTACATTTGCCCTTCATCGCTTTCTGCGCCGCAGCCGGTTTTGCGCAGATCATCGGTACCAACCTGTTGCTGATGGCCTTTGGCTATCGCAACTATGTGGCCGGCACCGCCTTTGCCAAGACCGAAGCGATGCAGGGCGCGTTGCTTGCCTTCCTGCTATTGGGCGAGACTTTGAGCTGGCTGACCATAAGCGGGATTGCGGTCGGCGTTGCGGGCGTGATGATCGTCGCTGCGGGCGGGCAACGTTTGCGGCTACCAGATATTGTGCAACCTGCCGCACTGTGTGGATTGGGGGCAGGGCTGGGTTTTACCATGACCTCGATATTCGTGAAGTCAGCGTCGCTCGAACTGGCGACGTCGGACAAGCTGCTGGCCGCGCTGGTGGCGCTGGTGGTGGTCCAAGGCTGGCAGACACTGATGCAGGGCAGCTATGTCGCGGTGCGCGAGCGTGAACAATTGCCGCGCGTCTTATCGACATGGCGCACATCGGGGCAGGTCGGGTTGCTTGCAGCGCTTGGTTCGGCCTGCTGGTTTACGGGATTTGCCACCGCACCTGTGGCGCTGGTGCGCGCGGTCGGGCAGGTCGAGGTGATCCTGACTTTGGGCTTCAGCCGTTTCTACCTGCGCGAGGCGCGCAAGCCCGGCGAGGCGCTGGGGCTATTGCTGGTAGGCGCGGGGGTCGTCCTTGCGCTTCTCGGCGGGATTTAATCGGCGAGAAAATCGAGTAGCGCCTGCTCATAGCTGTCGATGCCCGCGCGTTCGGCGATGTGCGCATCGAGCCAGCCCTTTTCAGGCGCGGTGACCGCTTCTGCAGCTTCAACTTCTGCATCGAGGTCGCGCGACGCAGCGGGTGCACGAAACAGGTCGGCAAGGCCGCCCTTCAAGTCGAGCTGGCCCATCCGCGCAAAGAAGCGCGCAATGCTGGGGGAACTGTTGCGCATGAAACCTTCAAGCTGCTGCGCCCGCTCGCGTGTCAGCGGGGCATAGGCCGAAAAGCCCTGCAGGTGGTTGGCGACGCCCTGCACAAAAAGCTTCTCCCATTCGGGGGCATTGTCGTTGCCAAGGCAGGCATCCTTGATGCGAAACAGCATGTCGGCCTCTTCGCGGCTGACCATGGCGGGGCCAAAACCGCCGGCAGCGAAAATCAGGCGGCGCAGCAACGCAGCTTCTGCAGCGGTAACGACATGCGGGGTCTTGTCGCCTTCGCGCGTGGGCCCTTCGCCCGAAATGATGATCTGTTCGATCTGCTCGAGTGCATAGAATTTGAGGACATTGGGCAGGTCGATCGCTTTTTCGGCGAGCTTGACCAGCAGTTCAAGTTCGCCCGCGCTATCGACACGGCCATCGCTGTCGATTTCCTCGACCACCCACAGCGCATTTTCTTCGCTGACATAGCCTTTGGGCTCGCTGCCATCGATGACATAATCGCACACCGCTTCGGTGAAAAAGGCGATCCATTCAGGGTCTTTCGACTTCGCCATCGCGTTCAATTCGAACAGCGCCTGCGCTTCGGCCTGCGTCAAAACGCCGTCGCTCCAGATTGCCTGGCGCAGCGCGAGTGTATCACGCGCCGTGATTTCGCCACCTGCACGGATGGCTGCGGCAAACTGATCGAACTGGAAAGTCATGTCATTCCCCTACGCAACTGCGAGGGGAACATAGGCAAAAGCGGTTAATTGCGGGTTACTTACCCCACCGCTTAGTTTTGCGGCGGGGGTCCACCTGCCGCTGCAGCTTCACCCGCGGCCTTTTGCATCTGTTCCTGCTGTTGCTGCATCGCCGCTTCAAACTGTTCGCGCGGCAGGAAATCCTGCAGTTCGACGTCGAAAATCAGCACGCTGCCACCAGGGATGCCCACTTCGCCGGTCTTGGGATCGGGAATGTCGTTGGGGCCATAGCCAAGCTCGGCCGGGATCCAGATCTTGTACTTGCCACCCTTTTGCATCAGCTTCAGCGCTTCGGTGAAGCCCGGGATGCCGCCCGATACCGGGAAGGGGCCCGAGGCCGGTTCCTGGAAAACCGTGCCATCGCGCAGCGTGCCGGTGATCGAAATCATTGCAACATCATTATCGGTAGGCGGGGTGCCTTCACCGCTGCGGATTGTCTGGATCTGCAAGCCGGATTTGGTGACGGTGACGCCATCCTGTTCGGCATTGTCCGACAGATATTGTTCGTTGCTGGCATATTCGCCACGAATGCTGCCCGTGCCCCACCAGGCGAGGCCTGCACCGGCAAGCGCCACGACTGCGATCCCTGCCCAGAATTTGGAAATCGAACCTTTTTTGATCGGCTGGATGGGAACGGTGGTTACGGACATGGTGGCACCTTTAATGGGACGTTGTTGCGGCCCTAATAACCAGTTGTGCAGATAAAAAAAGAGCGCCCGAAAGGACGCCCTCTTTTTTGCCTATGGCAAAGCCGATTAACGGTTGCCGTCGCGCTCTGCTGCCTTGCGCTCCATCTTGCGGGCGCGACGGATAGCGGCAGCCTTTTCGCGGGCGCGCTTTTCCGACGGCTTTTCGTAATGACGGCGCATCTTCATTTCGCGGTAGACGCCTTCACGCTGCAATTTCTTCTTCAGGGCCCGCAGCGCCTGGTCCACATTATTGTCGCGAACGATAATCTGCATAAAAAATCCAAACTCCAAACATTCTGGCCGCATCGAATCGGCCGAGATGGCAAAAAACCAGCCATTTCTGCGGCAAAAATGAAAACAGCCGCAACCAAGCTGCGGCCTAACGCACGCGCCCCTATAGCGAATTGGCCGAAAGTTCAAGTCGGAATCGCGCTTTTTCCGCCAAAGCCAGCGATTTTCCGCCCACGCAGTCCGTCATCTAACTAACCCAGCGTGCTCCATTCGCGTTCCGCAAGCACGCCCAATTTCGCACGCAGCGGTTCGAGCCACTGCGCATAGGGCTTCCAGGTATCCATCCCGTCGCGATTCAAGGGACGGCGGACCTGTTCGCTGCTCGGCGTGCGGACGACGCGATCGAGCTTGTGGAATTCGAGCACCGCCGGGTCCCATTCAAGCCCCAGATAAGAAAGCGCCGCACGCAATTCGGTCTCTGCATCCTCGATCAGCCGTTCATAAGCGATGTGGTGCACCATCGCCGGCGCGACGCGGCCGAGATGATCCATATAGCGCACATAATCGGCATAGCATTGGCCGATATCCTCGAGCGCGAAGGAGGATGCGTGCGCGGTGGAAAAGGATTGGGAGAAGTTCGAAAAGCAGCAATCCATCGGTGGGCGGCGGATATCGATAATCCGGGCATTGGGCAAAATCCGCTTGATAAACAGCGTATTGCTCCAATTGTGTGGCAGCTTGTCGACGAAGTAGGGGCGTTCGGTCTTGCGGTGCAATTGGGCACGGCGCAAATAATCACGGCCCATCGCGTTTGCCTGTTCATCAGGGATTGCAGCGATCAGCGCGGGAACGGTCACCTTGCCGCGGCGGGTCGCCATTTCCATCACCGACCGCAGGATCGCCGGAATATAGGGCAATTCGCCCACTGGCTCCAACGACGGATGGCTGCCCAGCATCTGCTCCAGCAAGGTCGATCCCGAACGGGGCAGGCTCACGATGAATACCGGCGTTGCTTGTTCTACCGATTCACGTTCGAGCCGCTGGATGAAGGCGGCATCGACCGTCCGGATCGTCTCGTCGACCTCGTCGGTCAGTTCCTGCGCCTGGTATCCGATGCTTTCGGCGCGCTGCTGGTTGCCGATCGAATAATGGTGGAACGCTTTGTCATAGAGTTTGCGGTCGTGATAGGCGCGGGCGAGTGCGAAATGGGTGGGCGCGCTGTTGCGAATGTCGATCGCGACATCGATCGCGCGTTGCATTTCGACGATATCCTCGTCGGTCAGCACCCGGCTCTTGATGCTGGCAAGGCCCCACCAGGCTTCGCCACATTCAAAATCGATTTCCGCAGCCTTGCGATAAGCGGCGACGGCCTCTTCCACCTGGCCTTCGGCGCGCAGGCTATGGCCATAGGCGATCCAGTAATGCGGCCGTTCGGGATGGCTTTCGACCAATTGCTTGCGGATATCCTTCGCCGCCTCGGTCTTTCCCATCTTGTCGAGGATGATGCCGAGCATCCCGCCAAAAACAGGATCACTGCTCTCTTGCCGCAGCATTGTGAACATCGCGCTCGCTTCGCCCAGTTTTTCCTGCTGGTTGAGCGTCGAGGCAAGGTTGCGGCGGGTATCAAGGTCGCGTGCGCCCTTTGCTATCGCCTTGCGCAGGAACAGTTCGGCCTGACCCAGTGCACCAAGCTGCATCGCAACCGTGCCAAGCAGCGACAGACCGCGTGGTTCATCGGGTTTTTGCCGCAAATGCGCCATTGCCCGCTGCGCCGCTTCCTCCAGTTTTCCAGCCTGCATCAGCTTTTCGGCTTGGGCGAGCAGGGGATAGGCGGAAATGGTGGTCTGGTTCATTACGGGTGACCCTAAGCGTAGCCGAGCAAGGTGCGCAAGCCCGGCGCCTGGTAATCAACCAGCGCTTTGTGCCGGGCGCTGAGCGTTTCGGGAAACTCGACTGATACGCCGGTCAATTGTTCGCGCGCGGTTCCGCTTTGCTTGCGGTCGGAACCGATAGCGACGCGATCGCGCCAGTCGCCTGGCCGTTCAATGCCGCACGCTTCGAACAGATTGGCGAAATAGGCCTCGGCTGCATCGCTGTCGATGATGCCAAGATTGTGAACAAGATCCTCATATTTCACGATAAATGTCTTGGTACCCAGCCATGCGGCGACATTGAGTTCGTATATGTCGTTGAGCGAGGGCGCTTTGCCCGGCAGGCCGAAAATCATCATGGTCAGCAGTTCGTCGACATCGAACTCACCCGATTTCAGATGATCGACATTGCCGCTGAACTGTTCGGAAAGGAAGAAGCGCGCGCGGGCGATTACCCAGTCATAGGGATCGCGATAAAGCAGGATGCGTCGCGTCGGCGCGGTTTCGATGACCGATGCGTCGGCCATGAAGAGATGGCCCCAGCTCATCATCGGACGTGCCGGATTAAAGGCGTGTTTGTGCTGCTGCAGGTTGGGCCACTGGATGAAGTCTGCCTTATACTGCTGCTCGACCGGCACGAACATGCGCAAAATGTTGCGAAGCAGGTGGCTGCCGCTTTTGGGAAGGCTGTTGAGAAATACCGGCTTGCGCAAGGGCGATTGCGCAAATTTGCGGTTTTCGTCGTCAAGCGTGTCAGGCTGAACCCAGACCTCTGGCATATAGCGACCAATCCAATCTGCACTGCATAAATAGAAACCGGGCGGCATGTTGCCATGCCGCCCGGTCTTTCCCAAGTGGGTTTATCAGAACTTCGCCGAAACGTTCAGGAACGCGCGGCGCCCGACGAACGAATATTGCGAAGCTGCAACAACCGGGCCGAGCGTCGAAATCTGACCACCGTTCAGCACCGAAACCCGGGGCGGGCGGGTGTCGAACAGGTTGCTCACACCAAGGGTGATGTCGAACCGGTCGTTGATTTCCTGCGTCAGCGAGATGTTGTGATAGAAGGTCGCCGGCGTCGTCAGCTTCGGGCAATAGAGGCCGCGCGTCAGCGAGTTGATGCACGGGTTGTTGCCGTTGCGGCGAAGGAAATCGCCGACATCCGAAGTACCACCGATGACATTGACGCCGTAGAACAGCGAGGTGCCGCCGCTGGGAGCATCCCAGATGAAGCGGAAGTCGCCAACCCATTTCGGCGAACCAGCCTCACCATTGGTCGAAACCAGCGGTGAAGTCGGCAGCAGGCGAACATTGTCCTTGATCTGCCAGGTCATGTCGGCACGCGCCGAGAATGTACCAAGCTTGCCAAAATCGTGACGGATATCGACAGCCACGTCGACGCCAGTGTTGCGCTGGGTCGAGATGTTGACGAATTTGTCACGAATGTTGGCGACGTTGAACGGCGCTGCGGTCTGGCCACGAGTGAACAGGTCGCAAAGCGGTTCGGTTGCGAAATTCTCCGAGTCATAGCAGCCGAACAGGATGTTCGCGCCGCCAAGCTGGGTGATTTCGCCCTCTACCTTGATGTCGAAATAGTCGACCGCGATGTTGATCCGCGTATCGGGCAGGAAGCCAAAGCGCGGGGTCAGGATCGTGCCGACAACCAAGGCTTCCGAGGTTTCCGATTCGAGTACACCGATACCGCCCGAGGCAGTAATGTTCGCCGAAACACCAGTACCGCTATGGTTGTTGGGAATACCGTCAGCGGCGCAGTTATCTGCGATACGCTGCGAGATATTGCCCAGAGCCAGATTGGTACCCCAGTTGATGCAGGGGTCGATACGACCCTGTGCAACCGAGCTGGTTTCATCGGCAAGGAACTGCTCGAACAGGGCAGGTGCACGATAGGAGGTGCCGAAGCTGGCGCGGAAGCGCAGCCAATCGTTCACCGCCCAGTTGGCGCCCAGCTTGTAGGTGAAGTTGCCCTTATCGCTGTCGCTGAAACCATCCGATGCGCGGGTTGCCTTGACGTTTGTGACGCGGCCGGCAGCCGAGAAGGTCAGCTCCTTAAAGAAGGCAGTGTCAGCCAGAACCGGAATGTTAAGTTCGCCGAAGGCTTCGAGCGTGTCGCTCTTGCCTGCGGTGATACCCGACGTCGAGGTACCCCAAGCATTGCCCGCGCGGGTGATTTCGCCCGGCGTGTCATTGATCTTGTCGCGGCGTCCGGTGACACCGGCTGCCATCGAGACCGGACCCGCAGGCAGGTCAAACAGCGAACCGGTGACGGTCGCTTCACCCGTCAGCTGGGTGTAGACAGTCTTGCCCTGTTCCCAATCGAACAGGAAGTCGATCTGCTGCTGCGACAGGTTGCCCGCGAGGAAGTTCGGGTCGGTCCAGGGGATGTCGATGCACTGCTTGCCCGAAATCGGGGTAACGGTGCCAACGCACGAGCTGAACTGGAAATAGCCAGTGTCATACGCATCCTGCAGGATCTGCTGCGAACGATAACGGCCATTGCTCTTGCTGTACTGGCCGTAGATTTCCCACTTCCAGTTGCCGGTGCCGCCGAAATCGCCACGAAGGCCGCCGACGCCACGATAGTAATCGACTTCCTGGCTGCTGTCTGACTGGTTGGTGATGCCGGTCGGGCTCAGCAGGTTGATACCCTGCCAGCCATCGGCCCAATAGTTGAAGTAGTTGCCAGCGCCGGTGCCGTAAAGGTCGCCGGTGTAGCCGAAGTTCCAGAACTGGCGCCAGCCATTCTGGTAGGTCTGACGGCGGTTAAACAGGAACTCACCGAACATTTCGATCGAATCGGTGATCTCGTAAGCACCGTCGATATAGGCTGTGTAGAGATCGGTTTCCGGAATGATCGTCTGTTCTTCGACGAAGGGGTGATAGCTGTTCTGAACAGCAAGCGATGCGGTGCTGTATCCGGTCGGGAACCAGCCAGCCGGTGCCGCAAAGTCACCAGCAAAAGCAGGGGCACCGAATGCCGGGATTCCCAGGGTTTCACCCGGATACTGGTATTGCATCAAAACGGTGGCACGGCCAGCCGACGAAGCAAGGCCCGAAGAGGTGTTGATGCCAGTGTTCGGACCGCCCGGGCCATCAAGGCGCATGTTGCCGATCAGGTTGTAGGTCCACACATGGCCCCAGCGCAGGTCTTCGCACTTGAACTGGCCGGTGCGCGGATCGACGAGGTCAGCGCGCGAGCCATCCTGGCGGAAGGTGTAGGCTTCGGGGCAGGCGAGGTAAGCGCGGTCACCACGGCTCAGCTCGTTGGTGTGCTTATAGTCGGCAGCGACCATGATGTGGCCGCGGTCGAACTTCTTGCCGTAGATGGCGCCGATGCGATATTCTTCGCCGCCGCTGTCGAACGGCATGGAGACGTTACCCGAAACGTAGAAACCATCCATGTCCTTCTTGGTCAGGATGTTGACCACGCCTGCGACCGCATCCGAACCGTAAACCGACGATGCACCGGTCTTCAGGATCTGCACATTTTCAGCGAGCGCTTGCGGCAGCACGTTGAGGTCGAACGAGGACACCGCACCGCGCGTACCAGCCGGGCCTGCACGGCGGCCGTTCAGCAGGACGAGCGTACGGTTCGGGCCAAGGCCGCGAAGGTCGATCGTCTGCGCGCCGGGGCCACCCGCGGTTACGAAGTTGGACGAGATGGCGGCGGTGATCTGCGTCGATCCCGATGCGATGGGCGAGCTTTGCAGCGTCGAGGCGAGATCGAACTTGCCTTCCTTGGCGGCAATCTCTGTCTCGATCACGGTTACCGGATCAGGGCTGCTGAAAGGTGTAACCGATTGGATGCGGGTGCCGGTTACGACGATGGCATCGCTTGTTTCTTCAGCCGCAGCGTCGTCTTCACCCTCGGCAGCATCCTGCGCAAAGGCAGGCGTCGAGAGCATGATCGCAAGTGCGGATACGCCAAGCAAGCCAAGCTTGCGACGCGCAGTATCGTTTGCAACGAATTTCTTCATGATTGTCCCCAGTTCATCGGTGAGGCTCGATAGCCCCCCTAATGGTTAGTCCCCGACCAGTTTGCGCTAGCAAGCCCATCAGAAATACTGTTTCGAGTAGTTTCAATATGTCCCGGCCTTGTCAACCGTTGCGGAGGCGGCAAAGCTTTCAAAATGGCCGATTTCCAGCGCTTTGGTGCACAATTGCCACAGTCGAGTTAAAGCCTGTTACATATTTCTCTCCGTTTTTGAAATATTCGTGCGCGCATTTGGCGGCGCGCGGATTTGTGAATGCGGTGGCGGCAATGCGATGAGGCTGCTAACGCGGCAATGTCATGACCAAGCTGACCGTCAACGACCGCCCGGTCGAATATCGCATGGATCCTGAAACCCCTTTGCTGTGGGCGCTGCGCGATGCATCCAACCTGACGGGGACGAAATTTGGCTGTGGGCAGGGCGATTGCGGCGCTTGCGTGGTCGACATTGACGGGGAGGCGCTGCGTTCCTGCCTTGTGACACTGGCTGAAGCCGAGGGCCGGTTTGTCACCACGATCGAAAAGCTTTCGATCGATCGCAGCCATCCGTTGCAACAGGCTTTTGTTGCGGCAGGGGCTGTGCAGTGCGGATTTTGCACGCCGGGCATGATCATGGCCGCCGCGGTGCTGCTGAAAAAGAATGCTAACCCGACCGATGCCGATATCGATGCGGCGATCACCAATATCTGCCGCTGCGGCGTTTATCCCCGGGTTCGTGATGCCATCCAGCGTGCGGCGCGGGTGATGCGCGGCGAGGCACGGCTTTCGGTCGCCCCGCCACCCGGGATCACCCCCGCAGATGCGGCAGCAGCGGTACCTGCCTTGCGCAACAAAAAGGATTGAGTTCAGGCCAGCGCCAGCAGCGCAGTCGTCAATCCGAGCCCAACGGATAGATGCACCCTCAGCCGCAGCCAGCCTTTCGGGAGTGCGATATGCCTGCCCAGCGCGCGATCGACGAGCGGCGATAGCAGCAGACCGAAAGCCAGCACCCAGAGCGATGGTTCCGGCCATTGCAGCCCCCATATCCACGGCAGATAAGTCGCCAGCGCGATCAGGCTGGGGAGGACGGCGACCGGATAGAGCCAGCGCGGCGGGTTCGCTGCGCTGAGGGCCAACCCCCACCAGGCCCCGCCGAGAAAGCTGAAGATGAAAGCAGCATAGCCATAGCCCCCGGCAATCGCGATCCATTTGAGCGTCGTGTCTTCTAACAGCATCGCCACGGCAATCGCCTGCGGCAGCAGGCCGGCATAGCCCAGCCACTTGGCAGCATCGGGAAGGGGGCGTGTGGTTCCAGTCATGCCATTCGCAATAGCCGCCCCTGGAGAAGCGAAAAACACGTCCATATGCCTGTAGTGCCGCTGCTGGTGCGAAGGGCTAGGGGCGCTGCATGGCGAATACGCTCATCCTGATTTTGGGAGACCAATTGACCCCTGAACTGCCGTCACTGCAGGGTGTGACGCCGGATAAAACCGTCGTGCTGATGGCCGAGGTTGTGGGCGAGGCAAGCTATGTTCGCCATCACAAAAAGAAGATTGCTTTTCTCTTTTCCGCAATGCGCCATTTCGCCGAAGAGTTGCGTTTGGCCGGCTGGCAGGTCGACTATGTTCAGCTGAATGATGCCGGGAATTGTGGCAGCCTTGCGGGCGAACTGCTCCGCGCTGCCGAGCGGCATGGTGCCGCCCATATCCGCGTGACCGAACCCGGCGAGTGGCGCGTGCTGCAAGGCTTGCAGGCGCTTGATACGGCCTTGGATATTGAGATCCTCCCCGACGACCGTTTCATCGCCAGCCATGCCGAGTTCAATAGCTGGGCCGAGGGGCGCAAGGCGCTGCGCATGGAGTATTTCTACCGCGAGATGCGCCGCAAGACCGGGCTGCTGATGGACGGCGAGCAACCGGAAGGCGGCCAGTGGAATTTCGACCATGACAACCGCAAGGCCGCGGAGCGCGATCTTTTGATGCCGCAACCGCTGCGCTTTGCCCCCGATGCGGTCACCCGCGAGGTGATTGATCTGGTCGAGGCACGTTTTGCCGACCATTTCGGGACGCTCGAACCCTTCTGGTTTGCCACCACCCGCGCCGATGCCAAGGCGGCATTCGCGTATTTCCTGAAGACCGCATTGCCGTATTTCGGCGATTACCAGGATGCGATGCTGGCGGGGGAGAAGTTCCTCTACCATGCCGTTGTTTCACTCTATCTCAATTGCGGCCTCCTCGATCCACTCGAAATGTGCCGCGCGGTCGAGGCCGAATATCGTGAAGGCCGCGTCCCCCTCAACGCGGCGGAAGGGTTCATCCGCCAGATCATCGGCTGGCGCGAATATGTGCGCGGCATCTATTGGCGCGAGGGGCCCGATTATGTCCACCGCAATGCCTTGAATGCCACCCGTCCACTCCCCGATTTCTACTGGAGCGCGGACACCAAAATGGCTTGCATCAAGGCCTGTGTCGAACAGACGCGAGAAGAGGCCTATGCCCACCATATCCAGCGGCTGATGGTCACCGGCAATTTTGCGCTGCTCGCGGGGGTCGATCCATTTGAGTTACACGAATGGTATCTCGCCGTTTATGCCGACGCCTATGAATGGGTTGAAGCACCCAATACGGTGGGGATGAGCCAGTTTGCCGATGGCGGGCTGCTCGCCTCCAAACCCTATGTGGCGAGCGGAGCCTATATCGACCGCATGTCGGATTATTGCGGCAGTTGCAGCTATAATGTGAAGGCGAAAGCAGGGCGAAAGGCTTGCCCGTTCAACTATCTTTATTGGGATTTCATCGCTCGTCATCATGATCGGCTGAAGGGCAATCCGCGCATGGCGCAGATGGTGCGCAACTATGATCGCTTCAGCGATGAGAGGAAGCGGGAGATTGCAGCCGATGCCGCTGATTTCCTCGCATCGCTGGTGGGATCAGCGTGATGGAGCAAGGCGAAAGACTGATCGTCTGGTTCGACGGCGGTTGCCCGCTGTGCCGTCGCGAAATTGCGCTTTACAGGCGGCTTGACCAAGGGCGGCGGATCGAATTTGTCGATCTGGCAAACAAGGATGCGGCCTGCCCGATCGACCGGGCGGAGATGCTCGCGCGCTTCCATGCGATGGAAAAGGGGCGGCTGCTTTCGGGCGCGGCTGCTTTTGCCGCGATGTGGCGGGCGATCCCTATTTTGCTGCCTTTTGGCATGATCGCCCAATTGCCCCTGGTCGATCGACTGCTCGAATGGGGCTATCGCCATTTCCTTCGTTTCCGGCCCCGTTTGCAAAGGTGGTTTGAATGAGCGATCAGCGATACCGCAAGGTTCCATCCGCCCGGCTTTCACGGCTTGCCTCGTTCGGGCAACTCGCTGGCGGGATAGCGGGCGGCGTGCTGGCAGAGGGCGCCCGCAAGCTGGCGAGCGGGGAGCGTCCGCGCCTTTCCGACCTGTTGTTGACCCCCGCCAATGCGACGCGTGTGACCGAGCAGCTATCAAAGCTGCGCGGGGCGGCGATGAAGCTGGGGCAGATGATCTCGATGGATGCGGGCGATGTCCTGCCGCCCGAACTGACCGACATTTTGGCGCGGCTTCGCGATGCCGCGCATTATATGCCGCCCGCGCAGCTCAACAAGGTGCTGATCGCCGAATGGGGGCCGGATTGGCGGCGGCGGTTCAAGCATTTTGAGGCGCGGCCGATTGCGGCGGCCTCGATCGGGCAGGTGCACCGTGCGACGCTACCCGACGGCACATTGCTGGCCATCAAGGTGCAATATCCGGGCGTTGCCGAAAGCATTGATGCCGATGTCGACAATGTCGCCAGCCTGCTGCGCATTTCCAACCTGTTGCCATCAACGCTCGACATCGCGTCCCTGCTCGCAGAGGCGAAGCGGCAATTGCACGAAGAGGCGGACTATGTGCGCGAGGCGGAGCAGATGCTGCGCTATCGCCAATTGCTGTCAGGCGAAGAGGCTTTCCTGATTCCTGCGCCCTACCCTGAATATTCGGGCAAACGGATATTGGCGATGGATTTTGTGCCCGGGCAGTCGATCGAGACGCTACAGTCGGAATCGCAAGCGGTGCGCGATCGCACCATGGGGGGCTTGCTCGATCTGGTGCTGCGCGAATTGTTCGAATTCGGCTTCATGCAGACCGACCCCAATTTCGCCAATTATCGCTGGCAGCCCGAAAGCGGGCGTATCGTGCTGCTCGATTTCGGTGCGGCGCGTGCGGTGCCGGAAAAGACGGTGGCTTCCTATCGCCGGCTGATGCTTGCAGGGTTGGCGCAGGATCATGATGCCCTGCGCGATGCCTTGATCGAAATCGGCTTCGTCTCGCCCGTCACGCTACAGCGCCACCGGCCCGCGCTTGACGGGATGATCGACATATTGATGGCGCATCTGGGCAGGCCCGGATTGTTCGATTTTGCCGACCGCAGCTTCGTCGATCGGGTGCGCGGTCATGCCGAAACGATCATCGCCGACAAGGCGGCATGGCATGTGCCGCCTGCCGATACGCTGTTTGTGCAAAGAAAGGTCAGCGGTACCGCATTGCTGGCAATAAGGATGCAGGCGCGGTTGCCGCTGCTCGAAATGGTCGCCGCCAAGGTTGGCGCGGGCGACTAGGCAGGTGCACGCGCCTTGCCCGAGCGGCAGCGATCCGAGCAATAGCGAACATTTTCCCAGTCACGCGCCCATTTCTTGCGCCAGGTGAAGGGCAGCCCGCACGCGGCGCAATTCTTGGTTGGCAGGTCCGATTTCTTGCGCATCTTGGGCATGGGTCAGAACGCCAGCTTCAACTGGTCGGCCTTTGCACCTGCCCGCTTGCGATCGGCGGTGCGTTTGCGGCTGCCATGCTTCTGGACGACGGCCTTGGCCTCGGCGCGCGCCTCGGGTTTGCGGCGCAGCGCATAGATTGCGTCCTTCGCAGCCTTTGCCGCGGCAGCATGGTCGACAATGCGGTCGGGATAATCGGGGTATAGCTGCGCGCGCGTTTCGGCGTCGAGTTTCCAGGGTTCGTGCAGATAGGCATCGGGCACGCTCGCCAGTTCGGGAACCCAACGGCGGATGAAATTCCCCTGCGGGTCTTGGTCATAACCTTGCTTCACAGGGGAGTAGATGCGGATGGTGTTGATGCCGGTCTCACCCGCCTGCATCTGGCATTGCGGCCAATGGATGCCGGGTTCGTAGTCGATGAACTTGCGCGCCAGCGCACGGCCGCTTTCCTGCCAGGGCAGCCACAAATCATAACTCGCAAAGCTCATCAGCATCGCGCGCATGCGGAAATTGATCCAGCCGGTGGCGTTGAGATAGCGCATCGCAGCGTCGATGAAGGGATAGCCGGTGCGGCCCTCGCCCCACGCCTGCAGCTTTACGGCATCAGCGGAGCGGGGACGCAGCCCTTCATAAAGCCGCGCCATCGGGCGATATTCGGCCTCGGGCTCGCTTTCGAGTTTCTGGATGAAATGGCAGTGCCAGTGCAGCCGCGCGATGAAGCTGCGAAGCGATTGGCGCCACGCCTTTTCGGATAGTGGCAGTTCGCGATAGCGCGCTTGTGCCGCTTGATAGGCTTCGCGGATCGACAGCGAGCCATAGGCAAGGTGCCAGGAAAGGCGGGAGCAGGCGGCCTCGCCGCTGACCGGCGAAGACATTTCGCTTGTATAATGCTCGCCGCGTTCGTGGAGGAAACTGTGCAGCGTGGCCAAGGCTTCGGCGCGGCCCCAAATAGGCGCGACCTGCAAGCCGTCATCCGCCAACCCCAATGCAGCCGCATCGGGCAGGGGATTGCTTTCGCCCCTCTCCCACATCAGCAAAGGCGGGGCGGGTTGCGCGGGCATCGCCATCATCCGGTCCCAGCCTTGTGCCCAGCGGTCGCGGTTAACGCGCCGCCGGCGCCAGACGCCGAACTGCCGACTTTCCTCGAATGCGATACCTTCCGCCTTGCACCAGCGGCGCACGGCCTTGTCGCGCTCAAAGGTCCAGGCGTTGCCGGTTTCTTCATGCGCGCGCAAAACGAAAGGACCATGCACGGCCCTGATCGCCGCCAATGTTTCAACCGCATCGCCAACACGGACGCACAATTGCCCGCCCTTTGCGGCTATGGCCTCGCCCAGATCGGCAATGCAGCCGCGCCAGAAATTCCATTGCCGGGCAGAAACATCGGGTTGCCGCCAATAATCGGGCTCTACGATCACCAGCGGCAAGATACGGTCGCGGATCGCGGCTGCGCACAGCGCCGCATGGTCCTCCAGCCGAAGATCGCGCTTGAACCAGACGACTTGCAGCATCTCAGAAGGAGATCCTCTCGCCATCCCATGCGATCAGTTGGCCGCTGTCCTCGGGAGTGAGTTCGGCCAGCACGTCGAGCATCTGCCCCGCAGCATGGTCCGGGGTGAACAATTTGTTTTCCGCTACCCCGCGCTGGAATGGCTGCGACAGCGCAGTATCGACGGTACCGGGGTGCAGCGCGACGATAATCGCCTGCGGATGGGTGCGTGCCATTTCGATCGCGAAGTTGCGCACCAGCATGTTGAGCGCCGCCTTTGACGCGCGATAGGCATGCCAGCCGCCCAGTCGATTATCCGAAATCGAGCCAACGCGAGCGGAGAGAAAGGCGACAATGCTGCGCCGGTCCTTGGGCAATCGGGGCAGCAGGTGCTTGCCGATTAGCGCGGGGCCGATGGTGTTGATCGCGAACGCCCTTTCAAAAGCATCTGCCGACAGCGCGCGCAGGCTTTTTTCGGGCTGGATTTGGTCGTTGTGCAACATGCCAGTGGCGACGATGGTAAGGTCGGGCCCGCCGATAGTCTGCGCCGTTGCCGCAATGCTGGCTTCATCGCTAAAGTCAAAGGCGAATGGCGTGATCTTGCCTGCGGCAGGCGGGGCTTTGCGGGCGCCTGCATATAGGGTCGTAATGTCGGGGGAAGCGGCGAGCCTTTCGACAAAGGCGGAACCTATGCCCCCCGTTGCGCCAAAAACGCAGGCGGTGGTTGCTGGTGGGGAGGATGCGACCATGCGTATGGTTTTAGCTGCCCTAACAGGCCAGCCAATTCAGGCTTTACCCCATGTTAGAAGCTCAGTTTTCGAGCTCAATGTCCCAATAGAGCCAGTCGCGCCAGCTATCGTGAAGATAGTTGGGCGGGAAGGCGCGGCCGCGATCCTGCAACTGCCAGCTGGTCGGGCGGATCGCCGCCATCCGCAACTGCATATGTGCCTGCGCCGGGGTGCGCCCGCCTTTTTTGAGGTTGCACGGCAGGCAGGCGGTGGTGACATTTTCCCAACTCGTCCGCCCACCCAACCGGCGCGGGACGATATGGTCAAAGGTCAGATTGTCGGTGCAGCCGCAATATTGGCATTCAAACTTGTCGCGAAGGAACAGGTTGAAACGGGTGAAGGCGGGATATTCGCTTGGCCGCACATATTGGCGCAGCGCGATGACCGAAGGGATCTGCATGTCGAGGCTGGGGCTATGCACATGCTGTTCATAGCTGGCGACGATATCGACTTTTTCGAGGAACACCGCCTTGATCGCGGTCTGCCAGGGCCAGAGGCTCAAGGGATAATAGCTTAATGGGGTATAGTCGGCGTTGAGCACGAGCGCGGGACAGTTATCGGGATGTCGTGCCCGACCGGCGGCTTGGAATGATCCGGCGTGATGCATGCCTTCAACGTCTCCCCACGCTATTTAACACTGTTTCCTCCCTCTCCCAAGGAGGTTACAGCATTTTGACAGTTGCCAGACTATGGCGGCATAAATTGACGTCAAGAGGGCATCGACCACCAGATATGGTAATTCTGTGGGTAAAATAGCCGGAATAGATTTCCCGCCACAGTGTGTGGCGGCGACGCGCTTTGCCCCCAGCCCCAATGGCCGGCTGCATATCGGCCACGCCTTTTCGGCAATGTGCGCGCATGATTTCGCGCGTGCCTTTGGCGGCAAGTTCCTGCTGCGCATCGAGGATATCGACGGCACGCGCAGCCGGAAGGAACATATCGATGCGATCATCGAGGATATGGAGTGGCTGGGGCTCAAGCATGATGGCCCGGTCATTTTCCAGTCGCAGCGCGTCGCGCGCTATAAAGAAGCCTTGGACCTGCTGCAGGCGAGGGGACTGGTCTATCGCTGTTGGTGCACGCGCAGCGACATCGCCGAAGCGTTAAAGCACAAGCCGGTGCGCCATGGTCCCGACGGGCCTGTCTATCCCGGCACCTGCCGCGGCAAGACAGAGGGCGAGGGTGATTATTGCTGGCGGCTTGATATGGAGCGGGCATTGTCCCTAACCGGCCCGTTCGGTTGGACCGACCTCGTCGCCGGCCCGCAAATCGCCGACCCGGCGCTGTTTGGCGACGTGGTGTTGTGGCGCAAGGACGCGCCGGCAAGCTATCATTTGGCGGCAACGTTGGATGATGCGGCTGACGGCATCAGCCATGTGGTGCGCGGGATGGACCTGTTTGCCTACACCGCGATCCATCGCTTGTTGCAGATACTGCTGGATTTGCCTGAGCCAACCTATTGGCACCATCCGCTGCTGCTCGACGAAGATGGGAACAAACTTGCCAAATCGCGGTTGTCCCAGCCCCTTTCGGAAATCCGGGCCAAGGGCATATCCGGTATCGAACTTGTCGGAGAGTTGCGGCAAGGCAAGCTTCCGCTTGGAATTGGCGTTTCGACGTCCTAGAGGGCGGGTAAAGCGGCGCGGCTATTGGGCTGCGCCATCATGATGAGGAATTTTCTATGGGCGTCTTGCTGATTATTGCCTTGGTGCTGGTGATGGGAATGGTGGTCTTCGCTGTCGTTCGCGGCCTTCATGCCTTTGCCAATATGGATCCCAACGATGTTGACGAACATGGCGTGCCGCGTTCGCTGGCGCGTCAGAATGAGATGATGTTTGCTCGTGTGAAGTGGCAGGCAATCGCTGTCGCCATCGTCGCGATCATCGTCATCGGTGGTGCGTTCGCGAAATAACATCGGTCGATGGTCAAACTGAACAAGATCTACACCCGCACGGGTGACAATGGCACCACAGGCCTGGTCGATGGTTCGCGCCGGTCAAAGGCCGACGCACGGATGCATGCCATTGGCGAGGTGGATGAAGCCAACAGCGCATTGGGTATCGCGATTGCCGCGCTCGAACGCGGCGGCGGTGCGGCGCATGTTGCCGGGCTGCGCCGGATCCAGAATGACCTGTTTGATCTGGGCGCGGATATCGCCACGCCGGGTGAGGATTTCGAGCCCGGCGAAATGACACTGCGGATCGTCCAGTCGCAGGTTGACTGGCTCGAAGGCGCGATCGATGCCGCTAACGAACAGCTTGACCCGCTCACCAGCTTCATCCTGCCGGGCGGCAGCGAAGCAGGCGCGGCGCTGCATCTTGCCCGCGCCATCAGCCGCCGTGCCGAACGCGCCCTGGTGTCTGCCGCTGCGCATGAGGCAATCAACCCGCTTGCGACGACCTATCTCAACCGCCTGTCGGACTATCTGTTTGTCCTGTGCCGTCTGGTGAACAAGGATGCAGGTGGCGACATATTGTGGGTGCCGGGCGCCTCGCGCTGACGGCTAACGCATACGGGGTGCCGGGCGGTTGCGCCCGCATGGCCCCAGCGAATCCAGCACGAAACGGTAATCTGCCTGCGCATTGGCTATGTCGCGCGGCTCGCCGCTTTCGACCAGCCGCTGGTCGAGCGCGCGCGGCAGGCTGCATGCGAGGCGATACCAGAGCAAAGTGTTGCGCGCAGGAGCGACTGCAGATTCGTCGATTACGTCGCCGGTTGATACCGCCCAGCGTTTCGCCTGCCCGGGGCGGCTGAGCACCGAAATCGAGATGGGCTGGCCGCCAGCGGTGCGCAGGAAGATTTGCGTTTCGCCTTCGCCGATCACCGTGCCCTGCGTGTGGAAAGCACCCGATATACCGCTCACCGCCTGCGCGGCATCAATCTGCACGGCTTCCTTGGTGACCGCGCGCAACGTTGCGTCATTTTCCGGGCTCCATTCCACCAATGCGTCGGGGCGCGACAGTTTCAACATCCCCGGGTTGCCCGCCACCTTGCTGCCCAGCAGGAAATAGCGGCGCTTTTGCAGCTTGGGGATTTTGCCCTTTGCGTCCTTTGGCACATCGAGAAGAAAGCGGGCCTTGGCGGCAAAGCCATCACTTCCACGGATCAGCGAATTTACATCCGCATCGATCACCACACGCTGGATATTGGCGGGCACACCGACCGCCTGTGTTTCGGGCAGTTTCGTAACTTTACGTATCTGCGCGTCAAGAATCAGGGGGGAGTTCACCACCAGATCGGCAATGTCGGCATAGCTCGAACCTTGCGCGGGGAGGGCAAAGCCCGCCGTTGGGGGAACCTGTGCCATCAATTGGGGTTGTACCAGGGTGAGAGCGCATAACGCTACGGGACGGATGGTAAAATGCATGGACAACGCAGGATTCCTCTCGAATTTCTTGACGTCAGCGACGTCAAGGCATCCCTATTCACTGCGATTGATTGCGGCAAGTGTGATGAATTGCCAATGAATCGCAGAATCCGTGTTGCCTGTCCTTAGGGGCATCGCTAAGACGAGCCGGAATCAGCCGATTAAAAAAAATTTCAATAGCGCTGACCAGTTGGGTGGCTACTTAGTTTGAGTAACGCTTGCCGAGCGGTTCGCGCCTTTTGGGGAAAGTAGGAGAGTCGTTTCCGCATGGCATATGCTGATCAAGATGGAATGAGTTCGAGCCGCCTAGTCTCGATCGTCATCGTCGCGCTCCTTCACGCTTTCCTTGGCTATGCGCTTGTAACCGGTCTTGCTTATGAGGCGGTGCAACAAGTCAAGGCGAAGCTGAATGTCGTTGACGTGAAGGAAGAAGAACCGCCTGAAGAGGAAGAACCGCCGCCAGAGCCGGAAAAGCAGATCGAGCCGCCCGTCGTCTCACCGCCGCCGCTCGTAACCACGGTAACGCCTCCGCCGACCGTTCGGACCGTCGATACGCCGCCTCCGGCAGCGCCGATTGTCCCGACTGCTGCGCCGCCTGCGCCACCCGCGCCGCCGCCGCCGCCGGTCGCAAAGCGCCCGAACCCGATTCCAAAGGGTAATCCCGGCAACTGGGCTAATACCAACGACTATCCGTCGCGTGCTCTGCAACAGGAACGCGAAGGCACCACCGGCTTCCGAGTTACGGTTGGCCCTGATGGTCGTGTCCAATCTTGCACCATCACCTCGTCCAGCGGCCATGCCGACCTTGACGATGCAACCTGCAAGAACATCCAGCGTCGCGCACGTTTCGACCCGGCACTTGATGCCAATGGCCAACCGACTTCGGGAAGCTGGTCGAGCCGCGTCCGCTGGCAGATACCGAAATGATTTCTGGCCCGGCGCAGGGGGAGTTCTGACGCCGGGCATTTTATGACCTTAGATTTTTGAATTTGAGAGGAAGTACCAATGTCGATTGCAATTCTCACTGCAGCTGCTGGCAATGAAGCCGCTGCCGCACAAAAATTCGGCCTCATCCCCGCGCTCAACGAAGGCGGCCCCATCAGCTGGGCAATCTTCAGCGTCATGGTGATCATGTCGGTTTTCTCGTTCTACATCATGTTCACGAAGCTGATCGAGCAGCAGAAGGTTCTGAAGCAAGCCAAGGAAGTTCAGGCTAATTTCTGGCGCGCAAACAGCCTTGAAGAAGGTGCTGCCAAGCTCGAAAAGAACAGCGCGTTCCGCCAGCTCGTCGACGACGGCATCTCGGCTCAGAAGCAGCATGGCCTGCTGACCGATCCGGTTGAAGCACATGACTGGCTGCACGGCGCGATGACCCGTTCGGAAGAGTCGATCAACAGCAAGCTCGCTGGTGGTCTGGCGTTCCTCGCGACCGTGGGCGCTACCGCTCCGTTCGTTGGTCTGCTCGGTACCGTTATCGGCATCTACTCGGCGCTCATCAAGATCGGTATCGCTGGTCAGGCCGACATCGGCAAGATCGCTGGTCCGGTTGGTGAAGCACTGATCATGACCGCAATCGGTCTGTTCGTCGCGGTTCCCGCCGTGCTTGCCTACAACTGGCTCCAGGCGCGCAACAAGTCGATCGCCCGCAGCATGTCGGCTTTCTCGAATGACGTGCTTGGCTACATCACTTCGGACGGCAAGGTGAAGCCCGCAGTCAAGGCTGCTCCGGCTGCCAAGCCTGCTGCTGCTCCGGCCGCTGCCAAAAAGTAAGAACGGGTTTTGGGCCGCCTTTGCGGCGGCCCTTCATCTGTTCATATGCCCCTCGCCCATTTGGGCAGGTGGCTAGCAGTCAGAGAGGAATAGCAAATGGCAATGAGTACTGGAGGCGGCGGCGAAGACACGCCAATGTCAGACATCAACACGACGCCGCTTGTGGACGTCATGCTGGTGCTTCTGATCGTCTTCCTGATCGCCATTCCTGTGGCCATCCAGACGGTCAAGATGGAGCTTCCGGTGGTTCAGTTCGAACCTACCAAGGCGAAGCGTGAGAATGTGCTGCTGTCGGTCACCACGACCGATCCGAGTGGCAACGAACCGGGCACGGATGCCTATCAAGGTGCGTTTACGGGTGGTGAATGCCGGATTTACTGGAATGTCACCCCTGTCGATTCAACCGAACTGGTTGATCGCGCAGCGAAGCATCTGAAGCGCGAATTCGATGCCCTGGGTGGCGAAGCGGCGGCTGCGGCTGGCGCGATTACCCCGGACATGCTTCCCGAAGCCCATATCCGTGGTGACGTGAACACGCCTTACCGTTGCATCGGTGGCGCGATCTATTCGATGCAGATGGCGGGCTTTGCCCGTGTCGGCTTCATTTCGTCGCCTTTCCCGCCGCTCGATTCGGCCAATTGAGCCGAACCCGTTAAGGAGCAAAAATCATGGCAATGAGTGGTGGCAAGGATGATGGCCAGCCGATGATGGAAATGAACACGACGCCGTTGATCGACGTCATGCTCGTTCTCCTCATCATGCTGATGATCACCATCCCGCCGGTATCGCACGCTGTTAATATCGACCTGCCCGTGCAGGATCCGAACCAGCCGCCGCCGGAAGTATTGATCGATCCGGTGGTCAACAAGATCGTGATCCTGCCGAATGGTGAAATCCAGTGGAACGGTACGCCGTCTACGCTGGACCAGATCGAGCAGTATCTCGTTCAGACCAAATCGATGAGCCCGGAACCCGAACTGCAGTTCCAGCCCGCACCAACGGCTCGGTATGACATCGTCGACCAGTCGCTCGCGGTTGTGAAGCGTTCGGGCATCACGAAGTTCGGTTTTGTCGGCAACGAACAATATCGCGTCTTCGGAAAGTCTGCCGTACCCGGCAACTGATCCGATCAGGCAATCGACACGAAAGGGCGGCCATGGTGCCGCCCTTTTTTGTCTGAAACGATGTTAAAAAGGGACTGTCCCCTTAGGGACTGTCCCTAGAGGGACATACCTTGCGGATTTGCTACTGCTCCGCTATCATTTGTGCATGCCAAGAGCTGCTCGCATCGTGATTCCCGGGGGTGCGCATCATGTTACGCAACGTGGAAACCGTCAGCAGAAACTATTCTTCTGCGATGAAGATCGAAACGCATATCTGCGCATTCTTGCAGCGGCCTTGCACCGGGTTCAAACGCGCTGCCTTGCATGGTGTCTGATGGACAACCATGTGCATCTGATGTTGGTGCCACAAAATGCGGACGGCCTGCGTGCGCCGATGACGGCAACGCATACGGCTTACGCCCAGCGCATTAACAAGCGTGAGAAACTAACCGGTCACCTGTTTCAGGGACGATTTTCCAGCTATCCTATGGATGACCGGCACATGATGTTTGCAGCGCGCTACATCGAGAACAATCCGGTCGCCGCCGCGATTGTGGAAAGGGCCGAAGATTGGCCTTGGTCAAGCGCGCGTGCCCATCTCGAAAAGCGGAATGATGGATTGACGGATTGGCACGCGCTCGGCCAGCATGTTGATAACTGGAAAGCGATGTTAATAGACGGGCTTGATGCTGGTGCCGTCATAGAATCGGCAATACGGACAGGGCGACCATTAGGCCAAATCGCCGGACAACCCGAGAGTGTACCGCTTTAGGGACAGTCCCCAAGGGGACAGTCCCTTTCACGCGCACTCATCTCAGGCATCAAACTGCAAACTTGCCAGCCGTGCATAGAGGCCGCCAGCCTTGCTCAAGGCGTCGTGCGTGCCCTCTTCGACAATCCGGCCTTCATCCATCACGATGATGCGGTCAGCCTTGCGCACGGTTGCCAGGCGGTGGGCGATGACGATCGTGGTGCGGCCTTCCATCAAATGCTCAAGCGCATCCTGGACCAGCTTCTCGCTTTCTGCGTCGAGTGCGCTGGTCGCCTCGTCGAGCAAAAGGATCGGGGCATCGCGCAGCAAGGCGCGGGCGATGGCGATACGTTGCCGCTGGCCACCCGAGAGCCGCGCCCCACCTTCGCCGAGATAGGTGTCGAGCCCTTGCGGAAGTTCGCGCAGAAAATTGCCTGCATTGGCCTGCTCCGCTGCCGCCCAGATCGCTGCGTCGTCGGCCAGCCAATTGCCATAACGCAGATTGTCGCGCGCGGAGGCAGCGAACAACACCGTATCCTGCGGCACAAGCGCCATGCGCTGCCGGAACTCCGCCGGATCAGCGCTGGTAAGGGCGACGCCGTCGATACGGACGGTCCCAGCCTCGGGATCGTAAAACCGCTGCGCCAACTGGAACAAAGTCGATTTGCCTGCGCCCGAGGGGCCGACCACGGCAACGGTTTCACCGGGCACGATTTTCAGGCTGAAATCATCGAGCGCAGCGACTTCCGGGCGGGTTGGATAGCGGAATTTGACATTCTGGAATTCGATCTGGCCACGCGGCGCAGGCATGGCGACCGGATTGGCGGGGGCGGCGATTTCCGGCACTTCCTGCATCAGCTCCGCCAGCCGCGCAGAGGCACCCGCCGCGCGCACCAGATCGCCATAGACCTCAGATAGAGCGCCGAACGCCCCTGCGACCAACCCGCCATAAAGGACGAGCGCCATGATCGTGCCGCTGGTGATATTGCCTGCCGCGACCTGCTCCGCGCCTTCCCAAACCAGCATGGTAATCGCGCCAAAGATCAGCGCGATAACAATCGCGGTCATCAATGCGCGGATGCGGATGCGCTTCTTTGCGGCGGTGAAGGTGTTTTCAACGGCATCGGCAAAGCGTTGCTGCTCACGATTTTCCTGCCCAAAGGCCTGCACGATCTTGAGCGCGCCCAAAGATTCTGATGTGATGGTGCCGATGTCAGCGACCCGATCCTGGCTGCTGCGCGACGCCTTTTCGAGGCGGCGGCCCATATAGACGATGGGAAAGACCACGAGGGGGATGCCGACCAGCAGGATGGCGGTCAGCTTTGGCGCCATGCTGAATAGGAGGGCGATACCGCCAACACCAATCACGATGTTGCGCAAGGCAACCGACACGGTGGTGCCCACCACCTGTTCGATGATCGCGGTATCCGATGTCATGCGGCTGGCGATTTCCGCTGGCCGGTTCTCTTCGAAGAAGCGCGGAGCAAGCCGCAGCAGATTGTCCTGCACCGCGATGCGGATGTCGGCGACCACCCGTTCGCCCAGCCAGCTGACGAAATAGAAACGAAAAGCTGTGGCAATGCCAAGGATGACGACAATGGCTAGCAGTGCTTCGAAATAGGGCGCGACGTCGCCGCCATTTTGGGCAAAGCCGTTGTCGATCACATATTTGGAACCCATCGGGATGGCGAGCGTCGACAGCGCCGCGACCAGCAGTGCGAGCCCCGCATAGAGTATCTGCCGCGGATAGCGCGCCGCGTGCCGCCAGATGATGCCCAGATTGGAAAGGCGTTTGTTCCCCGGTTTGTCGGGGGGAGTCGCAGCCGATGGCGATGCCGTTTGCTCGATGGCCGTGTCAGTCATGCCGAACGCCTAGCAGTCACCGCGAGGCCCCACAATCGCCGAGAATTTGCGCCCGTGCTTTTTCTATGGTGCAATGCACAATAAATGCTTATGTCTGCCGTTGAAACAGGGGCCGGCCATTCCGGCGATAAGGACATTCGGGAACGCGAACATGCTTTACACCGGTTATGATATTCAGCGCGGCTTTCTGGCGAGTGCCGGATGGCTTGCGCAAAAGCAGGCTGATTTCCTGAACAATTTCACCGCAGCGCCGTTCAACTATGGCGGGTTGACCTCGATTACCGCATCGGCGCTTGATGTCTTCGCGCATTCCGTGATGCCGCGCGGCAAACCCAAATTCGGCATCGATGTGGTTGAGGTCGATGGCAAGCATTTGCCGGTCGACGAGCATAATGTCGCGCGCAAGCCCTTTGGCCAGCTCAAGCGTTTCACTTATGAAGGCAGCGAGGGAAAGCCCCGGCTGCTGATCTGTGCGCCGATGTCAGGTCACTTCGCCACGCTGCTGCGCGGCACCGTCGAACGGATGCTGCCGACGCATGATGTCTATATCACTGACTGGAAAGACGCGCGCGACGTGCCGCTGACTGGCGGCGGTTTCGACCTTGAAAGCTATATCGATTATCTGGTCGAATGGCTTGAATTCATCGGCCCCGATGCGGGCGGTCGCGGGGCGCACATGCTTGCGGTGTGCCAGCCCTCGGTTCCGGCCTATGCGGCTGCTGCAATCATGAGCGCGAACAAGCACCCGCTGCGCCCGCGTACGCTGACCATGATGGGCGGGCCGATCGACACGCGCGAGGCACCGACCGCGGTCAACGACCATGCCACCCGCCGCCCGCATGACTGGTTCGTCCATAATGTGATCGCCACCGTGCCGCCTTATTACAAAGGCGCGGGCCGCCGCGTTTATCCGGGCTGGTTGCAGCTCACCGGCTTCATGTCGATGAACCTAGGCAACCATATGATCAGCCACTGGTCGATGTTCACCAACCTGGTCGAAGGCGACGGCGAAAGCGCAGAGAAGCACAAGGAATTTTACGACGAATATCGCGCAGTGTGCGACATGACCGCAGAATTCTACCTGCAGACGGTCGACACCGTGTTCCAGCGGCACCTGCTGCCCAAGGGCGAATTCAACTATCGCGGCCACCTTGTCGATCCGGGCGCGATAGAGGATATCGCGCTGCTGGCGATCGAGGGCGAGCGCGACGATATCAGCGGTATCGGCCAGACCAAGGCGGCGCTCAAAATCTCAACCGGCCTGCCCGAGGCGATGAAGAAATACCATATGGCCCCCGAAGTCGGCCATTATGGCATCTTCAACGGCAGCAAATGGCGTGAGAAAATTGCCCCGATCGTCGAAGACTGGATCCTCGCGCACAATTGAGCGTGGGGTTAGCCGAGGTCGATCAGGCCCAGCAGCTTTGCCAGCCATAGAGCGAGCAACAGCCAGATAATCGCTATCGCGACTGCACCACCCCGGCTGACGGGGCGCGTGGCTGCGGCTTCGGCCACACGCAGGTTACGTTCGAAAATGGCATCGGGCACTGCCTTGCGGAAAAGCCATACCGCGAGCGGCAACAGGATCGCATCGTCGAGCATGCCCAGCACAGGGATGAAATCGGGGATCAGATCGATCGGCGAGAGCGCATAAGCGGCAATCGCCAGGGCAAATATCCGCAGCGGCCAGTCCAATTCGGGGTCGCGCGCGCACAGCCAGGTGGCATGCCCCTGCACCCGGATATTATGGGCTATTGCGCGAAGGAATTCCATGCCATGTCCCTTAAATGGGGTTACGCATTTCCGCCACCATCGAACGCTGGCCGGTCGCAGGGCAGTTCATCATATCGCGTGGGGCCAAAACCCATGTCGATGTTCTGGTCGCCGCGGCAAGCGATGGCAGCCAGGTCGGGCTGGGTGAGGGTACGGCGATCTATTACCATGGCGAGAGTGCTGAAAGCGGGCTCGCACAGATCGAAGCGGTGATGGAGCAATTGGCGGAAATGGATGTACGCACCGCCCGCGACGCCATCCAGTCGCTGCTGCCTCCTGGCGTCGCGCGCAACGCGCTCGACTGCGCGCTGTGGGATTTGGAGGCGAAGGCGGCAGGCCTTCCGCTCTGGCGGGTTGCCGGATTGAAGGCTGCGCCAGCGCCATTGCAAACCGCCTTTACCATTTCGCTGGGCGAACCCTCCGTGATGGAAAGTGATGCGGCCAAGGCGGCAGCGCGCGGCTTTGGCCTGCTCAAACTGAAACTGACGGGCGAGGGGGATCGCGAACGGGTCGCCGCCGTGAGGCGAGGGGCGCCTGAAGTGCGGCTTATCGTCGATGCCAATGAAAGCTGGGGTGAACTGGATATCGAGGCCGAGGCAAGGGTGCTGGCCGCGCTGGGTGTTGAGATGATCGAGCAGCCGGTCCCGGCGGGGCAGGAGGCGATGCTGGCGGGCATCAATTCGCCCGTGCCCTTCCTTGCCGATGAAAGCTGCCAGTCACGGGCAGAGCTGGAAATATGCGCGCGCTATTTCGATGGCATCAACATCAAGCTCGACAAGACCGGCGGGTTGACCGAGGCACTGGCGCTCGCGCAAGAAGCCGAAGCGCGCGGGTTGAAGTTGATGGTCGGCTGTATGCTATCAACCAGCCTTGGCATCGCCCCCGCATTTTTGGTTGCGCAGGGCGCACAGTGGGTCGATCTCGATGGCCCTATATTGCTCGCCGAGGATCGCGAGGAAGGGTTCCGATTTGAGAAGGGTATGATCCTGCCGGGCTGAACCGGCAGGATCATGTTACGGATCAGACCGCGTCGAGATATTCGACTTCGGGCGCGCCTGCGAGGCAGGGGCCAAGCTTGGGGCCGGCAGCGCGGAAATAGTCGGTCTTGCCATGCGCATCGAGCGCGGCTTGGTCGACATAGGCTTCGAGCACGCGATAGACTTGGCCATTGGCGCGCGAGCGGGTGAGCGTGTAGAACAGGTTGCCGGGCTCATTGGCGCGGACCTGCGCAGCCAGTTCGGTGAAGATTGCTTCAAATTCAGCGTTCTTGCCTTCGGCAACGGTCAGCGTTGCGACTACTCCAATACCTGCCATAATCATTCCTCTCTGTTGTTTTGGAAAATTCGGGTTTCAGTTCCGGCGGTCGAGCGCCGGATCAAGTTCTTGGCCCGCGTCGAGCTGCACGCCAAAACTGTTCAGCATCATCGAAACCTGCGTGTATTGGCCAACGGTCATCACAAGGTCCATCTTCTGCTTGTCGCTAAGGAAGGACAAAGCGGACCAACTGGCATCGCTGACATGGAAATCGCTGGTGAGGTCGTCGGTCGCGCGCAGCATGGCGCGGTCGGCATCACTCCATGACGGATCATCGGGCCCGGCCTTGATTGCCTCGATTTCGGCTTCGGTCAGCCCCGCGTCGAGACCGATGCGGGTGTGCTGGGTGAACTCATAGCCTGATTTGCAGTTATAGCCGACGCGCAGGATCACCAATTCACGGTCGCGTTCCGAAAGGCTGTTGCGGCGTGACAGAATATAACCGCCCCATGCAAGGAAGGCGGTCAGCCCCTTGGGCGCGTGCACCAAAGTGCGGAAGATGTTGAGCACTGCCCCTTCGGACTTGGTCACATCCCGCTGGATGCCCGTAAAAACCGCCAGCGCCTCGCGTTGTTCGTCGTCGATCTGATCCAGATCAACGGGCGGAACGCGAGGCGCCGACAGCCGCATCAGAAGACTTCGAACAGGCCGGCAGCGCCCTGGCCGCCGCCGATGCACATGGTGACCACGGCATATTTCGCACCGCGGCGCTTGCCTTCGATCAAAGCGTGGCCGGTGCAGCGTGCGCCGGTCATGCCGAAGGGGTGGCCAATCGAGATCGAGCCGCCATTGACGTTGAGCAGCTCGTCAGGAATGCCCAGCTTGTCACGGCAGTAAAGCACCTGCACGGCAAAGGCTTCGTTCAGTTCCCACAGGCCGATATCGTCCATCTTCAGGTTGAAGCGTTCGAGCAGCTTGGGGATTGCGAAGACCGGGCCGATGCCCATTTCGTCGGGTTCGGTACCTGCGACAGCCATGCCGACATAGCGGCCGAGCGGGGTCAGGCCGCGCTTTTCGGCAACCTTGGCTTCCATCAGGACGCATGCCGACGAACCATCCGAAAGCTGGCTGGCGTTACCGGCGGTGATGGTGTGGCCTTCGCCCATGACAGGCTTCAGGCTGGCAAGCCCTTCGAGCGTGGTGTCGGGGCGGTTGCAATCATCGCGATCAGCGGTGACTTCCTTGTAAGAGACTTCCTTGGTCTCCTTGTCGACAATCGCCATTGTTGCGGTGCACGAGATGATTTCGTCGCTGAACTTGCCGGCTGCCTGGGCAGCGGCGGTGCGCTGCTGCGACTGGAGCGAATATTCGTCCTGATATTCGCGGCTGATATTGTAGCGCTTGGCAACAACTTCAGCGGTGCCGATCATCGGCATGTAGATATGCGGGTGCATTTCGAGCAGTTCGCGGTCGGGCTCGACAAACATCTTGCCGCTGCCGACCACCTTGGAAATGCTTTCGACGCCGCCGGCGACGCAGATGTCCATATTGTCGACCAGGATCTGCTTGGCAGCGGTCGCAATGGTCATCAGGCCCGATGAGCACTGACGGTCGATCGTCATCGCGGGTACGGTTACCGGAAGGCCAGCACGCAGGGCTGCAAGGCGTGCGACGTTGCCGCCGGTCGAACCCTGCTGGGCTGCGGTGCCCATCACGACGTCATCGATTTCGCCGCCTTCGAGACCGGCACGCTCGACAGCGGCCTTGATCGAAAAGGCACCGAGCGTCGCGCCGGTGGTGTTGTTGAATGCGCCGCGCGCTGCCTTGGTCAGCGGGGTGCGGGCGGTTGAAACGATTACTGCGTCACGCATGGGAGAATTCCTTTCGATAAAATCCCTCTCCCGCTTGCGGGAGAGGATATGTAGCCTTGGGAGCTTGCTCCCTAGGCGAAGTTGGTGAGGTCCCTCACCGCTGCGACTAGTTCGCTATGCTCACAAGTCTCGCTCCTCTCCCGCGAGCGGGAGAGGTACGGTTCAGCTTAAACGAAAAATTGGGTGATCCATTCTGCCATCAGGGCAGGCTTGTCCTCACCTTCGATTTCGAGAGTATATTCGATCGTCTGCTGCCACTGGCCCGGGCGCTTTTCAGCGAGCTCGAGCAGCTTGAAATGGCCGCGCACGCGCTTGCCAACGCGGACGGGGGCGAGGAAACGGGTCTTGTTGCCGCCATAGTTGACGCCCATCTTCACGCCTTCGATGCGCGGGCAGGTCGATTTCGCCATCAGCACCGGGAGCAGCGAGAGCGAGAGGAAGCCATGTGCGATGGTGCCGCCGAACGGCGTCATCTTGGCCATTTCCTCGTTGATGTGGATGAACTGGTGGTCACCAGTCGCATCGGCGAACTTGTTGACCATTTCCTGGTCGATCAGCATCCAATCCGAACTGCCGATGACTTCGCCGACCCGGCCTGCGAGTTCGGCAGGTGTAACTCCGCTCATGTCCTGCTCCTTTTTGTGCGTGGTTATCAAATCGGGCGCGGTTTTGCGCCTTTCCGGGGCGGTTGACAAGAGCGCAGCCTTTTCCCGGCGCTGACCCTACGTCACTTCGCCTTCAGGCCCGACAATGGGCGCGAATCACGCCTTTTTTCGGGGTGCAGGTGCCGCTTTTTGCGGTTCTGCATAGGGCATGACGAACGTGCCATCGGGCGCTGCGGTGTAGGTCGTCTGCGTCGGGTAAGCGAATTCGATTCCCTCTTCGGCAAAACGCTTTGCAATGCCGAGGCCAATGGCATGGCGCGCGGTGAACATTTCGTCCACATCCTCGCTCTGCACGTCAAAGACGAGCTGGAAATCGAGCGAACTGGGCGCGAAGCTGTGGAAGCCACCACGGATGAATTCCGCGCCTTCCCTTTCGACGATCTCGCGCAGGATATCGGGCACGCGCGCTGCGGTTTCGGTGGGCGTGTGGTAAACAAGGCTGATAAGGAAGACCACGCGGCGATAGACCGATAGCGTGTTGTTGGTGATTTCCTTTTCGAGCAGCTTCGAATTGGAGATGATTTTCTCCTCGCCCGTCAGCGCGCGCAGCCGCGTGCTCTTCATCCCGATGCGCTCCACCCGCGCAGTTGTGGTATCATAGGTGATGGTGTCGCCGCGTTTGAACGGGCGGTCGAAGATGATCGATATCGCTGCGAACAGGTCAGAGAATATGCCCTGCGCGGCAAGACCGATGGCAATGCCGCCGACGCCCAAACCGGCAATCAGGCCGGTTACATTAACGCCCAGATTGTCGAGGATGACAATCGCGGCAATCGCAAAGACCGCAAAGCTGACCAGCAGGCGGATGAGCACCATCGCGCTTTGCAGCGTTTCATGTTCGCCGCCGCTGTCGCTCGCGCGCCGTTCGATAAGGCCAAGGATGATTTCACGCAGCCAGACCGCCGCCTGCAGCACGACAGCAATGGTGAAAAGCACATCGATGGTGCGGGCCAAGGGGGCGGGTGCATTGGCATAGCCGTTGACCAGTTCGATTGCGGCCATCACGCGGAAGAATTTGCCTGTCCGGGCTATGGTCCGGGCAATGATCGACGCCATCGCCGCATGATCTTCGCGTTCGCGGGCAATCTTGGCGGCACGCCGCTTGAGCCAGCTCAGCAGCAGGTAAACCAGCACCGCAGCCGCAGCGGCCACGGCCAGTTCGGCAATATTGCCGCGCACCCATTCGGTCACCACATCCGAATAATAGGTCAGTCGTTCGTTGATGGCTGCAATCGGGTCGGACGGGATTTTCGGAACAGGTGCGGTCATGCCGCTGTTCTAGTCTGCGCGCTCCATCGCAGCAAGCCATTCAGGTCCGGCCAGAACATCCCCTCCCGCAAGCGGGAGGGGAGCGATATCGCTCAGGCTTCCCGGGTCCGCATCCGTTGCTTCCTGATCGGTGTCCACGCGGCCTCGTTGCGCCTGCGGGCCAGATAGGTGTCGAGCCCAAGCTGCATCGCGATCAGCATATAGACAAAGGGCTGGAATGCGATGCCGACAAACAGCGAGCCGACAAGGTAGATGATCTGCGCATTTTGAAGCGCGGTGGCGAGTGGTGCGACCCAGCCCTCATCGGGCCGGTTGCGCTTCTTGTACATGCGGGCGAGCATTTCCATACGCCAGACCCCGCCTACATGGATCAGGAGCCAGATGATCAGGCCGGGAAAGCCTTGTTCGCCCAACATTTCAAAATAGCTGCTGTGATAAGCGCGGCCCTGGTCGACGATTTCCTTGCGGTCTACTGCGCCGGTATCGAACCCGTTTTCATCGACGACCGGCAAGTCATAGCGGATCTTGTTGATGCGATAGGCATCAAAGCCGCCGCCAAAGGGATGTTCCTGCACAAATTCCCACGTCCATTTCCAAACGGCAACGCGCGTGGCAGCGGATTCATCTGCCTTGTAATCCTTGATCGTTTCCATCCGGTCGGAAAAGGCTGAGGGGAGGAAGGGGATGGCTGCCAGCCCGACCAAGGCGGCACCGGTGAGGTAGAGGAAGCGCCGCTTCGTCTGGCGTATGGCGAGCAGCGCCAGCACAGCGATGCACACAAGGCCGGTGCGTGCCTGCGTGCCGACCGGGATCAGCAATGCGGCAAAGGTCAGTGCGGCGGCGTAGGTCTTTACCTTCCAGTCGGGTTTGAAAATCGTTCCATGCTGCGCCAGCCAGACAATCAGCGGGATGATTGCGATGGCAACGCAGCTGATGATGCTGCCCTCGTACAGCCCTGAATTATCGTCGATAAGAAGGACGAGCGAGCCATAGCCGCCGCCACCCAACGCGGTTTTGATGCCGCCGGTGACGATCAGCGCCGACGCACAAAGGACAAGGGTCAGCGCCAGCGCCTCGATCCGCAGCCGCGTCTTGAGCAGCAGCGGCAAGAAGGCGGCAAAGACCAGTGCCTTCCACACCCAGCTCCATTTTTCCTGCGCGGCCACTGGTTCGAGTGCGACCGTGGTCGAATAGCCGCAATAGGCCAGAAGCACGATCAACAGCGCCCAGCGCGGCGATACCCGCACGTCGCGCTTGTCATCGCTTATCAGGAAGCCAAGCACTGCCAGCGCAAACAGGATCAGCGACAGCGGTATCGAATTGAGCAGGAAATAGCTCAGCCGCTGCGGCGCGACGATATCGATATAGGCATAGACCAACGTGAACAGGAACGGGCGCTTGAACGCCATCAGCATCAGCAGGCCCAGATAGCCGACAAAGAACAGGTCACGCATCGCCGGGTTGTTCCTTTGATGCGCGAGGACGACGGACGGCGAAACCCTGTGGTTCCGCATCGGGTGGCGGTGGGGGTTCGCTATCGAGGTCGTCGCGCCGGGTGAGCAACCAGAAGGCGAGCAGCAGCAGGCCGTGGCTCAGCAATATCGATAGATTGTCGATCATCCGGCGTTGGTCCCTGCCAGCCCTGTCGATGCCAAGGCATCGCGTGAAAATGAAAAATCAGGAAAAGCATTAGCTTGTTTGGGTTGACGCGGCGTTAAATATTCTGCGCCTATGGGCGGGTGATGGGCCGCATACTGCATATTCTAGACCACAGCCTGCCGTTGCACAGCGGCTATACCTTTCGCACGCGCGCGATCCTGAAATCGCAACTCGGTGCCGGATGGGATGTGCGCGGGTTGACCGGGGTGCGGCAATACCAGCACGGAATGGAACCAGCAGGGCTCGAAGAAGAGGCCGAAGGATTGTTGTTTTATCGCACCCCCCTGCAGGTTTCTGGCCCATCGGGCGTGCGCGAATGGCGCGAGATTCGCGCGCTGGAGAAGCGCATTGTCGAAATCCATCGCGATTGGCCGTTCGACCTCATCCACGCGCACTCACCAGCGCTGAACGGATTGGCTGCGGCAAGGGCTGCGGCACGGCTGGGTTTGCCGCTCGTCTATGAAATCCGCGCCTTTTGGGAGGATGCGGCGGTCGGCAATGGCACTGGCCATGAAGGTTCGCTCAAATACCGCTTCACCCGTGCGCTTGAGAATCATGTCGTCGCCCGGGCAGACAAAGTCGCGGTGATTTGCGAAGGCCTGCGATCCGATCTGGTTGCGCGCGGTTTTGATGCAGGCAAGATCTTCGTCTCGCCCAATGGCGTCGACATGGAATTGTTCGGCAACCCGCCGCCGCGCGACGCTGCGCTGGCCGAGGAGCTGGGGCTGAGCGGCAAGGATGTGATTGGCTATATCGGCAGCTTTTACGATTATGAGGGCATTGATGACCTGATTGCAGCAATGGCGCATTTGCGCGACGCGGCAAAGGATGCGCACCTGCTGCTCGTCGGCGGTGGGCCGATGGAAAAGGCCTTGCGCGCACAGGCCGACGCTTCCCCGGTTGCTGCACGCATCCACTTTATCGGGCGCATTCCGCATGAAGTGGTTGAACGCTATTACAGCCTGATCGATGTGCTCGCCTATCCGCGCAAACGCATGCGGCTGACCGAGCTTGTCACTCCGCTCAAGCCGTTGGAGGCGATGGCGCAGGGGCGGCTGGTTGCAGCTTCAGATGTCGGCGGCCATCGCGAACTGATAGAAGATGGCGTGACCGGCGCCATATTCCCCGCCGATAATCCCGCAGGTGCGGCTGAAGCCATTGATGAATTGTTCGCCGCCAAGGCGATGTGGCCCGATCGCAAGGCCCATGCGCGCGCCTTTGTCGAGCGCGAACGCAACTGGCAGAAGAACATAATGCGTTACGATCCTGTTTACCATTTCCTGATAGGCCGTGCTAATAAAGGGTAAGGTCGCGGCCCGGTCGCGATGCGAGCCCGTTGAAAAAACAGGGTATCTATGCAAGCGATGCTGAAATTCGATGACCAGACACGGGCCGTTGCGATAGCGACGGGGGGCGGCGCAGCCGCCGCCATTGTCGCGATGTTCGTGCCCACCGGCATCTGGGAAACGCTGACAGGTTCGACCGGGGTTTCGGAAATGATTCCCGCAACCGCCGCTCCGCTTGGCGATACCGCACGCGCGCTGATTTCCTATGGTTTTGGCGCTTTGACGCTTCTCATCCTCGCAGCGCTGTTGCTGCGCCGTACGGGACATTCCGACCTAGCAGCAATTTCGCATGACGAGCCGCTCTGGACCAATCCCGAGGTTTTCGGCGATAATGAGGACAGTTTCGAAGAAGAGGCTCCACGCGTTTCGCTGCTTGCGCGTGTGAAGGCCTGGTTTGCCGCTTTTGTTGCCGCCCGCCGCAATGGCGATGGCATCAACGACCTTGCTGACCTGCCCAAGCTGCGCGCCGGCGATGCCCATCCTGATGCCCCGCCGCGTCGTCCTTTCTCCGCCCAACGCGACATTGCCGAGGCAGAAGCCAATTTCGCGGAGCCGACCGAGGTCGAGGCGGTTGAAATGGGGGATGAAGAGGCAACGATCGAAGTCGAGGCAGAATGGGTGGAGGCTGAAGAGGTTGAAGCGGTCGAGCTAGTCCAGCCCGCGGAAGAGACTGCGGAGGAACCCGTCGCAGCGCCCCAGGGCGATGCGAATTCACTCGACGAAATGGTCCGCCGTTTTGAAACCGCGCTCGCCGAACGCGATGCCCAATTGGCCTTTATCGAAAAGCTGGCAAGTGAATTGCCCTCCAATGTCCAGCCAATCCGCCCTGATATCTCGCCAGCGGCAGAAATCGAGCCGGTGGCAATCGATCCCGCGCCGCTGCGTGCTGTGGAAGCGGAGGAAGCACCTGCCGATGTGCCGCCGCGTCCCGAATCGGAAGAACTGGATGCTGCGTTGCGTTCCGCGTTGGAAACGCTCCACCGGATGAACGCGCGCACCCGCTAAGGTCATTCGTCGAGTAGCAATGCCTCAACCGTCAGGGCAATCGCGCCCGGCAAGGCGCGCTGCGCACTCACCGATATGTCGGCAACGAACTGCCTGCGGAGTTGGAACTCGGTTTCAGGCAATGCCTTGGTGAACGCTTCAGCCGCCGAATCGCGCTCAGGCCCGTGTAGTTCGAGCCTTGCGACCACCCGCTCGCCGGAAAATGTCGCGCTGTGCCAGGCGCTGCGCTTGCATCCGGTTAGGCGGGCATCGGGCAGCAGCGCCAGCAACGCGGCCTCCAGGCTGGTGCGCGATCCGCTCATGCCGCTTCCCGCAAGTTGAGCAGCTCGAGATCGCGTTCATAAGCCGCCATGAACGCTTCCGCCTTTAACACCATCGCCGGTCGCAGGCAGCGGCCGTTGCGCATATCGAGCACGAGTCGCGGATCGCGCGCTACCCGCCGTCCAAAAGTGGTTGGGGCCATATTGTGCAAGCGCAGGAACTGTTCGATCTTTCGATTGATGTGCATTGCTGTCCTTTCCTTGGCACCACCCTTCGGGAACTGTTCCATCGACGAATCAATGAGAACAATGTAAGAACATTGGTGATAGGAAAAATCCTACTTGTCTAGGAAAAATCCTATTGCTAATGTAGGTGAATGATGAGCAGCGATCCGCGCGCCGAACTTGAACGGCTGATCCAGTCGCATGGTGACGATTATTCCGCGCTGTCGCGGCTCGTCGGGCGCAACCCCGCCTATATCCAGCAATTTATCAAGCGCGGTTCCCCCAAGAACCTGCCCGAACGTGAGCGTTCGATCCTCGCGCGTTATTATGGCGTTGATCCGCAGCTGCTTGGCGCGCCCGAAGAAGTAGGGGGCAAAAGTGACAACCTGAAACTGGTGCCCAAGCTGGCGGTTGGTGCATCGGCGGGTGCGGGTGCGCTCGCCGATGGAGAGGCGCTGGCCGGCAAGGTCGGCTTTGACGAACAATGGCTGCGCAAGTTGGGTGTTGAGCCACGCAATGTGTCGCTGATCCGCGTCGAAGGCGATTCGATGCAACCGACGCTGAACGATGGCGACGATATCATGGTCGACAAAGGCGCGGCGCTAAAGCCGCTACGCGATGGCATCCATGTCATCCGCATCGATGGAGTGTTGATGGTGAAGCGGCTTGCGCCCGCGCCTGGCGGGCGGTTGTCAGTGCTGTCGGATAATCCCGCCTATCCATCCTGGCCCGACCGCGACCCAGCCGAAGTGCAGGTGGTCGGCCGCGTGGTCTGGGTGGGACGCAGGTTGTGATATTTCAATGGACAAAAATAACAATATGTTATATTGGTTATTTGAATGAGGCGGGTAGAGTATAGCCGTGATGCGGTTAAGGCGCTGAGGCGGATGGATAACTCCACCTCACGTCGAATCTGCAATAAGGTGGAACAATATGCTCAAGATCCTGCTTCATTGGCGAACAACGTCGTCACGATGAAGGGCGGTGATGGTTTCAAACGGATGCGCGTAGGTGATTGGCGGGTTATATTTACAGAGGATTTTGTTGTCCTTCTCGTCATTCGGATCGCAGCACGCGGCAGTGTTTATGATTGAGGTTGCAAATGGGATACGTACCGCAAAAATTTGTCGCTCCTGACGGCACCGAAATGGTCGTGCTACCTGCTGCTGATTTCGAGCGTCTTCAAACTCTGGCCGAAGAGAGCCAAGATATGCTGGCCGCACGTGTGCAGGTTGCAAGGCTGTCTGCAGGCGAAGGAACAATGCCAGGGAAAGTTTTGGAACTAATCCTGGACGGTCATTCCCCGATCGCGGCCTGGCGGAAGTTTCGCGGAATGTCGCAGATAACGCTAGCGAAGACTGCTGGCTGTACCCAGTCTGCCCTCAGCCAGATTGAGTCTGGCGCGCGTTATGGCACGCCAAAGTTACGCAAGGCATTGGCGAAAGCGCTCGATGCTCCTCTCTGGACGTTGGACGACGAAGACTGAACTTGCGCTTCGCTGTGGTTGGAGCCACATATCGCGCATGAGCAACGTCACCTCGAACATGAACGCCCAACCGCCTTTGAAGGCGGTCATAATCCCCGTCACTCCGCTGCAGCAGAATTGCACGCTGCTTTGGTGCACGGAAACCAACAAGGCGGCGCTGGTCGATCCGGGGGGTGATCTGCACAAGCTGAAGGATGCTGTGGCGAAAACCGGGGTTGAGCTCGAAAAGCTGCTCGTTACCCACGGCCATCTCGACCATTGCGGGCAGACGGGCATGCTGGCGCAGGAACTGGGCTTGACTATCGAAGGCCCGCACGAGGAGGACCGTTTCTGGATCGCGCAGCTTGACGATGATGGCAAGCGCTGGGGGATGGACGCCAAGACTTTTGAGCCTGATCGTTGGCTGAAAGACGGCGATACCGTCACCGTCGGCAATCTTGTGCTCGATGTGATTCACTGCCCGGGTCATACGCCGGGGCATGTCATTTTCTACCACGGCCCCAGCCGCCTTGCGATTGTCGGTGATGTGTTGTTCCAGGGCTCAATCGGCCGCACCGATTTCCCGCGCGGCAACCATCAGGAACTGATCGATTCGATCACCAAGAAATTATGGCCGCTCGGCGACGATGTGACCTTCATTCCGGGCCACGGCCCGACCAGCCAGTTCGGCTATGAACGCAAGGTCAACGCCTATGTCTCGGATTATGCGCTGAGCTGAAAATGCCCCCTCCCGCAGGCGGGAGGGGAGATTGGGGCTTAGCCCAGTTTCGAATAGACGCTCCACAGCGCATAACCTGCAAGCCCAAGCAGCGTCAGCAGAGTGATCAGCGTGCCGACCATCCGGCCTTTGGCGAAGGTGCCGCCGTCCATGCCGAGGCCATGTGCGAGGCGGCCGAAGATGTAGATGATGCCGACATACCACAGCCAGGTGGGCGAGCCCTGGGTTGCTTCGAGCGCCGCAATCAGCACCAGCACGAAGGGTGCACTTTCGACGAAATTGGCGTGCGCGCGCATGCGGCGGATCAGGAACTCGTCGCCGCCATCGCCGATCGAGACGCCGCCCTTGGTGCGCGCTTGCCCGCAGCGGATCATCAGCCAGATGTTCACCAGCGCGGCACCCGCTGCAATCGTCAAGGTAATCGGTAATGAAAGCATGATATTGTCCTCCCGTTGTTGGAAAGCGGTGCTATCAGCCATCTGCGAACTTGCAAAGCACGGAAAAATCGGTATTAGCCGCCCCTCATCCGCAGCTTTGGGTGTTTAGACGCCGCTTCCGGCCTTGCTTGCCAGCGTCGCCTTTTCGCTTTAAAGCCGTAGAAACATTAGATTTTTTTGAAATGGAACAGGTGCCGAGATGGCTGTCCCCAAGAGAAAAACCACGCCGTCCAAACGCGGCATGCGTCGTAGCCATGATTCGCTGAAGGCTGAAGCCTTTCAGGAATGCTCGAACTGCGGCGAACTGAAGCGCCCGCACCATGTGTGCACTGCTTGCGGCCACTATAACGGCCGCGAAATCCTCGCTGTCGCCTAATTTCCGGACAATCGCTCTTCTCATTGGAGGGATGATATCGTGACCACTTCACCGCGTATCGCCATAGATGCGATGGGCGGTGATGAAGGCGTTCGCGTGATGATCGCGGGCGCCGCTTTGGCGCGTCACCGGCACGAAAGATTCAAATTCCTGTTGGTTGGTGATGAAGTGCAGATCAAGGCTGCACTCGAAAACCACCCGAATCTGCGCGCAGCGTCCGAAATCCTCCACACCACCGAAGTTGTCACCGGCGATGACAAGCCGAGCCAGGCGTTGCGCAAGTCGCGTGGCAGCTCGATGGGGCTGGCAATCAACGCAGTAAAGGCGGGCGAAGCCGCCGCAGCTGTCAGCGCCGGAAATACCGGCGCGCTGATGGCAATGGCAAAGCTCGCGTTGCGCACCATGCCGGGGATAGATCGGCCGGCGCTTGCCGCCTTGCTGCCGACGCTCACCGATACCGATGTCGTGATGCTCGATCTTGGCGCAAACACCGAATGCGATGCCCGCAACCTTGTGCAATTTGCGGTCATGGGCGCGGCCTATTCGCGCATCCTCTACAATTTCGAAAAGCCGCGTGTGCGCCTGCTCAACATCGGCACCGAAGAGCTCAAAGGCACCGACAGCCTGCGTTTTGCCGCGCAGCATCTGCGCGAAAGCCCCGAGCTGCACATGGCCTTCCAAGGCTTTATCGAGGCTGACAAGATCAACCGTGGCGAATGCGATGTTGTCGTTTGCGATGGCTTTTCGGGCAATATCGCGCTCAAATCGATCGAGGGTGCTGCGCGGTTCGTGACCGATCTGTTGCGCCGCGCCTTTACCAGCTCGATCCGCTCCAAGTTCGGCTTCCTCGTCTCGCGCCCCGCGACCGAGCTTTTGAAGCACCATCTCGATCCGAACAATCATAATGGCGCGGTCTTCCTTGGTCTCAATGGCGTTGTTGTCAAAAGCCATGGCAGCGCCAGCATCGAAGGCGTCGCCAACGCGGTTAAAGTCGCGGCCCGGCTGGTCGAGGACGATATTACCACGCGCATCGCGCAGGATCTGGAACAGATCGCAGGCAAGGAAGTCATTGAGGAATGAGCGGAACCGCGCTTCGTGCCGTTATCAAGGGGACGGGTTCTGCCCTGCCTAAGCGCCGGGTTTCCAATGATGAACTGGCAGCGCAGGTTGATACATCCGATGAATGGATTACCGAGCGCACCGGCATCAAGTTCCGCCATATTGCCGGGCCCGATGAGACCACTGCAACTTTGGGTGCAGAAGCTGCCCGCAACGCGCTTGATTCGGCAGGGATGACCGAGAAGGACATCGACCTCATCATCGTTGCCACTTGCACGCCCGACCAGACCTTTCCAGCTGCTGCCACCAAGGTGCAGCATATCCTTGGCCACCATGGCGGGGTCGCGTTTGACGTCGCGGCTGTATGCTCGGGCTTCCTTTATGCCTTTTCGGTCGCGGAAAGCATGATCCGCGCAGGTTCGGCGAAGAACGCGCTGGTGATCGGTGCCGAGACGATGACCCGCCTTCTCGATTGGGAAGATCGCGGCACCTGCGTGCTGTTCGGTGATGGCGCCGGTGCGGTCGTGCTTTCAGGCGAAACCGGCGACAGTGGTGTCCTCGCGACGCAGCTCCACGCCGACGGCAAGCATAATGAGCTGCTCTATGTCGATGGCGGGCCTTCGACCACCGGAACGGTCGGCAAGCTGCGGATGCAGGGGCGTGAAGTTTTCCGTCATGCCGTCACCAACCTTGCCAGCGTGATGCACGAAGTACTCGAGCAGGCCGATCTGGATGCTGCGGACATCGATTGGGTCGTTCCGCACCAGGCCAATGCCCGCATCATCGATGCCACCGTGAAGAAGCTCGGCCTGCCCGCCGAACGCGTGGTGCTGACCGTTGCCGAGCATGCCAATACCTCTGCCGCATCGGTGCCGTTGGCGCTGGATGGCGCGGTGCGCGACGGCCGGATCAAGAAGGGCGATATCGTCGTTCTCGAGGCGATGGGTGGTGGATTTACCTGGGGCGCGTCGATCGTCCGGATGTGATCCGTTTTCGGACGGTAAAAATTCGTCCGCTATTTTACATCCTTCTGAAATTGCTATATGTTCCTTGGGAATCAAAAAAGGGTCGTATGCACTAAGGAGGTAATCCATGGCAGATGCAGGTACTTTGACACGCGCGGATATCGCAGAAGCGATCAACCGGCATGTCGGGCTTTCGAGGGCTGACGCGTCTGCGATCATCGAATCCTTGCTCGATCATATCCTCGATGCGCTGGTCGCTGGGGAGAATGTGAAGATTTCCGGTTTTGGCACTTTCGTGCTGCGCGACAAGGCGCAACGCATCGGCCGCAACCCGAAAACGGGCGTCGAAGTGCCGATTACGCCGCGCCGCGTGCTTACCTTCCGTGCCAGCCAGGGCCTGCGCCAGAAGGTCAAGTAAGCGGGCATGGAAAAGGCTCCTGAGGCATTTCTGACCATTGGTGAAATGGCCGACCGGCTGGGCGTGAAAACGCATATCCTGCGTTATTGGGAAGAGCAGTTCCCGATGCTCAAGCCGCTGAAGCGGGCAGGCGGGCGGCGGCTTTACCGCCCGTCGGATGTTGCGTTGCTCGACCAGATCCAGGATTTGCTGACCAATCAGGGCTATACTATTCGCGGGGCGCGCAGCTTCCTGGCCAAGGGCGGGAAGGTGCAGCCAGTTTCCGAAGCGGCACCGGTTGTAGAGGCGGCACCCGTCGCACCGCCTGCACCCATTGGCGATCTGTTTGCATCGCCGCCGCCATCAAAACTGGTGCCTGAATTACGCGCGATCCGCGACAAGCTTGCCAGCGCGCTCGAAACAGCCTGATCTAGTCGATCACATAATCGGGAAGCGAATGGAATGCGGTGCGCAGCGCATCGGACCATTTGCTCGATATCGTGCTGAAATAGGGATCATCCTCGGTAATCCGCCGCTTTTGCAAAGGCTCGAATCGATCCTTGGGCAGCAGCAGCATGTCCAAAGGCAGCGCGACCGAAAGATTGGCGGCCATGGTCGAATCGAACGACACCATCAGCAGCTTCACCGCGCTTTCAAAGCTCATGTCTGACTGGAAACCGCGCACCAGGATCGGGCGGCCATATTTGGTTTCGCCGATCTGGAAAAAGGGCGTGTCTTCCGATGCCTCGATGAAGTTCCCCTCGGGATAGATCATGAACAGGCGCGGTTCCATGCCCTTGATCTGGCCGCCGACGATCAGTGTCGCGTTGAAGGTGGTCTCTGCATTCAGGCCGGTCTGCTCGCGCGTGCGGATGGTTTCGCGCAGCAGATCACCGATAATCTGTGCAACCTGAAACATCGATGCCGCCGCGAGGATCGATGGATTGCGGTCTTCGGGTGCCTTTGTGCGTTCCGCCAGTAGGCTGATGACCGATTGGGTGGTGGCGAGGTTGCCGGCGGACAATATGGTGATGTGGCGCTCACCCGGCTTTTCGAAGCTGTGCATTTTGCGAAAGGTCGAGATATTGTCGACGCCCGAATTGGTGCGCGTGTCCGACATGAACACCAGCCCCGTATCCAGCTTCATCCCCACGCAATAGGTCACTCTATTCTTGCCCCCGATATATTGTTTGCGCTCGCGTTACTGCTCGACGGCAAGGCTGACAACCATGCTCTGCTCACCGCCGCCATAGGAAATGCCCGATACAGGCGCGGCTTCGGCATAATCGGCGCCAGTTGCGACGCGGACATAGCGTAAATCGGGGCTGATGCCGTTTGACACGTCAAAGCCGACCCAGCCCAGCCCTTCGACATGGGCTTCGGCCCAAGCGTGGCTGGCTTCCTGCTCCACCCTGTCGGTGAGCATGAGGTAGCCGCTGACATAGCGGGCCGGAATGCCGAGCGAGCGGGCGGCAGCGATGAAGATATGGGCATGATCCTGGCACACGCCATGGCCTGCGGCTAGCGCCGCATCGGCCGTGGTCGCGGCATCGGTATGGCCGATATCGTAGCGGACGGTTGCAAGAATCTTCGATGACAGGCCATGCAATATCGCCAGTTGGTCCAGATTTTCGCCTTGCACCGATTTCGCGAGTGCCTGGATTTCCCGACTGGGCTCGGTCAGCTTGGTGGGACGCAGGAAGTACCAGAGCGGCACATGCCCGCCATGCTTGCCGATCACGCCTGCGGTATCGAAAGTTTCAACCTCGCCGCTGCATTCGACGGTGATGTCACTCACGCCCTCATTGATGCTGACGAGCAGGATATGGTTGTTGTGATAATCGATATAGTCGGCCTGAACCTTGCCGCCCTCTATATCGGTCTTCCAGTTCAGGATTTTTTGCGCAGCATTTTCCTTGGGGATCATGCGCAACCGCTGCAGCCCGTAAGGTACGGGATGCTCATAATGATAATGGGTGCGATGGTGGATTTTCAGCAGCATCGACCTATCCGTAAAAGCGGTAATCACGCTCGATCTGCGCAGCGAGTCGTGCGTTGCAGGTCATGAAGTCGGTGAGGAATTCGTGCAGCCCGCTTTCGAAAATGGCATCGATTGAGCGGTTTTGCAGCCCGTCATGGATTTCCTGTGCGAGGTCGTGTGCGGGCATCCGCGCACCATAGTCTCGTTCGAGATAGCACAGATTGCCGAACAGTTTCTGGTAACAAAAGGCGAGCGAGCGCGGGAAGCGTTCGTCGAGGATCAGGAATTCGGCAACCCCCACTGGCCGCGTGTCTGCGGCGTTTAGCCAGCGGAAGGCGTGCTCGGCCGATACCGAGCGCAGGATCGTTTCCCACTGCACATTGTCGAGCGAGGAGCCAACGAAAGAGAGCGAGGGCAACAGGACATAATATTTGACGTCTAGGATACGGGCTGTGCTGTCTGCCCGTTCGAGGAAGGTACCCAGACGGGCGAAATTATAGACATCGATCCGCAGCATTGACCCGTGCAGTGCCCCGCGCACCTGCGCCGATTGCTGGCGGATCATGGAGATTATGCCGGGAAGGTCGGTTTCGCGTACCGGCCTTGCCAGCGCTTCTTTCAGTCGCATCCAGAAGATGTTGGTTGCCTCCCACACTTCACGGGTCAGTGCGGTCCGTGTCATGCGGGCATTGTGGCGGGCGGTTTCCAGCATCGACAAAATGGCGGACGAATTGGCTTTGTCGCGCAGCAGGTAGTTCACGACCTGCGCAGCAGCATAATCCTCAAACCGGCTTTCATAGTCGGCTTGCAGGCCAGCGGTGGTGATGACCGATCGCCATTCCTCATCCGAACCGGTGCTACGAGTCAGCGCCATGCGATGGCCAGCCTCCAGCAGGCGCGCCATATTCTCGCACCGCTCGAGATAGCGGAACATCCAGAATATCCCCCCTGCGGTGCGCCCCAACATCGCCGTCAGTCCTCCAGCACCCAGCTGTCCTTGGTGCCACCGCCCTGGCTTGAGTTCACGACCAGCGAGCCTTTTTTGAGCGCAACGCGGGTCAGCCCGCCGGGGGTGATTTCGATGCCATTGGGCGAGACAAGGACGAAGGGCCGCAGGTCGACATGGCGCGGGGCAAGGCCTGCCTTGGTCAGCACCGGAACGGTTGAAAGCGCCAATGTCGGCTGCGCGATATAATTGCCGGGCCGCGCCTTCAGTTTCTTGGCAAATGCCTCAATCTCATCCTTGCTCGCGGCGGGGCCAACCAGCATTCCATAGCCGCCCGAGCCGTGCACCTCCTTGACGACGAGCTCCTTCAGATTGTCGAGCACATATTTGAGCGCCTCGGGCTCGGCGCAGCGCCATGTCGGCACATTGGCGAGCAGCGGCTTCTCGCCGGTGTAGAATTCGACGATTTCAGGCATGTAGCTGTAGATCGCCTTGTCATCGGCGATGCCAGTGCCCGGTGCATTGGCGATGGTGATCTTGCCTGCACGGTAAAGGTCCATGATCCCGGGGACGCCCAATTGCGATTCCGGGCGGAAACTCATCGGATCGAGGAAATCATCGTCGACGCGCCGGTAGAGGACGTCGATTGGTTTGTAGCCCTGCGTGGTCCGCATGGCGACGCGGCCGTCAACGATCCTCAGGTCATGCCCTTCGACCAGTTCTGCCCCCATCTGGTCGGCAAGGAAGGCATGCTCGAAATAGGCGCTGTTATAAATGCCCGGCGTCAGCACCGCGACCACCGGCCTCCCGTCGCATCCCTGCGGTGCGCAGGCCTCCAGCGAGCGGCGCAAATTCTTGGGATAGCTGCCGACTTCGCGCACGCGGATTGCGCTGAACAGTTCGGGGAACATGTTCATCATCGTCTCGCGGTTTTCGAGCATGTAGGACACGCCCGATGGTGTGCGGGCATTGTCCTCAAGCACGTAGAATTCGTCCTCGCTGGTGCGGACAAGATCGATGCCGACGATGTGGGTGTAGACCCGGCCCGGCGGAGTGAAGCCGATCATTGCAGGCAGGAAAGCGCTGTTTTTGGCAATCAAAGCCTCGGGCACACGGCCGGCGCGGATGATTTCCTGCCGATGATAGATGTCGTGGAGGAAGGCGTTGATCGCGCGCACCCGCTGTTCGATACCGCGCGAGAGCCGCGACCATTCCTTTGCGCCGATGATGCGGGGCACAATGTCGAAGGGAATCAGCCGCTCTTCAGCCTCGTTAGCGCCATAGACGTTGAAGGTGATTCCGGTGCGGCGAAACACCGCATCGGCCTCATCTGCCTTTTTGCGCAGGGCTGCAAGCTGCTGGCCTTCAAACCATGCAGCATAGTCTGAATAGGCCCTGCGCGCACCGCCATCGGGGCGCAGCATTTCGTCAAAAGCCGGTGCGGGCTGGTCCATGAGTCCGCAGGCTGTCAAAATTTTAGGCAGTGCACAAGCGCTTTTCGCGGTTGCACAATTTATGGGCAGATAGGGCCTTAGCTGTTCATATCGCGAGCAAAAAGCATATCGCTGAATTCGATATCGTCGACCATGAATATGGTGTCGCCAATCTTAGAGAAACCGTGCTTTTTATAGAAGGCAACGGCGCGATCATTGTTCTCGTAAACCGCCAGCAACAAACGCCGTGCTTGTCTTTTGTGCGCCACGTCCAGTGCTTGCTGCATCAACGCTGCGCCATTGCCACCGCCCTGCCAGGGGCCAAGCAGGTAGATTCGTTTGAGTTCCCAATCACCTTCGCGCTGGAAATCCGGATGTTCGGGTGGGCAGAGCAGGGCATAGCCGACGGGTGCGCCCAGCGGGGTTTCGCCGATGACGATGTCGATTTGCGGGTCAGCTAGTTTGGCCGCGTAAAATTCCGGGCTGTGCAGGTCCTTCAGGAACCGGATCAGTGCGGGGCCGGGATGGTCGAACGCAAAAGTGGCAAGGAAGGTTGCCTGCCCCAGCAGCGACAGCGCATCTTCATCCCCCGGCTTTGCGGCACGCCAATGGATCGGAGTCATTCGGCGTCAGGGCCCAATTCGGGGTCGAGGTCGCGTGGGCGGATGAAGCGCTTCAAATGCGCAACCGGCTTTCCGATATCCCCCCAACTGTCGATGTCGATTTCCAACTGCGCGAGAGCGGCGGTCGGATATTTGACCTCGACTTCCTCACGCAGCGGCGAACTGCCATCATCGGGGACCAGGTCGAAAACGACATCTTCCATCCCCGGATTGTGGCCCACCATCATCACGCTATCATGCTCGTCGCTGACTTCGCGCAGCACGTCGAGCAGGGTAGCCGACGAGGCGAGGTAGATGCGCCGATCCCAAGTCGGCTCCAGCTTGCGACCATAGCCTGACCAAAGACTGTCGAGCGTGTCGATCACCCGCACCGCAGGGCTTGCGATAACATGTTCAAATGCAACGCCGTTCGAAGCCATCCATTGCCCGATAGTGCGCGCGGCCTTTTCACCCTTTTTGTTAAGCGGCCTATCAAAATCGCGTGCGACCGGATCGTCCCATCCCGATTTGGCGTGGCGCAGCAGGTAAAGCGTCTTGGTCAAAAGGGGATATCCTCGTCCTCAATCTCTAGCGCGGACCCCTGCCCGAAATTTGTTGCAGGGGAAAGACCGGATTTGATCCGCCGCACCGCTTCATCGAGAGTGACGCGGTGGATCGGCGTTCCGGGCGGGAAAGCGGTCAGCAACCGCGACGGCGTCGCCGAAGAAAGCAAGACGAAGTGGCCATGATCATCGGCCTTGCGGATCAAGCGGCCAAAGGCCTGCGCGAGGCGCGAGCGGATGATGCGGTCGTCATAATCCATCCCGCCTACGGCAAGCCTTCGCGCTTTGTGCAATATGTCGGGCCGTGGCCAAGGTACTTGTTCCATGATGACAAGGCGCAGCGAATGGCCGGGCACATCGACCCCGTCGCGCAAGGCATCGGTGCCGAGCAGGCTGGCGTGCGGATCATCGCGGAAGATATCGACCAACGTGCCGGTATCCATCGGATCGACATGCTGGGCATAGAGCGGGAGGCCATCACGCGCCAAACGGTCGGCAATCCGGGCATGGACGCTGCGCAGGCGGCGGATCGCGGTGAACAGCCCTAGAGCACCGCCCTGCGAAGCGCCGATTAAAGCGGCATAGGCCCCGGCGAGCGCGGGCAAGTCACCGCGCTGGATATCGGTGACGATCAGCACCTCGGCCTGTCGTGCATAGTCAAACGGGCTGGGCGCCGAGAAATGCTCGACTTCATGGTCGAGATGCGCGGCGCCGGTGCGCGCCGCCGCCGTATCCCAATCGCCGCCGCTGCGCAGCGTGGCCGAGGTCGTCAAAATGCCATGGGCGGGTTTTAAGACGACGCTGGAAACCGGGCGGGTGGGATCGAGCCAATGGCGGTGGATTCCCATATCATATTCGCGACCCTCTCCGCGATCGACCGCCAGCCAGTCGACAAAGTCCGGATCGGCGGGGCCTCCGCCGCGTCCCAGCAGGGCGATCCAGCCGCGCAGCGTATCGACCCGCCAACTGAGGCTCGCCATCGCGCCTTCGATACGGGCGCGAGCTGCGCTGTCGAGCCAGTCGGGCGCCTCCTCAACCAATGCCTCCAACCGCTGGCCCAGCACCATCAGCGGTTTGACGAGTGCCTCGAGCGCCTTCATCAGGTCGGCAATCGCCTCAATCAGCGGTGCGTCGAGATTGGCATATTCGGTTTCAAGGCCATAGCCGCTTTCAGCTTGTCCTTCGTCGCGGGCATAGACGGTGGCGCGCACCGCAGCGAGCATTCGTTCGGCGGGCCCCGATGGCACGCCTTCATTGACGCGGCCGAGCCAGCCGTCACCGGGCAGCGCCTCTGCTGCCTCGCGCGCGGCGTCGATAGCGAGCCCGCCTTCCTCATCATAGCTGGCGACGTCCGCAAGGCGGGCCGACAACCCGCGCCTGCGCCCGCGCGCCTTGCCTTCGGGGCCGATGACCCATCGGCGTATCTCGATCATTTCCGCACCGGTCAGCGCGGCGGCGAAGGTCGAATCGGCGGCGTCGAAAAGATGGTGGCCCTCGTCAAAGATGATGCGCGTTGGGCGGCTCGCTTCCTCGCGCCCGCGCGCCGCGTTGACCATCATCAGCGCATGGTTGGCGATGACGATGTCGGCCTGTGCCGAGGAGCGGCTGGCGCGCTCGATGAAGCATTTGCGGTAATGCGGGCAACCTGCATAGATGCATTCGCCGCGCCGGTCGGTCAGCGCGGTGGTGCCATTGCGGCGAAACAAAGTGGTGAGCCAGCCCGGCAGGTCGCCGCCAATCATGTCGCCATCGGCAGTGAAGGCCGCCCAACGCGCGACCAGATGTGCGAGGATCGCCGCCCGCCCCGCAAAGCCGCCTTGCAGCGCATCTTCAAGGTTCAAAAGGCACAAGTAATTTTCGCGCCCCTTGCGCACGACAACCTTTTGCCGGAACGTCGTATCATCGGGGAAAACGCGCCGTGCCTCGCCCACCAACTGGCGTTGCAGCGCCTTGGTATAGGTTGAAATCCAAACCGCGCCGTCGGCCTCTTGTGCCCAGAGCGAGGCGGGGGCGAGATAGCCCAGCGTCTTGCCGATACCCGTGCCTGCCTCGGCCAGCAGCATATTGGGTTCGCCTTTTCGGCGGCGGGGATCGAAAATATGCGCGGCGGTTTCGGCAAAGGCGCGCTGGCCTTCGCGGACTTCGGCCTCGCTACCCGTCAGCCTCGCGAGTTGCGCATCGACTGCGGCGCGATCGAGCTGGACCGAGCGGGGCGGGGTGCGTGGCGGAGCCTCTTCCCATTCGGGCAGCTTTGAAAACAGCCAGCGTTCCTTGACCTGCGGCTTGGGCAACTGGTCCGCGACCACCCGCGCCCATGGCCAGCGGAGCCGGGTCAGTGCCTGCGCCGCATCCCACGCCCCTTCACGTTCGGGCCAATTTGGGTCGGTGAGGGTGGCGATCAGTTTCGCGGCCGCCGCCTGCAGGAAGCGGGGGATGGATTCATCATGGACCGCCGCTTCCAGCCCGAGCACGCTGGCCAGCCCCTTTGCCGTAGGCACCGCAAAGCGGGCGGGGTGCACAAAAGCGAACAGTTCGAGCAGGTCCGGCCCTGACAATTCGGCATAGCCCAGCCGCTGCGCGACCAGTGGCGCATTCAGCAGGATCATCGGCGTTTCGGCCGCTTTCGCCACCGCCTCGGCCTTGCCGATCCGGCGCGTTTCGCCATCGGGTGAAGCGATCCAGATGCCAGCATGGCTTGCATGCAGCGCAGGAAAGGCTAGGGGAGAGGCCATATCCGCCATACATGGCAAGTTTGGAACGTAAAGGAAACAGGAATGAGCGTCGATCCCGCCCTTCGCACGGCAGCCTTGGCGAGCAAGGCATGGCCTTATGAAGAGGCGCGGCGCGTGCTCAAACGCTTTCCGCAGGGCAAGCCCGGCGGTGCGCCCGTCCTGTTCGAAACTGGCTATGGCCCATCGGGCCTGCCGCATATCGGCACCTTCAACGAAGTGCTGCGCACCACCATGGTCCGCCGCGCGCTTGAGGAAATGGCCGACATGCCGACCCGGCTGGTTGCTTTCTCCGATGACATGGATGGCCTGCGCAAGGTGCCCGACAATGTGCCCAACCAGGCGATGCTCGCCGAACATTTGGGCAAGCCGCTGACGCGCATTCCCGACCCGTTCGGGAAATATGAGAGTTTTGCGCATCACAACAATGCAATGCTGCGCGAATTCCTCGATCGCTTCGGCTTCGAATATGAGTTCGTCTCCTCGACGACGATGTACGAAGGCGGCCAGTTTGACGAGGCGCTGAAGGGCGTGCTGCGCAACTATCAGGGCATCATGGATATCATGCTGCCAACGTTGCGCGCCGAACGCGCGGCGACCTATTCGCCGGTACTGCCGGTCAGCCCCAAGTCGGGCATCGTGTTGCAGGTGCCGGTTACGGTGGTCGATGCAGAGGCTGGATTGGTTTCGTTCGAGGATGAGGGCGAGACGATCACCCAGTCGATCCTTGGCGGGCAGGCAAAGCTGCAATGGAAGGTCGATTGGGCAATGCGCTGGGTCGCGCTCGGCGTCGACTATGAAATGTACGGCAAGGATTTGACCGACAGCGGCATCCAGTCGGGCAAGATTGCGCAGGTGCTTGGCGGGCGCAAGCCCGAGGGGCTGATCTACGAAATGTTCCTCGACGAAAAGGGCGAGAAGATTTCGAAGTCGAAGGGCAATGGCCTGAGCCTCGAGGAATGGCTGTCTTACGGCACCGAGGAAAGCCTTGCCTTTTACGCCTATCGCGAACCCAAGAGCGCGAAGCAGCTGCATCTGGGCGTGATCCCACGCGCGGTGGACGAATATTTCCAGTTCCGCGGGTCTTATGCTGGGCAGGAAATCGAGAAGAAGCTCGGCAATCCGGTGCACCATATTCACAATGGCCCCGGAGGCTCAAACGTGCCTGCGGATGTGCCCCCGGTAACCTTCGGGCTGCTGCTCAACCTTGCCGGTGTGATGGGGCCGCACGCAACCGCGCCGCAGGTATGGGGTTATCTTGGCAATTATGTGCCCGATGCGACCGCTGCGACACATCCGGAACTGGCGAACCTCATCAACCTCGCGCTTGCCTATAACCGCGACCATGTCGCGCCGACGCTGCAACGGCGCAAGGCAGAGGGTATCGAGATTGAAGCGCTCAAGCGGCTCGACGCAGAACTCGCGCCGCTTCCGGCCGATGCGCCTGCCGAGGATATCCAGAATATCGTCTATGAAATCGGGAAGACCGGCGGGTTCGAAAATCTGCGTGACTGGTTCAAGGCGCTCTATGAAACGCTGCTCGGCTCCAGTGCCGGACCGCGCATGGGTAGCTTCATCGCGCTTTATGGCATCGCCAACACCCGCAAACTGATCGCTGAGGCGCTAGCATGATTAACGGCAGTTCGATCGACGAATTGGCGGTCGAACTTCTCGGCAAGACGGCGGACAGCCTGTCGATAGCCGAACGGCGGGTGCTGGAAAGCATCCATCGCCGCGAAATCACCAGCCGCGATCTGGGCGTGTCGCATGGCGAAGAAGCGACCTTAGGCCAGCGGCTGGCCGACCATGTCGCTGCCGTAGGCGGCAGTTGGGGCTTCATCATCGGTTTTGCGGTCGTGCTGTTCGGCTGGATGCTGCTCAACAGCCGTTTCCTTGAATCGTTGGGGATCACCTTTGATCCCTATCCATTCATCTTCCTCAATCTGATGCTGTCGACGCTGGCGGCGATCCAGGCGCCGATCATCATGATGAGCCAGAACCGGCAGGCGGAAAAGGATCGTCAGGCAGCAGCGCATGATTATGAAGTCAATCTGCGCGCCGAACTTGAAATCATCCGCCTGCACGAAAAGATGAACGACTTGCAGCAGGATTTGAACAAGTTGCTGAAGCGCCAGGAAGGCGGCGGCAAAGCCTGATCTATGGGATTAGCTATGACTGGTTTTCACATCGCACAGATCAACATCGCCCGGTTTGTGAAGCCGAAAGACCATCCCGACAATGCAGGCTTCATGGACGCGCTCGACCATGTGAATGCGCAGGCCGATGGCGCGCCGGGTTTCATCTGGCGACTGGTGGGTGAGGGCAATGATGCGATCAGCATCGATGCCATACCCGACGACCCACGCCTCGCCGTGAACATGTCGGTCTGGACCGACATCGAGGCGTTGGCAGCCTTCGTCTATCGCAACCCTGATCATCTGGCGATCATGCGACGCCGCCGCGAATGGCTGGAGCAGATGGATCTGTACCAGGCGCTTTGGTGGGTCCCGGTGGGCCATGTGCCGACCGTCGCCGAGGGCATGGCTCGGTTGCAGTTGCTCAGTTTGAAGGGCCCGACCGCCGAAGCCTTTACCTTTCGCCAGAATTTCGCCGCGCCCGATGGCACACCCGCAAGCCCGATACTGGATGAATGCGCATGAGCGTCGTTGCCGCCCGCATCTATCGCGACGGGCGGTTGCTGACCGATGTCGATCTGGCAAAGCCGATCCCGACTCTTGAACAGAAGAACGACTTCATCTGGATCGGGTTGCACGAACCTGATGCCGCCACGATCCAGGCAATCCAGCAGCATTTCGGTCTGCATGAGCTTGCGGTTGAGGATGCGCTCGACCCGCGTCACCTGCCCAAGATGGAGAGCTATGGCGAAAACCTGTTCGTCGTCGCTCGGACTATCCACTTGGTTGGACAGGATGGGTCGGCGCGGATCGAATATGGCAACACCGCGATTTTCGTCGGGCGGCAATTCATCATCACCGTCCGCCATGGATCGAACAGGGGGCACGCACCCATCAGGCAACAGTTGGAGGCAACGCCTTGGCTGTTAAAGCAGGGGCCCGATTATGTCCTCCACGCCATTCTCGACTTCATCGTCGATGGCTATTTCGAGGTTATCGATCTTGTCGAAGAACAGGTGCTGGCGATGGAGGACAGGGCGCTCGAATCCTTCCTCGACCGGGCGCAAACTTCGCGGCTATTCACCTTGCGTCGTGACCTGTTCCGGCTACAGCGCATCCTTGGCCCGACCGAGGATCTGGCCAACCGTTTCGTCAATATCGACCTGCCGCAGCTTGATAGCGAGATTGATCCCTACTTCCGCGATCTCGCCGATCATGTGCGCCGGGTGAACTACCGCGTCGCAGGGCTGCGCGATACACTCACTTCGGTGATCGAAACCAGCGGCCTGCTTGAACAGCAACGGCAGGGGGTGATTACTCGCCAACTCGCCGCCTGGGCGGCAATCCTTGCGGTACCGACCGCGATTGCCGGGATTTACGGGATGAACTTCAGGTTCATTCCCGAACTGGAAAGCCGCTATGGCTATTTCATCGTTGTGGGCGCGATGCTTTCAATCTGCACCGCTTTGTTCATCCGCTTCAAACGGCTGGGCTGGTTGTAACCCGGCGCAAGACCGACCAGTAATTCGGCTCGATCGTCATCTTGGCATGATAGCCACCCTTGCCGAGCAATGCGTGGGCGCGTGGCAGGCTATAGCAGGGCACGCCCATGAACAGGTGGTGCTCGCTATGGAAGTTCACCCAATAGGGCGCGACCGTCGCGCGCTCGATAAAGCCAGCATAGGTTGTGCGCGCATGGCTGAACGGATCCTCGCTGCCCGTCGTGGTGCAGGCATGTTCGGCGATATTGCGGATGCGCAGGAAAAGCTGGAAGGTTGTTGCCAGCGCAACTAGCCAGAGCAGGAATGGCAGCCAGCCCCAAAAGGCGAGCGAGATTGTGAGCAGAATCGCTTGCACGAACAGGAAGCGCCCGACGGTGCGTGTAGTGGTCTTGGCGCCTTCGACATTGGCGACGGGTGCGTTGATACCGCTACGGCTTTGCAGGTTCAGCGCACGACCCGCGCTGGTATCGCGTTTGTCCTCTGCACTGCCTGCCTCGCCGCGCAGCATCGCCTGCAATCCGCGCAAGGCCGCTGCAAATTGATGGCTGCGCTGCTTGAAGAATGTTTGCCCCGTAAGGTCACGCACCGCCTTGCGCCACAGGCTGGCGCGCGAGGTGGGGAAGGGCTTGGACAGTGAAAGATCCGGGTCTTCGGGTTGTTGGGTAAATTTGTGATGCGTCAGGTGATAGGCGCGATAGGCGTGCAGGTCACTGCCTGTTGCCGCACCGGACGGCCACTGGCCCAGCCAGTTGTTGAGCTGGCGGTTTGGGTGCAACAAACCGTGCGCGCCATCGTGCATCAGGATCGCCAGCCCCAATTGTCGCCCGCCAAGCAGCGCCAGTGCGATCGGCGTTGCCACAATCCCGGCCAGCCAGCTTTGCTCCCACGCCCATGCCGCACCGAAGGCAGCAAAGGCGACGACCAGCCATGCGTGGACAATCTGCCAGATGCCGAGCCAGGGCGATACATGGGTAATCGCAGCCCAATCCTCTGGGGCAAAGATCGTGCGCGGGTTGGCGGCTTTCACGGCAGGCATGGCGGCAGTATATACCCAAGGCCGGGCATTGCCAAATCCGCTACGTCGCGGCGCTTGGCCCGCAGACCCGATAGCTTTGGACAACGCGCCGCTTTGTGATAATCCAACGCCATTCCAGAGGGCGTAGTGGAACAACATTCGGGCGAAATTCGATACCAGCTTGCAAAAGTGCTTGGGGCGGAGATGTTCAAGGCTTCGCCGACCAGCAGCCGCTTGCTCGAACATCTGGTGGGTGAATATCTTGAAGGGCGATCAGACCGGCTGAAAGGATATTCGATCGGGGTCGATGTTTTTGACCGCGGAGAGGATTTTGACGCAGGCACGGATTCGATTGTACGCGTCCAGATGGGGCGGTTGCGTCGCCTGTTGGCGGAATATTATGCCAGCGATGAGGGCCGGAACGACCGGGTGCGGTTTGAATTTCCGAAAGGCAGCTATGTTCCGGTCATCAACATGGTGGAATCGGCGCATTCCGCCCCAGGCCCGTTAGCCGCCGTAGCTGGATTTTGGCGCGTCGGACGGCGAAAACATTATGGCTTGGTCGCATTGCTTCTGCTCGTGCTAGTCGGAATAGGCGGGGCCGTTTTCTACGATCGCCTGCTGCCGCGCCCCGAACGGATGGAGCCGCGTCTTTTCGTTGCACAGTTCAATGTAATCGATGGCAGCAGCGATACCCGGTTGATCGCCAAGGGATTGCAGCACGATCTGATCGCCTTGCTCTCGCAATATCCCAATATCGAGATATTGGGATATGAAACGGTCGCCGGCGAAGGCGGCGGCGGGCAGAAGATTTCGAACTGGCATGGCGCCGACTATCTGCTTAGCGGCAGTGTGGCCACTGCTGATGGAACCATAAAGGTGTCGAGCGAACTGGTCTCGGTCCGCAAGGGGACCGTGCTCTGGTCGAATATGGACAGTTTCGCTTATTCGAATGCGGGTGATGTCCTGCAATCGCAATCCGAAATAGCCCTTAAGGTCGGATCGACATTGGGGCAGCCCGATGGCGTTATCCAGCAGGCGTCGAAGGCCTTGATTGCCGAAAGCAAAGGCGTCTCGTTTGCTAACTATGCCTGCATACTGGCCGCTTATGATTATAAGCGGCAGAAAGCCGAAAAGGACCATCTGAAAATCCGCAAATGCCTTGAAAAGGCGACGCGCGATAACCCGAATTATTCGAGTGCCTGGTCGATGCTGTCATGGATTTATGGCGACGAACATCGTTATGGCTTCAACCGCCAAGCCGGCGGTTCCGGCGCAATGCGCGCACTGAAGGCTGCCGAAAAGGGGGTTGCCACCAACCCGTTCAGTGCAACCGCGCATCAATATCTGGCGATCGCGCAATTCTATCTCGGGCAGGATCAAAAGGCGCGCCAATCGATGGCAACGGCGCAACGATTAAGCCCGAACAGTTCGGAGATTCTCGCCGATGCCGGCTGGCAAAATGCGCTTGCCGGAAATTCGGATGACGCCCGAACCTATTTTGACGAAGCGTTGCAGCTCAATCCCGATCCACCGACATGGTATTGGGGCGGGTTGGCGATCGACGCGATCCGGAATGACGATGCTGACCGCGCCAAGCGATTTGCCGAACTTTATAGCGGGGATGGTGTGCTGTCGCTTTATGTGAAGGCCGCCGCTGCCCGGCTTAATGGCGACGACCGCAGGGCAGATCTTATGCTGGCTTCCGCATCCAAGAGCTTCCCGGGAGGCGACCAACGGGACAATGATTTCATCCGTCACAATCGGCTCGATGCGCGTTTGACGCGTTGGATTTTCGGCGAGTGAACTTTTCCCGATTGGAGCAAATTTTGCGGCAAAGCGATTTGTAACCGTTACGTACCGGTCGACGTATTCCCCGCAAATGACTGTAATAAAGCCATTTCACCTCGACTTCACCGTTGCACGCTTTGATCCTCCAAATCGGACTGATTTTAGAGCCGGGTACCGCGACGAAAGCCGTCGCTCGATTCCATAGCCGGCGCGGCATTGCAGCCCGGCCATGAAAAGAGGCAAAGAAATTGGCGTTTGAATCCACACTTCCAACGGAAGACCCGTTGCTGTCGCTGTCGCGCGAGATGATTTATCTGCGCCGCGATTTCAGCCGGCAATCACAGCAGATTGAACAGCTTGCAACACTGTTGCGCAAATTCGTCACAGATGATGTCGCACCTGTGCAGGCCGTACCTCGCTTGCCGCAACCTTTTATTGGCCGGCAACAGATCGATCCCGCAATGGTGCGACGCGTGATCCGCAGGCGGCAGGATCGCCACAAGCATTTTCCAGCCAATCTGTTCGCCGATCCGGCTTGGGACATGCTGCTCGATCTTGCGGCAGCCAAGGCCGAACGAAAGCGCGTTTCGATAACGTCGCTGTGCCTTGCATCGGGCGTGCCGATGACGACGGCTTTGCGCTGGCTGTCGGTCCTTGCCGACAAGAAGCTGATCGAGCGAAAAGAAGACCCCGCGGATGGCCGCAGGGTCTTTGTCGAGCTTACCGACGATGCCTTCGCCGCAATGGCGCGCTATTTCCAGAGCTTGGACGGAGACGACGCGCCCTCAGAATGAACATGAGGGCACGTCGCTACTTCGCGCTCACTTTTGTGAGGCGATCCAGCTGTCGATTTTGGTTTCCAGCACCGCCAATGGCAATGCGCCGGTGTTGAGCACCTGGTTGTGGAATTCGCGCACGTCGAATTTCGCGCCCAGTTCCTTTTGTGCCTTGGCTTTGAGACGCTGGATCGTCATCGCACCGATCTTGTACGCCAGGGCCTGGCTCGGGATCGCGATATAGCGTTCAACTTCTGCGGTTGCATCAGTGCGGCCCATATCGCTGTTCGCGAGCATATATTCGATTGCCTGGTCGCGGGTCCAACCCTTGCTGTGCAAACCGGTGTCGACGACGAGGCGCATTGCGCGCAGCATTTCATCCGACAAGGTACCAAAGCGCTGATAGGGATCCTTGAACAAGCCCATGTCATAACCCAGCGTTTCGGCATAAAGCGCCCAGCCCTCGACATAGGCAGTGTTGCCGCCAAAGCGCATGAAGGCAGGCAGCTTCTCATTTTCCTGCGCGATGCTGATCTGGAAATGGTGCCCAGGCGCGCCTTCGTGCAGGTAGAGCGTGGTCATGCCGGGCGTGGTGCGGCTCGGGAGGTCATAGGCGTTGAAGTAAAAGGTGCCGGGGCGTGATCCGTCGGGCGTTCCCTGCTGATAGCTGCCACCAGCTTCATACTTCTCGCGGAATTCCTCATAAGGCTTGATTTCGAGCGGCGCCTTGGGAAGATATTTGAACTGGGTCGAGATCACCGCATCGACCTTTTTGCCGATATCGTAATAGCCCTGCGTCAGCGCCTCGCGGCTTTCCTTTTTGAACTTCGGGTCGGTGCGCAGATGTTCAAAGAAATCCTGCAGGCTGCCTTTGAAGCCGACCTCATTCTTGATTTCCTCCATCCCCTTCTTGATCCGGTCAACTTCGGACAGGCCAAGCTGGTGGATGTCGGCGGCCTTTAGCGGCAGGGTCGTCGTCTGCTCGACCATATATTGGTAGAGCGTGTCCCCGCCCTTCATGTGCATCAGGCCAACCCCTTCGCGCGCAAGCGGCAGATATTCATCACGCAGGAAATCGCGCAGGCGCTGGTTTGCGGGATAGAGACCGTTTTCGACCACATCCTTGTACGCCGCGGTCAGGCGCGCCTTGTCTGCATCGCTGAAATCTGAAGGGAATTTGGTGACCGGGCCGTAATAAGGCGATTCTTCGGTCTTTTGGGCAAGCTGGGTGTTGAGCTGGTCAATGACATTGGTGATGGTCAGCTTGGTTTCGAACACACCGCTCGCCATACCTTCACGAAAACGACCGATCGATGCATCCATCAGGGTTATGAATTCCTTGTGGCGTTTCAGGTTGTTTTCATAATCGGCAACGGTCTTGAACGGTGCCGCACCTTGGCCACTCGCAAAGGTCGGGTAGAATGTGTGGAAGCCCGCAAAGTGGTTCACCGGGCGAACCACGGTCAGGTCCATGATTTCCTTTGAAAGGCCTTTCAGCGTATCAAACTGGCCTTGCTTGAAAACATCATAAGCAATCTGGCCGGTCGCATCGAGCTTTGCCCGGTCAATCGTTTTGAGCCTTTCCAAATTGGTTTCTGCCGCCTTGCGTTCGCCTTCGAAATAGGCGTCGCTGATATAATCGCCCAGCCGGTCAGCATAGCGCATGTCGCCGCGGAAAAGCGCGTTCAGGGGATTGCGCTTGAGGTTTTCCTCATCATCCTGCGCGAAGAGCGCGAATAGTTTCTGGTTCTCGCTTTGCTCGACAACCTTGACGGTCGCGCTCTGCGTTTCTGCAAGCGCCATTGCGGGGGTGGCCAGCAGGGTGGTGGCGAGAAGGGCGCTAAAAATCTGTTTCTTCATGAGAATCTACTCTCCAAATTATGATGGCGTGCACCAAGCGGCTGTGCCCCGCATCTTCAAACAGTATTCGACAGACGGCTGACCAACAACCGCAAACGCGTTGATCTTCAGCTTGCCGTATTGAGTTCGAGCCAGTTGTTCTGGCGGTACCATTTGGTGATGATGTGCTTGACGCCTTGCTTCACCGGGGTTCCGGTGTGCAGCGATTTATAGTTGAGCGTGCCATCGGGCTTCATATTGTTCCAAATCAGCATCGTGCCGGCCTGCGGCCGAATTCCGATGCCGATATGCGGGAATTCCGTTGCGCCGCCTTCTTCGGGTTCGTTGAGGAATATCATCGCGGTCCAGCTGCGTTGACCGCCGCGGGGTCCTTCCTGTTCCCAATAGCTCTGGCTTGGGTGGAAGAAATCATGGTGCGACTTGAATTCCTGACCGACCTGGTAACGCTGGCCTTGCATCGTTTCGGCGAAGTTATTGTCGATGCCCAGCGTATCGCTCATCCGCGCCTCGATCCGAGCGACATCGGCATCCCACCGGTTGAGGTGGCAGCTATAGCTGGTGCGAAAACCGGCCTGCTCCGTCCCTTTGTACAGTGTCGAAGGCACGGCTTCGGCATCGATTTTCTTGATCAGGATGTCGCAATCGCGCTTTCCGAGAAAGCCTTGGTAAACATAGGCCTGCAATTCCGGCACGTCGATTTTCTGGACCAGCGGGTTGGAATCTAGGCGCTTCGTCACAAATGCGCCAATCTTTGCCAGTTTGGCGGGATCATTGTTGGGATCGAACTTTGTCGGTGCTTCGGCTTCGGCGGACAAGGGTAGGCTCCATCGGCGATGATTCGCCATAGGCTTACCATGTAAACGGCTGCATTTTCGAGAGCGGGATTAGGTCTCGTCGACGACGTAGATCGACTTTTCCAATGTCATCGGGAACTGGTCGGCGTCGAGCCCCGGGATGATCGAGCGGACAGCATAGCTGACCGTGACATCAATCTGCTTCACGCCGCCGATGCCGCTGCTTTCCGCGCTCTGCACATCGATGACGAGATTGTCGGCGTTGAGCAGATAGGGCGCAGCAGTTGCGCGTGCCATCGCATCCGCCTCGATCTGGTCGTCCGCAAGGTCGACACCCGTCGAATAGCGAACCACCGTGTGCCGGGCGAGGTCGCCGACCATGCCACGAATTGCGTTGTAACCCTGCATTGCGATACCGACTTGGATTACGCCGACCATCAAGATTAGCGCGATCGGCGCAGCCAGCGCAAACTCGACAGCGCTGGCCCCGGTTTCGGATTTGCGGATTTGGCGAAGCAGGTTGCGCATGATCATTGTATCTGCACCGAACGGGTTACGCTTAAGTTAATCGGCCGGCCCACGCCAAAGTTGGTCCAGGTCGGTACATAGGTTGCTTCGATCGTGATGGTTAGCAGGCGCGATTGTTCCTCGCTGCCAGGGCAAAGATAGCTGGCATCATAGACATCGGGGGCGATGCCGCATTTCACATTCTCTACGATTTCAATGGCGTTTTCATCTACCCGTGCTGAAGCGACGGCGATTTCCTTCATCTGCTCGATTTCGGTCTGACCCACGCTTTCGCGTGCCATGGCAATGGCTGCAAACTCGGCCGTCACTTCCTGCAACTCGGTCTGACGCGCAACGCCGCGGCTGACGTCATAGGCGCCTATGCTCATGACCAACAGGACGGGCGCGATGATCGCGGTCTCGATCAACACAGCACCGCGTTCATCGCGTTTCAGTTTCAACCAGGGCGTCCGCATGTCAGGCAACCAGATACACCCGGTGGCGCTGTGTTCCGACGGCATCGGTGATTTCCTGGTTGTTTGGGCACAGATTGCCAAGATTGGCGTTGCCAGTGATTTCCATCGTGTTGGATACAATCATCAGGCACTGGCTGGTCACGCGCGCCGAACCATTGATCTGCATATGGCTCTTGCTCAGATAGATCTTCCCGTTGAGGATGGTCTCAGCATTGCCGTTCAACTTGTTCCGCGTGCTACCTTCAGACGTGCGATCTTCGAACACCAGCATGCCAGCCAGCCGCGGATCGAAGACGCCAGCGGATTCCAGTTGCGCCACGGTGGGTGCGGTCAGCGACACATTCGCCCCGCCGTTGATTTCGATATACGCGCCGTTCTTGAGCACAAACATAACGCCGTTTCCGGTGAAATCATGCTGGGCGTTGATCTTCAACTTGCCGCCGTCGATCACATAAATACCCGGGGCGAGCGTCGTGTCGCATTGCGTATCGATTTCGCGATAGGTGCCTGGCAGCAGGCTTGCCTGCGTCGTCGACACTTCGACCGTTTCCTGGACCAGCTTCTTGCCCTTCAAGCGCGTCACGGTCGTCGTGGTCGTGCTTGTCGTGCAGCGATAGTCGCGCGTGGTCGGATTGTCGGGTGGTTCGATTTCGGCGAACGGATCTGAAAGGCCGGAAAGGTTTTCAATCACGGTGTCATCGGTGTTTTCACGGAACCAATCATCGATGCCACCTGCTGCGAGCACGAGACCGACCGAGATATTGGCTTCATCATCGCCGCCGGCCCCGCCGCTGCCTTGGATCTGGATTGCCTCTTCGCTGTCCGACAGCGCTGCAATGCCGCAGTTCATTTGCACGGTGGCGCTGCCGCCGATGGTGATGGCGCCTTCTTCATCCTCGTCGGTTGCGACAAGGCAGCTGGTGTAGGTTGCCGCTTCGGTGAAGCTGGCTTGCGCGCTGACCCGGATGCGCGCGCCACGCGATGTCAGCATGCTGGTGAAGGGCAAGGTGCGCTCGGCGACGACATCGACAATGACGCTGTTATCCGTTTGGTCGGCATAATCGACTACGCGGACATCGACATCGGTTTCAAAATCGACAATGTCCTTGTTGTTCTGAAGCTCTGCCCGAGCCCGGGCATCCCACTCTCCGGTGGCTGGGTTATCAGCCTTGCTGAGCGAGTAAGCCCCCGACATCGCGGCTTGGTCAACCGCATATTGCAGTTCGCGCTGCCAGAGATACCACTGAGCCGTATCAACTGCGAGACCGGTGCCGCCGACGAGCATTGGCATGCCCAGCGCGACCATGATCATCGTGTTACCGCTTACATCTTTGCGCAGTTTCGATCCGAACGCGCGAAGTCGTTTGAAAGTCCTGTTCATGGCTATTTACCCAACTGTTGCCTGAGCAGAGTTAACCAAGCAGGGTTAACCCGGCATGCTACAGAACTGGTAAATGTAAATTAACGTCAAATGATTGATTTTGATAAGAACTTTAGTTCTATAACTATTTTCGTAAACGTCCGCGGGCCATCACCCACTCAACCTGTTCAAGCGTGCGTACATCTTGCAGCGGGTTGCCGTTAACTGCAATCAAATCAGCGGCATAGCCAGGTGCGATCCGCCCGATTTCATTGTCGAGACCCAATGTCTTGGCGGCAATAGTGGTGGCACTCGCCACCGCTTCGGTGGGGGTCAGGCCGTTCTGAACCATGAGAACAAACTCACCCGCATTGCGCCCATGTTCGAAAACGCCGGCATCGGTTCCGAACGCTACGGTAACACCCATTGCCTTGGAACGCTGCACCTGCCGCCCCGCGGCTTCGAGTGCTTGGCGTGCCTTCACCTCGACCGTCGGGGTGTAGATGCCTTTTCCGATTCGCGCCCGCACTCCTTCAAGCGCCATCAGCGTCGGCACCAGCACCGTGCCCTTTGCCTTCATCACCTTGAGCGCAGCCTCGTCGGCGAAGGTTGCATGATCGATGGTGTCGATACCGGCAGCCGATGCTGCCTCGATCCCGCGCGCGCCATGGGCATGCGCCATGACTTTGAGGCCAAGCGAATGCGCGGTGTCGGCGATGGATTTCAGCTCATCATTGTTGAAATGCGCCTCCAGCCCGCGCCCCTGCTGTGACAGCACGCCGCCGGTTGCAGTGATCTTGATGACATCGGCACCCAATTTTGATGCCTTGCGCACCTTTTCGGCGCATTCGACCGTGCCTGTACAGGTATAGCCGCCATCGAGCGCGACGAGCACCTCGGGGCGGAAACCGGTGACGTCTGCATGGCCGCCAACAATGGATAGAGCCGGACCGGCAGCCACGACGCGTGGACCCCAGATCGTGCCCTCTGCCGTACCACGGCGCAGGGCATAGCCAGTGTTCTGGGCGGAGCCCGCCTCGCGCACAGTGGTGAAGCCGGCATTGACGGTCAGCGCGGCATTTTTGACGCCGACGATTGTCGCCCATTCGTCAGTATCTACCGCTTCGGTGCGGTAATCACCGCCCGGATCGCTGGTCAGGTGCACATGCAAGTCTATGAGGCCGGGCAGCACCGTCTTGCCGGACAGGTCGATGACGGTAGTGCCCTGCGGGACATCGCCTTGGGTGTGGCCCTTTTCGACCGAGACGATCTTGCTATCGGTGACGGTGATCGTCGCCGGGCCGATGGATCCTTGTGCCGGATCCGCGATCAGGTTGCCGGCCTTGATGACATAGGTTTCGGCCGATGCGGCGCTGGCAAGGGCGATACCGGCAATGCCGGCGAGCATGTATTTGCGGATCATCTGTTCCTCCCGTTTGTTGCCGGGAGCATGCGCCATCCCATGGCTTTACATCAAGAAAAAAGAGCCCGGGGAGGAAGGAACCCCGGGCTCATCAACTTCTGGGGGATCAGGATTACCAGAAGAAGTTGTGAATTACGTCGACGACATAGCCGTTGCGGATATCGACCAGCAGCACGTCGTCATAATAGCGTACCCAGCGATAGGGGCCGTATGCCGGCGGCAAGCGGTAATACCAGGGGTCGGCGATCCAATAGCGGTTCGAATAAAAGGGCGAGCCGATGTGGATGCCGATGCTGAACCGGCGATAGCGATAGTCGCGATAGGGCGCATAATAGCGTCCCGGACGGTAATAGCTGCGATAGCGCTCACGGTGTCCGCGCCAGTCGTAGCGACGGTCGCTTCGCCAATCGCGGTTCCAGCGTTCGCGGCTGTCATAACGGCGATTGTCGCTGTAGCGGCGATCATCGTCGCGACGACCTTCCCAGCGGCCATCATAACGCCGGTCATTATCGCTGCGACCGTTCCAACGGCGATCATCATCGCGGTTGCCGTCGCGGTTCCAATCGCCTCCACGATTCCAGTCACCATCACGGCGACGGCGGTAATCGTCATCACGATCGCGCCGTTCCTCGCCGCGATTCCAGGTTCGGCCTTGGGTTTGGCCCTGGACGGTTCCTTGAGCTTGGCCTTGCTGCTGGTTCCAACCACCCCGGCGCTCGGCGCGACGTTCATTGCGCGGAGCGTCTTGAGCCTGGCGCTGGCCGCGCCATGCGCGTTCGCCCTGTCCATCGTCTTGGCTGACTTGGCCCTGGCCGCGTACGCGATCACCCCGACGGCCCTCGCCGCGTTTGTAATCGGCCGCAGACTCGATCGAGAAGTCAGGCGCTGCAGGCGCTGCAGGCGCAGCATGGGCTGCTGGGATGAAGGCGATGGTGGATGCCATTCCGGCCAAGAGAAACTTTTTCATCATCGGTCCTCGATGCAGAACGGCACAATACCGCTCCGACGAGACCTTTATGCTCGATTCGGGCTGTCAGCAGGCTGAATGAGGCTGTAATGTTCAGGAAAGGTTCGAGTTAGATGAACAAACTCGGCCATCAGCTTCTCAGCCTTCCTGTTTGGCGAGCCAATCTTCGAGCCATTTGATGGTGTAATCACCATTGATCACATCGGGATCACGCAACAGGTCCTGGTGCAGCGGGATGTTGGTCTTCACACCGTCGATCACCATTTCCTCAAGCGCGCGGCGCATCCGCATCATGCAGCTTTCGCGGGTCCGGCCATAGACAATCAGCTTGGCGATCATGCTGTCATAATAAGGCGGCACGCGATAGCCGGTGTACATGCCGCTATCGACGCGGACATGCATCCCGCCGGCGGCGTGGTAATATTTGATTTCGCCGGGCGAGGGGATGAAGCTGCGCGGATCTTCCGCATTGATGCGGCATTCGATCGCATGGCCGCGGAATTCGAGCATGTCTTGTGTCACGGATAGCCCGCGACCCTCTGCGACACGAATCTGTTCGCGGACAAGGTCAAAGCCGGTGATCATCTCGGTCACCGGATGTTCGACCTGGATGCGGGTGTTCATTTCGATGAAATAGAATTCACCATTTTCCCACAGGAACTCGATCGTGCCGGCACCGCGATAGCCCATATCGGCCATCGCCTTGGCAACGATGCCGCCCATGCGCGCACGCTCGTCGGCAGAGATGACGGGTGAGGGCGCTTCTTCGAGCACCTTCTGGTGGCGGCGCTGCAGCGAACAGTCACGTTCGCCCAGATGGATGGCATTGCCTTCGCCATCGCCGAAAATCTGGAATTCGATGTGGCGCGGGTTGCCGAGATATTTCTCGATATAAACGGTCGCATCGCCAAAGGCAGCTTTGGCCTCGCTGCCAGCCTGCTGCATCAGCGTTTCAAGGTCGTCGGGGCTGTTGCACACCTTCATCCCGCGACCGCCGCCGCCAGAGGCAGCCTTGATGATCACGGGATAGCCGACGGCTTCTGCAATTTTCTTGGCTTCGGTAATTTCCGAAACCGCACCATCCGAACCGGGCACCAAAGGCAGGCCAAGATCGCCGGCGGTCTTTTTCGCCATCACCTTGTCGCCCATCGTGCGGATATGCTCGGGTTTGGGGCCAATGAAGGCGATGCCGTGGCTCTCTACGATTTCCGCGAACTGCGCGTTTTCCGAGAGAAAGCCATAGCCTGGGTGGATCGCATCTGCGTGGCTGATTTCTGCCGCCGAAATGATTGCGGGGATATTGAGATAGCTGTCCTTTGCGGCGGGCGGACCGATGCAGATCGCCTCGTCAGCCAAGCGGACATGCATGGCATCGGCGTCTGCGGTCGAGTGGACGGCGACCGTCTTGATGCCCATTTCATGCGCAGCGCGGTGGATGCGCAAGGCGATTTCGCCGCGATTGGCGATCAGGATTTTCTCGATGCCCATGGTCTGCGCTTACTCGATGACCATCAGCGGCTGGTCAAACTCGACCGGTTGGCCGCTTTCGACAAAGATCGACTTCACGGTGCCGCCATTGGGTGCAGTGATCGGGTTCATCACCTTCATCGCCTCAACGATAAGCAGGGTGTCGCCGGCAGAGACCTTGTCACCCACGCTGACAAAGGGGGCAGCGCCGGGTTCGGGGGTCAGATAGGCAGTGCCGACCATCGGTGATTTCACCGCATTGGCGGGTGCAGCAGCCGGTGCCGCCTCGGCAGAGGGAACCGGCGCGGCGGGCGCGACAGGCGCGGCGGGTGCAGCAACCGCAACGGGCGCAGCCACGGCTTGGATGTTCCGGCAGACCTTGATCTTGCGGTCGCCATCTTCAACCTCGATTTCGCTGAGGCCGGTGTCATTCAGCAACTCGGCCAGTTCGCGCACCAGTTTGGTATCGACCTGCATTCCGCCGGTTTTGCCGTTCATATTCTTACTCCGTTAGACCCTGTTACTGGCCGCTATTGTCAGAGACGCGCCGCTACGTCCAGCGCCAGTTCGTATGATTTTGCTCCATGCCCGGCGATACAGCTGTGCGCAGCCATGCCAACATAGCTGATATGACGGAATTCCTCACGCTTTTTCGGGTCGGAAAGATGCACCTCTATCACCGGCACTTTGATCGATTTTATCGCATCGTGGAGCGCGATCGAGGTGTGGGTGTAGGCGCCAGCGTTCAACAACACCGCTTTCGCGCCTTCAGCCTGCGCCTCGTGCAGCCAATCGATCAGATGGCCTTCATGGTTTGACTGGCGAAAATCGATCTCGAAACCCAACGTGCGGGCTTGATCGTCGAGCCGTCCGGCAATGTCATCGAGCGTATCGGTGCCGTAGATCTCCGGCTCCCGCGTGCCGAGCAGGTTGAGGTTGGGGCCGTTGAGGACGTAGATTACCGGTGTATCGGACAAGATATTCTTCCGCTCAGATGCTTGCCTTGAAATGCCGTTGCTCCCTATATGCGCTGCAAGCAAAAAGCGAGACGAAATGACCATTGCCACTGACCAGATAGCGATCATGCTCAACGGGGAACCGCGCCGGATTGGCGGCGGTATGTCAGTGGCTGACCTTGTCCGCGAAATCGGCCTCGATCCCAAAAAGGTGGCAGTAGAACGCAATCTGGAGATTGTCCCTCGCTCGACGCTGGCGGATGTGATGCTGGCAGATGGGGACCAGTTGGAGATTGTCCACTTTGTCGGTGGCGGCTAAGGGCAGCCGCATGAGCACCACCGATAGCTGGACCGTCGCCGGTCGAACCTTCACCTCACGTCTGATTGTCGGCACCGGCAAATATAAGGATTTCGAACAGAACGCCGCCGCGCTCGTCGCATCGGGGGCGGAGATCATCACCGTTGCTGTGCGCCGGGTGAATGTGTCGGATCCCAATGCGCCGATGCTCACCGACTATATCGATCCAAGGAAATACACCTATCTGCCGAACACCGCCGGCTGCTTCACCGCCGAGGATGCGATCCGCACCTTGCGGCTGGCGCGCGAGGCGGGCGGTTGGGATCTCGTCAAGCTTGAGGTGCTGGGCGAAGCGAAGACGCTCTATCCCGATATGCGCGAAACGCTGCGCGCGACCGAGATACTGGCCAAGGAAGGTTTCCTTCCTATGGTCTATTGCGTTGACGATCCAATCGCTGCCAAGCAGCTCGAGGATGCGGGCGCAGTAGCGGTGATGCCGTTGGGCGCGCCGATCGGCTCGGGCCTGGGCATCCAGAACCGCGTCACCATCCGCCTGATCGTCGAGGGCGCAAAAGTGCCGGTGCTGGTCGACGCGGGTGTTGGCACAGCTTCGGATGCTGCGGTCGCAATGGAACTGGGCTGTGATGGCGTGCTGATGAACACGGCAATCGCCGAGGCCAAGGATCCGGTCCGGATGGCGCATGCGATGAAACTGGCGGTCGAATCGGGTCGCCATTCCTATCTCGCCGGGCGCATGGGCCGCCGGATGTATGCCGACCCTTCGAGCCCGCTCGCCGGCCTGATCTAAGCTATCGCTAACTACATTTGTAGTCGTTCATCGACGTTGAACGACGTCGAATAGACGTTCGTCGGGGCCAACCTGCTGTTCGTCATGTCATTTGTCGTCTTGTAAAACGATCAAGCCCACCCGTCGAAGCGGTGCTGCAGGCTTTCGATTCCTGTTCCATATCAAAGGGGCAGGTCGGTTCCAGTGCTCCCCAGTTCTGATTTAACCGACCTGCACCCCCTCTCCCAAAGGGCCCGAACGAATAGAGGCCCGAACAGACCCAAGGAGCCTAGATATGGCAAAAAGCATGTTCCGTTCGTTGATGGCAGCTGCCGCTGTCTCCGCCACACTCGCTGCCGCACCCGTTTCGGCTGCAGATCGTCACCAGAAGGTCCAGTATGACGACCTCGATCTTTCAACCGAAGCCGGCCAGTCGATATTCAAGTCGCGTGTGATACGCGCTGTCCGCAATGTTTGCGCCTTCCCGCAAGCCCGCACTTCGTTCGAACGCCTTGATCAGGTGCAATGTGAAGCCCGCGCAAAAGCAGCGGCGATGAGCAAGGCAGAGAAAACGATCGCCCGCCATGGCGGCACGGTCAAGGTCGCGCTAGACTGAAAGACCGCAAAAATCGAAAACCAAACCGGGCGGGGAAGCTATTTCCCCGCCAGTTTTTTGACGTCTGCCAGATATTTGCGGCCGATCCGCATCGAATCTCCATTCGCCAACAAGGCATGCCAAACTCCGCCGCCTTCATGACGCAGCCCGGTGATCAAATCTCGCCGAACAATATGGCTGCGGTGAATGCGCTGGAAACGCGTCGGATCGAGCCGTTGTTCGAGCGTCGAGATTGTCTGGTGCAGCAGATAGCTGCGGCCGCCTGTATGTAAGCGCATATAATCGCGCTCGGCTTCGATGCGTTCAATGTCCAGCGCGGCGATCCGTATCAGTTCCGAACGGTGCGAAACCCAGAACTCGCTGGCAAAATCGCCTGTCGCATCATCTTGCGCGCCGTCGATCGGTTCGTCATCCGCCGGACTTTCCTTTTGCTGCTTGGCGCGCGCGATCGCCCTGCCAAGCCGGTCTGCCGATACCGGTTTGAGCATGTAATCGACGACATCAAGGTCAAAGGCCTCGACAGCGAAATTGTCATAAGCGGTGACGAAGATGATTGCCGGCTTGCGTTCCATCAGGGCGATGGCGCGCGCGACGCTGATGCCATCCATCTTGGGCATCCCGATGTCGAGCAGCATAAGATCAGGCGTTAGCGTTTGCGCCAGCCGCAAGGCAGCAGCACCGTCACCAGCGGTCCCGACCAGATCGACATCAGGTTCTGAGGCGCACAATATCTGCAGGCGCTCAACCGCAAGGGGTTCATCATCGACGATTATGGTTCGCAATCCAGTCATTCCGGATCCTTGGGGGTTATGGGAATTGTGATCGCCGCGCGGAAGCCGCCTTCAGGCTTGCGCCCATTGGCGAGGCTCGCCTGGTCGCCATAGCGCGCCTCCAGCCGATCGCGGACATTGGCAAGGCCGATGCCATTGCCATGTTCGGTTGTCGAGGAATCCTCCCCATCGTCCTCGACCGATATCGTCATCCAGCCATCATTTGCTGATGCCTTGATTGCGATGGTGACGGGCCGGGTGGTGCGGGAGACGCCATATTTAATAGCGTTTTCGACAAGCGGTTGCAGGATGAGGGCCGGCACACGCTCATCCGCCAGCGCCTGCGGGATATCGAACTGGGTGCGCAGGCGTTCGGGGAAGCGAACCATTTCGATACCCAGATATTGTTTCTGCAACTCGACCTCTTCGTCCAGCGTCACTTCTTCCAATGGATCGCTTGAGAGGCTGGTACGGTAAAAGGTTGAGAGATTCTGGATCATCTCCTCTGCCTTCACCTTGTCCCCCTTGATGACGAGGCTGGAGAGCGAATTGAGCGTGTTGAACAGGAAGTGCGGATTGACCTGATAACGGAGCGAACGCAGCTCTGCATCTTGCGCCGCCTGCGCATAACGCGATGCTGTCCGTTCAGCTTCGCTGACATCGCGCGCATATCCCAGCGCGAGATAGAGCGATGCCCAGGCGATGAGGAAGAAATAGCGGCTGACCGCAATCTCTGCGACTTCCTGCCACGCAGTCAGCCCGAGTTCTGCCTGGATATCCATGAACTTTCGGCCCAATTCCTGGTCGGAAAAGACACTGACCGGATCATAGACATTGAACACATAATAGTTCGCCCATGCGATTACGAACGCGCAGGGGGCAGCGGCGATGAATGCGGTTGCTACACGGACGCCGAGCGGCTTACGATCAAACAAGCGCAGGATCAGGTAAAGCATCCAGGTCAGCGCGATTCCGATGATCGTGACCAGGATGCGACGTGTGGCCAATTCGCCTTGCGAGGGGAATTCGAGCACAGCCGCGCGCAGCGACACAATCAGGGCGTGGAACACCCAAAAGCCGACAATGGTCAGGAAAACCATCTGGTGGCCCATCAGCGGTCGCTTGTTTGAGATCGAAAGGTTCATGTCCCCCACATATTCCCTTTGCTGTTCTATATCTTCCCCATAGCCTGCCGCTTGTCGAATTTACATCCGGATTGATCGAAGCCTTGTGCGATGGCTATGTGATGAAAGCGTTAACGCCCCAGTAACCATATTTATGGCACAAAATGCGGGAAAGACGAAAAGGGGGCCTGAATTATGACTACAGGTAACACTTCGGCACCGGGCATGTTGACCTTGGCAGAGATCAAGGAGTTTGCCAGCTTCACCGCAGCAACGCAGCGCTATATCCGCCGCTCGCTCGACGTCGCCTTTGATCGCAAGGATGCGGTTGAGCTGTGGTCGCGCGATGTCGTCGAGGCTGCTGGCATCCAGGCGCAATATCGTTTTTACGAGAGGCTGCCTGAAATCCGGGCATTGATCCCCGACAGCAGTTCAATCGAGGATGCCGAACCTTTCATGGCTGCCTTGGTGATCGTTTCCGCCTTTGATCTGGGGCAGGGACGCATTGATGGCTTTGGCGCTTACCGTTTCCTGTATGAACGCCTTGTCGGGGCAGAGGCACGCCCTTGGTTCCCCGCAGCTTTCTGCGCAGCAGCTTCGATGCCGCACCTGCAGCCTGAAAAACGCAAACTGCTGTTGCAGTCGATCAGCGAGGCGGTTGCAACCGCGCCGGGTTGGTCGAAACGGGCCCCACGTTTCTTCCCCGAATGGGTGGAAAAGGTCGACGCGACCGTTGCGCGCTAACGACTATTTGCGGCGATAACGGAAATACCAGACTTCGTGCCCGTACACATTGCGGGCCTTGGCCTCATAGCGCGTTTCGGGCCACCCGCCGGGCCGGACAAGGAAATCCTTTGGGCTGTTGCATAGCCAATCAAACTGGTGGCGATGTTTTTGCATCACCATCAAGGCATGCCGCAAATAGATGGCATGGTCGGTGCCAAAGCGGAATTCGCCACCGGGTTTGAGTTTCGCAGCGATCATGTTGACCGGCCCGTCATTCATCATGCGGCGTTTGGCATGGCGCGCCTTTGGCCATGGATCAGGGTGCAACAGATAGACAAAGCTGAGCGATCCGTCCGGGATCCGCGCCAGTACTTCGAGCGCGTCGCCCATATGGATGCGGACATTGGCGAGCGGCCCCATGCCGTTATAATTGTCGACATGGGTCAGCGCTTGCGCGACGCCATTTTCAAAGGGTTCGCAGCCTATGAAACCGTGATCGGGCAGCATGTCTGCGCGGTAGGCCATATGCTCGCCACCGCCGAAACCGATTTCGAAATGCAGCGGGCGATCATAACCGAACAGGAGTTCGGCGGTGACTGGCCCTTCGGTCGGCACCGCGATTTGCGGCAGCAGATTGTCGAGCAAATCCTGCTGGCCTGCACGCAGCTTCTTCCCCTTTGACCGCCCATACAGGCGGCCAAGTGTTGTTGGATCTCCGGCTTTGTGCGCAGTCATGGCGGGCGCGATTAGCGAAAACTCGGGGGAGTGCAACCCCGTGCCGTGCATTTTGCATTTTACCGAATTTACACCATTGCAGTTACGTCGGAGTTAGCGGTTGCCGGCTAAATGCGGCGGAGTGATCACCGACAAGATCTTTTTCTGGGTCCTCCCTGTAATGTACGGCGTTTTTACCGCCGTATTTATGGCGCTTGCCAGATCAGAGGGTGGATCTGCCTCGGCGCGGCTGGGAACCGCGGCCTTTGGCATGGGTATGCTGGCGATCATCCTCGATACCCAACGCGACTATTTCCCCAGCTGGTTCTTCACGCTGGCGGTTCCGCTGCACTGGTTGGTGCTGGTCTACACGGCGGATGCGTTTTTGGTGCGGCATGGCGATCGCACTCCACGGCGCCCCATTGCGTGGTTGTTGTCGGTCGGCCTGACCATCAATTTTGCCGCGACTTTTATCGTGGACAACGTCGCGATCCGCGTGCCCAATGCTTCGATCGTTGCGATAGCGATTCTTTCATTGGCGGTGCCGCGCTTCTTTCGCCACCGCTCCAGCCGGTTGGATAATATCACGGCCTTTGTCATTGCCATGTGCTGGCTTTGCTATGTCGTTCGCTTTGCCTTTTATTTCACGCTCGACCAGTCGCAGGAATATGCGCGGACCAGCCAATGGTCGCAATATATGATGATTTTCTACTTCACCTCGGCGATTTTTGCCTTGAGCCTGGCTTTCCTGCTCATGATGGCGATTACCACTGATCTTGTCGCACGGCACTATACGGCATCGACGGTGGATGCGCTGACCGGAGTTGCAAATCGCCGCGGATTTGAAGCGCTGCTTGAAAAGCAATCGAGCCATCGTCGATTTGGCGCGGTGTTGATGATCGACCTCGATCATTTCAAACAGATCAACGATCTGCATGGACATGGTGTCGGCGATGGAGTGCTGGTTGCGACGTCGCAAACGGTGCTCAATTGCTGCAAGGGATTTGGCGAGGTCGCCCGTTTGGGCGGGGAGGAGTTTGTTGTCCTGCTTCGGCCCAACGATACCAAAGCCGTTCTGCAAATGGCAGAACTGCTGCGATCAGCCATCGCCGCGACCCGGCTGGACAGGCCCTATGACTCGTTGCAATTCACCGCGAGCATCGGTGCGGCAATGATCGAAACTGACGAAGAGATAAATGACGCGATCCGCCGCGCCGATATGGCCCTGTACAGGGCAAAAGAAAGCGGGCGCAACAGAGTTGTCAGCGCCCGCTCCTCTTATACCAACGGCCAATTGGCCGTGTCCGTGCTGAATTAGGCGAACGCAGCCTTCAGCTTGTCGACCAGGTCAGTGCGTTCCCACGGGAATGCATCGCCATCAGCTTGGCGGCCAAAATGGCCATAAGCTGCGGTTTTCTTGTAGATCGGCTTGTTGAGGCCCAGATGGGTGCGGATGCCCTTGGGCGTCAGGCGGACAAGCTGCGGCAGCAAAGCTTCGAGCTTGCCTTCCTCGACCGTCCCCGTGCCGTGCAGGTCGACATAAACCGACAGCGGCTCGGCGACGCCAATGGCATAGCTGAGCTGGATGGTGCAGCGGCGCGCGAGGCCCGAGGCAACGATATTCTTCGCGAGATAGCGGGTGATATAGGCAGCCGAGCGGTCGACCTTGGTCGGGTCCTTGCCGCTGAATGCGCCGCCGCCATGCGGGCTTGCGCCGCCATAGGTGTCTACGATGATCTTGCGGCCGGTAAGGCCTGCATCGCCATCGGGGCCGCCGATTTCAAAACGGCCGGTCGGGTTGATGTGGTAGACGGTATTGGCGGTGAGCAGTTCAGCAGGAAGCACGTCGGCAATCACGCCCTTCACATAATCGCGCAGTTCGGCATATTTTGCCTCGTCGCCTTCGCCATTGTGCCAGTAATAGCCCGGCGCATGCTGGGTCGAAACGACGATCGCGGTTGCTTCGACCGGGCGCTCATTGGCGTAGCGCAGCGTGACCTGGCTCTTGGCATCGGGCTCAAGGAAAGGTGCCTTGCCCGATTTGCGGTCGGCGGCCATGCGCTCGAGAATTTTGTGGCTGTAATCAAGCGTTGCCGGCATCAAATCCGGGGTTTCGTCTGACGCGTAGCCAAACATGATGCCCTGGTCGCCCGCACCTTCATCCTTATTTTCGCCGGCGTCTACGCCCTGTGCGATGTGGGCCGACTGGCCGTGCAGGTTGTTTTCAAAGCGGAAGCTCTGCCAGTGGAAACCATCCTGCTCATAGCCGATTTCCTTGACCGTGTTGCGCACGGCGGCTTCGATTTCTTCCTTCGCGCCCTTCACCCAAGCGCCATTTTCATAGACGCCTTTGCAGCGGATTTCGCCCGCGAGCACCACCAGCTGCGTGGTGGTCAGCGTTTCGCACGCGATGCGCGCTTCGGGGTCTTTGGAAAGGAACAGGTCGACAATGGTGTCGCTGATTTGGTCGGCGACTTTGTCCGGATGGCCTTCGGAAACGGATTCGGATGTGAAAAGGAATGAGTTACGCATGGTTTTCCCAGTTAGTGTTGCTGTGTCTGCGTATAAAGAAATCTTTATATACTGCTGGCGGCTTTAGCGGGAAGTCCTGCGTCGGGCAAGCGACATCAATGCAAAAGCGAAGAACAAGGCAGCAAGGCCGAGCGGCAGGGCATTGCTAAATCGCGCAAAAAGCGTCGGTTCACGGGCTTCAGGCAATGTCGCATCGATCCGTCCAGCCTTTCCAAGCGGCAGATATTTTACAATCCGGCCATCGGCATCGATGACGGCGCTGATCCCCGTCGGCGTGGAACGGACGACCGGCAAGCCCTCCTCAATCGCGCGAAGCCTTGCCTGTGCAAGGTGCTGTGGTGGGCCCCAGCTGCCAAACCAGGCATCGTTGGAGGGGTTGAAGATGAAATCGGGGCGGTTGGCGCGATCGGTCACCTGACCTGAAAAAATCATCTCATAGCAAATCTGCATGCCGACTTTGATGCGCCGCCCATCAAAGGGCAAGGTAAGGGTGCGCGGCCCCGGCCCAGGCCAGAAATCGATCGTTCCCGGCACCAGCCGCGTCGCGCCCAGCGGTTCGAGCAGCCAGCGCAGCGCGAGATATTCGCCATAGGGCACAAGGTGCGCCTTGTCGTAATGGGCGAGCAGTTTTCCTGCACCATCCATCGCCGTCACGCTGTTGCGCGCCCCGACGAGCTGACGGTTCTGATCGAACTCCAGCCGGTCCACCCCGGTCAACAGCACATCGCCCCGGTTCATCAGCCTGGCGAGCAAAAGCCGCGTTCCTTCGGCGCTTTCCCCCGGTTGGAATTGATAGGCGCGCGCCGGATAGCCATCCTCCAGCCGCCAGGGGATCGCCGCTTCTGGCCATAGGACCAAACGCGGTGCGGCATTTTCCGGCTGGCTGTGCTGGGCAAGGCGGGAGAAGTTCACCGCCTCATAACCGGGGGCATATTTGTCGATCTGGCTGATGTTTGGCTGGACGATGGTGAGCATCGTGGTCTTCGCCGGGACGGAGGACGTCGAGCCGATCCAGCCGGACGTGAGCAACACGACTGCCAGTGCCAGCAAAGCCAGTTTTGGAGCGAATGTTGTACGCCAATCGGTGCCGGATTTCATCAGGCTGGACAGAAGCAAAAGCGCCAGACCCGCAACCGCGACCATGATGCCCGAAGCACCATAAGTGCCAACCAGACGGATCAACGGCGGTTCAAGCATTTGCGCCGGGAAAGCCGCAGAAATCGGGTTCCAGGCAAATCCGGTAAACACCCAGCTGCGCAGCCATTCGGCAACGATCCAGCACCCAGCGAAAGCAAAGATGAAGGGTAGTGTGACACCTTTGGAGCCAACAGCTTTGGCCAGACGCCATGCGCTCCAGCAGGCGAGCGCGGGATAGACGGCAAGATAGAGTGCCAGCAAGAACACCGCGATCCAGCCGAGCCAAGCGGGCATCGCGGTTTGAAAGGTGAATGCAGTCGCAATCCAGTTGTTGCCGATGCAGAAATGGCCGACGCCGAATATCCAGCCAAGCAGGAATGCGCGCTTGCCGCTTTCGGCTTTGGCGACAAGGTGCATCAGCAACGCGAGGCTGATAAGCGTCAGCGGCCAAAGGTTGAGCGGCGCGAAGCCGGTTGCAGACACGCTGCCTGTCACGAGCAGCATAAGCCCGCGATGTTGCTCGATCTTCGCCATCAATTTTGCCATTGCGTGCCGACATGGCGTTCCAAGCGGGGAATTGCAATCGCGCAAAGTTGTTGCTTGCTGTTCACCCTGCTGGTGCTAGCAGGTCGCCATGCTGATGTTTCCAACCCTGTTGCTGATGGCCACGCCCAATCCGCCGATCCCGATCAGCGAAGAGCAGATGCGCGATATTGGTTGTGTTGCAACGATCGCGCTCGCTGTCGGCGAACGGCCCGATCTGGCGCAACCGGGAAAACGTCGGTCGGGCATTGTCGGCCAGCGCGTGATGGATATGACCGGTCAACCTCGGGAAGTGGTGGCACTAGCGATGACCGAAGCGGCCAAGGCCCAGTCAGCGTTGCAGGAACCTGCCGAAGTAAGAAACGACCGTATCGCGCGATGCCAAGCGATCATGTATGGCGAACTTGCCGCTGCCGATGCGGCATCCACTCCATTGCCCAAACCGGTACCGAGCAAATGAGCTTAAGACCTTTCCACCTTGCATTTCCTGTCCATGATCTGGCCGCAGCGCGTGAATTTTATGGCGCGTTCATGGGGTGCCGCGAAGGGCGGTCATCGGATCACTGGATAGATTTCGATCTTTATGGCCACCAGATCGTCGCGCATCTTGATCCTGCGATGACGCCGCGCCCGATCCACAACGCAGTCGATGGCCATGACGTGCCCGTGCCGCATTTCGGGATCGTCCTTACCATGCCGCAATGGGAGCAACTTGCCCAACGGCTGAAGGATGCTGGCGTGAAATTCGGCATCGAACCCTATGTTCGTTTCAAGGGGCAGGTGGGTGAGCAGGCGACGATGTTTTTCACCGATCCAAGCGGCAACGCTCTGGAGTTCAAGGCGTTCGCCGACGACAGCCAGCTATTTGCTACCTGATCAAGTCCGCTCGAAAACCTGCTCCATCGTGGTAACGCCCGAGCATTTGTCGCTGGCTTTGGACCCACCGCCAGCGAGCATCGAAAAGGCGACAAAACCGCCAACGACAATGATGATGAACCCTGCGCTTACCCAGGCGAGATATTTGTCGATGAACGCCTTGATCGGTGCACCGAATTTCCAGAATAACATGCCGACCAACATGAACTGGAAGGCGCGGCTAAGCACGCTGGACCAGATGAAATCAAACAGCGGCATCTGAATGAAACCAGCCGTCAGCGTCAGCAGCTTGAACGGGATCGGTGTTGCGCCCTTGATCAGGATGATCTCCGCGCCGAATTCGCGCAAATAGCAAGCTGCGGCGGGGAAGGTGTCCCACAGGCCCAAGGCCTGAAGCAGCGAGACGCCAATCGTTTCATAAGCAAAATAGCCGATGGCGTAACCAAACAGCCCGCCCAGCACCGAGGCGATGGTGCAAACAGCGCCATAGCGTATCGCCCTGTCAGGCCGTGCAAGGCACATCAGGCCGAGCAATGGATGCGGCGGGATCGGAAAGAAGCTCGATTCGATAAAGGAAAAGAAGAACAGCCAGCGCTCAGCATGCGCGTGCGCCGCCTTTTCCATCATCCATTCGTAAGGGCGTTGCAACATGGCGGTTGGCTCTAGGCGCTTTCCTTTTCCGGGCAAGCCTTATTCGCGCGCAGCGCCAGCACGCATCACCCGGCCATAGGCCCAGCCGATGCCGATCAATGCGATCCCCAGCCCCATGAAGGAAAGTATGCGGAGCACACCCTCCAGCGCTGACGCGTCGATGAGGAAGACCTTCAAAGTCACCAAAGTGAGCAGGGCCAATCCGGCAAGGCGGAGGATCGACAGCCCGCCTCTGATCCCGACGACCAGCCAGATGATGGCCAGTGCAAGCAAGGCCGCGGAATAGAGGTAATTCTCTCCGACATCGATGGTCGCGCCTGAAATCAAATTGCCTTGCACCAACTGGCGCACCGTCACGAGCGCCGCCAATGCCATCAAAATGAGGCTGCCGATTTCGGCTGTTTTCGGCAAGTGCGGATAAGCGTTTTTGACGATCGGATTGCGGGCCAGTTGCCACAGCCAGAATGCGGCAAGTCCGAGGTGTACGGTGCCGAGATTGGCGATGGGTGCAGGGCCAAGCGCCTGCGGAACATAGAGCGGATTGAACACGCCCAGATCGAACCAGACAAGACGCAGCAGCGCCAGCGCGGTGGCAGCAAGGCCTGCCTTTGCATAAAGGCTCGCGCTGTCGCCTGCCTGCCGCAATGCCAGCCATCCCGTGAGGAATAGCGCCTGTGTCATCACCACACGCTCTGCAAGTCCAAGCGTGATAAATTGCGAAGGGCTGTCGATATGCGCGATTTGCTTTGCGATGAGCCAGACGAAGGCCAGCAGCCCCGCCCCGCCTGCAACGGCCAAGGCTTTGCGCATGATGCGGCCAAGCGCGAAGTGCGGAAGCAGCCCGGTTGCCAACGCCAATCCTGCAGGCAGCAAAGTGAGTTTTGCGGCATCGCCAAGATCTGGCAGTTCTGAGAGCATCAACTGGTCACCCCCCAATGCCTCGAACAAGGCGTCGAGAAATTGCCAGGAACCCACCAGCAGCGCAAAAATTCCAAATCCGGCTGGGACTGCCGCCAGTTTTTGCATTCCTTCGCCGCTGGTGCGGGTCGCCCAAGCTGCCAACGCAGCGGCGACCGCGAGGGTAACGCTCGCAAAATAATCATTGGGCAGGATATGGGTCAGCGCCAGCCAGGCAAACGCTGCCGCAAGCGCGGCGCTAGCGACCTGGGTGACCTGGTCGATACGCGATGCAGCCTGCCGCCAACGCCATGCGATGAAGCCTGCCGGCAGCACCAGCAGTGCCGACGTGATGCCCCATCCGAGGTCGGAGAAATCGGCCTTGGCGACCGAAAAGGCAGCCACAAAAGGAATGGCCTGCGCCATCAACGCCAGCATCGCCCAATAGGCGCGGCCAGCACGATCCTCAAACGCACGCGCATGAGCAGGGATCGCAAATAACAGGCCAATACCAATCGAGGCGCCTGCCATCATCCCGTGCGGGGCGCTTCCCTCCCATCCGGCAGCGAGCGGCATCAGGCAGACAAGCAGCGCGCCAAACAGGTTGGGCAGGTGGCGTTCGTCGCGCAAGGCAAGTGCAATGGCACCAGCCGACAGCGCACCGTAAAAGGCCCAGCCAATCCAGCTGAATTCCAGCCGGGGCAGCAACATGGCAAGCTGCACCAACGCCAGCCCCATTGGTGCATAGCGCGCCATGGCTTCCAGCCGTGGATCGCTGTTCGCAAACCTGTCACCCACCAGCACTGCGGCGGAACCTGCAACGATTACGAACAACCCTATCAGGGGCAGCGCACTCTCTGCCGTGGCGATCAGCCCGATTGTCCAGATTGCCCCGCCGCCACTGGCCAGCAGCAACAGCCACAGCCAGCGCCGCCACAGTGCAAGGCCATACAGCCCGGCAAGGAAAACGCCGAGATAGAGCAGCAGCGCAGGTACATTATTCGCCCCGAGCCCGGCGACCCATGGTGCTGCAAAACCGCCGACCAGACCCATGAGCGCAGTTGGCGGGCCGTGGCGCAATGCCAGCGCGAAGGCGAGGATTGTCGTTGCGATCAATAGCGTGAAGGTGACGGGAAGTCCGATCAGTCCGTAAATCTCTGCCGCCATGTACAGCGTGCCATAGAGGATGGCGACGCCTGCACCTGCCAGCGATTGGGCGATGCGCGGGTCAGCACTGAAGGATTCGCCGATCTTGGGTAGTCGGCCACCCCATTGGCTTCCGGCGATGAGAAGCAAAGCGAACAGCGTGGCCAGTACTGACCGCGTGCCGGGCCCGAGCAAGCCTGCCTCTATTGTATAGCGGACGAGGAAGAAGCCAGCGAAGACCAGCGATATTCCGCCAACCCATATCGGAAGTTTGCCGCCGACCAGTTCCTCGAAACTCCAGCTCCGCGAGGGCTTTTCCGGCGCATCGCCGGCTTGCGCTGCTGGCGCTGGCGGCTCGATGACGGGGTTCGGCTCTGAGTTAGGTACATCCGCCGTTATCCTTGCCGTTTTGCGGCTGGCATAGGCCTTTGCGGTATGCGGGGTGGAGGTCTCGATCGGCGTTTTCGCCCTGTCTCGCTGCGCTGCCACCGGTGGTGCTGCACCTGCATTCATCCTGTCTACAAGGGTGCTGATGCGTTCCTCAAGGATCTTGATGCGGCCGTTGAGATTGAGCAACCAGACCGCGAGGACCAAGGCAATCAGCAGTAACAGGCCTTCCATTGCATCCCCCCGTGGTGGTTCGCGATCAAAGGCTTAGCTGCTTCCATCCATTATTCAAAGCTGTCTATTTATCGGTTGCAATCTGCAACTGGTGTGGCAGTTATCGGTGGTTACAAAAACAACCAAAAGGATGTCTGACATGATTCTCTACGGCGCCCCGCTATCTCCCTTTGTGCGCAAGGTCGCGGCATTTGCCGCTGAAAAGGGGCTGGAACTCGAAAAGGTCGCCGTCGGCCTTGGTGATCCCAACCCCGATTTCCTCGCTTGCAGCCCGTTCCGCAAAATGCCGGGTTTCAGCGATGGCGATTTCAAGATTTCGGATTCGAGCGCGATTGTCACCTATCTGGATGCCAAATATCCCGAGCCTGCCTTGATTCCGGCAGACCCTGTAGACCGTGCCCGCGTCGTATGGTTTGATGAGTTTGCTGATACGATCGTCACCGCCGCCGGCGGCAAGATTTTCTTCAACCGCGTCGTTTCCCCCAAATTCCTTGGTAAACTCGGTGATGAGGAAGCGGCCAAGCAAGGCGAGACGGAGATGGTGCCGGTTTACGACTATCTCGAAAGCATCATCCCTGCTTCAGGGTTCCTCGTCGCTGATCGGTTGACGTTGGCCGATATCGCCGTGGTCAGCCCGTTCGTTAACGCAGGGCACTGCGGTGTTGCGCCCGATTCAACGAAATATCCTAAGCTGACCGGTTATCTTTCAAGCATCCTCGGTCGCCCAAGCTTTGCGCCGGGCATCGCGCGCGAACGCAAGATGCTGGGCCTTGATTAAGCTTTGAGACGCGCCAGCCTGGTGGCCTCGGCTGCATCGATACCGAGGCCGGTCAGGCCCAGCACAAGCATTTCGGCCAGCCGCCGGTTGGCATCGTCGCGCGATGGCCGGCGCTCCACGATATTGGTCATGATCGCCTGGCACAGCCCCAGCCAATAGAGCACGCCGCTCTGCTGTGCTTCGGGACGAAGCAGCCCTTGTTGGCATGCGGCCTCGAAATCGCCGACTACACCGCGGTTCAGCGGATGGGCGCGTGCGGTTGATGAGCCTTGCGAGCGCAACAGCACCGCACTCCTTTTCGGCTGCGCCATCGCAAATTCGGCGGCAACGCGCATGCCGCCTGCGATGCGTTCCACTGGATTGGCAACGCCATCGTTAGCCTTTGTGATTAGCGCCTCCACCTCTAGCCGCACCTCGGTTGCGATCGCATTGGCGAAATCCTGCTTGTCTGCGAAGTGATTGAAAAAGCTGCCCTTCGCGACGCCTGCCTTGGCGACAACATCGTCGATGGGGATGGCATCGATCGGGCGTTCGACGAGCAATTCAAACCCTGCCGCAATCAAGGCCGCACGGGTGCGCGCGGCGCGGGGCGAAGGATTGGCGGGTGATGAAGATGCTTTGCTGGCCATTTCCGATTCATACTTGACTAGATAGTCAAATACAATCTATTTGACCAAATAGTCAATAACGAATCGAGGAGGAGAGGCGATGCCGGTCATCAAGATCGAAGACATTGCGCATGTGCGCTTTGCAGCGCCGGACCTTGGTGCGATGAAGTCATTCCTTGAAGATTTCGGGATGCACACATTTGAACAGGGTGGGCGGCTTTACGGTAAGGGCAGCGATGGTCGGCCCTTCGTCCATGTGACCGAGCCAGGCGATGCCAAATTCCTTGCAGTCGGTTTTCGTGCCGAAACGGTTGCCGATCTGGAAAAGCTGGCGGCGGCCGAAGGTGTGGCAGTCGAGGATCTGAAGGAGCCGGGTGGTGGAAAGATTATCCGCCTGACTGATCCCGATGGCTATGGCGTCGAAGTCGTTGCGGGCCAGTCGAAAAGCGAAGCCTCGCTGCCTATCGCCGATCCGCCGCGCAACACTGTCGCGTCCAAACCGCGCTTCCGATCGACCGTGCGGCTCGACGCAGCGCCTGCGCATGTCCGCCGCATCGGCCATGCTGTGCTGAAGGTACGCGATTTTCGCGTTTCGGAAAAATGGTACAAGGATCGTTTCGGTTTCCTGACCTCGGATGAAGTCGAGGCAGCAAAGGATGTGCCGCTGGGGGCGTTTATGCGCTGTGATCGCGGTGACAAGCCGGCCGATCATCACACCCTTTTCCTTGCCCAATTGCCCGGGCCGCTCGGGCTGCTCCACGCCGCGTTTGAGGTCGCCAATCTCGATGACCTGATGCTCGGCCACCAGCACCTCAAATCCAAAAAGCGCGAGGCCGCATGGGGTGTGGGTCGCCACATCATGGGCAGCCAGGTGTTCGATTACTGGAAGGATCCGTTCGGAAACGAACTTGAGCATTGGACCGATGGCGACCTGTTTACGGCAGACGATCCGCCGCAGAAGCAGCCGATGAGCGCACTTTTAGCCGTGCAATGGGGCAGCCCGCACCCGATGTTTGCCGGCAAGATGCCACCCCCGCCGGGGCTTGTCACCTTTTTCACCGCCCTCAACATTCGCATCAAGCGGCTGTTCAGCCGCCAGCCCAAAGGAAATCCCGCATGAAACTCGCAACCTATACGGCCAATGGCCAAACCCGCACCGGCATTGTCGTTGGCGATGCCATCATCGACAGCGGCGTCGAAGGCACGATGATCGACCTCATCCGCGATTGGGACAAGTTGAAGCCAACGCTCGAAGCCAAGGCGGCTGCCGGCGGCGGCGTACCGCTGGCATCGGTGAAACTGGAGGCGCCGGTGCAACGTCCCGGCAAGATTTTCGCGATTGGCCTCAACTATGCCGACCATATCGAGGAATCGAAGATGGAAACACCGCAGCGGCAGGTTTGGTTCACCAAGGCCCAGACCAGCGTCAATGCGCCTTATGACGATATCGAAATCGCCACCGGCACGATGACCAATGATTATGAGGTCGAACTGGTTGCGGTGATCGGCAAGGGCGGCAAGCATCTGGGTGTGGAGGACGCCCCTTCCGCAATCTTTGGCTATTGCGTTGGCAATGATGTGACTGAGCGGATGTGGCAGCATGCCGGACCGCAATGGTCGCTCGGCAAAAGTTTCGACACCCATGCGCCGATGGGCCCCTGGATTGTCACCGCCGATGAGGTTGGTGATCCGCACGATCTGGGGCTGCGCTGTTTCGTCAATGGCGAGAAGCGGCAGGATTCGAACAGCAAGCACCTCGTGTTCAATATCTGGCAGCAGGTTGAGCATCTCTCGGTCGGGATGACGCTCGAGCCGGGCGATTGCCTGTTCACCGGCACGCCGGGCGGCGTGGGCGCGGCCATGGACCCGCGCCAGTTCCTGAAGGCAGGCGATGTCGTGCGCTGCGAAATTGATCGCCTTGGCCACATCGAAGCCAAGATGGTCGCGGAAAGCTAAGCCCGATGATCCGCAAAATCATTTACGCTGTCCTGGCGCTAACAGTCGGCGCGTTGGTGCTGGCGTGGATCAATCGTGATGCACTGGTTGACCAGGCGATCCAAGGCAGGTTGCAGCAAAAGCCTGACCGCAGCTTCCTTGAAGACAAAGAGCATGTCCGCGTGCTGATCTGCGGTACCGGTTCGCCCGAAGTCAGCTCGGCCAAGGCACAGGCCTGCACGCTGGTGTCCGCGGGTGGCAAGATGTTCCTCTTTGACGTTGGTGACGGCGCAGTTCGCTCGCTCGCGCATTCCAAGATACCGGTGAACCAGCTCGAACGCGTGTTCATCACCCATTTCCATTCGGATCATTTCAATGACCTTGCCACGCTGATCAATGCCGGCTGGATTTGGGGCCGAAAAACACCGCTGGAAGTGCAGGGTCCGGTCGGAATGAAGCAAGTGCTCGATGGCTTCGCCCAAGCCTATGCTCTCGATGAAGGTTATCGCAGCGCCAATATGCCGCATCTGGCCAAGAACCGCGCTGTCGCCTTTGGCGTGCCGCTCGAAATCGCCTTTGCCGAGGGTCAGCGCGCGGTGCGGGTGTTTGACAAGGATGGCGTGACGATTGATGCAACGCTCGTTGCGCATGATCCGGTGAAACCCGCTTTGGGCTATGTCCTCAAATATAAGGGCAAAAAGGTCTTCATCAGTGGCGATACCGAAGTCAGTCCGGTGAACATGGATGCGATGCGCGATGCCAATCTGGCTATCCATGAATCCTATGCCGCGCACATGGTGCGCCGCGCGATCCCGCAGATGAGGAAATTGGGAATGGATTTTGAGGCAACCGTGGCCGAACGCACCATCCCCTACCATGCCGACAATATGGCGCTCGCCCAGCAGGCGCAGGAGGCCGGGGTGAAGCACCTGCTGCTCACGCACCTCATACCCTATCCCGACAGTTTCGTGGTCCGGCAGATGTACACTGAGGGGATGGGGCAACAGTTTAAGGGCAAGCTGACAGTTGCGCAGGACGGGATGATCCTGGTGCTTTGATCGCAAATTGGCTCGCTAATCCGGGGGAGGGTTCGGATGACGGATTTTGATTGCGATGTGCTGATCGCGGGCGGTGGCCCGACCGGCGTCACGCTGGCGGTGCTTCTTGCGCGGCGCGGGGTGAAGGTGATCGTCGCCGAGAAAGAGGCGGACATCTATCCACTACCGCGCGCCGCGCATATCGATCATGAATGCATGCGCATCCTGCAAGAGGCTGGCGTTGCCGACGAAGTGATGGCGAGCAGCAGGCGTGCTTCGCGCTATGATTTCCTCAACGCCAAGGGCGAAATCCTGATGCGTTTTGAGGGATCGGAGCAGGTCGGCCCGGGCGGCTGGCCGCTGGCAAACATGATCCACCAACCCTCGGTCGAAGATGCGCTTCGGCGCTCGCTCGCGACATTCAACACCGCTGAACTCCACAGCAGGTGGGAAGTGAAATCCTTTGCCGCCGATGCAGATGGCGTTTTGGCACAGGTCGCAACACCAGATGGCAGCAAAACCATTCGTGCGCGCTACTTGGTCGGCGCCGATGGCGCGCGTTCGCCCGTACGAGAGGCTTCAGCGATCGCTTTCGATGACCTGAATTTCGAAGAGCCCTGGCTGGTGGTCGATGTGCTCGTCGATGATTATTCCCGGCTGCCGAGCGAGAATCTGCAAATCTGCAATCCGGAACGTCCGACCACTTGTGTATTGATGGGAGAGGGGCGACATCGCTGGGAATTCATGATCAAACCTGGCGAGACGGCAGAACAGGTCAGCGAAGATGCCTTTATCGAAAGGCTGCTTGAGCCATGGAATGTAAAAGGTGCGGTGCGGATGGAACGAAAGGCGGTTTACACCTTTCGCGCGCGTATCGCCGCGCAATGGCGCAAAGGCCGCGTATTACTGGCCGGGGATGCCGCGCATCAGACCCCGCCTTTCGCCGGGCAAGGCATGTGTTCGGGCCTACGCGACGCCGCCAACCTAGCGTGGAAACTGGCCGCAGTGGTGAAAGGCGAAGCGCCCGACGCACTGCTCGACAGTTACCAGCCGGAGCGTGAACCCAATGTCCGCGCGACGATTGAAATGGCGATCATGATGGGCAAGACTGTCTGCATAACCAGCAAATGGGGTGCCTTCCTGCGCGACATGAAGTTCAAGCTGGCACGCAAGCTTGGCAAGCTGCCCGATGGTCCGCCAGCCTATCCGCCGATTTCCACGGGGGCGATCCTCGAAGGCAGCGCCGCGGCCGGAAGCTATTTCCCGCAATTAATCGATAACGAAGGCAATCGGCTCGATGAGCAAATGGGTATCGGTCAATGGTTGATAGCGCGTAGCGAACTTGCCTCGGCGAAACTGGCACCGTTTAGGAAGCCGCTGGAAAGATGGATGGACAAAAGCGGTGTCGAGGCTGTGCTGGTGCGCCCGGACCGCCATGTTTTTGGGACGGGTGACGTGGCTGAATTGCGATCCGCCTGGGATGACCAAACCAGATACTAGAGTCAAAAATAACCAAATAGGATAATTAAACTTGACATCGTAACGCCAATAAGGCACATATTGCGATATTGGGAAAATGTGATTCGGGGCCGGGGCGGCGGAAGCTGCTTCCGGCCCCTTCGTTTGCGCGAAGGGAGCTGGCGATGGCTGCGACGCCGGGCAGAGAGGCGCAGCGGATCGCGCAGCTTGACCAAGCTGCATTGTGCAATTGGTTTGCGGCATTGGATCCGTCGGATCTTGGTCTGACATATCAACTGCGAGTGACGCGCCTGTCGTCGTAGCTGCAGCCTATAGCGAGCCATCAAGGTGGAGCAGATAGGATATGTTGGCTGCTGCTTTGAAAGACAGCCCCGTTGCGGCAGCAAGAGTCACCGTGCTGTTCGCGACATCGGCAGGCAGTTTATGCCATGTCCAGGCATCGTCGCGTCCAGTCTCGCTTTGCCTGGCGACAGGTTCGTGGGCGATGATGGCTGTACCGACGGTCAACCGCGCCTCGCCAGTCATCAGATACACTTCGCCGGTGCGCAACTGGCTGGTACTTGCGGTGGCATCAATCTATGAACGCGTCCACCACGTATTGCATTTCCATATATTTCGATCGGCGATGGTTCGGTCACCGACTGGAGCACCAAGACTGCGCAAGGTCGAGAAATCCGGATTGGGCTTACGCTATGGGATGATGGAGAGCGGGCAACCAGGCTGCACCAGTTGATGGGGCATATCGAAGATGCGGTGGAGGCATTGCCCCGCGATCTGCCTGGCTGGCGCATTGCCAGTTGCGTTTTCCTTCGCACTTTTGTTGCGCGCAATCCTGCAGGAGCGTGGGCAGGCGTGATCGATTATAGGTTCCGATTGCTCTCGACCATTTGAGGTCAAACCATCGGATAGTCGCTCTTGCGTTTGCGCCTCTTGGGCGGTTCGGGTTTGCAATCAGGCAAGAGCACTGCCGGACCGCGACTTTCCGGTTGCGGCGTGGGCAGCAGCGCTTCGGGTGCGGTGCGATGCGGCTCTGCAGGTGTCGTTTTGTGCGCACCCATCATGATTTCCGCTGACGGACAAGCGTCCGCAGCTTTTGCATTTTGTTGCACCCCAGCAGGTGCAGCAATCAAGCTGCTTGCGAGCAGCAATCCTACCAACATGGCGACTTCCTCTCCCCAGATTGAGTCGTCCTATGAGGAGACAGTATCGATGCCCGCAGAAAAGGGAAGTGCCTTCTTGCTGAAGGTAGGCGATGGCGGTTTGCCGCCGGTTTATGCGACCGTCGCCGGCTTGCGCACGACGCAGCTCAGCATCAATGGTGATGCAGTGGTAATCACCAACAAAGGTTCGGGTGCCTGGCGTGAACTGCTGTCGGGTGCAGGTGTGCGATCGGTTTCGGTTTCGGGTGCCGGGGTGTTCACGGGTTCAGTCGCCGAGACCCGTATCAAGAATAATGCGCTTTCCGGCGTGCTCGACGACTATGAACTGAGTTTTGAAAGCGGTGAGCGGCTGCGTGGGAAATTCCTCGTCGCGCGGCTCGACTATGCCGGCGATTTCAATGGTGAGCGCAGCTACACACTTGCGCTTGAAAGCTCAGGTGGGGTGGCGGCTTTATGACCGGACCTGCCAATTCCGTGCGCGGCGAAGCAAGCTTGCGCGTCGGCGAAACCGATATTTTGCTGCGCCCGACCTTTGCAGCATTGGTTGCAGCAGAATTTGCAGCATTGGTTGCAGCAGAAGAAGAGATTGGGCCGCTATTCGCGCTTGTTGAACGGGCGGCTGCGGGGCAGCTGCGCCTATCCGAAATGGTTGCGCTGTTCTGGCATTGCAGGGTCGAGGGGGCGATACCGTATGACCGCGGGCAATTTTCAGAAGCTGTTAATGCTGGGCGGCCAATAACATCCGACCCGGTTCGACAAGTTCGCGGTTAATCGCTGTAAACCTTTGCCCTTTTTTTCCGCAATAACGATGAAAGGCGACATTTTGGCAACAGTTTGCGGGCAAAGTAAGCTTGCAACACAGCACGATAGGGGTTAGACCTTTTACACCAATTTTTCATTCCTAAGATAGAAAAGGGGAAAGTTGATGCGTAAGTTGGCCATTGGTTTGGCACTCGCTTCCACTGCTCTGGCAACACCGTCGATGGCCCGTGATGGCCAGTGGTATGTCGGAGTCGACGGCGGTGCCATGATTGTTGAAGATTTGAAAGCTGATGTCGGACCTGTTCCGCTTGAAGCTTCGCTGGATACCGACACCGGTTATGATTTCGGTGCAGTTGTAGGTTACGATTTCGGCGGCTTCCGTCTCGAAGCCGAAACTTCCTATCGTAATGCAGACGTCACCGGTACCTCGAGCTCTGCAGCGTTGATGCCGAGCGGTGCAGGAACTGCGTTGCAGTCGGCTGGCAGCTATGACACTGCTGGCGGTGCGAATGCCCTCAGCTTCATGCTCAACGGTGTTCTCGATTTCGGCGAAGATGATGGTCTGCAGGGCTTTGTCGGCGGCGGCGTTGGTGTTGCTCGCGTTGACGTTAAGAACATCTTTGCTGCACCCGCTTGGCTTGACGATTCCGACACCGGTTTCGCATGGCAGGCAATTGCTGGCATTCGTGCTCCGCTCAGCGACAGCTGGGATGTTGGCCTGAAGTACCGCTTCTTCAACGCTCCTGGCGTTGATCTGGTGGATCGCCTTGGTCGTGACGTAAGCACCCGCTTCCGTTCGCACTCGCTGATGGGTAGCCTGGTATACAACTTCGGTGGTGAGCCTGAGCCCGAGCCCGTCGCTCCGCCGCCGCCGCCGCCGGTCGTAGCACCGCCGCCGCCGCCGCCGCCGCCACCGCCGCCGCCGCCGCCGGCTCCGGTTTGCAACACTGGTCCGTACATCGTGTTCTTCGATTGGGATAAGTCGAACTTGCGTCCTGACGCTGCTTCGACCCTCGATAACGCGGTTGCTCAGTATGCAAATTGCGGCAACGCTCGCGTCATGCTTGCCGGCCACGCCGACAAGTCGGGTGCAGCAAGCTACAACGTTGGCCTGTCGCAGCGTCGTAACGCAACCGTTCGCTCGTATCTCGAGTCGAAGGGTGTTCCGGGCGGCGTGATCAGCACCGAAGCATTCGGTGAAACTGCTCCGCTGGTGCAGACCGCCGACGGTGTTCGCGAAGCGCAAAACCGTCGCGTTGAAGTGACTTACGGTCCGGGTTCGGGCATGTAATCACTTTCGCGATTGCGAAACAGAATGGGGGCCGGCTTAACAGTCGGCCCTTTTTCTTTGCGTTTTCTCGGGTTTGTTATGGCCGTTGAGACTGCATCCTCAAGCTACGGCTTGAACATTTTCCTGTGTCATACCGGATGCTGCTTCGAGCATCCGTGCTTCCAGCGCTTTCAGCCGTGACTTGTTTTCGATTTTGCCACCAAACAAGTCGGTGACGTAGAAAGTGTCGACTGCGCGCTCACCGTAAGTGGCGATATGCGCACTGTGCAACGTCACTTTGGATTGGAATAAGGCCAGCGCCAAATTGTTCAGCAGCGCAGGACGGTCTGCCGCACTGACTTCGACGACCGTGAATCTGTTCGAAGCCTTGTTGTCGATCAACACCGAAGGAGCAATGCGGAAGGCATCCGCACGTCGAAGCGCAACGGGCTTTGCCATGAGCCTGGGCGAGAGTTTGCTGCGATTGGCGAGCGCGTCACCAATGGACTGCTTGAGCCTCTGAATCTGGTCCGCTTCCTGGAATGGCCGTCCCCATGGATCCTGAACCAGGAAATTGTCTACCGCCAAGCCATCGGTGCTTGTGTGGATACGCGCATCGATAATGTTACCGCCAGCCAAATGGATTGCGCCGGCGATGCGATAGAAGAGACCCGGATGGTCAGCAGCCAGCACGGTAATCAAAGTGGCGCCGCGATCCGGATAATAACAGGCGTCAATTGCCAGTGCTTCCTGCGCATTGTCCATGAGCAACCGCAGATTGCGAATGATGATGTCATCGGGTTCCGCAATCCAATAGGATTCGGGCATCCGCTTTGCCAATCGCTGGAATTTCTCGGCTGGCAGGGCAAGCTCGCTTTGAGCGGCAGTTTTCTTGCTCGCGATGCGTTCTTCGCGCCCCCTCTGTTTATGGCCGAGCCGCAAAACCTCTTCTGCCGCTTCAAAAAGATCGGATAGAAGCTGCCTCTTCCAACTGTTCCATACGCCCGGTCCGACCGCCCTTATATCGACCACGGTCAGCACCAGCAGCAATCGCAATCGCTCGATGGAGGTGACGACCTGCGCAAAATCGAGGATGGTTTTGAAGTCTGCCAAGTCGCGTTTGAAAGCAGTAGCCGACATCAGTAGGTGGTGCCGCACCAACCAGGCAACGGTTTCTGTTTCGGCCTCTGATAATCCAAGCCTGGGGCACAGTTTGAAGGCAACCTCAGCCCCCAAAACGCTATGATCACCGCCGCGTCCCTTTGCGATATCGTGCAGCAGAACGGCGACGTAAAGCACCCTGCGGCTTAGAATCTGCTTCACAATTGCCGATGATAGCGGGTGGTCTTCGCGATGGTCGCCGCGTTCGATTTCTGCAAGCAGGCCAATGGCGCGGATCGAATGCTCGTCCACTGTGTAGTGGTGGTACATGTCGAACTGCATTTGCGCGACAACGCGCCCAAAGTCGGGGATGAACCTGCCGAAGACCGTGGCTTCATTCATCCACCGCAACACCGATTCGGGATTGCGGGCCGAACAAAGCATTTCGAGAAACAGTTCGTTCGCCCGCGGGTCCAACCTGACTTTGTTATCGATCAACCGCGCATCGCGGCGTGCCGCACGCATCGCCAACGGATGGATTTCAAGCGCATAAAGATCAGCTAGCTGGAACAGCTCTATCAACCGCACCGGATCTTCGCGGAAAAATTCGTCGTTTGGCAGCGCCAACCTTCCGCGATCCAAGACAAAGCCGTGCAGTTTCCTCGGTTTCCTTGAAAAGCTTGGGAGGAAACGGCGTCCCTTTTTTGCATGGGCTTCATCTAGATGAGCTAAGAATAGCCCGGTCAGATCACCAACCGTTTTGGCATTCAGGAAATAGAGCTGCATGAACCGCTCGACGGCCGACTTACCCGGGCGGGCGGCAAATCGCATGCGCTCAGCGACATCGCGTTGTAGGTCAAAAGTCAAACGATCTTCGGCGCGACCGGCAAGGTCGTGCATGTGGCAGCGCACGGCCCACAGGAAATTTTCAGCCTTTTCGAAGTTGCGATATTCTTCTTGCGTTAGTAGCCCAACATCGACCAACGCGGCCGGCGAGCGCACGCGATGCACATATTTGCCGATCCAATAGAGCGTGTGCAAATCGCGAAGACCGCCTTTGCCATCTTTTATGTTGGGTTCCACAACATAACGGCTGTCGCCCATGCGTTTGTGGCGATCATCGCGCTCTGCCATTTTCTGGGCAACGAAATCGGGTCCCGTTTTAGCCGCGACTTCGCTCCAGAAACGTACGGAGGTTTCCTCATAAACCTCCCGGTCACCCCAAACGAAGCGGCCTTCTAACAGGGCAGTCCGGATAGTCAGGTCTTCGAGCGCCATCCGGATGGTTTCGTCGATCGAGCGGCTCGATTGTCCGACCTTCAAGCCGAGATCCCAAAGCAGGTAGAGCATCGCCTCCACCACTTGCTCGGTCCATCCGGTCCGCTTGTAGGGGGTGATGAATGCGATATCGACGTCGCTATACGGCGCCATCTCGCCTCGCCCATATCCGCCCACTGCAACAATCGCGAGCTTTTCGGCAGACGACCTGTTGGCCACGGAGAACATCGAATTGGTAACGAAGTCGTAGGCCAGCCGGATGATCTGGTCGATCAGGAAGGCCTGATCCTTGGCGCAACTTCTACCATGCGACGGCTGATCCAAGAGGCGCCTGGAAATTTCTGCCTTGCCATCGCGCAAAGCCGCCTGGAGCAGCGACAGGACTTCGGCACGCAATTTTGCCCCATCCAGATCCGCGCAAAGGGCAGAGATTTCCTCTGCCAACTTTGCACGGTCGATGATGTCGCGCTGCCGACTTCTGTTGGGAGACGTCCCGTTCATGATACAGCACTTAGAATATGCTCCGCATGGGAGAAAGGCTTATTCTTCGAGCGCTTTCACCTTTGCGTTATATTCCCGCCGCAACGTTACCCGGTCGATTTTCTGGGTGCCGAGGCGGGGCAATGGTTCGGGGACACGCCAAAAGTGGACGGGAACCTTGAACGGAGCCAGCTTCGCCTGAAGGAAGGATTTGAGCTCATCGGGTGAAAGTTCCGTTCCCTCCTTGGTGTAATATACAAGGCCGGGCACCTCACCATAACGATCATCGGCAATTCCGAAGACCGACAATTCGGCTATCGCATTATGTTCATAGGCAGCAGCTTCGACTTCGGGGCAGCTGATATTCTCGCCGCCGCGAATGATGATGTCTTTTTTGCGATCGACGATAAAAAGATAACCGTCTTCATCCAGATAGCCGATATCACCTGTACGGAAATAGCCATCATCGGTGAATGCGGCTTTGGTGGCTTCATCATTGTTCCAATAGCCATTGAAATTGGCGATCGAGCGGATGCAGACTTCGCCGCGTTCACCTTGCGGCATTTTGTTGCCGTCATCATCAAGGATTGCGAGATCAACTAGCGGCTTGGTCGCCGGGCCGGTGCTCGATGGTTTGGCGAGATAATTCTCGGTAAAATTGCCGCAGCCCACACCATTGGTTTCGGTTAATCCGTAACCGAGGAGCGGGAAACCCCATTCCATTTCCTGCTTGATGCGTTTGACATGTTCGACCGGGCGGGGAGCGCCACCCGCAGCAAATGCGGTGCACGATGTCAGATCATATTTGAGGCGATTGGGGTGGGTTGCAATTTCGATGCTCATCAGCGGCACGCCAACGAAGTAGGTGATCTTCTCCTTCTCGATCAACTGCATGGCATGCTCGGCATCCCATTTGGGCATGAGCACCAGCTTTCGACCAATAGCGAAGCTCTGTAAAAGGACAGGCACCGCCGCGGTGACGTGGAATAGTGGAACGTTGAGCAGAGTTGCCGGTTGCATTGTTGGAGCTTCGCCAGTCGAGGCGAGAATTTCGAAGAAGACCAGGGTCTGTCCGACATAGCTCATTGTGCCTTGGACAACCCCGCGATGGTCCGACCATGCGCCTTTTGACTGGCCTGTTGAGCCGGAGGTGTAAAGTATGGTTGCAGCATCGAGCGGGTCAATCGCGGGCAGTTCGGTTTCGGTGCCACCGCCCTTGGCTAGCAGCGCCTTCAACCCCTCCAACGGGGCGACATCATGATCGAATAGGATCAATTCCGCGCCGCCAATGTCCTCGCCTTGCAAACGAGCAGCGCGCTGCGCATCGGCGAGCACGAAGCGGCAATCAACCATTCGGATGCCGTCTGCCAGCTCACCGCCTTGCCACCAGCCATTCAGCAGGGTGGCAACACCGCCTGCCATCAATATGGCCATATAGGCGATGATCCAGTTCGCCGAATTGCGGGCTGCGATGCCGACACGCTCTCCAGATTTGAGGCCATGGCCTTCTACAAGACCGCCCGCCAGTGCGCGGGCGGCGCTGTGGCATTCGGCAAAAGTAAGCCGTTGGTCACCATCGATCAGGAATTCCTTCTCAGCATTCATGGCGCAGAAAAACGCGAAATAATCTCGCAGATTGCCGGGTGCTTTCGCAATTGCAGGGATCTGGACGCCATATTTTTCGACATAGTTGACAGCCAATGGGCCATCATCGGCCATCAAACGTGCAACGGTGCTTTCAATTGCCTGGTCCAAAACCGTCGGCATGGCGAATCTCTCCTTTGTTCTTTTTTATGTTTCCCTTTTGGCTATATAGTGCCGCAAATCCAAAAGGGGATGCAAATTGTACATTGCAACCGCGGCCGCCGCTGCCAGTGAGTATATGAAATTCACCGATTTGGGCATTGGCCCTGTGGCTCTCGATCTCGGAATATTCGAATTGAGATGGTATTCGCTCGGATACTTGTTCGGGATATTGCTCGGTTACTGGTGGCTCACCAAGTTGATCCGCAAGCCCGGTTCGCCAATGTCGCGCGAGCATGCTGACGACATGATTTTATACGCAACTCTTGGCATCATCTTGGGTGGGCGCATCGGTTATATCCTGTTTTACCAGCCAGGGATGCTCGCAACCCCCCTTGAGATATTCAAGCTGTGGGAAGGCGGAATGTCGCTGCATGGTGGCACTCTTGGTACGATTTTCGCCATCTGGTTGCTCGCGCGTCGATATAATCTCTCGTTCCTGCGCGTTTGCGATTACATTGCCTGTTGCGTTCCTTTTGGGCTGTTCCTTGTCCGCCTCGCCAATTTCGCGAACAGCGAATTGTGGGGGCGTGTCACCGATGTCAAATGGGGCATGATATTCCCCAATGGCGGCGATCTGCCCCGCCATCCCAGCCAATTGTACGAAGCCGGGGCTGAGGGTTTGCTGATGGCAGCCATTTTGTGGCCGCTCTTTTTCAAGACGGATGCCCGGTACAAGCCCGGCTTCCTTTTCGGCATGGCAGCGCTGATCTACGGAGCGGCGCGGTTCATGATTGAATTTGTCCGAGAGCCCGATGCGCATCTGCAGCATGTTGTCGAACAGACCGGACTGAGCATGGGGCAATGGCTGACTGTTCCGATGCTGTTGATTGGTTTGTTCCTGGTACTGACGGCAAAGGGTCGTCGCCAGCGGGTCGAACCTGTCGCCGGTGCGGGCAGTGTCGCCTGATCCAACCAATCTGGCGGCCTTGCTCGCCAAGCAGATCGAGCAAACAGGACCGATCAGCGTCGCAGACTTTATGCGCGCTGCGAACGAGGCTTATTATGGCAAAGGTGATCCGCTCGGTACCAGAGGAGACTTCATAACCGCGCCCGAAATCAGCCAGATGTTCGGAGAACTCATCGGACTTTGGCTCACCGATATGTGGATCCGCGCCGGGCGACCTGACAACTGCGTTTATGTGGAATTGGGGCCGGGCAGGGGCACTCTGGCCGCTGATGCGCTGCGTTCAATGCGCCAATTCGGTTTCGCGCCACATGCGCATTTCGTCGAAACCAGCGAAGCTTTGCGGCAGTTACAGTCGAATGCTGTCCCCGGCGCACAATTTTCATCGACGGTCGATGATCTGCCTGACGATGTCCACTTGCTGATCGTTGCCAACGAATTTTTCGATGCCTTGCCCGTAAGGCAGATGGTTTCGACCCATGCCGGCTGGCGCGAACGTGTGGTCGTGCGCAATCAAGGCATGAAGTTCATGGCGACGCCCGGAATGCATCCGATGGACGAACTGGTCCCGCCAGAATTCCGCAATGCCCCAAGTCCGAGCATTTACGAAACCTGCCCGGCGGCAAGTGCCATCATGTATGAACTCGCTGGACGTATCTCTTCTCAAGGTGGAGCAATGCTGATCGCGGATTATGGATATACCATGCCCGGCATTGGCAGCACACTACAGGCTGTCCGTGCGCACCAGTTTGCCGATCCGTTTGAAAATCCGGGGCACCATGATTTGACCGCACATGTCAATTTCGTGGAGCTCGCCAATCTCGCCCGTATGCGTCACCTTCGTGTGAACGGCCCGGTGGAGCAGGGCGAATGGCTCAAGGCTCTCGGAATTGATGCGAGAGCTCAGTCTCTCTGCACGAACCAACCGGAAAAAGCCGAGCAGATCCTGGCGGCACGCGAACGCTTGGTTGAGCCCGCTGGCATGGGCAGCCTTTTTAAGATTCTGGGTATTTCGAGCGAAGAGTGGCCGGAACCCGAAGGCTTTGGAGCCAGCCAAAGCCTGGGCTGATTAGAGAGCAGCCAGCCAGGCCGCGACGTCGCTGGCCACTTTATTCGCTGCGCTGTTGAGCGCTTCACCCGCCGGACGGGGCTTTATTTCCCCCATAGCTTCGCGCGCTTCGAAGCGGCGCTTCTCGATTGACCCACCCTTGCGGATGTGGACGGCGTCGAAAATGGCGACCGCTTCCATGCTGGCTTCATCGACGCCGAATTCAACCAACTGACCGGACAGATAGCGCTCTGCCTTGCCCGCAGTTTCGACTTCGTTGAGTATCAATGTGCCGTTCTTCGCCGCTACTGTCTCGGCCAGCAATTGCTGGACGAGGATGGCTGGCTTGTCGGTCCAGACACTGTCTTTGAGATAGGCGATATTCCCGGCATCGATTTGCACTGGCACGCGATTGGTATCGAGCTTGCGCGGCACTTCCGGGGTCAGGACTACCAACGCATCTTTCGCCAATCCGCTTTTGCTAGCACCAGTCGCGACACTTGCGTCTGCAGACAGGGTCAGAAGCGACGCGGGCGCCTTGCTGCCAAAGCTGACGCAGCCCGAAAGCGCAGCCGCTGCAACAACAGTTAGTGCGATCGATTTCGCAGCGCGGATCGAAACAAATTTCGACATCATTTGCTCCTGCCCGGTTCGTAATCGGGTAATTTTGGTGCGGTAACAATTCCGCCAATGCCCTGCTGGTCGAGACGCTCGGTTACCGACTGCAGCGATGCTGAAAGCCTCCGCAAATCCCGGGCAAGTTGGTTCACCTCGGGCAACGTTTGCGAATTCAACGTTTCCAGCGCGGGATTGGCATTGTTGAGCGATGTCTCCAGCGCGGCAAGGCTGCCATTTGCAGAACGCAAAGTCTTGCGCAGTTCGGCCATCATCGGTCGGCCCTCGGCATCGAGCAATGTGTTCGCGCTTGCCGTCAGGCCGGACAATTGTTCTGCAGCATTTCCAACCTTGTTCAGCGCGACGCGCGATTCCTGGATGGCAGCGCGCAGATCGGGGGCTTGCGTTGCCAGAGAACCGGACAGGCTTTCCACATTGTTGAGGATTTGCTCGATCGATTGCTGGTTCTTGTCGGAAAGGACGATGTTCAACCGTTCGGTCAGTGTCGAAAGACGTTCGACCAGCAACGGTGCATTGTTCAGGATTTCGCCAAGTGCGCCGGGCTTGGTTGGGATTACAGGGCGGCCTGCGGGGCACAGGCTTTTAGGATTCTGTTCGGGGCAGCTGATCGGAGGCGCGCCTTTGATGGCGCCATCAAGCTGGATCTCGGAAACGCCCGTAAAGCCGACCCCGCTGATGGTTGCCGTAGTGCCTTGCAAGATTGCTGTGTCGGAATCGATGGCGATACGCACACGAACGAAATCCGGATCGGGACGCCACAATTTGATATCCTGCACTTGGCCTACGGGTACACCTGCGAAAGTGACGCCGGAGCCCTTGGCAATTCCGTTCACCGATTGCTGGAAAAAGATATCATATTCCGATTTCGCGCCATCGCCGATCCGCGCGAGCCAGACGGTGAAACCCGCCACAATGGCAAGCAGTGCAAGCGTGACGGCACCAACCAGGACATAATGCGATTTGGTTTCCATTACGTGCCTTATGGCCCTTCCCGGCGTTGGTTGTCCATGCCCATTCCCATTTTACCCATTCTGTCTTTCGTGGCCCAACCGTGCGGCACGACCACGCGGGCCAGTGAAATAGTCATGTATCCATGGGTGGTCGGTCGCCAGCAATTCGTCGATCTTGCCTACTGCGATAACCTTTTTGTCTGCAATCACGGCGACCCGATCGCAGATGGCATAAAGCGTATCCAGATCGTGGGTGATCAGGAATACGGTCAAGCCCAATGTTTCCTGCAGATTGCGGGTAAGCTCATCGAACATCGACGCACCGATCGGATCAAGCCCCGCAGTCGGCTCGTCAAGGAACAGCAATTCCGGATCCATGGCGAGTGCACGGGCGAGGCCTGCGCGCTTCTTCATCCCTCCCGACAATTCTGACGGATATTTATACGCAGCCTCTGGCGGAAGTCCGCTCAGATGTATTTTGAACCGGGCGATTTCATCTAGTAACTGGTTGTCGATCTGCGGATAGAATTCGCGCAGCGGCACCTGGACATTTTCCGCAACGGTCAGCGTCGAGAACAGCGCACCGCCCTGGAACATCACGCCCCAACGGCGTCGGACTTCAAACGCTTCATCCTCTTCCCTGCCGCGCATCGGCGTGCCGAAAACGCTGACTTCGCCAGCCTCGGGCTCTTGCAAGCCGATGATTGCCCGCATCAGCACAGACTTGCCCGTGCCCGATCCACCGACAACACCCAAAATCTCGCCCTTGCGAACATCAAGATCGAGATTGTCGTGAATGACCTGTGCTCCAAAAGCGGTGCGCAGGCCACGAACCGAGATAACGGATTCTTGTTCCGCCATCAGTCCCACCCGATTTCGGTGAAGAACACCGCGAAGAAGGCATCGAGCACAATGACGAGAAAGATTGCCTGAACAACGGCAGCAGTTGTCTTGCGACCAACCTCTTCCGAGTTGCCATGCACGCGCATACCTTGGAAACAACCCGCCAGCGCAATGATTGCGCCAAAGACCGGGGCCTTGACCATGCCGACATAAAAGTCGGTCAAGGGCGTCACTTCGCGAATACGCTGTACAAAAGTGGCGGGCGGAATGTCGAGTGTGAGCCAGCAGAACAGCCCTCCACCGATTATAGCCACAAGTGATGCATAAAGCCCGAGCAGCGGCATCATGATCACTGTCGCGATGATCCGCGGCAGGACAAGCGCTTCAACTGGCACGACACCAATTGTGCGCATCGCATCGACTTCCTCGGTTATCTTCATCGTGCCGATCTGCGCGGCAAAGGCCGAGCCCGATCGGCCTGCGACCATGATGGCGGTCATCAACACGCCGAGTTCGCGCATGGTAAGGCGGCCGATAAGGTTCACCGTCCAAACTTCAGCGCCGAACTGACGGAGCTGCACCGCGCCTTGCTGCGCAATCACGATACCGATCAGGAAACTCATCAGGCCGATAATGCCCAATGCGCGCACGCCGACAGTATCGAAATGCTGCACAATCGCGTGGAATCGCAAACGCCCCGGATGCAGGATCAGGTTGAGTGCGCCTTTTACGCATTGGCCGATGAAAGCGATAAACTCCACAAAGGTCCGGGCAGTGCTGATGACCGCTGCACCTAGTTCATGGAGCACGAACAGTGCGGGAGAACCCTTCGCAGGCGCTGTTGCAACATCATCGGCACCTTCGATTGCCGCGATCAATCTCTGCGCATCCGAATCCGCACCCGTGATTTCGGCCCCATGATCGCGCGCGGTCCGGTGGACCAGCCATGCACCGATGGTGTCGATATGATCGATTTGTGAAATATCGACCTGTGTCACATTTGCCGAAACCGCGCGTAGTCGTTCGTCCAAATCGCCCAGTCTGGCTATAGCGAGCGCACCGGAGAAGCGCAGCGCTGTCCCCCCATCGGGCAATTGCTCTTCGGTAAAGTCAGCAGGTTGCGCCATTACCCGATGATAGGCGCATTCGTGCACGCATAACAAGGGTGAAGGCTTTGCAAATTTGGAACGCGCCTTATGCTGGGGGCATGGACAGGGAAAACAAGATCCGCATCGCGATCTATGACATGGACAAGACAGTTACACGCAGGGCCACATATAATGGCTTCCTGATGCATATGGCTTGGAACAAGTCACCATGGCGGCTGCTGATGCTTCCTGTCTTGCCACTGGGATTGATGCTCTATGCGCTGAAAATCTGGAGCCGGAGCCAGTTGAAGCAGTTTTCGCAGAGCCTGTTGATTGGTCGCAAGGTTCCCCGCATCCAATTTGCGCGCCATCTTGAACGCCATGCCGACCTGGTGCTTGGCAAGAATGTCTATCAAGAGGCGAAATGGCGGATCGATGCGGAAAAGTCGGACGGATATCGCCACGTGATCGCGACTGCATCGTACCGCTTATATGTCGAAGCGATTGCCGCCAAGCTGGGGTTTGACGATGTCATCGCAACCGAACTCGCCACCGATGATAGCGGCCATGTCCTCGCGCGGATCGATGGCCATAACTGCTATGATGAAGCCAAGCTCGACCGAGTGAAAGCATGGATGGCGGAAGTAGGCCTGGAACGGAATCAATGCCATATCCGCGCCTATTCAGACCATGTGTCCGATGCTCCCTTGCTCTCATTTGCCGACGAAGCCTTTGCCACCAACCCACACCCGCCGCTAGAACGGCTGGCGCGGGATAAGGGATGGCAGATCCTCGATTGGCGCGACGGCGACCCCGCTACCTGATTATCAAACCTGGTCGAGTGCCTGTTTGAAATCGGCAATCAGATCATCCGGGTCCTCTATGCCGATCGAGATGCGCACCAGGTTGTTGGTGATGCCCAATGCCTTTTTGCGTTCCTCAGGAACTGACAGGTGGGTCATCGCGGCCGGATGGCTGGCGAGGGTCTCGGTTCCGCCCAGGCTGACCGCCAGCTTTGCGATCTTGAGTGCGTCAAGGAAGCGAAAGCTCTCCTTCTCGCCGCCCTTGATAAAGACCGAGAAGGTCGAGCCGGCGCCGCTACAATGGCGGTTGTAGATATCCTGCTGCGCAGGATCGTCGATCATTCCCAGATAGCCAAGGCCGACAACCTTTGGATGCGTTTTCAGGAAAGCGCAGACCTTTGCCGCATTTTCCCCCGCGCGCGTCATCCGCAGTTCGAGTGTTTCGAGGCTGCGGAGCAACATCCATGCAGTGTTGGGATCGCAGATTGTGCCGATGGTGTTGCGCATCGGACGGATGGTATCGATCAGTGCTTGGCTACCGCAGACGCCGCCTGCCACTAAGTCCGAATGCCCGCCTGCATATTTGGTGAGGCTGTAAACAACCAGTTCTGCGCCCTGCTTGATCGGTTGCTGCCAGAGCGGGCCGAGGAAGGTGTTGTCGATGGCAATAGCCGGCTTTTGCTCACCCGGGAAAGCGGCATCGCGTGCAGCGCGGACCGCCTCTACATCGACTAGGGCGTTGGTCGGGTTGGCAGGGCTTTCGAGATAGACCAGCGCGACCTTCCCACCCTTTTTCTTGGCCAGTTTTTGCGCCTCGACAAGAATCTTATCGAGTTGTTTGCGATTGGCTCCAGCGGGAAAATCGACAAAAGAAACGCCAAAGCGCGAGAGGATACGCGCGATCAAGGACTCGGTCGCCGCATAGAGCGGACCCGAATGCACGATCACGTCATTCTGGCTGACCAGCGCAAGCAACAACGTAGCAATCGCGGACATGCCGCTGGAAAACACCAGCGCATCATCGGCGCCGTCCCATACCGCGAGGCGGTCTTCCAGGATTTCCTGATTGGGTCCGTTGAAACGTGAGTAGACGAGGCCGTCTGCGGGCCCTTTGCGTTTGCCAGTAATATGTTCGAAGAAGCGCTTGCCCGCGGCCGCGTTTTCAAATGCAAAGGTTGATGTCAGGAAGATAGGTGGCTTGAGCGCGCCTTCGGATAGCACTGGGTCGAAGCCATGCCCCATCATCAATGTCGAAGGTTTGAGGGTGCGACCGCCGATTTTCTTGATCGGTGATTTACCCTTGCGGCGTGGTTCGGTCATGCATCAATCTCCTTGATGCCGACCTTAGCAATATTTGTTTCATTTGAAACTAAATTGCGCGCCTTCAATGGAAGGTTGCGACGAACCAGACCACACCCACGATCAACGGCACGCCAAAAAGGTCGATCAGCAAGCCAGCCCTCAACATCCTTGGCAGCGCGACATGGCCGGTGGCCCATGCAATGGCATTCGGACCGGTTCCCGAAGGCATCATGAAGCCCCAGCTCGCCGCGACCGATGCACACATTGCAAGCAGCCAGGGATCGGACCCTGTTGCCGCAACCAGCCCTGCAACCACGGGCATCACCCCGCTTGCAGTAGCAACGTTGCTGGCAAATTCTGTAATCAGGATAACGAGCGCCGTGACCGCCGCTGCTATGATCAATGGATGCACGCCCGCGAGCGGTTTCAACGCTTCGCCCAGCCAATCGGCCAGCCCGGATTCGCTGATCCCGGCGGCGAGCGCCAAGCCACCCCCGAACATCATGATCACGCCCCAAGGCGCGCGGTCTGCCTCTTTCCAGACAAGCAACGGACGGCCGCTGCCATCGGGAAGGAGGAACAGCAGTAGCGAGCAGGCAATCGCAATCGAGCCGTCCGTGACCGAACCTTTCGGTAGGATGGATTCGAGCTGTGGCTGTGCTAGCCAAAGCGCTATCGCCAACAGGATCACCGGCAAAAGCCGCTTTTCCGCTGTGGTCCAATCACCCTGCTTGCCTATAGCTGCGCGCGCCGCTTTCGGATCGAATTCGGTCGCTTCGATTTTCTGGACCTTGGCGAGAATAAGCGCAGCCATCGGCACCGCGACGAGCAGGATCGGGATACCGAACGAAGACCAATCGGCGAAGCTGATATCCATGCCGACCTGCTTTTCGATCAGGCCAACCGCAATCGGATTGGTCGGCGAACCCACCAATGTGCCTAGCCCGCCCAGCGAAGCTGCAAAGGCAACACCGAGTACCAATGCACCCGCCATGCCGTTAGTGTCTTCTTCCCTTACGCCGCCGGCACCCAACACAGCCAAAGCGATGGGCATCATGATTAGCGACGTCGAAGTATTGGAAATCCACATCGAGATGAAAGCGGTTGCTGCCATGAAGGCGAGAAGGAGGCCGAACCGGCTTTGGCCGGCAAAGCCCAGTATCCAGAGCGCGATGCGCCGATGCATCCCAGTGCGTTCAACTGTCAGCGCGATGAATGCGCCGCCAAGTATCAGGAACAGGATCGGCGAATAATATTCCTTGGCGACATCGCCCGCGCTCAGGATCCCCATCAGCGGTAGGGCCAGGAAAGGCAATAATGCGGTGACGGTTAGCGGGAAAGCCTCTGTCATCCACCAAATGGCCATCAGAACCGTCAACGCGGCGACATGCCATGCAGGTGCCGCCATAGATGCGGGCGGTCCGACCAGCAGCATCAATAGGAAAACAGCAATCCCGCCCCAAAGTCCCCCGGTTTTTGCTTTCACATCAGCCCCGCAATCCGATCAGAGAAATTTCGCGCCCATAGCCGGGTTCGCTGCGATGGCAGCTACGCCGATAGCTGAAAAAGCGATCGGGCTGCGAATAGGTGTCTTCGCCGAAGCATTCGACTTTGGTCACCCCGGCCTCGGCCAGCCGCGCGGCGACATAGCCTTCGATATCAAACTGCCAATGGCCGGGTTTGCCGTCGGCAAAGAAACGCTCATTCTCGTCCGCTTCCTGAACGAAGCGTCGGTAAAAGCCGTCGTCGACTTCATAGCTTTTCTGCGCGATGCATGGACCAACGGCGCAGACGATACGCGCGCGATCAGCCCCCAAAGCCTCCATCGCATTGAGCGTATTGTCGGTGACGCCGGTGATCGCGCCTTTCCATCCGGCATGCGCGGCCCCAACCACTCCAGCTTGCAAATCGGCAAACAGCACCGGAACGCAATCTGCGGTCAGGATGCCGAGCAAGATGCCCGGCCGGTCGGTCACCATCGCATCGGCGTGCGGACGCGCATCGATTGGTAAAACCTCGTTCACGGTGACAACATCGGGGGAATGGACCTGATGGACGGTTGCCAGCTCAGCCCCAGGCATAACCGCCGTCACAGCTCGTCGGCGGTTCTCCAGAACAGCTTCGCGGTCATCGTCAGACCCTAGCCCCACATTTAGGCCAGCATGGATACCATCGGATACGCCGCCCTTGCGACCGAAAAAGCCGTGCGGCACCCCTGCCAGCAGGCGGCTGCGCACGATTTCGACCGGGTCTTGGCTTGGGCTCTCCATGGCGCTCTCTTCGCATTGCCCCTTGTGCTTGGCAACATGCTTGACGCTGGCACTGCAAGATTGGAGAGACGGGGCATGACGGGAAAGATGCTGATCTTTGGAATGGGTTATACAGCCAGCCGCTTGGCGCAACATTTGCGCAAGCTCGGTTGGGAAGTGGTGGGCACAAGCCGCAGCGCAGTCATGGGCGCGTTTCGCTTCGACGATGATGAGCGTGTGATGGCCGCCATGTCAAATGCCACCCATATACTCTCTTCGGTCCCGCCCGCGCGCGAAGGTGGCGATCCGGTGCTGGAACGTTATGGCAGCGCGCTGCAAGCTGCGCCTGCCAAGTGGATCGGTTATCTCTCCTCCACCGGTGTCTATGGCGATACGGGCGGTGCCTGGGTCGACGAAACCGCGCCAATTGGTGGTGGTCGGCGTAGCGCACGCGCCGCGGCGGATCTCGAATGGCAAAAGCTCCGTGATGATGTGTCAGTGTTTCGCTTGCCTGGCATCTATGGCCCAGGGCGTTCCGCGCTGGACAGGGTGCGCGAAGGAAAAGCGCATCGTATCGATATTCCAGACCAGGTCTTCAGCCGCGTCCATGTCGACGATATTGTGTCGGGCATAGTTGCCAGCTTTGCCGGGCCAAGCGGCATCTACAATTTGGCCGACAATCTGCCCTGCAGCCAGAATAACGTTATAGAGTTTGCTTGCACCCTGTTGGGGATGCAGCCCCCGTTGCTGCAAACGCTTGAAGAGGCGCAGCTTTCACCCATGGCGGCGGCATTTTATGCGGAAAACCGCCGGGTTTCTAACCTCAAGGCACAGCGACTGCTCGGATGGAAGCCCGACTATCCTGATTATAAACAAGGGCTTACCGCATTGTTACACAGCTTAGGTGAAAAAGCGGATTGACGGCGACTCCCGCTTAGGTCAGCCTCCTGCGATAAATCCGGCGCAGAACCGGCATAAAGTTCGCAGGAGAATGCTTTTGGCAACTGCCGCTATTGAAGACGTGTCGCGTCCCTCGCTGTTTCTCGCGCTGACCGAGTTTCCCCGTGCCATGGCCGAGTTCGGTTCGATGACCTGGGCCAGCCCGCTTCTGATGCAAGCGCCCAAAGGCGATGGCCATCCGGTGCTCTTGCTCCCCGGTTTCATGGCCACCGAATTTTCGATGAAGCCGCTGCAAACCTATCTCGACAAACTGGGCTACAACGCATTTCATTGGGAACTTGGCCGCAATCTTGGCCCCAAGGCCATCGGACATAATGGCGAGCATTTGATCGCGCGGCTGGAGCAGATCCATGCCGAAACCGGTCGCAAAGTCAGCCTTGTCGGCTGGTCGCTTGGCGGAACGCTTGCGCGTCAATTATCGCGGCGTCGCCCGGATATGGTGCGGCAGGTGATTTCATTGGGTTCACCCATTGTTGGCAGCCCCAAATCGACCAATGCGTGGCGGGCTTACCAGATGCTTACGGGTCACAAGATTGATGACCCCGATGTGCAGGCGCAATTGGCCGAAAGCCATGATGTTCCACCCGTACCTTCGACCGCAATCTACTCGCAGCAAGATGGTATTGTTGCATGGCAGAACAGCCGTGAACCAAAGGCGCCGCATACCGACAATATCGAAGTGAAAGGCAGCCATTGCGGCTTGGGCGTCAACCCGACCGTGCTTTGGGCGATTGCGGATCGCTTGGCTCAGGAAGAGGGCCAATGGAAACCGTTTGAGCGTGGCGGCATTCGCAGCCTGCTTTATCCGTCCAGCGGCCACTGATAACCTATTGTGGAATTTGAAGGGGGTCCCGGCATTGCCGGGGTCCCTCATTTTTTGGCTTTGCCCTTGGGCTTCGCTGGTGTCTTCGCTTTTGGCACTTTTGCTTTCGGGCCAGCGGCTTTTTTGACTGGCTTGGCAGCCGCGGGTTTCGCGCTCACTGCCTTCGCTTTTGTTGCCGGCTTGGCCTTGACTGGAGCAGCTTCTTTCGCCTTCACCTCTGCCTTGGGCATCGCTCGCAGCAATTCGTCAAAGGATTCGCGCAGCGCCGCCGCGTAATTGGCGGGATCAGGAATCATGTCTCGATCGCTGGTAAAGGAAATCGCGATTTCGGGGCCATAGCTGTAGATTGTATTGATCAGGCCCATGCCATCAAAAACAGGGCCGGTACCCATCATTCGCACCATCTTTGCCCCGGCAAAATAGAGCGGCACGCGCGGGCCGGGGACATTGGTGGCAACGCAGTTGAACACCGGCGAGTGCAGGTTTGAAACGCCCAGCCTGGTGTAAAGCCGCGCGCCCAACCCGGCGAGGCCCGACGGGATGAACTGGCTATAGTCGGTGAGGGTGCGTGCACCTACGGCGTTGGTCATCGCCTTGGAATTTACGGCTTCTTTGCGCACCCAGGCGAGCCGTTCCATTGGGTCTTCGATCTGGGTACCGATCTGGACCAGCATCGCCGAAACAAGGTTGCCCAGCGCCTCCTTTTCGCCTTCGGCTCGCACCGAAATGGGGGCCATGACTTGCAGGCTCTCTTTCGGCAAATTCTTCCGCGACAGCAGATATTTGCGCAGGCCGCCGCCGATGATCGTCAAAACCACGTCGTTGACGGTCGCACCTTCGATCCGATCCTTGATCGCCCGGATGTCGGAAAGCTGGAATACGACGCCATCCCATACGCGGTGCGGCCCAACCTTGCCGTTGAGCAAAGTTTGCGGCGCCATGCGCGCGCCTTTCAGCGATACATCACCCCCTGCGACTTCGCGAATAAGCCGGGCTGCACCTGGCACAGTCTGCGCCAGCGTTTTGGCAAACTTCACGGGCTGGGTTACCGAATTCAGCCATGTTCGCATCAGCATTTCGGTAACTGCGGGCTCGTTTTCGCCCTTCCATTTTGCTTTCTTCGTCCGGTCGACCGGCACCGGCTCTATATCATGGACCGCGGCGGAAAGTTCGACGCCTGACATGCCGTCAATCGCCGCATGGTGCACCTTGGCGACCAGCGCGAAGCAACCTTTGGGTAGCCCTTCTATATTGTCGAGGCCTTCGACAATGTTGAACTCCCATAACGGCTTTGAAAGATCGAGCCCGCGCGCGTGCAGCCTCGCCACCTGGATACACAACTGCCGCCAGTCGCCGGGCTGGGGCAGGGCAATGTGGCGGACGTGAAATTCGAGGTCGAAATTGGGATCGTCGATCCAATAGGGATGGTCGAGATCGAATGGAACGCGGACAAGTTTCTGGCGAAAGCTGCGTGCCTTGTCCAAGCGGCTTTCTATGTGCGCCAATATGTCCTTGAACCTTACGAACCCCCCGGGTGCGGTCGACGGGTCATAGATCCCGACCGAGCCGATATGCATCGGCGTATTTGGGGTGTCGAGATAGACGAAACTGGCATCCTGCCCACTAAGCTGCTCCATGAATTTCTCCTCTCCGTAGAGGAGATTAACGTGGAAGCGAGCGGTTGGCGAGTCTAACGCGTGCGCATCGCGACAACGAGGCCGACTGACGCGAGAATCGCCCCGCCAGCGGCCAGCGCGGTCCAGGCATAGCCTTCGAAAAGCGTTGACAGCAGCATTGCAACAACGGGTATCAGCACGCTTGTATAGGCCGCCTTGCCGGGGCCGATCTTGCGTATCAGGTCAAAATAGAGCGGGAAGGTGACGACTGAACCGATGATGCCGAGATAAAGGACGCCGCCCAGATAGCCCGCGCGCATTTCGATGATTGGCGGGCCATGGTTGATGAATGACCATGCCGCATTGAAAAGTGCGCCCCAAAGCATTGACCAGGCAAGGATGGCCGTCGTTGGAAAGCGACCTACCGAGGGTGCAACCTGCATCACATTCGAAACCGATGCACAGAGCACGGCAATGAGGGTGAGCGCGGTTCCCACGATTACCTCTTGTCCTCCCACGGGAGCGGCCTTGTATTCCTGCACCATCAGCAGTGCGACACCTGCGCTCGCAATCAGCGAACCGATAATGAAATTGCGGCTGAAGTCGCGCCCCAGCCACCATTTGCCGAGCAAGGCGTTGGGTACGATCAGCAAGGCGAAGATGACCGCGACAAGGCCGGAGGTGATATGGTGCTCGGCCGCATAGACAAAGTTGAAGTTGAGCGTGAATTGCATCAGCCCAAGCAGGACCGTCCATTTCAGGCCATTGGCGTCAATCCGAAGCGACTGTCGTGTAATGGCAGACAGCAGGAACATGCCAACGGCAGCGACCGCAAAGCGGTAACAGACTGACCAACTCGCAGGCACAGTTCCCAATTGGTCGCGAATGACCAGCCATGTCGAACCCCAGATAAGCGATACCACCAAGAACGGGATCGCCACGCGCGGGTTCAAAAGGCTCTGATCCGAAGCCTGAGTGGGTGGATCGGCGCGATTCACAGTGCAGCTATGGCATCGGCGAGGGGGCGGACATGGACGTCTTCATGCTGCCAACTGGTCACCAGACGTGCAGCTCCTTCACCCCAGTCGTAAAAGTCAAATCCTTGGGCGCGCAACTGGGCGGCTTCTGCCGCCGTTAATCTGATGAATATCTCATTGGCTTCGACCGGGTGCAAAAGCCGGCCTTGAGCGGCCCCTGCGATTATGCTGGCCGCTGCATTTGCTGCCCTTCCATTTTCCAGCCACAGCTCGTCCTCGAGGAACGCCAGCAGCTGTGCCGCCAGGAACCGCCCCTTCGAAAGCAGGTGCCCGGCCCGTTTCCGGCGGTATCGGGCGGCATCGGCCATTTCGGGGTCGAAATAGACCAACGCCTCGGCATTCATCCCGCCATTTTTGGCAAAGCCGAAACTCAATACGTCAACGCCAGCACGCCAGGTCACATCCGCCGGTTTGCATCCCAGGGTGGCCATTGCATTGGCGAAACGGGCACCATCCATGTGCAGACCCAATTTCCTGCTTTTGCAAAGCTCGCCCAAGGCGGCTACCTCGTTTGGGCGGTAAACAAGTCCATATTCGGTTGCATTGGTGATCGAAACTGCTGCAGCTTGCACCTGGTGCACATCCGGACGGATCGTGCCGAGCAATTCTTCTACCGCTTCGGGCGTGATTTTGGCGCCTTCGCCCTCAAGGTGCATCAGCTTTGCACCACCGGTGTAGAAACCCGGCGCGCCACACTCGTCGACCTCGATATGCGCTTCGCGGTGGCAGACGATGCCCTGATGCGGTTGCACCATTGAGGCCAGCCCCAGGCAATTGGCGGCAGTACCGGTCGACACCCAAAGCACGGCGACCTCGCGTTCGAACAGTTCCGAAAAAGCGGCGTCGAGCTTCTGGCTCCACTGATCGCCGTCATAAGCGGTATCGACGACATTGGCGTCGGCAATGGCTTGCAAGACTTTCGGGTGAACCGGAGCGGCGTTGTCGGAAAAGAAGCGCATGCACGATGCACAAGGCGAAAACCGGCTGCACGTCAAGACGCACGAAAAGCCGTGGTTCGACAAATTGTTGCAAGCCGTCCGACTCTCGAACAGGATGGCATTGTTACACGGAGAGAGAATCACGAGGAGGACGGTGTCGAAATGACCGAATGGACATATGCAACGCAGTGGGAATCTGTGGCCAAGGCGGTCGCAGACAAGCCTGCCATCGTGCAGCAAGACAATGTCATGTCATGGCGCGAATTCGACGAAGCAGCCAACGGCCTTGCGGAATATTTGGTGCAGTCTGGATTGGGCCGACAGGCCAAAGTTGCATTATATGCCCGCAACTGCCCAGAATATCTTGTCGGCACCTATGCGGCGTTCAAGGCCAGCCTGGTGCCGTTCAACGTGAACTACCGCTATGGTAATGATGAATTGCTCTATCTATTCGAGAATGGCGACGCCGAAGCGGTCATCTTTGAAACCGTCTATGCGGAACGGATCGATGCAATCCGTTCCCGCTTGCCGGGTGTCAAACGCTGGATAGCCATCGAGCGGCCCGGTTTTCCCTTGCCCGGCTGGGCGGTTTCCTATGCCGATATTCGCCCCTGTGAAAACGCACCCACGGGTAATGGTCCGCGCCGCAGCGAAGACCTGATGTTCATCTACACGGGCGGAACGACCGGGATGCCCAAGGCCGTGATGTGGCAGCAGGGAGACCTGATCGGCAAAGGCGGCTATGGGGCAAACCCGCTGCTCGGTCTTGAACCCATGAAAGGTCCCGAAGAGGCCGGGGATAGGGCCAAGGCGATGCCCATTCCCGTTCGCATGCTGATTGCGCCGCCGTTGATGCACGGCACCGGATTGCTCTCTGCCTTTGCAGCGCTTTCCGTCGGCGGAACCGTGCTGCTGAACCGGCCTGACCATTTCAACGCGATTGAAACACTCGACCTGGCTGAAAAGTGGCAAGCAACATGGATGATCATTGTCGGCCAGCCTTTTGCCCAACCGCTGCTCGATGCGCTGGATGCGGAGCCCGGTCGCTGGAACCTGCAATCTATGCTGTTTTTCACCTCATCGGGCGCGATGTGGAATGAAGAAAACAAGCGCGGCTTGCTGCGTCATATGCCGCAGGCAGCATTGATGGATGCTTTCAGCTCGTCCGAGGCGTTGGGGTTGGGATCTTCGGTCATGACCTCTGCCGACACGGTTCACACGGCCCAATTTGCCTTGGGCGAAGATTGCGCCGTTTTCGATGAAGAGGGCCGGCGTGTTGAACCAGGATCCGAAATCAGGGGTCGCGTCGCGGTCGGCGGCTTCATCCCGGTCGGCTATTACAAGGATCCGGTGAAATCAGCGGCGACATTCATCGAGATCGAAGGTCGCCGGTGGTCGATGCCCGGCGACTGGGCGCTGGTGAATGCAGACGGCTCGCTTACGCTGCTCGGGCGCGGTTCGCAATGCATCAACACTGGTGGCGAAAAGGTCTTCCCCGAAGAGGTAGAGGAAGCGCTGAAGCGCCACCCTGCGGTCGTCGATGCTGCGGTGTGCGGAATGCCCGACCCGCGTTTTGGCGAACGCGTAGCGGCGGTGGCATCGCTAAAGCCAGGAATGTCCGCTGATCCTATGGAACTGGTCGATCATGTACGCGGTGAGCTGGCCCACTATAAAGCCCCGCGCCATTTGTTGTGCGTGGAAAAGGTTCCGCGCGCACCCAACGGCAAGATGGATTATGCCGAAGTACGCCGCATGGTGACCGAGGCTTTCGCCATCAATCAGCCGTGACGGGATTTCAAGTCAGCGACCGGTCCAGCTCGACAGTTCCTCGATGCTCAAAGTGCGATGGAACTCGACGCCGATTGAGTCGCTGGCTTGCCATTTGACGCTGCCAGAAATCGGACGCAGTGCATCATAGCTTATTTGCACGCGCGTATCGATCGGAAGGAAGCGGTCGAACTTCAGCTTCGCTCCGCGCTGAGAAAGGTCGCAGATCCGTGCATCGGCGAGGTAGCCGCCCACCCGAAGGGTGACAGGCAGATCGAGGACGATCCTGGGCGCGCGGGGCTTGAAGCCATGGGGTGTCTCCGAGCCGCGGTTCAGCGCCTGCTCCACTGACACCCAGTCGAAAAATTTGATGCCGAACGAGTTGCCATCCTGCCAGACGACCTCGCCTTCGATCCGGTCTCCATCGGCGAGCGATACGGCGACATGCTCGCCATTTTCGAAACCCAATTTGGTTTCGACTTGCATTCCGTCCTCCGAAATATTGCGAACGATGGCAAGACCTTCGACATCGTGGATGCGGCTGGAAAGTCTTGCGGCTCTGAATATCGTGCGATCGCGGGGCGACGTGCGATAATCTTCCGCACTCTTTTCATCGATCGTGGTTTCCGAGTTTGTTTGTTCGCCAGTCGCCTTTGAAAGCTTGCGACTGCTGTTCTTCTGGAATCCACCGAAAGTGCGAGACAGAATTTCGCGCATCTTCATTACTCCATTCTCATCCGGTAGCGCAGGATAAAGCTTGATGTCTGGGGTCGATCTGGCTGAATGTCAGGTTTTAGGCGAAAGCGAACATGGGTGATGTTCGGATCAAAGCCTTCGCGATCAGGCGTCGGACTGTAATCAAAACTCGCTCCGCCATTATCTGAGAATTCGACGCAATCTGCCGGGTTGGAAAGCGACTCAAATTTGCAGTCGAAGCCGCTACCGCCATTTGCAGGCTCATAGGCGAAGGGCCCGCTGCCCATGCCAATATCTCCGACGAAGAGGCTCAATTCATCGGGAACGGGGTTTGCTATTACCGGACCGCGCTGTTCGGCAAGGTCGCTGGGTATATTGGAAACGCGCATTTCATATTCCAAGACAGCGTCCGGAATGGCCTTTGGGTTGGATGCGCTGATGCCGTCAGAAATGATTCGGCTGGATATATCGATGCTGGGTGCGAGCAGTTGAGCTGCGGCAACGCTATCAAAGCCTCCCATCGCGCCGATCAGCGCGACAACATATGCCCCTTGCGGCAATGTGGCTTTGGTAAAAATGCTCATTGATAATCGACGATCCAGTATTCCTGACTTTTGCTTGCTCCACCGTCTGACACGATCCGACGTTTGGATTTTGGTGCGTTCCGGCTTTGCGGGTTTTGGGAATTCGGCTTTGCCTGCACCTCGCGTTCAACGTCTGAGGTGGCATCAACTATTTCGACTTGCGCCGCTGCTGGTTGGGAAAATGTGCTCTGCGCCGGCGCTGATGTGTGTGGGCGTAGCGCCGGCGCAGATAAGGAAACGGGACTGCTCATCAGGGCCAAGCTCTGGACCAGCACAAGCTTAGCCACGAGACAGGTCGCTTCCATGACGTTACATTCGCAGGAAATTAGACAGATTATCAGTTTGACACCGTCTCATGCATATAAATACTACATATATGCATTACAGGCAGTTTTAATACTATATATAGTATATCGCAGTAACAGAAGTTAACGGGTGTTAAGGGTGTTACATGGGGTTTTGAGCTGTTTGACTGGGTTGAACCAGCACTTTTTGCGCCACGAGGAACGATATTATGCGTGAGCGGATCTGCTGCGAAACAACGATATGATTCAAGACTTCTTCGGGGTCATCAGGACGGCTTCCCACGATTTTGGCGAGGGAGTTCCAATGGGGTTTTGCACGCTCGGTATTGCCTTGAGATGCAGCAATCAAAGCCTCGCACAGATGATAGTAAGCAGGGCTGAAACTGATTCCGTCTGCCGGGGAAGAGGATAGAGCAATCAGCCGTTCCTGATCGTTTCGCCTTATGCTTGCGAGGATAAGGGTTAGCCGTGAAAATGTTTCGCCAGGTGTCCTCTGATCAAAAGCCTGATCGATCAGTAATTCGGCACCGGGCATTCCACATTCCGATGCGAAATTACCCAGGATCGCCAACAGCACCGGATCATACGGATTGGCTTCAACCGCGTGGGTCGTGTGCGCGTTGCCGGCTTCGCATCGACCCATTACATAATGGAGGCGGGCTTCAGCAAAATGGGTGTAAGCTTCTTTGGGCTCATTCGCGACCGCTCGCGACGATAGGGCCTGGGCTTGTCTGAAACGGGCAGCCCTGTTTTCCGGGGTGGATGTTTCAATCAAGTAAAATCTTCGAATAGCCAGACGCACCGCATCCAATCGGGAATCGTCAATCGAGGATTTCAGGCACGTATCAAGTGCTGGCCTCATAGCGAGATCCTGGGTCCTTAGATAAGTGACATAGCGCATCAGGCAGGCGTAACCATATTGATGGTCGTCCACAGTCCGCTCTGCTTCTCGCTTGGCAATGATCCCGAATGGGCTTGCCAGTTGCGCGATGCTCGGTCCTAAATTTGCCGGTGCATCCTTTTCCGGTTCCAGCCATGCGGTTGATGACCAAACAAGTTCAGATGAGCGTGTTTCGGTCAACCGCAGATAAAGCGGTTGACGGCCCTCCCGCAATTTGCCGAGCCTCGCCTGCAGTTGATAATCCGCTTTGGCCTTCTGGCTGGCTTGATCCGCCTTTTCCTGCTGCAAGTGTATGCGTACGGCCCATGAACGTCTCAGGCCGTCGACCAGTTCGGCGAACACGTCATCGGCAGCAGCGACGGTTTCCGCGTCATCCGATGATTGAATGGCGTTGACCAGAATGGTGGGAGCAACGGCTGTCCTGGGCGGCTGGGCCCTGGCAACGTCCGAATGGTACATTCCGCTCAGCCAATAATAAGCGGCGGCGACGACCATCGTAATTGCGAAAGAAAATGCGAGGATTGAGGCAATTTCTATCCCGACTTTGGGTTCAGCGTCGTCAAATGGTTCAGCAGGTTTCGGTGTTGGTTCGGGTTCCCCCGACGCGTCGTCCATGACTGGATATGGCGTTGGGCGATTGGTGGATAGCGGACGGAACAATTCGGGATAGGCCGTTTCGGGTGGGCCCACGCGAACCTTGTAACTCCCTGCGACCATATATAGGCACAGCCCATCCGAAGGCAGGTTCTTTGAATAAAAGGCTTCGAGCAGTTTTCGCAGCCGCATAGTCTGGACACGAGGGTAACTGTCCGATTTCGCATCAAAATCGGGGCTCTTGCCCAGGCAATCAACGGCGACGGTATAGCTCTTCAGCTTTTCGCCATTGCCGTTGATCGTTTCAAAAACCAGATAGGCCAGAAGCTTGGACAAGGTAGGAGATTTCAGGAAACTGCGATCGCGCAGGATGTGATAGAGCTCACCCCGCATCGCTGATTCTAGCCCGGGTCGTTCGACCGGATTGGGCGAGCTGTTTTCTGGCTGGTCGTCGTTCAATCTGGCCTCACGGAAAAGATACTTCGAAGGTTAATCCGTTTCGCCCCCGTTTGGTGGCAAACCGATCATCCTCTCTCCGCTTCCTTCCCCATCGAAAGCGAACATGGTCGCGTGCAGTCTAGGCTGCATACGACATAGGATAACTCGCAATCGGGATTGATCGCCGAACCACTACTCAATTTTACAAGCCTTTTACAATTCCACAACTGCATCCCACCGCATTTTCACGCGCTAACCATCTTTTTATGGTCGCAATCGATTTAATCGGACTTGGGCGTTCCCGCGCCTGCGCTGCGATATAGTCTGAGCCCTTGTACGAGGCCGCTATAATTCCGGTTTGACATGCTCGGCCAGACGTTCAAGTTGAAGAGAAATCGAGGAACGGGAGAGAAATATGAAGTTCGATACAGATTTTCGCATGCTGATCGGCGGCAAACTCGAAACGGGGTCGGCGTCCTTCGACGTGGTTAATCCTGCAAACGAACAGGTCATCGCACAAGCACCCGACGCAACACCTGAAGATCTGGACCGTGCTGTTGCCGCTGCACGCGAAGCATTTCCGGCGTGGTCGGCGCTGCCGATCGAAAAGCGCCGCGAATATCTGAATGCGATGGCGCAGGCGATCCTTGCCAATATCGACCCGCTCAAAAGGCTTTTGACTTCGGAGCAGGGAAAGCCGCATGCCGATGCGGAAGCTGATGTTGGCGGCGCGGCGTTCTGGCTGATGGGGGCATCCTCACTCGACCTGCCGGTCGTTGTGAATGAAGATAGTGATGAGCGTTACAGCGAAACGCGCCGTGTGCCGATAGGTGTGGTGGGTGCCATTGCACCTTGGAATTTCCCGATGATCCTAGCGGCATTCAAAATCGGGCCCGGCTTGTTGGCAGGCAATACAATGGTGTTGAAGCCGTCGCCCTTTACGCCGTTGACCACCCTGAAGCTGGGGGAAATCATCAAGGACATTTTGCCCGCCGGCGTTCTCAACATCATTTCCGGTGGGGACAATCTCGGTCCGTGGATGACATCGCACCCGGGCATCGACAAGGTCAGCTTCACCGGTTCGACCGCGACTGGTAAAAAGGTGATGCAATCAGCCTCTTCGACATTGAAGCGTGTTACGCTTGAACTGGGCGGTAATGATCCGGCGATCGTTATGCCCGATGTCGATGTCGAAAAGGTTGCGGAACAACTGTTCTGGGCGGCCTTTGGCAATAACGGGCAAATCTGCATCGCGACCAAGCGAATGTATGTTCACAAGGATATTTATGAGCCGCTGCGCGATGCCATTGTTGCATATGCCAAGACCGTCAAAATCGGTGACGGATCAGAACAGGGCACCCGGCTGGGTCCGATCAACAATCGCCCGCAATATGAGCGTGTGCTCGACCTGATCCGTGACGCGAAGGAAAAGGGCTATACTTTCCTGATGGGCGGGGAGAAATCCGACGTTCCGGGTTATTTCATCCCGGTCACCATCCTGGATAATCCCCCCGAAGACAGCCGCATCGTCCAGGAAGAGCAGTTCGGGCCGGTGCTGCCATTGCTGAAATTCGATGATTATGACGATGTCATCGCCCGCGCCAACGCGACCGAATATGGTCTGGGCGGTTCAATTTGGGGCAATGATGAGGATAAGGCATTCGAAATTGCGAAGCGCATCCAGAGCGGCACGGTTTGGGTGAATGAGGTGCAGCACCTGTCTCCAACTGCAGCCTTTGGCGGATTGAAGCAATCCGGTCTCGGCGTTGAAGGTGGTGAAGAGGGCTTGCTTGAATATACCAACGCCCAAACGCTGGTTCGCAAGAAGCGGGCTACGGCATAACTTAGTTGGTGGCTGGGGCGATCAACCGCTGATCGCCCGCCAAATAATGTTTTTCTGAACCTCGGTCGATCCGCCGTAAATGGTCTGCGCCCGTTCAAAGAAATAGGATTGCGGCGCGATCACACTGGCTGGCGGAACCAGCGGTGCGGCATCTGCCCAGCCGGCTTGTGTGCGATCGAGCATGGCCGCCCGGTCGGGCCCCGCAATATCGACAGCCAGCGCGGTGATCGCCTGCGCGCATTCGGTGCAGGCAATTTTCAGGAATGCCGCAGTCGCCATCTCCATATCGCTGCCAAGCACGCGCAGGATAGCGGCTTCGACAACATCGAGCCGCGCTTCGATTGTCGCCAGCCTCTGGGTGAGCGCAGCTTTCTCGGCATTTTGGGGCCAGGTTGAGAGCCGTGTTTTCAGCCGCGCTATATCGCGGCGCTTGGCGCCGATATGCGCATAGGAAAGCCGCTCATTCTTGAGCAGCACATTGGCATAATACCAACCGCGCCCTTCATCGCCGATCCGGTAATGTGCGGGAACACGGACATTGTCGAATTCCACCCGGTTCAGTTCGGCGGAACCATCGATCAGCGGAATCGGGTGGACGGTAACGCCCGGGACGTCCATCGGTACGCAGATCATCGAAATGCCGTCCTGTTTCCGCGCCTCCCGTGACGTTCGGGTGAGGCAGAAAATCCAGTTCGCCCAATGCGCACCCGACGTCCAAATCTTGGTGCCGTTGATCACATAGTCATCGCCATCGCGCACGGCCGACAATCGCAGGCTGGCAAGGTCGGACCCGGATTCGGGTTCAGAATATCCTTGTGCCCAGAAATCGCGGGATTCGAGGATGCCCCAAAGCCAGTGCTTTTTCTGCTGCTCGGTACCGAATGCACACAATATCGGGCCGATGTAGATCACCGACATCGGAATGATTGGCGCGGCGCCGGCAAGGTCTAGTTCTTGATCAAAGATATAGCGCTGGGCCGGGCTCCATCCGGTACCGCCATCCTCCTTAGGCCAGCCAACTCCCAGCCAGCCCTTTGCATTCAGCGCCTGTTGCGAGAGGATTTGATCGGACTTTTCCAGCCGCTGTCCGCTGGCGATCTTGTCCAAAACGGATTTGGGATAGCTGGTGCTGAAAAACTGCCGCACTTCGTCACGAAACGCATCCAACTGTTCCAGATTGTTCGACATCGCATTTCCTCCAGCAACCACACGTTTGAAGCAGCTTTCCGGTCTCTGTCAAATGGCGTGTTTGGAAAAACGATCGGACTGTTGATAACTGCAACAGTCCTTCAGCAGAACTCAAGGCTCGGGTTCGATGGTCAAGATAATGGTGTCGGTATAGCTTCCGGCCAGCTTGCCGCTCGGGATGCCATCCAATTGCAGGACAAGCGGCAGGTTGGCACCGGCGATCCCGGCGCGCTCCAGCCCATTGAGTCGCTGGCCAGGAACAAGCTGTCGGCCGTTGAAAATTATGGAATAGGGAATGACAGCATTTTCGGATGCTGATGCATTGCTTCCTCGACGGACCATGCGCCCACCATTGGAAGTTACAGCCGACATGGCGATCCGGCTTGTGCTGCGCATGTTGATTCTGGCGGTTTGGCTGGTCGCGGTGAAGTTCCGAAAATCAAGATTGACCGGCCCCGCCGTATTGAACTGCGCCAAACGGGGTGTCGTATAAGTCAGGGTAAGGGTTGAAATGACATCCTGGTCTATGCCGTTGGTATCGCCATTTGTCTTGAAGCACTGGACTGCATAGCGCAGCGTTTCCGAATAGGTCCTGCCGCCTTCATAATCCTCGACCGGATTCTGGTTAGCCTGCAGTCGTAACCGCAACGAAAGATTGGCAGGTGTGCGCGCTTTTGGGAATTGGAGCGTTTGTACCGTGGAGGAGGTTACCAGCGCGCTTCGGGGGAATGACAATGTTTCTCCGGTTGCGGTATTGATAATGTCGTATCGGGGGCCGCTATCTTGGATTTTTAGCGGCAGAGTGTTCGTATCCGTGTCGAGGAATATCAGACGAGCAGAACGCGTGCTGGCTGCGACTGGCGTTACCCGGATCGTGAAGCCGGTTTCCTGCGCTAAACCGTTGATCGGGTTCCAGTTGGCAATCGATGGATTGGATGGCGTGAACGTGACTGTCGCACAATTGGCTGCAAACGCGCCGGTCGAAAAACAACCTGAAACCACGCATCAAACATGACCTCCGAGCAATCCGGGGTCTTTTTTTGTACAATATCTCGGTTTGAACCGAAGCCTTTTCCACCAGGCCGCCTGCAACAGATTTGGGATCGCGTTTTTGGCCCCCAGAGACAAAAGCCGAGAATTCCGGAGATTGTCGGTGTGGATGGGGTCTCTGGGTTCCAGACGTCAAAACGGATCGCGTTCAAGTCACGGACATTACGAGGTAAAATCCGTAGTTCCGCGCGGTGGTCCGAAGTTCACGATGTCAGGAGAAATTAGTGGTGCTGCTGAGTGGGATTGAACCACCGACCTCTCCCTTACCAAGGGAGTGCTCTACCACTGAGCTACAGCAGCGCCGGGAAGGCGGCCCTATGCTTAGCGGAGCATCGCTTGTCAAGCCGCTTGCACCCAATACAGTCCTTTGGCATCGGCATTTTATGGAAAAGGCAGGAAACAAGTCGCGCGAGGAACGTTTGGCAGAAGCTTTGCGAGCGAATCTGCGCCGCCGAAAAGCGCAAAACAGCGATGCCCGGGTATCGAAACCCGCTGATTCTAACTCCCCGAAATCAACGGACTGACTTTACCGTCGAGGGTGCTGCGGCCAGCCATTGTTGCCTGTGTCAGTTTGGATTTGCCCGTGCGAAGTTCGCCAGGGGTGAGCCCGGTGAATTGTTTGATCTCGCGGGTCAGATGCGATTGGTCGTAAAAGGCAAGGCCCAGTTCAGTATCGTCAAGGCTGTCTCCATGTGCGATCCGGCTGGCAGCGCGGAGCGCACGATATTTGCGCGCAAGTTTCTTGGGCGGCATGCCATAGTAGCGCTTGGTTATCCGCTCCAACTGGCGCACCGAAAGGCCTGACTCGGCAATTAGAGTATCAATATCGGGGTCATTGTTTTCGACCAACCACCGATCCACCATCGCGGTGAATTCAAACGGCGCGCCTTGCATCTTGCGATAGATTTCCGTCGCCGCCCTGTTGCCAATACGAAACTGCTCTTCAGCGCTGCCTGCAGCTATCAGTTGGTTTTTAAGCTCGATCACCGAATCCCCGAAAATCTGCCTCGCATCGAACGCCCTGTCGATCCAGTTTCCGGCCTCTGCTCCCATCAACGCAGCCCAGCCTGCGGGCAGCATTCCCCAACCGAAAACGCATATCGGCCCCTTGGAGAGCGATTGGAACGGTTTGGTGGTCGGTCCGATTATGGTGACAGGATAAGAGGGGATTTCGTTATCGCCAAAACGGTACCATCCATCGCCGCTCAATGTGACCCGAAATTGTGCGCGGTCGGCGCGCTCGACTTCGTTGAGCGCTTCCCCCCGATAATCGAAGCGATAGAATGACGACACCAATGGCTGCAGAGCCTTGTCTGGTGCCTCATAAGCAAGGTCTATCATTTGCGCAGTCATGGTCCTGACCGGATGATATACCAATGGCGGGCAAAAAAAAGGCCTGCCGAAGGCAGGCCTTAAAAGGTAAAGAACTCTTGTCTCACGACGTCGAGCCCTTCGGGTCGCAGGGGAGGTATGCACCAATTTGGTGACATTTTCTTGCATGGAATCGTCATAACATGACGTTACTTTTGACATTTTCGGCCAAGCTTTGGACCAACTGCGCCAAAACAAGACGTTATAACGATTGCAAGTTTACATCGGCGGCTGCCATAGTGACTCGGTGATGTACAATTTGGCCCGTCCGCTGCTGTTCGCCTTCGACGCCGAGTCGGCACATGGTTTGTCGCTCGCTGCGTTGCGCCTTTTGCCCATAAGTTCCGCCCGCCGATCCCCGCCGGAATTAAGCGTCAATTTCGCAGGTTTGCATTTTCCTTCGCCAGTCGGGCTGGCGCCAGGTTATGACAAGAATGCCGAGATTTTCGCCAAAGCCTATGGCATCGGCTTCGGCTTTGTTGAAATCGGCACCGTCACACCATTACCGCAAGCCGGCAACCCCCGGCCCCGGCTGTTCCGGCTGGTGGAAGATCGTGCCGTCATCAATCGCATGGGCTTCAACAATGAAGGGATGGAGGCTGCTGCGAGCCGGATCGGAGCCATAGCGCGCCAGCATCGCGTCGGGCCGCTTGGAATCAACATAGGAGCCAACAAGGACAGCGAAGATCGTATCGCCGATTATGAAAAAGCGATGGCCCGTCTGGCGCCATTGGCGGATTATGTGACCGTCAATATCAGCTCCCCCAACACACCAGGTTTGCGCGCGCTTCAGGATAAGTCGGCACTTGATGATTTGCTGCTGCGGGTTCGGGCAGTGGCACCTGACGGTCCGCCGCTGTTTCTGAAAGTTGCTCCGGATCTGGAGCCCGCAGACATAGATGATATTGCCGCCGTTGCCATCGAACGTGGCATCGATGCTCTAATCATCAGCAATACGACTATCACCCGACCCCCGCTGCAATCATCGCATGCCACCGAAGCCGGTGGGCTCTCCGGCGCGCCCTTGAAATCGCTGGCACAGCAGCGCCTGACCGATTTTCGCAAGGCCACCGGTGGACGCATCGGTTTGATCGGGGTGGGGGGCATTGCTTCAGCCGAAGATGCCTATGCCCGCATCCGTGCCGGGGCGTCGCTGGTACAGCTATACAGCGCACTCGTTTACGAAGGCCCATATCTGGCGCGACGGATCAACAAGGGTTTGATCGAGTTGCTACGCCGGGATGGATTCGCCAACATTTCCGAAGCAGTCGGGGTTGATGTCGATTGATGCCTTGCCAAGCAGCGTGCGGGGATTACGGAGATTAACGATGAGAAAATTGATCCTCTTTGCTGTCGCCCTTTTTGCCGTTGCATCGTCGCCCGCCACTGCGCGGAGCCAAGCCATTGCCAGTTCGGCCGATCCTCGCGCTACCGCTGCGGGGGCCGAGATTTTGGCGAAAGGTGGCTCGGCTGCCGATGCGACAATGGCGATGATGCTGGCACTCACAGTCGTTGAACCGCAGTCCAGCGGTATCGGCGGTGGCGGCTTCCTCGTCCATTATGATGCCGAAGGCGGGAAAATCAGCACGATCAATGGCCGCGAAACCGCGCCTGCGGCTGCGACGCCCCAGCGTTTCACCGATGCAAATGGCAAGCCCATTCCGTTCCTGCAGGCGTTTCCGGGCGGGAAATCTGTGGGTGTTCCCGGCAATATCCGCCTGATGGCAGAGGCGCATCGTAAATGGGGCAAGCTCAAATGGGCGGAGATTTTCAAGCCCGCCATTCGCCTTGCCGACAAGGGTTTTGTCGTCAACCGCACGCTGGAGTCGCGACTGGCGATGATCCAGCGCCTGTGGCCGCAGTTTGAAACCGCACGTTCGATCTACTGGGTGGATGGAAAGCCCGCAAAGGCCGGGATGACCCTGCGCAATCCCGAACTTGCCAAGACCTTGCGGTTGATCGCCAAGAAAGGGCCCGATGCCTTTTACACGGGTGCGATTGCAAACAGCATCGTCGATACCGTCAATAAAAGCGTTGTTGCCCCCGGCGACATGACGCTGGCCGATCTGGCCGCCTATAAAGCGGTCGAACAAAATGCCGTTTGCGCGCCCTATCGCGTGTATGTCATCTGCGGCATGGCACCGCCATCCTCGGGCGCGACCACCGTGATCCAGATTCTCGGAACGCTCGAGCGTTTCGACATGAAGGCGCTCGGCAAGGATGATCCTAAGTCTTGGTTCCTGATCGGTCAGGCGATGCAACTCGCTTATGCCGATCGCGAAAAATATCTCGGCGATGCATCCTTTGTGCAGGTTCCGGTCACCGGACTGATCGACAAAGCCTATCTGGCCGAACGCTCTGCCCTGATTGATCCATCAAAGGCGCGGGCAGACTATCCGGCGGGTAATCCCCCGGGGGCGATGCCGCGAACTGCTGCGATTTCGGGCGAAGTTGCAGGAACCACCCACTTTTCCGCGGTCGACGCCAAGGGAAGCATCGCCAATATGACCTCGACCATTGAGGGACCGTTCGGCAGCCAATTGATTGCCGGGGGCTTCTTCCTCAACAACGAACTCACTGATTTCACTTTCGCACCGGAAAAAGACGGCGCGCCGGTTGCCAACCGCGTTGAAGGCGGGAAACGCCCCTTGTCATCCATGGCGCCAACCATTGTGTTCAACCGCGAAGGAAAGCCTGTGCTCGCGCTCGGATCGGCCGGTGGTAAGCGCATCATCATGCACGTGACCAAGACGCTTGTTGGCGTGCTTGATTTCGGCCTCCCGCTCAAGGAAGCGATTGCGCTTCCGAATATCTATTTTGGCGGCGGTGCTTTGCTGGTTGAGGAGAATACCACACTCGCCACCATGGCACAGCAACTGGCCAATTTCGGCCAACCTGTGAAGCCTGAGGATCTAGGGTCTAAGGTAAATGGCTTGCAGCTTATCGATGGGCAATGGACGGGTGCAGCCGATCCGCGCAGCGAGGGCAATGTAGTCGCTGTCGACAAAAAGGGTAAGCAGACGGTAATTGACGGCAATCAAATCAAGGATGGAGCGCCAGCTGCCAGCGTGGGCTGAAGCAAACTTGCCTAGCCCGCACCGGAAAGCTAGCGTTTGGTATAGAGCGAGTCCGAAAACGGGCCGCCCCCGGGAGAGTATTGGTGGACGATAACTTCAACGATTTTGAATCGATTCCGAACCTGGTGAGCATGTTCCTGTCGCGTGCGGAACTGCGCGGCGACCGGCCATTTCTGGGGTATAAGCATGGCGACGAGTGGCGCACCATCAGCTGGGCCGAAACCGCGCGCCGCGTGGCCGGATTGGCCAAAGCGCTGAAAGCCATGGGCTTGAAGAAAGGCGACCGGGTGATGCTGGTTTCCGAAAACCGGCCCGAATGGTGCATCGCCGATCTTGGTATCATGGCGGCAGGTTGCGTCACCGTGCCCACTTATGTCACCAATACCGAACGCGACCACCAGCACATACTCGACAACAGCCAGTCGCGCGCAGTGATCGTGTCGACTGCAAAGCTGGCGCAGCAATTGATGCCTGCCGTGGTCCGTTCATCCGAATGCGAATTTGTCATCGGCATGGAGCCGCTGAAAGTAAGCCAGCGCGGCCAGCAGAAGCACCATGATTGGGCCGACCTGGTGCAAGGCACCGATGCCGATGTCGCAGCGCTGAAGGAAGAAATGGCGAAGGTCGGCAGGAACGAACTGGCCTGCATCATTTACACCAGCGGAACCGGCGGCGCACCACGCGGCGTGATGCTGCATCATGGATCGATTATCTGCAATGTCGACGGTGCTGCCGAAGTGCTGCGTGAGGATTTCGGCCTCGATAATGAGCGCTTCCTCTCCTTCCTACCATTGAGCCACGCTTATGAGCATTCGGGTGGGCAGTTCCTGCCTATCGGCGTGGGTGCCGAGATTTACTATTCGGAGGGGCTGGAGAAGCTCGCGAGCAATATCGAGGAAACCCAGCCTACGATCATGGTCGTCGTGCCTCGTCTGTTTGAGGTGCTGCGCCAGCGCATGATCAAGAATGTCGAAAAGCAGGGCAAGTTCCCGACCTACCTGCTCGACAAGGCGCTGAGCATTGGTGAGCGCGACTATGGCGGCAAGGGGCGGTTCCGCGATGCACCGATGAAGCTGCTGCTTTCGCGGACCCTGCTGCCGAAAATCCGTGCCCGCTTTGGTGGCCGTATGAAGGCGATGGTATCAGGCGGTGCGCCGCTCAATCCCGATATCGGTATCTTCTTCCAGTCGCTCGGAATCACTTTGCTGCAAGGCTATGGGCAGACCGAAAGCGGCCCGGTGGTCAGTTGTAACCGCCCGCAAATCGGCCTCAAGATGGACACAGTCGGCCCGCCGCTGAAAGGTGTTGAGGTCAAGATTGCGGAAGATGGCGAAATCCTTGTGCGCGGCGAACTCGTCATGCTCGGTTATTGGCGCAATGAAGCTGAAACCGATCGCGTGATCAAGGACGGCTGGCTGCACACCGGTGATATCGGGCATCTCGATGAAAAGGGCCGGATCAAGATTACCGACCGGAAGAAGGACATCATCGTCAACGACAAGGGCGACAATGTCGCACCGCAAAAGGTGGAGGGAATGCTGACGCTGCAGCCCGAAATTCTACAGGCGATGGTTTCTGGCGACAAGCGGCCTTACATTGTCGGTCTGGTTGTCCCCGATCCCGAATGGGCGCTCGATTGGGCACGCGAGCAAGGCATGAAATATGACTTTGCCGAGTTGCAGGATAATCCGCAATTTCGCGCAGCGGTTCGCGCCGCTGTCGATCGGGTGAACAAGGATCTGTCGGTGATCGAAAAGGTCCGCCAGTTCGAATTTGCCGATGAACCCTTCACGATCGAAAATGGCGAAATGACGCCTAGCATGAAGATCCGCCGCCACATGATCCGTGATCGCTACAAGGATCGCCTCGACGGGATGTATAAAGCCTAAAGCGCAGGGAGCGCCCAGTCGATGGGCGCCAAACCCTTGCTTTCAAGGAAGGCGTTGCACTTTGAAAAGTGCCGGCAACCAAGGAAGCCATTATGCGCGGACAAAGGCGAGGGGTGCGCAGCCTTGAGCACCAGATGCTTGGACGTGTCGACAAACGCCGCCTTCTTTTGCGCATAAGCGCCCCAAAGCAGGAAGACGACCGGATCGTCCTTTGCATTCACCAGCCGGATGACCGCATCGGTAAAGCGTTCCCACCCCTTGCCCTGGTGTGACGCGGCTTTCGCCATTTCAACCGTGAGCACGCTGTTGAGCAACAGCACACCCTGATTGGCCCAATGTTCAAGGAAGCCATGGCGCGGCCGTTCGATGCCTAAGTCCGACTGCAGTTCCTTGTAGATGTTGACCAGGCTCGGCGGCGGACGGACGCCGGGTTTGACGCTAAAGCACAGCCCATGCGCTTGTCCCGGGCCATGATAAGGATCCTGCCCCAGGATCACGACGCGCACCTTGTCGAGCGGCGTCAGGTCCATGGCCCGGAACCATTCTCCGCCCTTCGGAAAAATATGCTTTCCCGATGCCTTTTCCGCGATAAGGAAGGCGCGCAATTGCGCCATGTAATCGGCTTCAAATTCGGGCAGCAATGGCGCCTTCCAGCTTTGGTGGAGGGCGATATTGTCCGTCATTCGGCTGCTTCAGCCTTGGCCAATGCTGCAGTCCAAGCTTCGGTTTCCTTTTTGCTGGCAGGACCCAATAATTCCATCGCGTGGCGCAGGCGTTCGCGCAATATGTCGCGGCCAAGATGGGTGATTGCGTCGAACAAAGGAACGCCCTGTGGAGCGCCCAATACGGCAAGGTAGAAGGCGCGGATCATGTCCTTCAGTTTGATCTCAAGCGCAGCGGCTGTCTTGCGCAGCGCGGCATCGACGCCATCCTTGTTCCACTCGATCATCGCGTCAAACTGTTGCAGGGCAAGCGTATAGGCCGCACGTTGCTGGTCGGGTTCGATCTTCACCCCGTCGCGGAGTTTTTCGGCCGTCAGGCTTTCGATGCGGTTCATGAAGAAGGGCGCTACAAGCGCACCCAGATCGCCCAACTTCACGATGCGGCTTTGCGCCATTTCTGCGATCGGCGTCAGATAGGAGTCATTGAGCGCCCATTTGCGCACTTCGCCGAGGAATTGTTCGGTGGTCAGCTCTTCACGCATGTAGCGTCCGTTGAGCCAGTCCAATTTCGAGGTGTCGAACACTGGCCCGCCCAGCGAGATATTGGCGACGTCAAACCCGTCGATCAGTTCCGGCAGAGAGGTCTTTTCATCCTCTTCACTCGCGCTCTTGATAAACAGGCCGAGGAAATTTTGCATCGCCGCAGGCAGATATCCGGCGCGTTGATAATATAGGATGCTCGTCGGGTTCTTGCGCTTTGACAACTTGGACCGGTCGGCATTGCGCAACAATGGCAGGTGCGTGAGCACCGGCGGCTCCCAGCCGAAATATTGATACAGCAACAGATGCTTGGGCGCCGACGAAATCCACTCCTCGCCGCGCATCACATGGGTGATGCCCATCAGGTGATCGTCCACAACATTGGCGAGGTGATAGGTCGGCAAGCCGTCCGACTTCATCAGCACCTGCATGTCGACGACCGAATATTCGAACTCGATCGGCCCGCGCAGCGTATCCTGCACAACGCAAACGCCCTCATTGGGCACCATCATGCGCACGACATGGCTCATGCCTTTGGCGTCGCGCTCGGCGCATTCGGCTTGGGTCAGTTTTGCGCAGCGCCCATCATATTTCGGCGGCTGCTTTGCCGCCATCTGCTGCGCGCGCATGCTCGCCAGCTCTTCGGGCGTGCAATAGCATTTGAAGGCGTGGCCATCGTTGAGCAGCCGGTTGCAATGCTCGGTATAGATCGCACTGCGCTCCGACTGGCGATAGGGGCCGTGTGGACCGCCGACATCGGGGCCTTCATCCCAGCTGAGGCCCAGCCAGCGGAGCGAATCGAGAATCTTTTCTTCGGATTCGCGCGTCGAACGCACCTGATCAGTGTCCTCGATACGCAGCAGGAACTGCCCACCATGCTTCTTGGCAAAGCAATAGTTGATCAGCGCGATATAAGCGGTGCCAACATGCGGGTCGCCGGTGGGCGAGGGGGCTACGCGGGTGCGGACGGGCTTGGTGATTTCAGTCATGCGGCGGGCCTCTACCAAGCTGCAACCATCTTGTCATCTTTGCGGTTCATCGGCACATCATTGCAAAGGACAAGAGGACTCAGAATGCAAATCAGCCGCCGCCAGTTTAACTTCGGTTTGGGAAGCATTGCTTTTGCCGGGATAGCGGCGCGTGCCTATAGCCAGATACCGCCACAGGCCCGCAGCGAAGTTCCCGGATATGGCGCGCTTGTGCGCGATCCGAATAATTTGATCGATCTACCCAAAGGCTTCTCCTACCGCGTGATCTCTCGTTTCGGGAACATCATGGATGATGGTTTCCTTGTCCCCAGCGCGGGCGATGGCATGGGTGCGTTTGCGGCAGGCAAGGGCAAGGTCGCGCTGGTTCGTAACCATGAACTCAATATCCGCGATGGTCGCTTCGGGCCATTTCCGGGCAAGGTGGCTGATGATTTTGCCGCCTATGATCGCGGCAAGGATGGGATGCCGCTTCCGGGCGGAACCACGACGCTGATTTATGACCTAAAATCGCAGCGCGTGGAGAAACAGTGGCTCAGCCTCTCTGGAACGCTTCGCAACTGTGCAGGCGGGATTACGCCATGGGGCAGCTGGCTCACCTGTGAGGAAAATGTGACCCGCGCCGGCGATACCGTAGGCAAGGATCATGGCTATATTTTCGAAGTGCCATCGGGCCATATGGGCTTGGTCAATCCAGTGCCGCTCAAAGCGATGGGCCGTTTCAATCATGAAGCGGCATGTATCGATCCGCGGACCGGCATTGCCTATCTGACCGAAGACCGCGACGACAGCCTGCTCTATCGTTTCCTGCCCAATGCCAAGGGAGAGCTTGCCAAGGGAGGCAAGCTCGAGGCGTTGGTGCTCGATGGCATCGGCGATAGCCGGAACTGGAGCGAAGCAACGGTTGTTCGGGACAAGTCCTATTCTGCACGCTGGATCCCGCTCGACAACCCGGAGGCGCCTGAAGATGATCTGCGAAAGCGCGGCGCGGCGAGGGGGGCCACATTGTTTGCGCGCGGTGAGGGTATCTGGTGGGGCAATGGCGAGCTTTACTTCACCTGCACTGATGGAGGTGCGGCCAAATTTGGCCAGATTTTCCGCTTGCGGCCGGGTGTTGCGGGCGCAGCAGACAAGCTTGACCTGTTCTATGAGTCGACCGATGGCGGTGCTTACAACTATGGTGACAATCTATGCGTGATGCCGACGGGGCATCTGATGGTCTGCGAAGACCAATATACCGATATCACCGACAACCACCTGCGCGGTATCACCCCCGCCGGCAAGGCCTACACCTTTGCCAAGAGCCGGGTGCAGACCGAATTTGCCGGCGCCTGTTTTGCGCCCGACGGATCGACGCTGTTCGTCAACCTGATGTGGCCGACGATGACGCTGGCGATTACGGGGCCGTGGAGGCGGGTGAAGGCCAGCTAAGCTGGCTTAAGCCAGTTTCCGCGTCCCGTGCTGGGCCGTCATCCGGTGCAAGCCGGCGAGGTTTGGTTTGCGATCCTTCACCGTTTCGACAAAGCGCCATTCACTCGTGGCGCGTTCGGCAGTCAGTTCGACCAGCATGTAACCTCGGCGGCTGCTATCCATCCACTTCAGACCGTTGTTGCGCTCGACTACGCCCTTGGCGACGGTCGTTGGCGGCGCGCCTGTGAAATAGGCTTCGAAGCCGGGTGAACTGACGCTTTGGCCCGCCAGTTCCACGCCTGCGGCCTTGCCATCGTGCTGCAAATCGAAAGCCCAGGCATTGTGGCTGTCGCCTGTCAATACGACCAGATCGGCGTTGGAATTCTGCGCAGCCGATAGCGAGCGTGCACGTGCCGCCGGATAACCGTCCCACGCATCGAGATTGGCCGGGATTCCTGCCTTCGCCGCCATCGCCCCGCGTCGCACGCGCGCTTTGGCAAAATCTGGAGCATCGGGCGCCAGCCAGTTGACTGTCTCGTCGGGCTGCAGGATCGTGCCCATGATTGTTTGTTGTGCCCAGATATTCCACTTGGCCTTGCTGCTTTGGAATCCTCGGCTCAACCAATCTTCCTGGCTTGTGCCCAGCATAGTGCGGTCTGCCGACTGCCAATCACCTTGGGTGAACGCCTTGATTGCGGCCAATGTGCCCGCTTCGTCGACGCCCCTGAGGATCTGCAACTCGGCAGGTTTGGATCGTGCGCCGATGCGGCTTTCGGTCATGAAGATTTCAGCGAGGTCGCCGATGCGATAGTTGCTCCACCGCTTGCCATCGTCGATATCGCGCACGGGCATCCATTCGCGCCAAGCTTTCTCAGCCGCGGCTTTGCGCGTCTGCCAATCGCCTTCATCGGCCTGATGATTTTGTGCGCCATTTGCATAGGCATCATTGGCAAATTCATGGTCATCCCACATGCATAGCATCGGCGCGCGCGCGTGGATCGCCTGCAAATCCGGGTCAGCGCGATAGCTGGCGTAGCGCAGACGATAATCGGCCAGGCTTACAATTTCATTGGCCGGCTCGATCAAACGTCCGGCTATCGCATCCTTTACGGATGGGTAATCGCCGCGCTGATATTCGTAGATATAGTCGCCCAAATGCAGAGCGATGTCGAAGTCGCCGGTTTGGGCTGCATGCGCATAGGCGTTGAACCAGCCAAAAGGCATGTTCGAGCAAGAGAAGACTGCCATCCGGTACCGCTTGATACCTTTGGTCGGCAACGTTCGTGTGCGCCCGATGGGGGATATGCTGCCATCGGGCGCGACGAAGCGGTAATAGTATGCGCGCCCCGGCTTCAGGCCGCGCAGGATGGTTTTGGCAGTATAGTCGCGATCCGGCGTAGCGACGGCTTCTGCCCCCGCGACGATTTTCCGGAAAGTGGCGGTTTCGCTGATTTCTGCCTTCAATCTGGTTTCGGCAAGGTCGGACACAAAACGCGTCCACAATAGGATCGAATTTTGCGAGGGCTCACCGCTAGCTACGCCATGGCTGAAACCCTTGGTGAGCGCCGCCTGCATTGCCGCCATGGCGCCGCCAGGCAAGCTGAGCGCGCCCAGCCCGAAGGCGCCAGTTTTGAGCAAAAGGCGGCGGTCGATCGGAGCAGTCATTCGGTTATCCCAACATACCAAGGAAGAGCAGAATCGAAGCGAACAATATCAGCACCATCCAGATGAAGAATGACAGGATAATTAAACGGATCAGCGCCCCCGGTCGTGTCAACGAATAGGCGTGGCGCAACTGTTTATAGAGGTGCAGCGGCGGTATCAGGACGAATGCAAGCCCCAAAGCGTTCTCGGACACACCAAGCTTGCCCAAAATCGCGAAAATCAGGAACAGCAGGCACATGAACGAAATCGAATAAGTGGTGAACACCGCGTGGTCGTAAAATGGATGACCACGTACGCCCAACGTCGCCAGCCACACAAAAGGCAATGACAGCGGGATCAGCAGCCAGGCGAATTTATATCCATTGGATTGCAGCTTGTAGAAAGCGAGGCTTGGGTTTGCGACCATCTTTTCACCGCCCTTGCGAACAGCATTGTCCAACCAGTCTATCCCCGTGACCGATCCTTCGATTACCGAAACCTTCGCACCGGATGGGGTGCTGTTGCGAATGTTGTTGTCGGGATAAAGTGGCTTGCCGGTTTGGGCGAAGGCTATTCCGTTTCGATCCGACTTCAAATCGTTCAATTTTGCCTGCAACCCCAGTTTGGCTGCTGGCGGAATCTTGACGTCGGCCAGCTTTGCTTCGGTTTCACGAATTTCTTTGTCGAGTTTCGCTGCTTCTGAATTGAAATCGCGCTGCACGGCGTCTGGAACGCTGCCTTCAGCGTTCGAAAAGGGGCCACCCGTAAAGCTGAACACGGCGAACATCAGGAAGATCGAAAACAGGAACAGCGCCATCGGCGAAACGAATTTTGCGCGCTCTCCATGGACATAGCGGCGCGTTAGCTCACCTGGTTTGAAGAGCAGCATCGGAAGCGTGCGCCACATCTTGCCATCGAAATGCAGCACCGAGTGGAGGATGTCGTGCCAGATCGCTGATAAGGTCCGGTGTACATGCGCTTTTTGACCGCAGGCGGAGCAAAACTGACCGTTCAAAACCGAACCGCAATTCAGGCAGTTTGTCGCGCCCACTGGCTGCGCATTCCCATGCGCTGGTTCCACCGCCGCACCAAGCAAGGCCCCCTCGATTGCCGTTCCGGCTGCGTCCAATTCCCCTGACATATGAATGTTCTATCACTGCAACTGTCCACTGCAAAGCCAGCCTGTCAGTACAAATATTGCGGGCTTGCCTTTTGCACGCTTTTGGGCAGTTTAAACTGCATCGGGGAAGGGGGAGTTGCCATGCCAAGTTTGACCGCGCGTTTGATTGCGTCGCTGTTCCGGATGACGGGTTCGTTGCGCAAACGCTATTCGGATGGACCCGATTTCCTCAACAACATCGAACAGAGCCGGACGGAGCAGCAATATCCGGGTGCAAAGTTGCGCAAACGGGTCGACATTCGGGAAAGCGAATTCCAGGGGCGAAAAATCATCCGATTTGCTCCCAAGAATGGGAAAGCCACAGGCCAGCTGCTCTACTGGCATGGCGGTGGCTATGTATACCCAGCGGTCGATATCCACTGGCAGTTTCTGGCGCATATGGCCGATAAACATGGTATCGTCACCACAGCGCCACTCTATCCACTTGCGCCCGAGGCGTCAGCGAAAGACGCTGTTGCATGGGCCATGAACTTTTACCGCGAGTTCACGCCCGACCGCGCAGGTCCTTTCATCATGGGGGGCGATTCGGCCGGCGGTGGGCTTTGCGCTGCGGTTGTGCAGCAGGCCCGCGATGAAGGCCGCATCCTTCCCAAGGCGCTGATCCTGATCTGTCCATGGCTCGACATATCGGTTTCGCATCCTGACCAGCCTGCAATCGAACCGCGCGATTGCGTGCTGACGATTAACGGCGCGCGTGCAGCAGGGCGGCTCTATGCGAGAGATTTGCCGCTCGATGATCCAAGGGTCAGCCCGTTGTTTGGAAACTGGGATGGTTTGCCGCCGATCCTTTCTTTCGGTGGCGGGGACGACATCTTGCTTCCCGATGCACGCCGCTTGAAAGAAAAGCTGCCTGCGATCGAGTATATCGAAGAGGCAGTGATGATGCACGACTGGCCGATCTTCTTCTTGCGGGAAAGCCGGACGGCTCAGGCCCGGATGGCGAATTTCATTGCAGCGCATTATGGCGATTGAGCAACGCCGCTGCGGTTTGCTTCACGCTTGACCTAAAAATGCATTGCCGCTAAGGGCGCGCCTTCCTTGGGGTGGACTGCGATTCCCGCAACGCTTCAGGGAAAATCTACATAGGCTGAACATCATGTATCAGGCCGGGCGGATCAAAGGCTGAGCCTCCGTCGCAAAAACGGCTTGTGTATATGGAGTAACCGCTTGTCTTTTTAAGGTGAAGATATGCCGACTATTAACCAGCTGGTCCGTAAGGGCCGCACCCCGCAGAAGGCCAAGTCAAAGGTCCCTGCAATGGATCAGAACCCGCAAAAGCGCGGTGTCTGCACCCGTGTTTATACCACGACTCCGAAAAAGCCGAACTCGGCGCTTCGTAAGGTTGCCAAGATCCGTCTGACCAACCAGCGCGAAGTCATTTCCTACATCCCGGGCGAAGGCCACAACCTGCAGGAGCACAGCGTTGTGCTTATCCGCGGTGGCCGTGTTCGCGACCTTCCCGGTGTTCGTTACCACGTCCTGCGCGGCGTTCTCGACACCCAGGGCGTCAAGGATCGCAAGCAGTCGCGTTCGAAGTACGGCGCAAAGCGTCCTAAGTAAGATCGGGAGAACAGAGAAATGTCACGTCGTCGTCGTCCCGAAAAGCGCGTTATCCTTCCCGATCCCAAGTTCGGTGATATCGTTCTTTCCAAATTCATGAACAACCTGATGCTTGACGGCAAAAAGTCCGTCGCAGAGCGTATCGTTTATGGCGCACTCGAAACCGTCGAGAGCCGTGCGAAGAAGGACCCTGTCCAGCTCTTCCATGACGCGCTGAACAATGTGAAGCCGGGCATCGAAGTCCGCAGCCGCCGCGTTGGTGGTGCGACTTATCAGGTTCCTTGCGAAGTCCGCCCCGAGCGTGCGCAGGCTCTTGCCATCCGTTGGCTGATTTCGGCTGCGCGCAATCGCAGCGAAACCACCATGGCGGCTCGTTTGTCGGGCGAATTGCTCGACGCTGCCAACAACCGTGGCAACGCCGTTAAGAAGCGCGAAGACACGCACCGCATGGCGGAAGCGAACCGCGCCTTCGCACACTATCGCTGGTAATCGGCTTCGGCCAAGCAACGATAGCGTCATAAAGCGAATATAGGGGGCCGGTTCCTGACCGGCCCCCGCAACTATAGGGTCATACGGGCCCTCTCACTGGAGTGAAGACCATGGCACGCAGCCATCCGTTGGATAAATATCGCAATTTCGGCATCATGGCGCACATCGATGCCGGTAAGACCACGACTACCGAGCGTATCCTTTACTACACCGGCAAGTCCTACAAGATCGGCGAAGTCCATGACGGCGCCGCGACCATGGACTGGATGGAGCAGGAGCAGGAGCGTGGGATCACCATCACCTCGGCAGCAACCACCTGCTTGTGGAAGGCTGAAGAGGGCAAGGGCCCCGAGCATCGCCTGAACATCATCGACACGCCGGGCCACGTTGACTTCACCATTGAAGTCGAACGTTCGCTGCGCGTCCTTGACGGTGCGGTTGCTGCATTTGACGGCGTTGCCGGCGTTGAGCCGCAGTCGGAAACCGTGTGGCGCCAGGCTGACAAATATGGCGTTCCCCGTATGTGCTTCATCAACAAGCTCGACCGTACCGGTGCGAACTTCTATTATTGCGTGCAGACGATCATCGATCGCCTGGGTGCAAAGCCGGCGGTATTGTACCTCCCCATCGGCGCGGAAGCCGATTTTAAGGGTCTGGTCGACCTCGTCCACAACCGCGGCATCATCTGGAAGGATGAAAGCCTCGGCGCGGAATTCGAATATGTCGAAATACCCGCAGATCTGGCTGACAAGGCTGCCGAATATCGCGAAAAGCTGATCGAGCTTGCCGTCGAGCAGGACGATGCCGCGATGGAAGCCTATCTGGAAGGCAATGAGCCTGACGTTGCGACGCTGAAGGCGCTGATCCGCAAGGGCACGCTGAACCAGTCGTTCGTTCCCGTCCTGTGCGGTTCGGCGTTCAAGAACAAGGGCGTGCAGCCGCTTCTCGACGCCGTTGTCGATTACCTGCCTTCGCCGCTCGACATTCCTGACGTTCAGGGTATCAACCCCGACACCGAAGAAGCCGACAGCCGCAAGACTGCAGACGATGCGCCGTTCGCAGCGCTGGCATTCAAGATCATGAACGACCCGTTCGTGGGCTCGCTCACCTTCGCACGCATCTATTCGGGCACGCTCAACAAGGGCAGCTACCTGAACTCGGTGAAGGGCAAGAAGGAAAAGGTTGGCCGCATGCTTTTGATGCATGCCAACAGCCGTGAAGACATTGATGAAGCCTATGCAGGCGACATCGTGGCGCTTGCCGGCCTCAAGGAAACCACCACCGGTGACACGCTGTGCTCGGAACGCCAGCCGATCATCCTCGAGCGTATGGAATTCCCCGAGCCGGTTATCGAGCTGTCGGTTGAACCCAAGACCAAGGCGGACCAGGAAAAGATGGGCATCGCGCTCAATCGCCTGTCGGCTGAGGATCCCTCGTTCCGCGTCTCGACCGATCATGAATCGGGCCAGACGATCATCAAGGGCATGGGCGAGCTTCACCTCGACATCATCGTCGATCGTATGCGCCGCGAATTCAAGGTAGAGGCCAATGTCGGTGCGCCGCAGGTTGCCTATCGCGAATATATCGCCCGTCCGGTCGACATCGACTACACCCACAAGAAACAGTCGGGTGGTTCGGGTCAGTTTGGTCGTATCAAGTTCAAGATCACTCCGGGTGAACGCGGCTCAGGCATCACCTTCATCGACTCGATCAAGGGCGGTAACATTCCGAAGGAATATATCCCTGCCGTTGAAAAGGGCATGCGCGAAACCGCCGAAAGCGGCTCGCTCATCGGCTTCCCGATCATCGACTTTGAAATCGAACTCTATGACGGTGCGTATCACGACGTCGACTCGTCGGCGCTGGCGTTCGAAATCGCAGGTCGTGCCGGTATGCGCGAAGCCGCGCAAAAGGCAGGTATCAAGCTCCTCGAACCGATCATGAAGGTCGAAGTCGTCACCCCCGAAGAATATCTGGGCGACGTCATCGGCGACATGAACTCGCGTCGTGGCATGATCCAGGGCACCGACACCCGCGGAAACGCACAGGTCGTCGAAGCCATGGTGCCGCTGGCCAACATGTTCGGCTATGTGAACCAGCTCCGCTCGTTCACGCAGGGACGTGCCAACTACTCGATGCACTTCTCGCATTATGACGAAGTTCCGGCGAACGTCGCAGCGGAAGTCAAAGAGAAGCTTGCTTGACCGGCAATTAGGGACTAAGGGCGGCGCCTGATTCAGCAGGCGTCGTCCCAACTGATCAATATCCAAATCGAAACAGAAGGTTTGAAAAATGGCAAAAGCTAAGTTTGAGCGGACGAAACCGCACTGCAATATCGGCACCATCGGTCACGTCGACCACGGCAAGACCACGCTGACCGCAGCGATCACCAAGATCATGGCTGAAATCAACGGCGGTGAAGCTGTTGACTTCGCAAACATCGACAAGGCTCCGGAAGAGCGCGAGCGTGGCATCACCATCTCGACCGCTCACGTCGAGTATGAAACCGCTTCGCGTCACTATGCACACGTCGATTGCCCGGGCCACGCTGACTATGTGAAGAACATGATCACTGGTGCTGCCCAGATGGACGGCGCGATCCTCGTTGTGAACGCTGCTGACGGCCCGATGCCGCAGACCCGCGAGCACATCCTGCTTGCTCGTCAGGTCGGCGTTCCCGCGCTCGTCGTTTACATGAACAAGGTTGACCAGGTCGACGATCCGGAAATCCTTGAGCTCGTTGAACTCGAAATCCGCGAACTGCTCTCGAGCTATGGCTTCGACGGCGACAGCATCCCCGTCGTTCCGGGTTCGGCTCTTGCCGCTCTCGAAGGCCGCGACGACGAAATCGGCAAGAACTCGATCATCGCACTGATGGACGCAGTTGACACCGCCATTCCGCAGCCGCCGCGTCCGACCGACAAGCCGTTCCTGATGCCGGTTGAGGACGTGTTCTCGATCTCGGGTCGTGGTACCGTTGTTACCGGCCGTATCGAAACCGGTATCATCAAGGTTGGTGAAGAAGTCGAAATCGTCGGCATCAAGGACACCAAGAAGACCACCGTTACCGGCGTTGAAATGTTCCGCAAGCTGCTCGACCAGGGTGAAGCTGGCGACAACGTTGGTGCGCTGATCCGCGGCGTTGGCCGTGATGAAGTTGAGCGCGGCCAGGTTCTCGCGAAGCCCGGTTCGGTTACGCCGCACACCGAATTCTCGGCAGAAGTTTACGTTCTGTCGAAGGATGAAGGTGGCCGTCACACCCCGTTCTTTGCGAACTATCGTCCGCAGTTCTACTTCCGCACCACCGACGTCACCGGCGAAGTCATTCTTCCCGAGGGCACCGAAATGGTGATGCCGGGCGACAACATCGCTCTCTCGGTCAAGCTGATCGCACCGATCGCCATGGACGAAGGTCTCCGCTTCGCAATTCGCGAAGGCGGCCGCACCGTCGGTTCGGGGGTTGTCAGCAAGATCACTAAGTAATATAGGCCGCGCATCCCGCCCGAGTCACTGATTCGGGCGGGGCGGTTTATTGAAATTCACGAACAGCCGTCCCGGCTTCCATTTGGGGGTTGGGCAGGCTGTTTTCGCTCTTTGATATTGGTAGATACAGGAATTGGGAAAACCCATGGAAACGCAGAATATTCGCATCCGTCTGAAAGCTTTTGACCATCGCGTCCTCGATCAGGCGACTGGCGATATCGCAGACACCGCACGCCGCACCGGCGCGCTCATCCGTGGCCCGATCCCCCTGCCTACCCGTATCGAAAAGTTCACCGTCAACCGTGGCCCGCACATCGACAAGAAGTCGCGCGAGCAGTTTGAGGTGCGCACTTACAAGCGGCTGCTCGACATCGTGCAGCCCACTCCGCAGACCGTCGACGCTCTGATGAAGCTAGACCTTGCTGCTGGTGTAGACGTTCAGATCAAGCTCGCTTGAGCTTAGGCGACCTGCCTTCAGGGGCGGGTTGCAGGACATCGGGATACCGCACGCCAATCTGGCGTGGCTGCGTCCCCCGTCTTCCTTCCTTCGGGAAGGGTTCAGCCCGGACGGGGCGATGCATCAAAAATTTGGGCTGGCATGCCGGGCGGAATGGGTCCGTTCGGCCTCTGTAGGAGACTAAGGTCATGCGTACTGGCGTGATCGCTAAAAAGATGGGCATGATGCGCCTCTTCGCTGAAGATGGCCGCCACATTCCCGTTACCGTTCTGGCGCTCGAAGGCTGCCAGGTGGTCGGTGCTCGCCGCGAAGAGAAGGATGGCTATTTTGCTGTCCGCCTCGGTGCCGGCGCCCGCAAGGCGAAAAATGTAAACAAACCGCAACGTGGCGAATTCGCCAAGGCACAGGTCGAGCCCAAGGCTCGCGTCGCTGAATTCCGCGTTGATAACGAAGACGGCCTGCTTCCGGTTGGCGCTGCAATCTCTGCAGACCATTTCGTGGCTGGCCAGCTGGTGGACATCACCGGTCACACCCAGGGTAAGGGCTTTGCCGGCGCAATGAAGCGTTGGGGCTTCGGCGGTATGCGCGCCACCCACGGTGTATCGATCACCCACCGTGCCCATGGTTCGACTGGTAACCGCCAGGATCCGGGCAAGGTCTTTAAGAACAAGAAGATGGCTGGTCACATGGGTGACCGTCAGCGCACGCAGCAAAATCTTGAAATCGTCCGCACCGATGCAACGCGCGGCCTGATCTTCGTCAAGGGCTCGGTCCCTGGTTCGAAGAATGGCTGGTTGCTCGTTCGTGACGCCGTCAAGGTTCCGTCGCCGGAAGGTGCTCCGTTCCCGGGTGCAATCCGCAACGACAATGAAGCTCCGGTCGTGGAAGAAGAAATCGTCGCAGTTGAAGCAACTGAAGCGGTTGAAACCCCGGCTGTTGAAGCTGCTGCCGAAACCCCTGTTGCAGAGGCTCCCGCCGCTGAAGCAGGCGAAGAGCAGAAGGAGGGCTAAGCCATGAAACTCAAGGTTCAAACCCTCGACGCCAAGGCAAAGGGCGATATCGACCTGAACGACGAAGTCTTCGGTCTCGAACCGCGTGCAGACATCCTGCACCGTGTCGTCACCTGGCAGCGCGAAAAAGCACGCGGCACGGCTCGTCCGACCCGCGAGCGTTCGGACGTTGCCCGCACCGGCAAGAAGTTCGGCCGCCAAAAGGGCGGTGGTACGGCTCGTCATGGCGACCGCGCTGCGCCGATCTTCATCGGTGGTGGTAAGGCTCACGGTGCCCGCCTGCGCGACTTCAACCCGTCGCTCAACAAGAAGATCCGCGCTCTCGGCCTGAAGATGGCGTTGTCGAGCAAGGCCAAGGCCGGCTCGCTCATCGTCCTCGAAGACCTCGAGATGAAGGAAGGCAAGACCAAGGCGCTCGCTGGCCAGCTCAGCAAGCTCGGCTTTGGCAAGACCGCCCTCGTCATCGACGGTGCCGATGTTGCTGGCGGTGTGAATGACAATTTCCGCAAGGCTTCGGCAAATCTCGTCGGCGTCAATGTGCTCCCCGCTGTGGGCGCCAACGTCTACGACATTCTGAAGCACGAAACGCTGGTCCTAACCCGCGCCGCGGTTGAAAAGCTGGAGGCCCGTTTCAATGGCTAAGAAAGAAGCAATCGACGTCCGTCATTATGACGTGATCGTTGCGCCGCACATCACCGAGAAAGCAACCCTGCTTTCTGAAAACAACGCCGTTGTTTTCAAGGTGGCCGGCTCCGCGACCAAGCCGCAGATCAAGGCGGCTGTCGAGGCGCTGTTCGACGTCAAGGTAAAGGGCGTCAACACCATGGTGCAAAAAGGCAAGACCAAGCGGTGGAAGGGCAAGCCCTACACCCGCACCGACGTCAAAAAGGCCGTCGTGACCCTGGCTGAAGGCCAGTCGATCGACGTCACCACCGGTATCTAAGGGCAGGAAAATGGCACTCAAGAGCTACAAACCAACCAGCCCGGCGCGTCGCGGCCTCGTGCTCGTCGACCGTTCGAGCCTTTTCAAGGGTAAGCCCGTCAAGGCGCTGACCGAAGGCAAGAAGAAGACCGGCGGACGCAACAACAAGGGCCATGTCACTTCGCGCGGCATTGGCGGCGGTCACAAGCAGCGTTATCGCATCGTCGATTTCAAGCGCCGCAAGTGGGACATGCCGGCAACTGTCGAGCGTCTGGAATATGACCCGAACCGCACCGCGTTCATCGCGCTTGTGAAGTATGAAGATGGCGAACTCGCTTACATCCTCGCGCCGCAGCGCCTGAATGTTGGTGACACAATCGTTGCTGGCGAAAAGACCGACGTAAAGCCGGGCAATGCGATGCTTCTGTCGCAGATGCCGGTTGGCACCATCTGCCACAATGTCGAGATGAAGCCGGGCAAGGGTGGCCAGATCGCCCGTTCGGCAGGCACCTATGTGCAGCTCGTCGGTCGTGATGGTGGCAAGGTCATCGTTCGCCTGAACTCGGGTGAACAGCGTTATATCCTGGGCAGCTGCATGGGCACCGTTGGCGCCGTGTCGAACCCGGACAATTCGAACCAGACCCTGGCAAAGGCTGGCCGCAACCGCTGGAAGGGCAAGCGCCCGCTGACCCGCGGTGTTGCCAAGAACCCGGTCGACCACCCGCACGGCGGTGGTGAAGGCCGCACCTCGGGCGGTCGCCATCCGGTGACTCCGTGGGGCAAGCCGACCAAGGGTGCTCGTACCCGCTCCAACAAGTCGACCGACAAGATGATCATCCGGTCGCGTCATGCGAAGAAGAAGAGGTAAGTCATGGCTCGTTCCGTCTGGAAAGGTCCGTTTGTCGACCTGTATCTGCTGAAAAAAGCAGAAACCGCGCAGGACGCTGGTGCGAAGGCTGGCCCGATCAAGACCTGGTCGCGTCGCTCAACCATCCTGCCGCAGTTCGTCGGCCTGACGTTCAACGTCTACAATGGCCACAAGTTCGTGCCCGTCTCTGTCAATGAAGACATGGTCGGCCACAAGCTGGGCGAGTTCGCGCCCACCCGTACCTATCATGGTCACGGCGCAGACAAGAAGGGCAAACGCTAATGTCCAAGCAAGCAGCCCCCCGCCGCGTCGGCGATAAGGAAGCTTTGGCTGTCGGCACCACCATCCGTGGTTCCGCGCAGAAGCTGAACCTCGTCGCAGCGCTGATCCGCGGCCGCAAGGTCGAAGAAGCGCTCAACATCCTCACCTTCTCGAAGAAGGCGATGGCTGTCGATGCGAAGAAGGTTCTGGCGTCGGCAATCGCCAATGCCGAGAACAACCACAATCTCGACGTCGACAGCCTTGTCGTCGCCGAAGCCAGCGTCGGCAAGTCGCTGACCATGAAGCGTTTCCACGCTCGTGGCCGCGGCAAGTCGACCCGCATCCTGAAACCGTTCAGCCGCCTGCGCATTGTCGTTCGCGAACAGGAAGAAGAGGCTTAATCATGGGTCAGAAGAGCAATCCGATCGGCCTCCGCCTGCAGATCAACCGCACTTGGGACAGCCGCTGGTTCGCCGAAGGTGCGGACTATGGCCGCATGCTGCTGGAAGACATCAACATCCGCAAGTTCATCATGAAGACGCTGCCCCAGGCTGCGATCTCCAAGGTGGTGATCGAGCGTCCGGCTAAGCTGTGCCGCGTTTCGATCTATGCGGCGCGCCCTGGCGTGATCATCGGCAAGAAGGGTGCCGACATTGAGAAGCTGAAGAAAGCCATTGGCAAGTACACCGATGCCGACGTCAGCCTCAACATCGTCGAAATCCGCAAGCCCGAAATCGACGCCAAGCTCGTTGCCCAGGGTGTTGCTGACCAGCTGATCCGTCGTATCGCCTTCCGCCGCGCCATGAAGCGTGCGGTTCAGTCGGCGCTGCGTCTGGGTGCAGAAGGCATCAAGATCACCTGCGGTGGCCGTCTGGGCGGTGCAGAAATCGCCCGCACCGAATGGTATCGCGAAGGCCGCGTTCCGCTGCACACGCTGCGCGCCAATGTCGACTATGCCGAAGCCGAAGCGCTGACCGCTTATGGCATCATCGGCATCAAGGTCTGGATCTTCAAGGGTGAAATCCTTGGCCACGACCCGATGGCGACTGACCGGTTGATGATGGAAGCGCAGACCTCGGGCGTTCGCCCGCAGTCTGACCGCCGCTGATAGAGAATAGGCAAGCATCATGTTGCAACCTAAGAAAACCAAGTTCCGCAAGCAGTTCAAAGGCCGCATCTCGGGCAATGCCAAGGGCGGTACCGAACTGAACTTCGGTTCCTACGGCCTCAAGGCCCTCGAGCCGGAACGCATCACCGCGCGCCAGATCGAAGCGGCACGTCGTGCAATCACCCGTCACATCAAGCGTCAGGGACGTTTGTGGATCCGCGTGTTCCCCGACGTTCCCGTGTCGAAGAAGCCTGCCGAAGTCCGTCAGGGTAAGGGCAAAGGTTCGGTCGAATATTGGGCAGCCAAGGTTAAGCCTGGCCGCATCCTGTTCGAACTCGACGGCGTTCCGGGCCAGCTCGCTGCCGTGGCTTTCAGCCGCGCTGCGATGAAGCTGCCCATCAAGACCAAGGTTGTTGCCCGTCTCGGCGACACCTCGCATCTGGGAGCTGAAGGATGAGCAAGACCGAAGACTTCCGCGTCAAGAGCGACGATGAACTGGCGACCAAGCTCGGCGAGCTGAAGCGCGAACAGTTCAACCTGCGCTTCCAGGGCGCTACCGGCCAGCTGGAAAAGCCGGCCCGCATCCGCGAAGTGCGCCGCGACATCGCGCGCATCAAAACCCTGCAGAGCGAGCGTGCAAGCGCCGCGAAGCAATCGGCATAAGGAGCACAACCGATGCCTAAACGTATTCTTACCGGCACCGTGGTGTCCGACAAGAACGACAAGACGGTCGTTGTGCTCGTTGAGCGCAAGGTGAAGCACCCGCTTTACGGCAAGATCATCCGTCGTTCGAAGAAGTATCACGCGCATGATGAAGCCAACACCGCGAAAGCCGGTGAAGTGGTTCGCATTCAGGAATGTGCGCCGATTTCGAAGAACAAGACCTGGACTCTGGTGGAACGCGTCGGCGCTGCACCCGAGGCTGCAGCCGAACTCGCGGAGGGTTGATCCATGATCCAGATGCAATCCAATCTCGATGTGGCTGACAACAGCGGCGCCAAGCGCGTCCAGTGCATCAAGGTTCTCGGCGGTTCCAAGCGCCGTACCGCTGGCGTTGGCGACATCATCGTGGTGTCGATCAAGGAAGCCCAGCCGCGCGGCAAGGTGAAGAAGGGCGACGTCCACAAGGCCGTCATCGTTCGCACCCGCAAGGACATCCGTCGTCCCGACGGTTCCGTCATCCGCTTCGACTCCAACGCTGCCGTTCTGATCGGTAACAACAAGGAGCCGATCGGCACCCGTATCTTTGGCCCCGTGGTTCGTGAACTGCGCGCCAAGAACCACATGAAAATCATCAGCTTGGCACCGGAGGTGCTGTAATCATGGCTATGGCGAAAATCAAAAAGGGCGACACGGTTGTCGTGCTCGCCGGCAAGGACAAGGGAAAGACTGGTGAAGTCACCCGCGTCGATCCGAAGGCGTCGAAAGTCGTCGTTTCGGGCGTCAATGTTGCCGTGCGTCACCGCAAGCCGAGCCAGGCAAACCCGCAGGGCGGCCTCGATCGTTTCGAAGCTCCGCTGCACATCTCGAACGTAGCTTTGGCCGATCCCAAGTCGGGCAAGGCAACCCGCGTTCGCATTGAAGCCGGCAAGGATGGCAAGAAGGTACGTGTTGCCGTCAAGTCCGGGGAGAAGATCGATGGCTGACAAATACACGCCTCGCATGAAGAGCCGTTACGAAGACGTGATCGCCCAGGCGATGACGGAAAAGTTCGGCTACAAGAACCGCATGGCGATCCCCAAGATCGAAAAGATCACGCTCAACATGGGTGTGGGTGAAGGCTCGCAGGACAAAAAGAAGGTTACGACCGCTCTTGAGGAAATGAAGCTGATCGCTGGCCAGCAGCCGGTTATCACGCGTGCCCGCAAGTCGATCGCAGGCTTCAAACTGCGTGAAGGCATGCCGATCGGCGTCAAGGTGACGCTGCGCGGTGCCCGCATGTACGAATTCCTGGACCGTCTCGTCACCATCGCGATGCCCCGCATCCGCGACTTCCGTGGCCTGAACCCGAACAGCTTCGACGGCCGTGGCAACTTTGCCATGGGTCTGAAAGAGCAGATCATTTTCCCGGAAATCAGCTATGACGCGATCGATACCGTGCGCGGCATGGACGTGATCGTCACCACCACCGCGAACAGCGACGACGAAGCTCGTGAGCTTCTGCGCCTGTTCGGTTTCCCCTTCCCGCAAGAACAAGCTGAGGAAAAGGAAGCCGCGTAAGCGTGCTTCCTCGTCAAGAAAGGACGAGAACTTAAGTCATGGCGAAACTGAGTTCGATCAACAAGAATGAGCGTCGTAAGAAGCTCGTCAAGAAATATGCAGGGCAATATGCCCGGCTGAAGGCAATTGCCAACGACGAGTCGAAAGACGAGAGCGAGCGCCTGATCGCGCGCCTGAAACTGGCCGAGATCCCGCGCAATGGCAACCCGACCCGCGTTCGCAACCGTTGCGAAACCACGGGCCGTCCGCGTGCCTATTACCGTAAATTCCGGCTCTGCCGTGTGCAGCTGCGCGATCTGGCCAACAAGGGCCTGATCCCCGGCGTGACCAAATCGAGCTGGTAAGGGATAGAGAAAATGGCATTGACCGATCCTTTGGGTGATATGCTCACCCGCATCCGCAACGGACAGCGCGCGAAGAAAGACTCTGTCGTTTCGCCCGCATCGAAGCTGCGTGCCCGCGTCCTCGACGTGCTGCAGCGCGAAGGCTATATCCGTGGCTACAGCGAAGAAGACCTTGGCAAGCACAAGGGCCTGCGCATCGAGCTGAAATATTTCGAAGGCCAGCCTGCGATCCAGCATGTTGCACGCGTTTCGAAGCCCGGCCGCCGCGTCTATTCGGGCAGCACCGAGCTTCCCATCGTTCGCAATGGCCTTGGCATCACCATCGTTTCCACGCCGAAGGGTGTGCTCTCGGACGCCGAAGCACGTGAAGCCAATGTCGGCGGCGAAATCCTGGCGGAGGTGTTCTAATGAGCCGCATTGGTAAGAAACCCGTTGCCATCCCGGCTGGTGTTACTGCCAGCATCGGTGAAGGCACGCTTTCGGTAAAAGGACCGAAGGGCGAACTCAGCATGCCGATGAGCGAACTGATTTCCTATGAAATCAAGGACGAAGGCGTTTCGGTGCAGCCCGCGAACAAGAGCAAGGAAGCTCGCGCATTCTGGGGCATGCAGCGTACCCTGGTACAGAACCTGGTCACCGGTGTGACCGAAGGTTTCACCAAGGTTCTCGAAATCACCGGCGTCGGCTATCGTGCGACCGCTCAGGGCAAGGTCCTGAAGCTGCAGCTCGGCTACAGCCACGACGTGAACTTCGACGTTCCGGAAGGCATCGAAATCAAGACCCCGGATAACACCACGGTGGAAATCTCGGGCATCGACAAGCAGAAGGTTGGGCAGGTTGCTGCCGAAATCCGTCGCTGGCGCAAGCCGGAGCCCTATAAGGGCAAGGGCATCAAGTATCGCGGCGAATATATCTTCCGCAAAGAAGGGAAGAAGAAATAAGCCATGGCTAAACTGTCTCTCTTTGAAAAGCGCCGCCAGCGCGTTCGTTCGAAACTGCGTGCGCAGGTTGCTGGACGTCCCCGTCTTTCGGTTCACCGCACCGGTCGCCATATCTATGCGCAGGTCATCGACGATTCCAAGGGCGTGACCCTGGCTTCGGCTTCGACCAACGACAAGGCGGTCAAAACCAAGAATGGCTCGACCTCTGCTGCCGCTGCCGAAGTTGGCAAGCGCGTTGCAGAAGCTGCGAAAAAAGCCGGTGTCACCAGCGTCGTGTTCGACCGTGGTGGTTTCCTGTTCCATGGTCGCGTCAAGGCGCTGGCCGATGCTGCCCGTGAAGGCGGGCTGGAGTTCTGATAATGGCTGACGAAAACAACACCAACGAAGAAATCGTCACCGACGGCGTAGCTGTAGAAGCTGAAGCCGAAGGTGGTCGTCGTGGTCGCGGTCGTGGCCGTGGCGAAGGTGGCGGCCGTGGCCGTCGCGAAGATCGCCGCCCCCGTGAGGAAAAGGAAGATGACGGCTTCATCGAGAAGCTGGTTCACATCAACCGCGTTTCGAAGACCGTAAAGGGCGGTAAGCGCTTCGGCTTTGCAGCTCTCGTCGTTGTCGGCGATGGCCAGGGCCGCGTCGGTTTCGGTCACGGCAAGGCACGCGAAGTGCCTGAGGCGATCAACAAGGCAACTGCTGCTGCCAAGAAAAAGATGGTTCGCGTTCCGCTGAAGGAAGGCCGCACGCTGCACCATGACGGCAATGGCCGTTTCGGTGCGGGTAACGTCTATGTCCGCTCGGCTCCTCCGGGTACCGGTATCATCGCCGGCGGTCCGATGCGCGCCGTTTTCGAAAGCCTTGGCGTTGCTGACGTGGTGACCAAGTCGATCGGCACCTCGAACCCCTACAACATGATCCGCGCAACCTTCGCGGCCCTGGTCGACCAGACCAGCCCGAAGTCGGTTGCGCAGCGTCGCGGCAAGAAAATCGCCGACCTTCTCGGTCGCGGTGGCAGCAAGACTGCCGAAGCCGACGCCGAAGCGATTACGGAGTAATTCGACATGGCGAAAATCAAGATCAAGCAGACCGGTTCGCCGATCCGCCGCCCCGCCGTTCAGCGCAAGACGCTGCAGGGTCTGGGCCTCGACAAGATGCACAAGGTGGTTGAACTCGAAGACACCCCCGAAGTGCGCGGCATGATCCGCTCCGTGCGGCACATGGTCGAAGTCATCGGCTAAAATACAATCCTCTCCCATTTTCGGGAGAGGTGCGCGAAACAAAGCGAAAGCGAGTGCAAGACATGAAACTTAATGACATCCGTGACAATGCAGGTGCACGTCACCGCAAAATGCGCGTTGGCCGTGGTATCGGTTCGGGCAAAGGCAAGACCTCTGGCCGTGGCCAAAAGGGTCAGAAGAGCCGTTCGGGCGTTGCCGTAAAGGGCTTCGAAGGCGGCCAGATGCCGCTTCACATGCGTATTCCGAAGCGCGGCTTCAACAACATCTTCGCCAAGGATTATGCCGAAGTGAACTTGGGCATGATCCAGAAGTTCATCGATGCGAAGAAGCTGGACACCAAGGCTGTGATCGATCAGGCCGCGTTGAAGGCTGCCGGCTTGTCGCGTGGCGGCAAGGACGGCGTACGCATCCTCGCCAAGGGCACGCTGACTGCCAAGATCAACCTTTCGGTTGCTGGCGCGTCGAAGGCTGCTGTTGAAGCTGTCGAAAAGGCTGGCGGAAAGGTCGAGATCCTGACCGTGAAGCCGGCGGCCGAAAAAGCTGCCGAAAAGAAGGGCAGCGCCAAGAAGGCCAAGTGATTAAAGAGGCATAGTCCTCTTGTGCAACAGACCCCGCATCCCGATATTGGCCTTGGCCGATAGGGGCTGCGGGGTTTGGTGTTTTACGACAACCGGAACGTCGATTTGTGAATTCGGGGTAGATTGCGCGCGACCAAGCCGCTAGCGCAGCAATCGGGAATCAAGGGAAAGTATCTGCATGGCATCGCGAGCCGACAAGATGGCATCGAACATCAATTTTTCGAATTTCGGCCAAGCGACCGATTTGAAGAACCGCATCTGGTTCACCATCGGCGCCTTGATCGTCTTCCGCCTGCTCAGCTTCGTTCCGCTGCCCGGCGTCGATCCGATCGCGCAGGCTGCGCTATATGCGAACAATGCTGCGGGCGGCGTCCTTGATATCTTCAACACTTTCTCGGGCGGTTCGCTGGAACGTATGAGCCTTATCGCGCTTGGCGTGATGCCCTACATCACCGCGTCGATCGTGGTTCAGTTGGCCGCTTCGCTGTCGCCAACACTCGCCGCGATCAAGAAAGAGGGTGAAAGCGGGCGTAAGAAGCTCAACCAATATACCCGCTATGGCACGGTCTTGCTGACTGCGGTGCAGGGCTATTTCCTTGCGGCAGGGCTTGAATCGCTGGCCGCGGCCAATGGTATTCGGGCAGTTGTCGAACCTGGCCTGATGTTCCGCATTGTCGCCACCATCAGCCTGATCGGCGGCACATTGTTCCTGATGTGGCTGGGTGAACAGATTACCTCGCGCGGCATTGGTAACGGTATTTCGCTGATCATCATGGCGGGTATCGTGGCGCAGATGCCGCGGCTTATCGCCAACCTGTTCGAAGGCGGCCGTACCGGTTCGATCAGCGGTGTGATCGTTGTCGGCTTCATCGCGATGTTTGTCGGCCTTACGCTGCTGATTTGCTTCTTCGAAAGGGCGCAGCGGCGGGTGTTGGTGCAATATCCAAAGCGGGCAACGCAGCGCGGCATGATGCAGGCTGATCGCAGCCACCTGCCGCTCAAGCTCAACACCGCAGGTGTCATCCCGCCAATCTTTGCAAGCTCGCTTTTGCTGTTGCCCGTGACCATCAGCCAGCTGGGCGGCAATCAGGTCGCTGGCGAAAGCGCGAGCGGCGATTTCATCATCCAGTTGCTGCAATGGCTGCAGCACGGCCAGCCGGTCTACCTGCTGCTCTATGGCCTCGGCATCATTTTCTTCTGCTTCTTCTACACCGCGGTTGTCTTCAACCCTGAAGAAACCGCAGAGAATCTGAAAAAGGCCGGTGGTTTCATCCCGGGCATCCGCCCCGGCAAGAACACGCAGGACTATCTCGATTATGTGCTGACGCGCATCACGGTGCTCGGCGCTGCTTACCTCACTCTGGTCTGCTTGCTGCCGGACTTCATGATGGGGCAGACTGGCCAGACCCAGTTCTTCGTACTGGGCGGAACCAGCCTGTTGATCCTTGTGAACGTGACGGTTGATACGATCGCGCAGATCCAGGGCCACTTGATGGCGCACCAATATGGCGACCTGTTGAAGAAAGCCAAATTGAAGGGCAACCGCGGACGTTGATCCGGCAGGCTCGATAAAAACAAGGGACGGGGCAAAGTGAGCAAGACGCTGAACATCATTCTTCTCGGCCCTCCGGGTGCCGGCAAGGGAACGCAGGCAGGCATATTGGTAGACACGCGCGGCATGGTGCAGCTGTCGACCGGTGATATGCTACGCGCGGCGGTGAAGGCTGGTACGCCAATCGGCCTCAAGGCCAAGGCTGTGATGGATGCGGGCGAGCTGGTTTCGGACGAGATCGTCTCCGGAATCATCGGTGAAGCGCTTGACCAACTGGGCCCTGAAACCGGTGTGATCTTTGACGGCTATCCACGCACTGAGGCACAGGCCCACTCGCTCGACGGCATATTGGAAGCGCGCAACCGCACGCTGCACCATGTGATCGAACTGGCGGTAGACGAAGACAAGCTGGTCGAACGCATTGTGGGCCGTTTCACCTGCGCCAATTGCGGCGAAGGTTATCACGACACGTTCAAGAAGCCCGCCAAGGATGGCGTCTGCGACAAATGCGGTTCAACCGAGTTCAAGCGCCGTCCGGACGATAATGAAGAAACCGTGCGCACCCGCATGGCCGAATATCGCGCCAAGACCCAACCGATCCTGCCGATCTATGAAGCGCGCGGATTGGTAAGCAAGGTTGATGGCATGGCCGATATCGACGATGTGACTAAGGCAATCGCAGCTATTTTAGGCTAAGCCTCAGCCCCTATTGCAATCCGCATTGCGGAGCAGGGGACTGCACGGCTATCAAGGCGCATGATCAAATATATAGCAATGGGCGCCACATCGCTGGCGCTGTTCGCGGCTCCTGCACAAGCAGAGGTCAAGACCCTGACTGAGCAAGGCTTCTCCACCCTCCACGCCGCCGATGTACTGGCCAAACCGGAGGACGTTTGGAAGCGCCTGCTTGCCCCGAAGGACTGGTGGAATCCGGCGCATAGTTGGTCTGGCAGCACCGAAGGCTTCTACATCGATCCGCAGGCAGGCGGCTGCTTCTGCGAACTGTTCCAGGAAAAGGACAAGGACGGCAAGTTCGTCACCAAAGGTAGTGTCGAACACATGCGGGTGATATTCGCGCAACCCGCGAAGGTTTTGCGGATGACCGGCGGACTGGGCCCGTTCCAGGCAGAGGCCGTCAATGCAACACTGACCATCGCCATGGAACCGCTGAAGAATGGTGCAGGTACCCGCATCAGCTTTTCCTATGTTGTCGGCGGCTATATGCGCTTCAAGACTGCAGACATTGCTCCCGCAGCGGACGGAATGCTGCGCGACCAGTTTGAACGGCTGATCAAGCCGTTGGGCAAGGTCGTGGGCAATGATACGGCCGCAAAGCCGGCGGGCGAAGACGGTGCCGATGCCACGAAACCGGAAAAGGCAACCGACCTTGAGGCAACGGTCAACGAAATTGAACCGGAGAAAGCGGGGGAACCTGAAAAGGTTGAGCCGGATGACTCCGGAAGTTCAGAACAGCCAGAATAAACCGCGCGATGCACGCACCTTCTGCTATGCCCCGCTTGCGGCGCAAAAAACCGGTGCGTGCAAAGGCTGAAATCGGCTGGTGCGAACTGGTCGACTTGCCGGGGCTGGGGCTCGCCGCAATCCATGCGAAAATGGATACGGGTGCCGCTACCTCGTCAATCCATGCAACCCGTGTCAGGCCGTTTGAAAAAGACGGCAAGGAATGGGTTGAATTCTGGTTTCGCCCTTTTCCGGGAGACAAGCCTCGCCGTTTCGAAGCCCCATTGGTGGATCGGCGGCAGGTGCGCAGTTCGAACGGAGAGCGGCAACATCGCTTTGTCATAGAAACGCAAATCTGCCTCGGCAGATTATGCTGGAAATCACAGCTGACGCTGGCGAACCGCCGGTCGATGGCCTTTCCCGTCCTTGTTGGGCGACGGGCATTGCGCCGCGGCCTGCTGGTCGTGAACAGCGGACGTAAATGGGTGCTGGGAAAGCCCGCACCGTCGGAGGAAAGATGAAGATCGCAATGCTCGCGCGTAACGCCGGGCTTTATTCGCACCAACGCCTTGCCGAAGCGGCACGGGCGCGGGGGCATGAAATCGATATATTGAACACGCTGCGGGTGACGATGAACATCACCTCGCACCGACCAGAGGCGTTCTACCAGGGCGAAAAGATCAAGCGCTATGATGCGGTAATCCCGCGCATCGGCGCGTCGGTTACCTTTTACGGGCTGGCTGTGCTGCGCCAGTTTGAGATGATGAAGATCTGGCCGCTCAACGAAAGCGTCGCGATCGGACGTTCACGCGACAAGCTGCGCAGCCTGCAGATTTTGGCGCGCAAGGGGCTGGGACTGCCGGTGACGGCATTCGCCCATGATCCGCGCCAGACGGGTGAAGTCATCCAGATGGTCGGCGGTGCGCCGGTCGTCATCAAGCTGCTCGAAGGAACGCAGGGCATCGGAGTGGTCTTGGCCGAAACCGAGAATAGCGCACGTTCGGTGATTGAGGCGTTTCGCGGGGCCAATGTGAACATCCTGGTTCAGGAATTCATCAAGGAAGCGAAAGGCAGCGACATCCGCGCATTCGTCATCGGCAACAAGGTGGTCGCGGCGATGGAACGGCAGGGTGCCGAAGGCGACTTCCGGTCAAACCTGCACCGCGGCGGAACGGCGAGCGCCATCAAGATTACTCCCGAAGAGCGTTCGACCGCGGTTCGCGCGGCACGGGCGCTAGGCCTCAATGTCGCAGGTGTGGATATGCTGCGATCCAACCACGGCCCGGTGATCATGGAAGTGAACAGCTCGCCTGGCCTTGAAGGCATCGAAAAGGCGACGAACAAGGATATCGCAACCAAGATCATCCAGTTCATCGAGGACAATGCAGTCGCCGGCAAGACGCGCACCAAGGGCAGTGGTTGAGCATGAAGGACGACGGCGGAGCGCGGCTTGACACCTGCTCCGACTCACCGTAAAGGGAGTGCATCCGAAACACTGGTAAAACCAGCAGCGCTTTTTTGCGCCCGCTGGTTTTTTCTGCGTTGTCGGCCCATCACTTTCGCGTTGAGATAGGGTTCCTAACCGGACCCTGTGGAGCAAGGAGCAAGAAATTGGCACGTATTGCCGGGGTTAACCTACCTACAAACAAGCGCGTTATCATTGCGCTCACCTACATCCATGGCATTGGCCGCACCAAGGCGGTCGAAATTGCCGACAAACTGGGAATCGATCACACCCGCCGGGTGCAGGATCTTTCGGACGCCGAAGTCCTGAAGATCCGTGAAACGATCGACGCCGACCACACCGTCGAAGGTGACCTTCGCCGTAACACTGCGATGAACATCAAGCGTTTGATGGACCTCGCATGCTATCGCGGCCTGCGTCATCGTAAGGGTCTTCCTGTCCGCGGCCAGCGCACGCACACCAATGCGCGCACCCGCAAGGGCAAGGCGAAGCCCATCGCCGGTAAGAAGAAGTAAGCGCGGGTCTCCGCAGCTTTTCCCAGATACAGACAGGATAGAGCAAAATGGCACGCGAACCACAGCGCATCAAACGGCGCGAACGCAAGAATATCTCGGCAGGTGTTGCCCACGTCAACGCCAGCTTCAACAACACGATGATCACCATCACCGACGCTCAGGGCAATGCCATCAGCTGGTCGTCGGCAGGCATGATGGGCTTCAAGGGCAGCCGCAAGTCGACTCCCTATGCCGCCCAGGTAGCCGCAGAAGACGCCGGCAAGAAGGCTGCGGAACATGGCGTTCGCACGCTCGAAGTCGAAGTGAAGGGTCCCGGTTCGGGCCGCGAGAGCGCATTGCGCGCCCTGCAGGCTGTCGGCTTCACCATCACCTCGATCCGCGACGTGACGCCGATCCCGCACAATGGCGTGCGTCCTTCGAAGCGTCGCCGCGTCTGAAGCCGTTTCAAGGGTGCGGGCCGGTCGGTCCGCGTCCTTCATTTTCAAGGCGGTTCGGTAAGGTGCACCAATACACCGATCCCGCCCAACCTAGGGGAAATCCATGTCCGTCAACATGAAGAACTGGCAGGAATTGAAAAAGCCCATGGGCCTCGAAGTGAAGCCCGCTGGCGACGCACGTCGCAAGGCAACCTTCGTCGCCGAACCTCTCGAGCGTGGTTTTGGCCTTACGCTCGGCAACGCGCTGCGTCGCGTGCTGCTTTCGTCGCTGCAGGGTGCAGCGATCACCTCGATCAAGATCGAAAATGTCCTTCACGAATTCTCGTCGCTCGCCGGCGTGCGTGAAGACGTCACCGACATCGTCCTCAACATCAAGCAGGTTGCCCTGAAGATGGAAGGCGAAGGCCCGAAGCGCATGCAGCTTTCGGCTACCGGCCCCGCCACCGTAAAGGCTGGCGACATCGCGGTTACCGGTGACATCCAGGTGATGAACCCGGAACTGGTCATCTGCCACCTCGATGATGGTGCAACGCTGAACATGGAAATCACTGCCGACACCGGCAAAGGTTATGTGCCTGCTGTTGCCAATCGTCCCGCAGATGCGCCGATCGGCCTTATCCCGGTCGACTCGCTCTATTCGCCGGTCCGCCAGGTCGCTTACAAGATCGACAATGCGCGTATCGGTCAGGAACTGGACTTCGATAAGCTGAACCTTACCGTTGAAACTGACGGTACGGTTACCCCGGAAGACGCAGTCGCTTATGCGGCCCGCATCCTTCAGGACCAGCTGCAAGTCTTCGTCCACTTCGAAGAGTCGATGGCTGCTTCGTCGCCGATGATCGGCCTTGCTGCCGCTCCGGCTTCGAGCGAGGAATCGGACGCGAACCAGCTCAACCGTTACCTTCTCAAGAAGGTCGACGAGCTTGAACTGTCGGTCCGTTCGGCCAACTGCCTCAAAAACGACAACATCATCTATATCGGCGACCTCGTTCAGAAGAGCGAAGCCGAGATGCTGCGCACGCCGAACTTCGGCCGCAAGTCGCTCAACGAGATCAAGGAAGTCCTCTCGTCGATGGGCCTGCGCCTCGGCATGGACATTCCGGGCTGGCCGCCTGAGAATATCGAAGAAATGGCCAAGAAGCTCGAACAAGAACTGCTGGGCTGAACCTGAATTCTCCTCCCCGTTCGCGGGGAGGAAAACGGGCAATGGGCCACCCGCAAAACGGCCTGGTACGGACTACCTGACACGGGTCCATAACGAACGAAGGAAAAGATCATGCGCCATAAAGTAGGCCATCGTAAACTGAACCGCACCAGCAGCCATCGCATTGCGATGCTGCGCAACATGGCGGCTTCGCTTATCAAGCACGAACAGATCACCACCGGCGTTGCCAAGGCGAAGGAACTTCGCCCCTATGTCGAAAAGCTGATCACGCTTGCCAAGAAGGGTGGTCTTTCGAACCGCCGCCTCGCGCAGAGCCGCCTGATGGACGACGCGCAGCTTGCCAAGCTGTTTGACGTGCTTGCAGAGCGTTATGCTGACCGCAATGGCGGCTACACCCGCATCATCAAGGCCGGCTACCGTGCGTCGGACGCATCGCCGATGGCGATCATCGAACTGGTAGACCGCGATGTTTCGGCCAAAGGCCAGGACTCGGGCCCGGTTGAAGCGGATCTCGACGAAGCGGCTTGATAGCTCTTTAAACGAAATTCAAAGGGCGGTTCCGGTTGGAGCCGCCCTTTTTCGATGGTCTATGCGCGGCTCGCCTTGAACAAAGCACCCGACAGGATCCACAGGCTCGATAGCACTAACGTAAATACGCCGCCGCGAAAGTCACTGCCGAGGATGCCGAAGATCGTCGCAATGCTCGCCTGAACCGTACCTGCGGTGAACATTGCGAGCGCCATTCCGTCCTTGCCAAATCGCGACATTATCGCCCCCACCAGCGCGATCAGGATAACACCAATGAACAGCAAGTTGATGGGATTATCCTCATTGCCGATCATGCCGACAGCGCCATTGGCCCAAAAGACCATGAACGCCGACAGCAGGGCGAAGAATGCGCCGGCACGATAAAAGCGATCGGGTGTCATCCGCACAGCGAGTTCGATACCGAGGCCGAGCGCGCCGAACAGCATCGCTGCAAAACCGAAATCGCTCGGCGTCCAATTGACTTCGCTCGTGAACTGCATGGCCACAGCGGGCGCGAACACAAGTGCGGTTGCCGTTCCCCAGCCGATGATACGCCACAGGTTCCGCTTCGGCCTTTCCAAAGCCGTTCGTCCATTTTCCATTGCCTTGTTCCCTTAAATGGTTGAGGCACGCCAATTAGGAAGCATGAGCCGCAAAGGCATGAGCAAGTTGTGAGCAATCGGTGAAAAATGGCGAATGACGCATTTCGCTTTGGCGATTTTCTGCTCCATCCCGAAAACCGTCTGCTGGCGCGAAATGGCCGGCCGGTCGAACTCAACAGCAGATATCTCGATGCCTTGCACCTCTTGGTGCGCGATGCAGGCGCGCTGGTCACCAAGGATCGATTCCTCGACGAAGTGTGGCAAGGTATTCCGGTGACGGACGAGGCGCTCACCCAGTGCATCAAGATGTTGCGCAAGGCGCTGGACGATGATGCCGCCAGCCCGCGCTTCATCGAAACCGTTCCCAAACATGGCTATCGCTTCATCGCGGCGGTCGAGTTTCACCCTACCGAGGTTCCCAAAACCGCGGCTTCTTACACAGCGTTGCAGCGTTTTCTGGTAACCGGTCTTGCTGGAACGGCCGGCGGTGCCATCGCCGGCGTGATCGGCGGGTTGCTCTATGGATTTGCTGCAGCATTGGGAGCCGCCAGCGGGGGCGGGGCATTGTCGGCGCTGCTGGTCCTGTGGCTGCTGACGATGATTTTGGCGACAATTGGGGCTGCAGCGGTCGGTTTTGGCATAGCGACTGCTGACAAGTGGGTGCAGCGGGATTGGATAGGACCAATTATCGGCGGGGCAGCAGGCGGGTTGGCGGTTGGTGCCTTTGCCAAACTGCTGGGTGTCGATGCCTTCAACCTGCTGCTGGGTGCAGCGCCAGTTGAATTTACTGGTGCCTCGGAAGGCGCAGCTTTGGGCGCGGCTACGGGATTGGCGCTTGCCGTCGCACGCCGTCACCGCGGGTCTGCTTCCATCCTTAGCCGTTTGGCATTGCCATCGCTGATCGGGTTTGGCGCAGGGACAGCGATTTCGCTTGCCGGTGGCAAGTTGCTTGGCGGCAGCCTCGAAGCCTTGACCCAACAATTCGAAGCGGCGGGGCTGAGGCTTGCGCCTTTGGGTGCAGCACTGGGGGAGGCTGGTTTCGGACCGTTCAGCGAAGCGCTTTCGGCGGGTTTGGAGGGCATGCTTTTCTGCATCTGCCTCTCTTCGATGATTGTGCACGCCGAACGTCGATGGACAGCGCCTCGGTAAGGCCTAAACAAACAGCCAAAATCGCACAGAAATTATTGGCAAGCCCGGCTGGTTCGCCTTACGCTCAGCTAACTTGGTTCCGGGTGAAAGAGGTTGATGATTTCATGCGTGTTTCGTTGCTGTTGGGCATATTTGCCATGACTGCTTCCACTGTTGCCCATGCAGGCGGCTCAACCGCGCTGTCCTATCCCGAAACACGCAAGCTTGATGTGATCGAAGAACAGTTCGGTGTGAAAGTTGCCGATCCCTTTCGCTGGCTTGAAGATGATGTGCGCGTCAATCCGGCGGTGGCCGAATGGGTGGCGGGACAGAACCAGGTTTCCCGTGCTTACCTGTCCAACCTTCCTGGTCGTGATGCGCTCAAGGCGCGGATGAAAGCGCTGTTCGATTACCAGCGTTACGGACTGCCGCAAAAGGCAGGCGGACGGTATTTCTTCACCAAGAATGACGGACTGCAAAACCAGTCGCCGCTATATTACCGCAACGGGCTGAGGGGTAAGGATCGCGTCCTCATCGATCCCAATGCCTGGGCAAAAGATGCCGCGACTGCCCTTGACCAGTGGGAGCCATCACCCGACGGCAAACTGCTTGCCTACGCAATACAGGACGGCGGTTCGGATTGGCGGACGATCAAGGTTGTTGACGTGAAGACCGGCGCGCAACTGGGGGATGAAATCCGCTGGGCGAAATTCACCAATATCGCATGGGTCGGGAATGAAGGGTTCCTCTATTCGCGCTTTGCAGAACCCGCGAAGGGGCAGGAATTTCAGGCTCTGAACGAAAACCAGACGCTTTATTTCCACCGCATCGGCACAAGTCAGGCTGAAGACATCGCCATCTATGCAACCCTGGACAGACCAAAGCTGGGCCATAGCGCGCAGGTCACGCATGATAATCGCTGGGTGGTGATTACGTCATCGAAAGGCACCGACGAGAAATATGAGATCACCCTGATCCCGATTTCGAATGGCAAGGGCAAAACATTGCCGATCGATCAGTGGAAACCGCGTACGCTGGTTCCGGGGCTCGATCATGACTGGCAGCTGGTCGAAGGTGTTGGCAATCAATTGTGGTTCATCACCAACAAGGATGCGCCGAAGCTGAAAATCGTCCGAGTTGATCTGGGCGATGGGGAGCCTGTTTTCAAAGACGTCGTTCCCGAGCGTAGCGAGCCTTTGGCGCGTGCACAGATTGTCGGCGACCGGCTGGTGCTATCCTATCTGCAAAACGCGACGTCGATTGCCGAGATGACGGCACTCGATGGCACCCCGCTGCAAACCATCAGCCTGAATTCGATTGGCACTGCTTCCGGCTTTTCGGGCAAACCCGGCGATCCCGAAACCTTCTACGCCTTTTCCAGCTTCAATCAGCCCAGCACGATCTATCGCTTCAATTCCCTGACCGGCAAAAGCAGCATTTTTGGCCGACCGGAATTGAGTTTCGATCCGGCCTCGATTGCGATCGAGCAACATTTCTACGTATCGAAGGATGGCACCAAGGTGCCGATGTTCATCGTGCACAAAAAGGACCTCGACCTTTCAAAAGGTGCGCCGACCTTGCTCTACGCCTATGGCGGGTTCAACGTCGCGCAATTACCGACATTCGATGCGCGGCGGATGGCGTGGATTGAATCCGGCGGCGTGTTCGCACTCGCCAATATCCGCGGTGGCAGCGAATATGGAAAAGCGTGGCATGATGCCGGACGCCTGCTCAACAAACAGAATGTGTTCGACGATTTTATCGCGGCGGGGGAGTATCTGATCCAGCAAGGGATATCGGCCAAGGGCAAACTGGCGATCGAAGGCCGCTCCAATGGCGGTTTGCTGGTCGGCGCGGTGGTGAACCAGCGGCCTGATCTGTTTGCGGCCGGCCATGCCGCCGTGGGGGTGATGGATATGCTGCGTTTCGACCGCTTCACCGCTGGTCGTTATTGGGTGGATGATTATGGTTATCCGAACAAGGAAACCGATTTCCGCAATCTGCTCGGCTATTCGCCTTATCACAACATCAAGTCCGGGGTCGAATATCCGGCAATGATCGTAACCACCGCGGACACCGACGATCGCGTCGTGCCCGGCCACAGTTTCAAATATACGGCTGCACTTCAGGCAGCAAACGCCGGGCCAAAACCGCATATCATCCGCATCGAAACGCGGGCAGGGCATGGGTCTGGCAAACCAACAGACAAGCTGATTGAGGAATATTCGGACGTTTATGGCTTTCTAGCCAAATGGACAGGATTGGAGTTGGAGGATGACGCAGCAAAGTGAATGGCAACCCCGCCCCGCCGGTTGGTGGGAACGGGTCATGGTTCCAAAGCTTATCGGTTGCGCTTGCGCCCAGCCGCAGATCATGAAGGCGCGCAGCCGAATTGTTCCCAAGGCAGAAGGTGACGTGCTCGAACTTGGCTGCGGTGGCGGGATCAACATGGCGTTTTACGATCCGGCGCGGCTCAAAAGCTTTTCGGGTGTTGACCCTTCGGCAGGTCTGCTCGATCGATCGCGCGAGGCCGCCCAGGCCATTGGTATTGAAGCTGACATTCGCGGCGGCGTTGGGGAGGCAATACCCTTTGCCAGTGAGAGCTTCGACACTGTGCTGTGTACCTTCACGCTCTGCTCGGTCGATGACCAGAAACAGGTGCTTGCCGAAATGCGCCGCGTGCTGCGCCCGGGCGGCAAGATATTGTTCCTCGAACATGGCAGCGCTCCCGACGAAGATGTGCGCAAATGGCAAAGGCGGATTGAGCCGATCTGGAAGCGGATTGGTGGCAATTGCCACCTGACCCGCCCCATCACCTCGGCCTATGAAGCGGCAGGTTTCAAGGTTGGCGGGGGCGACAAGGGCTATATGCCGAAATCACCCCGACCGTTCAGCTGGATCGAGTGGGGCGAAGCCCGCATTTGAACGATTGTTCATCAAAATGCGTCTTTTTCTGAACAATCGCTGACAAGTCGATTCAGCAACGCATCATTTCGAATCGCATAAATCCTGTTCGACGGCGGGAATCATCCAGCCGCCGAAAAGGAGAATGACGATGAAGATTTTGACCAAGAGCCTGCTCAGCGCCGGTGCCGCAGCTGCGGCCCTGGTCAGCACCGCCGCCCCCGCCCAAGCTCGCGATCATCGCGACAATGATGGGATCAGCGCAGGCGAAGTGATCGCCGGTGCCGTGATCCTTGGCGGACTTGCCGCGGTAATCGCAAGTGCCGATGATGATCGTGGGTACAATAATCGCGGTTATTATGACGACCGCTACGACAGGCGCTATGGCGACCGTTATGACCGCGGATATGGCTATAACAACCGCTATGGCGGTAGCCGATCAGCAGTCAGCCAGTGTGTCAACGCTGTTGAAAACTGGGGCAACCGTTACAGCCGAAGCGACGTGACCCGCATCTACGACATTGATCGCACGCGTTACGGCTATCGCGTCCAAGGCAATGTCGTTGTGAAGGATGGCTGGCGTGGTCGTGGCTATGGCAACCATTATAATCGCGGCTACGACAAGGGCAGGTTCACCTGCTATGTTGAGCGCGGACGGGTTGTCGATGTCGATTATCGCGGACTGGATCGCTGGCGCTGATCGGTGACACGCAAACTTTCGTAAATTCAACGGGTGGTTCAGCTTGGTGACAGGCTGGGCCGCCCATCTTTGCAACAAACAGGGGTGAATCCCCTCCTTTTGCAGGAGGTTTAAATGAACAAGTTCAGCAAGGCAGCTTTGGCGGCTGGCCTGTCGGCAATGGTCGCGACCACGCCGCTTCCAGCTATCGCCGCAACCGGCGTCACCACTTCGGTGAAAGCAATCGACGGCACGACCTATTATGGCGAAGCGGCGGACTATCACCATCGCCATTGGCGCAAACGCCGGCTTGATGTCGATGCTGGCGATGTGATCCTGGGTATCGGCCTGATCGCTGCGATTGCAGCGGTCGCAGATTCCGCGGAAAAGAATCGTCGCAACCGAAGCGACGATGAATATCCGCGCAGTGCTGATTATGATCGCGAACCCGAACCCAGCTTTCGCGGCAATGATGATGTCGGCAGCGCGGTCAGTGCCTGTACCGACGCAGCGGAACGCACCAACAACGGACGCGTGGATGAAATCGCTTCGGTAACGCGCGAAGGCGATGGTTGGCGGATCGAGGGTGAAATCGGCAACGACAATTTCGTCTGCACGGTTAGTGACGGACGCGTGGATGACATCCGGATCGGTGATCGGGAAATCTAATCAATAATCGAACGTCGCCTCTGTCAGCTCAGGGGCGACGTTCAATTCAAAATACCGGATCGTTGGCGCCATCATCATCGAGCGGCGTCACCGCGGTGTGGATGCCGCATTCGGTCTTGTCCCAACCCTTCCAGCGACCAGAGCGCGGGTCTTCGCCCGGTGCGACCTTGCTGGTGCACGGCGAACAGCCAATTGACGGATAGCCAAGTTCGACCAAGGGGTGCGCGGGAAGGTTGTTTTCCACCATATAGGCGTCGAGCCGTTCCTTGCTCCAATCGGCGAGCGGATTGACCTTCAGTCGGCCATCTTCGACCTCGAAACGGGGCAGCGCGCTGCGCGTCGAGGATTGGAATGCCTTGCGACCGGTGAACTGCGCGTCGAAACCCGCCAGAGCCTGCTTCAACGGCAAGACCTTGCGGATTTCGCAGCAGCCATCGGGGTCATAAGACCAGCGCAGGCCATTGCCGTCCTTCTGCTGCAACAGATCTGCGTCCGGCTTCAGATCGCGCAGATCTTGAAGCCCCAGTTGCTGGCGCAGCTCTTCCTTATAGGTAATCGTTTCGGGAAAATGCTTGCCCGTGTCGAGGAATAGCACCGGCACCGTTGGATCGATGCTCGCAATCAGGTGTAGCAAAATCGCGCTTTCCGCGCCGAAACTCGATACGATGGCAACATCGCCCAGCATATTTTCCTTGAGCAGGATTTCCAGCATCTCGACCGTGTCCCGCCCACGGAACATATGGTTCAGGCGGATCGCATCCGTCTCGCTATAGCGAGGTGCGGCGTCGATACGGTCGGGCGTGCGGACGATCTGCTCAGCCATGCCGCAATTTCCATACGGGAACGGCAGCATCGGCTGCGCCCTGATAGACATGGTCATAGCGCGACAAGGCCGCTTCGACATCGGCCTGGTTCAACGGGGCTTCGGGTGAGAAGCTGTCGAAGCCGCAACGCTTCATGAAGGCGATCTGGTCAACCAGAACATCGCCTTGCGCACGCAGTTCACCCGTATACCCAGCTTCGCGCAGGATGCGTGCGGAGCTGTAGCCGCGACCGTCGCGGAATTTGGGGAAGGCAATTTCGATCAGCGCCAGCCGGTCCAGATGCGGGATCAGCGCGCGCGCATCGTCATCGGGCTCCAGGCGCACTGCGGTGGCATTCGACTGGTCAAGGAATGCGTCGAGCGTGACGGCGGGCTCTTCGCCCTCAGCTGCATGATGCTCAACCATAAATCGCCTCCTTGAACGGTTCCATGCCTACGCGGCGATAGGTATCGACGAAGCGTTCCCCGGGCTCGCGCAGTTCCTTATATTTGTCGGTTGCGCGCTCGACCGCATCGACAATACCGTCCTCGTCAAATCCGGGGCCGGTGATCTTGCCGATCGAGACATCTTCGGCGCCCGATCCACCCAGCGTGAGCTGGTAGTTTTCGACGCCTTTGCGATCGACGCCCAAAATGCCGATATGGCCCGCATGGTGGTGCCCGCAGGCATTGATGCAGCCCGAAATCTTGAGCTTCAGTTCGCCCAGGTCGCGCTGGCGCGCCGGATCGGCAAAGCGCTTCGCAATCTTTTGCGCGATCGGGATTGAACGGGCATTGGCAAGGCTGCAATAATCGAGGCCCGGGCAGGCAATGATATCGCTGATCAGGTCAAGATTGGCATTGGCCAGTTCCGCCGCGTTGAGCGCTTGCCAGACGGCATAAAGATCGCGCTTGGCGACATGCGGCAGCACGATGTTTTGCGCATGGGTGACGCGCAATTCGTCAAAGCTGTATTTCTCGGCAAGATCAGCCATCACGTCGATCTGTGCCGAGGAGGCATCACCCGGAATGCCGCCGATCGGCTTCAGGCTGATATTGACGATGGCATAACCCGCCTGCTTGTGCGGCTTCACATTCTGGTCAAGCCACACCGCGAAATCGGGATCGCTGCGCTCTATTTCGTCGCTGAGGCCAGCTTCGAACGCTGGTGGCGCGAAATAAGCGGCAATGCGTTCCAGTTCGGCAGCCGGCGGATCGATGCCCAGCGTCTTCACATGGGCGAATTCTTCCTCAACCTGGCGGCGATATTCGTCGGCACCGATTTCGTGGACGAGGATCTTGATGCGCGCCTTGTAGATATTGTCGCGGCGGCCATAGCGGTTGTAGACGCGCAGGCAGGCCTCGGCATAGCTGAGGAAATCCTCGATCGGCACATAATCCTTGATCAGCGGCGCGATCATCGGCGTGCGGCCCATGCCGCCGCCGACATAGAAGGCAGCGCCCAACTTACCATCGCGATTGACCAGCTGGATGCCGATATCGTGGAGGCGCATTGCCGCACGATCTTCATCGGCAGCGATGACGGCAATCTTGAACTTGCGCGGCAGGTAGCTGAATTCGGGGTGGAAGGTGCTCCACTGGCGCAACAGCTCCGCCCAGGGGCGGGGATCGGCCACTTCGTCGGCGGCTGCACCGGCATATTGGTCAGAACTGATGTTGCGGATGCAATTGCCGCTGGTCTGGATTGCGTGCATTTCGACCGACGCCAGTTCGGCGAGTAGGTCAGCGCATTCTTCCAGCTTGATCCAGTTATATTGGATATTCTGGCGGGTGGTGAAATGGCCGTAATCGCGGTCATATTTGCGCGCGATATGCGCCAGCATCCGCATCTGGCGACTGTCGAGTGTGCCATAGGGGATGGCGACGCGCAGCATATAGGCGTGCAGTTGCAGATAGAGGCCGTTCATCAGCCGCAGTGGCTTGAACTGGTCTTCGGTGATTTCACCGGCAAGACGGCGTTTCACCTGATCGCGAAATTCCTCGACGCGTGCATCGACGATCGCCTGATCGTAATTGTCATATTTATACATTTCAAATCACCCAATCGCCGGCAGCAGGGTCGGCAGGTTTCAAAGTCAGGTCGGGACGGACGGTCGGACCGAGTGCGCGCACACGATCCTTGATGTGCGCAGGGCGCGGGCCTTCCGGCGTGGAAACAGCTTCGATAATGTAAGGCGCATTCACGCGGCGCGCGCCTTCTTCGGCATGCAAGATTGCATCGCCGCTTTCGCCGACATCGACGGCATCCTCGACATGGATCGACCAGCCATTGCCGGTCCACCAAGTCACCGCGCCAGAGGCGAGATCATTTCCAGTCAACAATTTCACGCAAGATACTCCGCTTCACGGGCAAGTGCTGCCAGCCGGTCTTCGGCATTGGACATCAGCACCACATCACCCACAATAATGATGGCAGGCGACCGGACGGCTTCGCGCGCGATCATTCCGCCAAGGTCGGTTAAAATGGTGCGGAGCGCGCGGCCGTCTTTACGGCCCACACGCTCCAGCACGGCGACGGGCGTGTCGGGGGAAAGCCCGTCGGCAATCAATTTCTCGCTTATGTCGTCAGCAGTCGCGACGCCCATATAGATGACAAGCGTGCGGCCCTTGCCAGCGAGGCCTGCCCAATTCTGGTCGCTCAATCCCTTGCACTGCCCCGCGACAAAGGTGACCGCGCTGGATGCATCGCGATGGGTGAGGGGGAGGAGAGTTTGCGCACCACCCGCAACCGCCGCCGAGATTCCGGGAATGACTTCAACCGGAACGCCCGCATCGCGGCAGGCATCGACCTCTTCGCCGCCGCGCCCGAAGATGAAGGGATCGCCGCCCTTCAGGCGCAGGACAGCATGTCCTGCCAGCGCTTCGCGCACCAGAATGGCGTTGATGCCTTCCTGCGGAACGGAGTGGCGGCTGCGCTGCTTCGCGACCGAAATCAAACGCGCATCGGCGCGTGTGAGCGCCAATATCGTATCGTCGACCAGCCCGTCATGCACGACAACATCCGCGGCGGCGATCAGCCGCGCGGCTTTGACTGTCAGCAAATCGGGATCACCCGGGCCTGCGCCGACCAGATAGACTGTGCCTTTTTCCATGCTGCCAAGATGCGCCTTGGCGCGGCAAAGGCCAAATCAGGATATGTTGGCGGGGGGATAGGGCGGCTTTAGCGCCCTACCGTCCTTATCCGCTGCGAAGGCTTCAGTCGGTCTTGACCTTCTTCTTCGGCTTTTTGGGTTTTCCAGCCTTGGGTGCCGCAGGAGTCACCTCGAACACCGGCTGGTTGTCCTTGATATGGACCGCCACCTCACCGCCATTCACCAGCTTGCCGAACAGCAATTCGTCGGCCAGCGGCTGCTTGATCTTTTCCTGGATCACGCGGCCCATTGGGCGGGCACCATAGAGCTTGTCATAGCCACGCTCGGTGAGCCAGGAGCGAGCTTCGTCGTCGAGCTTGATATGGACATTCTGGTCCGCGAGCTGGAGCTCGAGCTGCAGGATGAACTTGTCGACCACCATCGCGACAACCTCTGGCGGCAGGTAGCCAAAGGGCACGGTGGCATCGAGGCGGTTGCGGAATTCGGGGGCGAACATCGCTTTCACCGCTTCCTCGCCTGCATCTTCCTTGCTGATATTGGTGCCGAAACCGATGCCTTCCTTCGCCATATCGCTGGCACCGGCATTGGTCGTCATGATCAGGATGACATTGCGGAAATCCACCGTCTTGCCGTGATGATCGGTCAGGCGGCCATTATCCATCACTTGCAGCAGGATGTTGAACAGATCGGGATGCGCCTTTTCGATTTCATCGAGCAGCAGCACGCAATGCGGGTTTTGGTCGACCGCATCGGTCAGTAAACCGCCTTGGTCGAACCCGACATAACCCGGAGGCGCACCGATGAGGCGGGAAACGCTATGCCGTTCCATATATTCCGACATGTCGAACCGCTTCAGCGGAATGCCGAGGATGGATGCCAACTGGCGCGCAACTTCGGTCTTGCCGACGCCGGTGGGTCCGCTGAACAGGTAGTTGCCGATCGGCTTGTCCGGATCGCGCAGGCCGGCACGGCTGAGCTTGATCGCCGAGGACAGCACTTCGATGGCCTTGTCCTGCCCGAAGACGACGCGCTTCAGGTCCGCCTCAAGGTTGCCGAGGGCGGCGCGATCATCGGTCGAGACATTTTTGGGCGGGATGCGCGCGATGGTGGCGATCACAGCCTCGATTTCCTTGGGCGTAATCAGCTTGCGACGCTTTGACGGCGGCACCAGCATCTGCATCGCCCCAACCTCGTCGATCACGTCGATGGCCTTGTCCGGCAGCTTGCGGTCGTTGATGTAGCGCGCCGACAATTCGACCGCAGCCTTCAACGCATCGGGGGTGTATTTGACCTTGTGATGCTCTTCAAACGCGCTGCGCAGGCCAGCGAGGATCTTGATCGTATCGTCGATGGTCGGTTCGTTAACGTCGATCTTCTGGAACCGACGCAGCAGCGCACGATCCTTTTCGAAATGGTTGCGGAACTCCTTGTAAGTTGTTGAACCAATGCAGCGAATTGTTCCGCCCGAAAGAGCAGGCTTGAGCAGGTTCGATGCATCCATTGCGCCGCCGCTGGTGGCACCCGCACCGATTACGGTGTGGATTTCATCGATGAACAATATCGCGTGCGGCAGCTTTTCAAGTTCCGAAACCACTGCCTTCAACCGTTCTTCGAAATCACCGCGATATCGCGTGCCGGCTAGCAGCGCACCCATATCGAGCGAGTAGATGACAGCCGGCAGTAATACTTCGGGCACCTGCTTTTCGACGATGCGGCGAGCAAGGCCTTCGGCAATTGCGGTTTTCCCGACGCCGGGTTCGCCTACATAAAGCGGGTTGTTCTTCGAACGGCGGCACAGGATCTGAACCGTGCGGTCCACCTCTTCGCTGCGGCCGATCAGCGGATCGATACGACCCTGCTTTGCCTTTTCGTTGAGGTTGACGGTGAACTGTTCAAGCGCACCTTCCTTACCCTTTTTGTCCTTGCCATCGGCCGCGGCTTCTTCCTTGCGCTCTTCGGTGCCTTCGACTGGGCGCTGCTCGACGAGCTTGCCATCCTTGCCGATGCCGTGGCTGATATAGCTGACGGCATCGAGGCGGCTCATATCCTGTTGTTGCAGGAAATAGACGGCATAGCTCTCGCGTTCCGAGAAAAGCGCCACCAGCACATTGGCACCTGTGACGACATCCTTGCCCGAACTCTGCACATGCAGGATGGCACGCTGCACCACGCGCTGGAAGCCGCTGGTAGGCGATGGATCAACATTGCCACCGACCTTCAGGCTTTCGAGTTCGTTGTCGAGATACTGGATCACCGTATCGCTGAGTTCACCCAGGTCGACTCCGCATGCCTGCATCACCTTGGATGCATCGGGATCGTCGATTAGCGCCAGCAACAAATGCTCCAGCGTTGCATATTCATGCGCGCGCTCAGCCGCATTTTTCAATGCGTTATGCAGCGTGGCTTCAAGCGATTCAGCAAAACTGGGCATTTGATAACTCCGTGGCAGCGCCCCCGACCGCCGGTTGCCCCGCAGATGCAATGTCGCCCTTTTAACGACGCTTTTCAACCGCACTTGCGGCGGTTTTCGATTTTTCCTGAAAATGGTTGCCGAAATGTTGCGGATAAACGCTTAACGGAACGGCGTTCAGCCTTTCCGGAACAGTGCATCGGCAGCGCTTCTATGGCTGGATGCCGCGCCGATCTTGGCTTCGCACCGTGCGATTTCGCCTTTCAGAAGCTCGATCCGTTCCTTGAGCTCGTCAATCGACAAAGGATCAAGGTCTTCGCGTAGCAGCAGCTTCAGCGGATCGGAACCGCGTAGCGGCAAATTATCATCCATATCCATGGCGCGAGTGTTGACTGGACCTTCGCCGCTGTCAATATGCCGCCGCTTTTCGAATGAAATGGCCAAGGGGGTAGCCGTGGCTTTGCCTGACATGATGACCGCGATAGAAATTTCCGCACCCGGTGGGCCAGACGTGCTTGTGCCGTGCCAAAGGCCGGTGCCGGTGCCGGGCGAAGGCGAAGTGCTGGTGAAGGTTGCAGCCGCCGGGGTGAACCGCCCCGATGTCGTCCAGCGCATGGGTCTTTATCCCGCGCCGCCGGGTGCAAGCGACCTACCCGGGCTCGAAATATCGGGGACGGTCGTCGCCATCGGCCCTGGCGTTGCGACTGAGCGTATGGGGCAAAAGGTTTGCGCGTTGGTAGCAGGTGGAGGCTATGCCGAATATTGCATCGCCCGTGCGGACGTGTGCTGGGCGGTGCCGCCGTCGCTATCGATGGAGGAAGCCGCGGCCATTCCTGAAACGCTGATGACAGTATGGCACAATGTATTCGAACGCGGATATGCGCGCGAAGGTGAGACCATCCTTGTTCATGGCGGCACCAGCGGGATTGGCACAATGGCCATCAAATTGGGCAAGCTGTTCGGATTGAAGGTGATTGTGACCTGCGGTTCTGCGGATAAATGCGCAGCCGCTCTCTCAATCGGTGCGGACCACGCGATTGATTACAAAGCAAGCGATTTCGTTGAAGAGGTCAGCAAGATTACCGACGGGCAGGGGGTGCATCTCGTGCTCGACATGGTCGCGGGTAGCTATGTTCCCCGCAACCTCAAATGCCTGCGTGAAGATGGCCGGCATGTGACGATAGCGGTGCAGGGCGGGCTGGTTGCCGAAATCAACATGGCGCAGGTGATGAGCCGCCGCCTGACGTTGACCGGATCGACGCTGCGCCCGCGTTCGAACGCATTCAAGGCGTTGCTGGCGCAGGAAATTTACCGGAATGTCTGGCCGGATGTAGTCGAGGGGCGACTGCGGCCGGAAATGGCCCAGTCCTTTCCTTTGACCGAAGCCGCCGCCGCGCATCGGCTGATGGAAAGCGGTGATTTTGTCGGAAAGATTATATTGCTGGCCTGAAGGCAACAAAAAACCCCGGAGTTTCCTCCGGGGTTTGATGTTTGCGCTACCGGCTCAGGTCAGAACCGGAAACCTACCGCAACGCCGTAGGTGCGCGGATCCAGCGTGTAGATATTTGTGAACAGGCCCGATGACGGGTCTGTAATATACTTGCCTGTGATCGCCTGCGAGTTGAACAAGTTCGATACAAATGCCCGCGCATAAAACTTGTCTTCTGGTCCAGAGACAGTCAGCTGTGTGCTGACAATTTCATATGACTTAATACGATCGCGGATTGTATTAAAATTGCTGCCCCATGCATTACCCGTGAAGTACAGGTCTGCACGCGGCGTAATGGTCCAGCCACTGTTGGTTTTAATGTCATACTGAGCGCCAACAGAGAATTTAAAGTTTGGCGAGTTGGCTAGTTCATTACCTTTCAGGTTGCGTTCCACACCGCCAGGCAGGAAGAAGCCACCGCCCGCGCCCGCGTCAAACAGGTAGGTACCTGCGGGAGTATTGGCGCGAATGAAGCTGCCCAATGCGCCGCAAAGTGAGAAGGCACCAAAGGAGTTTGTTCCGGGTACCTGGACTGCAGGCCTGATCAGGCCGCCTCCGGCAACAGCATTGAACCCGTTTACAAGCGCCAGCGTGTTGGCAATGGGAACACTTCCAGCGACAGCGGGAGCAACGACGCAGTTAGCAGCGCTTTGCAGATCCTTGATGATCACCACATCGCTACGTCCATTGGAAGGATTTCGCGTGTCTACTGTATTAAAGTCGGCGATCTCGGTTTTGAGATAGGAAAGGCTGGCATTGACCGTGAATTCCCTTACCGGTCTAACGATTGCTTCCAGTTCGACCCCGTAGATCGTTGCGTCCGTATTGTCATTGAACGATGTACGGTTGATGATCCGGCTGACTTGAAAGCCATTATATTTGTAATAGAAGCCGGTTGCATTGAGCTGCAGATGACCGCCAATGAAGCTGTTTTTGGTCCCGATTTCGAAAGCATCGATAAGCTCTCCGTCGAATGTCAACGGAATGGGCGGGAACAAGTTTGGATCGTAAGGCGGATTAAATCCACCGGGCTTATAACCACGCGTGTAACTTGCATAAACCAGTGTGTCGTCCGTGAAGGAGACATCAGGTTTCCAGTCAACAACAACGCGTCCCGTTATTTCGTCGAACGTGCCAGATTGTATGGCAAATTCCTGTTGTCCTGGTTTCGAACTGTCTCCGTCGAAGTTTGCCAGTATCGAATTAACGTCGGTCGTTCCATAAGGGACGAGTACGTTTAGGAACGGCTGGCGAGCCCGAATATATTTTTTGTCATTCGAGTATCTCAGGCCACCCGTCACCTTCAAATTGTCAGCCAAGTCAAAATAGACCTCACCGAACAAACCGTAGGTTTTCAAATGGGCTTTGTCCGTATTGCTGTGAAAGAATGGCGGGGCCAAAGCGTAGTCCAGCGATGGAAGGCCGGCACCCAGCGCTGTGACGACACCGAGGAACGTTGACATGTAGTCGAAGCCAGAGGCCATGACCGCATAATCAATATTTCGCCCTGTGCTCTCAAGATACAGACCGCCCAACAGGAAGTTGAAGGGACCATCAAAATCAGATGCCAGACGTCCTTCAATCGACCATTGTTTGTTCTTGCCCCCGGAATAATCGAACTCGGTCGTATTATCGGCGCACGATTGCACTCGTCCGCCGATCGAGCCTGCATGCAACGGGTCAAACGCTGAAGCGCAAAGCTGGTTTCCTCGGAATGCACCTGACCTCAATATTGCTTGCGCAATGGGGTTTCCGCCAGCACCGGCGGCCCGCAATGCAACTAGGCCAGGATTATTGGCGAGGCTGCGCGTCGTTGTCAGGTTATAATCAAGGCTGGATGAATATTCGTTCTCAGAATAGCCACCGGTCAATGTGGCCGTCAGGTCTCCGAAGCTCTGCTCCAGTTCTGCACTGATCGTCAACTGGTCGGATTTCCAGAAGGGCTCGAAGTCAACTGCGACTCGCCGAACATTGGTCGGATTGATCGCCGTATCGTAGGAGTGTCCATCGTCTCCGTAAACACTGCCCAGTCCGAAAGCCGCCAAGGGACCAAATCCTGCGATCGTCAGGAACTCACGGCTTCCCAATGTCCCGACAGCCGTAGAGTCGCCATTGATGACCTGAAAGGCTTCCTGGTCGGGGCGGCAACCGAGAATGGCAGTGACATCCGTAGCGCACAGCTGTTTCTGACCACGTGAGCGGTTGCTGTCTTCCTTAAAATACTGGGCCGTTACGGTGAATTTCGTTGAATCGCTGGGTTCCAGCTTGAAGGAACCGCGAACGGAATAATAATCTCGGCCGTCAATGTCATTTCCGGTGTTGAGATTCTTCGTATACCCGTCGCGTTTCAGGTACATGCCAGCCAGCCTGACACCGGCGATATCGCCGATCGGCACATTGACCATGCCCTTGGCCTGTATCGTGTTATATTTTCCGTAAGAGGCTTCGCCAGCGGCCGCAAATGCGTTCAGATCCGGCTTGGCGGTGATGATGTTGAAAACGCCCGCTGTCGCGTTGCGTCCAAATAGAGTCCCTTGAGGGCCGCGCAATACTTCGAGGCGTTCCAGATCATAAAATTCGGAATCGAAGATGCGACTGCCGATCAACGGCATATCGTTGAAGTGGATGGCGACACCTGCGTCGCCAGACGCTGCAACCACCGGCGAACCGATGCCGCGAATGGTGATGTTGGTGCCCGAGAAGTTTCCGTATGTGATCGACGTGCTCGGCAGTGCAAGTTGCAATTCTTGCGGATTGTCGATCTGCTGTCGCTCCAGCGCTTCGGTTGAAAATGCCGATACGGCAATTGGAACGTCTTGCAGGCTTTGTGCCTGTCGCTGTGCCGTGACAACGATTTCTTCCCTGAAGCCGGTGTCCTCATCATCGGCTTGTGGTGTGGTTTGTGCATAGGCTGGCATTGCCATCGAAACGGCAAGCGCAGTCGCACTTATCAGATGTAGCTTACGCATGGTCTTCTCCCTCCATTAATTGCTACGAGACTGTGATGTCATGAAATCAAATTGCGTCTTCGAAGGTCTCCTCAAACCTTTGGCAATGCGTAGTGTTAAGTGCGCATTTAAGGCAGTCAAGCCTTTCCTGCATAGGAATGCAGAGTTATCCGACCAGTGTCGCACGAATGTCGCTTGCCGTAAGGGCGGCTTTGGCCTAAGCGGCAGCCATGTTCAGGCCGCTCCGGTAAGGGGCGGCCCTATTTATTGGAGAATCAGACATGGCCCAGAACGGACTAGTTCCCCTGATGCCGCACGCGACCGCAGCATGGCTGGTCGACAACACCGCGCTCAGCTTTCAGCAGATCGCCGAATTTTGCGGTCTGCACATCCTTGAGGTGCAGGCAATGGCTGACGACATGACCGGCACCAAATATACCGGTCGCGATCCCGTTCGCGCTGGCGAGCTTTCGATGGAAGAAATCGAAAAGGGCCAGGCCGATCCTGATTATTCGCTCAAGATCAGCAAGGGTCCGGAGCAGGTTCGCCGCACCAAGGGCCCGCGTTATACCCCGGTATCGAAGCGTCAGGACAAGCCCGATGGCATTGCATGGCTGCTGCGCAACCACCCCGAAATTTCGGACGGTGCGATTTGCAAGCTGATCGGCACCACGCGCAACACGATCCAGGCGATCCGCGAACGCAGCCACTGGAACATCAGCGAAATCCAGCCGAAGGACCCGGTAACGCTGGGACTTTGCTCGCAGCGCGAACTTGACGCGATCGTCGCACGCGCCGCCAAGAAGGCCGGCCTCGAAGACAAGGCCGCTGATGACACCCGCTTCGCCGGCGACAAGGAAGCGCTGCTGGAACAGTTGCGCAACGAGCGCGACGAAGCCAAGCGTGCCGCCGAAGAAGCGCTGCATGGCGAAGAAGAGGCCCCTGTCGAACTGACTGCAGAAACGCTGTTCAAGAAGACCGGCGAATAATCTCGACGACCTTCCCTAACGTCACCATTGCGCTGTGGTGACGTATGGGGCAGGCAGTCGGTGATGACTGCTGAAACACTGCCCGCCTATGACATGTCGCTTGCCGATCATGGCTTCGAACCCATCGAAATCAAGGGGCTGACCTATCCGCTGGGCGAACATGTGCCCGGCTATGGCGAAATCTATCCGCTCGCGCCTGACATGGGCTGGACGCGGATGCCGGTTCCCGGAAACCTCAACCATATCAACATCTGGCTGCTCGACGACCGCGACGAGCAGGGCGAGGGTTTTGCGATTGCCGACACCGGCCTGTTCATGCCGGTGGTGATCGAAGAGTGGAAGAAACTGCTTGAGGGCGCCCTTCGCGACCGACGGATGACGCGTATTTTCGTGACGCATTTCCACCCCGACCATGTCGGCTGCGCGGGCTGGCTCGCCAATCGCTGCAAGGTGCAGCTTTGGATGAACCGCACCGAATGGTTGATGGCGCGGATGCTGACCGCCGACCAACGCGACGAGCCGCCCAAGGAGATTCTCGATCGTCGTCGCTTCCAAGGTTATAGCGAGCAGCAGGTCGAAGATATGCGCAAGCGCGGCTTCGGAGGCTTTGCCCGCGCCGTTTCGCAATTGCCCACCGGGCACCGCCGGCTCGAAGATGGACAGCATGTCCGCATCGGCGGCCGGGTATGGGAGGCGATGACAGGCGGTGGCCACACGCCGGAGCACACCTGCCTTGTGGACCATCACAATGGTGTGATCATCGCTGGCGACCAGATATTGCCGCGTATCACCAGCAATGTTTCGATCATGGATAGCGAACCCGACGCCGATCCGCTCGGGGAATGGCTCGATTCGATTGCCAAGTTCCGCCGCAAGCTGCCCGGCGACATGCTGGTGCTGCCCGCGCATGGTTCGCCTTTCCGCGGGGTTCATGTTCGGCTCGACAAACTCGCCGAGGGGCATCACGATCGCCTCGACAAGCTGGAAGAAGCATTGCGCGAAAAACCGATGCGCGCTGTAGATACCTTCGCCTTGCTTTTCGACAGGCCGATCGACGAAAGCGTATTCGGGCTTGCAGCGGGGGAATCGCATGCGCATCTTGTGCATCTGGTGGCGACCGGTCGGGCCAAGGTGGAAAAGCTCGATGGGGTGGGCTGGTATAGCGCCGCCTAGAGGAGCTTTATGACCGTCAAGACCCCTTGGGTTTCGAACTATCTGCACCCGACGAAATGGGAGCAGGCATTTCCGCCGCTTTCGGTGCACGACATGTTTTTCCGTTCCGCCGAGCGGCAGGGAAAGGCCCCGCTCGCCGACTTTATGGGCCGTAAATTCAGCTATGCTGAAATGGCCGGGCAGGTGCGCCGTTTTGCCCGTGGGCTGCAGTTGCAAGGCATCGGCAAGGGTGACCATGTCGGCCTGTTCCTGCCCAATGTGCCGCATTATATCGCCGCCTATTATGGCGCGCTCGCCGCAGGTGCCACGGTTGTCAACTTCTCGCCGCTCTATACCGTCGACGAACTGTCGCATCAGGTGGCCGACAGCGGTACGTCGATATTGGTGACCGTCTCTGCTGCGGCGCTGTTGCCGACCGCGATCAAGGTACTCAACCAATCGAGCCTCAAGCAGCTGGTTGTCGGTAATGTTGCCGAGGCGCTGCCGCGTCTGAAAGGGTTGGCCTATCGCCTGTTCAAACGGACAGAGATTGCCGACGTGCCCAAGGACAGCCGCATCACTGCATTTGCAACGTTGCTGGACAATGATGGTGCCAACCAGCCTGTCGCGTGCGATCCTGAAAAGGATGTCGCCCAGTTGCAATATACCGGCGGCACGACCGGTACACCCAAGGGTGCGATGCTGACCCACCAGAATATCAGCGCCAATGCACGGCAGATAAACCTGCTCGATCCGCACAGCCGGGTGAACAACCCGCAGGAAAATGCCACGGATCGCATCCTGGGCGTGTTGCCCTTCTTCCATGTGTTCGCCAACGCGACGGTGCTGAACCGGACGATCGACAATGGCGGCGAAATCGTGATGCTGCCACGTTTTGAAGCCAAGGCGGCGCTCGCCGCCATCAACCGCACCAAGGTGACCGCGCTTCCGGGCGTGCCGACCATGTACCAGGCGCTGCTCGACAATCCGGCAATCGCGGGAACCGATTTTTCCAGCCTGCGCGGATGCATTTCAGGCGGCGCTCCTTTGGCGGCGGAGTTGAAATCCCGTTTTGAGGAACGCAGTGGTTCGGTGGTTATCGAAGGCTATGGCCTTACTGAAAGTTCGGGTGTGATTTCGTGCAACCCCTACGAAGGTCTGAACAAGATCGGCAGTATCGGGCAGCCCATTCCCGGCACATGGGTACGGCTTGCCGACAAGGAAGATCCGCACAAGGATGCTCCCGAGGGTGAGCCCGGCGAATTGCTTGCCAAAGGGCCGCAGATCATGGCCGGATATTGGAACAAGCCGGATGCAACCGAAGAGGTTTTCGTCGACGGTTGGCTGCGCACCGGCGATGTGGCCACCATAGACGAGGACGGCTTCATCTTCATCGTTGACCGGTTGAAAGACATGATTGCAGTGGGTGGTTTCAAGGTGTTCCCAAGCCAGGTGGAGGACATACTCTACCAGCATCCGGCGGTGAAAGAGGCGTTGGTGATTGGCGTACCCGACACCTATTCGGGCGAGCGGCCCAAGGCCTTTGTCACCTTGAGCGATGGGCAAACGGCTACAGGGGAGGAACTTGCCGACTGGCTCAATCCCCAATTGGGCAAGCATGAACGGGTATTGGCGGTGGTCGTCCGCGACACGCTGCCCAAAACGATGATCGGCAAGCTCGATCGCAAGGCATTGCGCGCCGAAATTGGCGTATAGGTCTCAGGAGGGAAAGATGAACAGGTTTACCGCATGGATGCTGGGCGCAGCGGTGCTGGCCGCAAGTCCGGCGATGGCCGAACAGGATGCGCCCAAGGTGCCGGAACCCAAACTGATCGTCGCGATTTCGGTCGATCAGTTCTCGACCGACCTGTTCAATGAATATCGCGAAGATTTCAACGGCGGTCTGAAACGGCTGGCAGGCGGGATTGCCTTTCCCAATGGCTATCAAAGCCATGCAGCGACCGAAACCTGCCCCGGACATTCGACCATCCTCACGGGCAGCCGCCCGTCACGCACCGGGGTCATCGCCAATAGCTGGTTCGATCCGACCCGCGCGCGCACTGGCAAGAATGGCAAGCCTGATTATGGGGTTTATTGTTCGGAAGACACCAGCGTCGAGGGTAGCAACAGCAGCGATTACACCGTTTCGCCAAAACTGCTGAAAGTGCCGACTTTGGGTGATCGCATGCGCGCGGTGAACCCGGCGTCGCAGGTTATTGCGGTTTCGGGCAAGGATCGCGGCGCAGTGATGATGGGTGGGCACAACACCACGCTCACCATGTGGTGGGATGGCAAATCCTTCCGCAGCTATGCGGGCAGCGAAGCTGAGGTTCCCAAGGGCGCGGCGCTCGTTAACAGCCGCGCCAAGGCGGCCATCGACAAACCTGCTCCAGCCAAGCTTCCTGCCATGTGCACCAGCCACTCGCGCGCTGTCAGCATTGGCGGGGATGCAACGGTGGGAACGCTCCAGCAGCGCAAGGCTGGTGACGCGCGGGCCTTCCGTGCTTCGGGTGAATTTGATGCGCTGACCATGGACCTTGCATTGGCAGCATTTGGCGAGAAGAAACTGGGCAAGGGCACGGTGACCGACGTCCTCGCCATCAGCCTTTCGGCGACCGACTATATCGGCCACACCTTTGGAACGGCCGGGGCGGAAACCTGCACCCAGATGGCCGCACTTGATGCAACCTTGGGCCGCATGTTTGCCGCGCTCGACAAGAGCAAGGTCCCTTATGTCGTGATGCTCACCGCAGACCATGGCGGGCATGACCTGCCCGAGCGTAACGCCATCCAGGGGCTACCCGCGGCTGAGCGCGCCGATATCAAACTGATGCCGCAGGGCGTGGGGCCAGTGCTCGCCAAGGCGTTTGATCTGCCCGAACCGGCAATCATGGGCGACGCACCATTTGGCGATATGTATCTTTCAACCAAGATCCCGGCGGAAAAACGACCCGCTGTTTTGGAGGCGGCGCTCAAACATTATCGCACGCATCCACAGGTTGAAACCGTGTTCACCAAGGAAGAGATTGCTGCGACGCCATCACCGTCAGGGCCGCCGGAAGATTGGAGCCTGATCGAGCGCGTGCGCGCCAATTTCGATCCCGAACGGTCGGGTGATTTCTATGTGGCGCTCAAACGCTATGTCACGCCGATCCCGAACACCAGTTTCGGCTATGTCGCGACGCATGGCTCGCCCTGGGGCTATGACCGCCGCGTGCCGATCCTGTTCTGGTGGCCCGGCGTTGCCCCCTATGAGCAGCCAAACGGCATCGAAACCGCAGACATCATGCCGACCTTGGCAAGCCTAATCGGCCTGCAAGTGCCCAAGGATGAGATTGACGGGCGCTGCGTTGACCTGATCGCGGGAACGGGAAGCAATTGCATGTGAGTTTTGGTTCTCTCCTCCCGCTTGCGGGAGGGGAGTAGACTTTTACCTCAAAGCCGCCCGACGTTCTTTCAGCCAGCGCTTGTGCGTGCTTTCAACTTCGCGAAAGGCTTGGAACACGCTCATTTCGGTGGCGGGGCGACCGGTGCGGCCCAGCGCATAAAGCTGGCTGTAGAACCAGTATTGGCAGGCAAAGCCATCAATTGCGCGGAACATCTTCCAGCGGGTCAGCCATTCGAGCGAAGGTGGGAAGAGCGCGAGGTCCTGTTCCTTGCGCGGCAGCATTTCCATTCCGCCCAGCAGCCGCTTGGGCGCATCGGGGAAATAGCATAATGGGCGGCCAATCCCGATGACGTCGGCGGCGCCTTGCTTGAGCGCTTGTTCCATGGCCGATCGCGTGCGGAAACCGCCCGTTACCATCAGCGGAATTTTGACCTCGCTGCGCATCGCCTTTGCAAAGTCGACGAAATAGGCCTCACGCTGCATGGTTGAGGCAGCGACATTCTGCTCCTCAGGTTCTTCCATGCCTTCGATGCCGAGCAGCTTGGGCTGCTCATATGTGCCGCCCGAAATTTCGATCAGGTCGACTCCGGCATCCTGCAGCCATTTGGCCACTTGCAGGCTGTCTTCGAACGCAAAGCCGCCTTTCTGGAAATCGGCGCTGTTGAGCTTCACCGAAATCGGGAAGTTCGCACCGACGAGCGTGCGGACAGTGTTCACCGTGAACATCAGGATGCGCGCGCGGTTTTCCAGGCTGCCGCCCCAACGATCATCGCGCTGGTTCGCGCGCGGACTGAGGAATTGCGAAAAAAGGTAACCATGCGCCGCGTGGATCTGCACACCGGTAAAGCCGACTTCCTTGCACACCCGGGCCGCAGTGCCAAAGCGGCCGATGACGTTCAGGATTTCATCCTCGGTCATGGCGACCGGTTCACCGAACTGACCGCCGGGAAGGCCGAGTTTCACTGCCGATGGTGCCTTGGGATGCGGATTGACCGCCTTTTGCGTTTGCCGACCGGCATGGCTGATCTGCGCCCAGAAATGGTTGCCATTGCGCGTCGCCGCCGCGGTCCAATGCGATAGGGCGCGCTTGCTATCCTCATCGGGCTCGCGGTCGATAATCACATTGCCGGGGCGCTCCAAATGGTCGGCGTCGACATGGATATTTCCCGAAAGCAGCATCCCGGCACCACCTTCGCTCCATGCGAGATAGAGCCGGTCAAGCTCGCCCGTGGCGCGGCCGTAAATGTCGGCTAGGCCCTCGGTCATGGCGGCCTTGGAGATACGGTTCGGCAGCGTTGCGCCGCAGGGCAGCGTCAAGGGTTCGGCAAGAAGCGACGGCATTGCAGATTTTACTCGGCTTCGGCGGCGGCAGGCGCGGGCGTAGCTGCTTCCTTGTCGGCAGGCGCTGCTTTGTCTGGCGTTTCGGTCTTTGCAGCCGCAGGGGCGGCGGTTGCTTCTACCGGGGCCATTTCGGTCGATTCATCGGTCGAAACCATCTCGTCGCTAATCGTGCCCTCGATGCTGTCGATATCGTCCATGCGGGTTTCGGTAACCTTGCTATCCGCATCATTCCCTCCGCATGCCGACAGCGCGGGAAGGGTGATTGCCAACAGGATCAAAGCGCGACGCATAAATACCCCTCAATTGAATGCAATTTACAAACCTAGGTCGCAATTGCCGCCGGCTTTTGCAAGCGCGTTCAGGAATTCGGGCAGCGTTGCTTCCAATGCTGTATCGAAATCCGCCAGGCTGGCCGAAATTCCAAGATCAGCAAGGCTCGTGACCGGATATTCGGCGATGCCGCAAGGCACGATGCCGCCAAAATGGGAAAGATCGGGCGCTACATTCACTGCAAAGCCATGCGCGGTGACCCAGCGGCGCACGCGCACGCCGATCGCGCCTATCTTCGCTTCCTGGCCGAAGCGGTTGTCGCACCAGATACCGATGCGCCCTTCGGCCCGTCGAGCTTCTACACCAAAGCGTGACAGCGCGTTGATGACCCAGCCCTCTATCGAATGGACATAGCAGCGCACATCCTTGCACCGTTTGGCAAGGTCGAGCATCACATAGCCTACGCGCTGTCCGGGCCCGTGATAGGTGTAACGTCCGCCGCGCCCGGTATCGTATACGGGGAATTGCTGGCTTAGAAGCTCGGTAGGATCGGCGCTGGTGCCACCTGTGTAAAGCGGTGGATGTTCGAGTAGCCAGATGAGTTCGCGGTCGCTGCCTTCGTGGATCGCCGCTTGCCGCGCCTCCATCCGGGCCAGTGCTTCGGGATAGGGCACCTGCCCGTCGCTGACGTCCCAGTCGATTTCGCCCATGACCTTCATGCATGGCCCCTTAGCGCCTCACTGCGCCGCTTGCCAGCCCCGCACCTAGCCTTTAACCGATGCGTACCACCGGAGGGCACATGAACCGCAAGCTCGATTATTCCAGCGTCTGGAAAACCACCCAATCCCAATTGAATGCGCATCGCGAAGGCGTGGGTGCCATATCGGGCCTGTTCCTTTTCCTGCCGGACTGGATCGCGCGGCTTTTTGCCGGCCAACCCGATCTGCAAGGGGCATCGACGCCCGCCCAGATGCTCCTCGCATTCCAGGATTTCTATTTTGAAAATTGGCCGGTTCTGCTGCCTACAGGGCTGCTGGGATTTTTTGGGGCCGTGGCGATCTATGTGCTGCTGACGCGTAATGATCTATCGACCGTCGGCTCCGCGCTCGGCAAGGCGCTGGCCCTGCTGCCATTCTATTTCCTTGTGCAGGTCAGTGGCGGTTTAGTCATGCTGGGTGGCTTCTTGTTATTCATCCTGCCCGGAATGTACCTGTCTGGGCGTCTTACGCCCTTGGGCCCGATAGTGGTGGCGGAGACGGAACGTGGCTTTTCCGGTGCATTCTCCCGCGCTTGGGATTTGACGCGGGGCAATGGATGGTCGGTGTTTTTCCTGACTTTGATCGTCGCCCTGGTCGCCAGCCTGACCGCGATGATCATTGGTCTGATCGTCGGTTTGGCGTGTCGGTTGCTTGCCGGGCCAGAGGGTGTGCCTTTTGTGGAAACCGGGGTTGATGCGGGCTTTGGTGCGGTGATTGCGACTTTGATGGTTTCCCTCACCGTCGCAATCTACCGGCACCTGTCTGCCCAGGACGTTTAAGCCAGCAAGCGAGCGGCCATCCATAGCGCCATCGCCACCATCATCACATTTTCGGTGAGCGAGACAAAGCCAAGCGGAACATTGCTGTTGCCGCCGACGCAGGCGCATTTCAACTCGCGCTTGTCGATATAAACGGCCTTGAACACCGAAACCATTCCGATGGTGCCGATGAAGAGTGCAATCGGGATCGACAGCCAGGGCAGCAAATGCCCCACCATCAAGATGCCTGCCAAAGCCTCTGCGAAGGGATAGACGCGGCCATAGGGCACCCATTTGCGGGCCAGCAGGTCATAGTTCAGGAACATTGTCGCAAAGCGCTCTACATCCTGCAATTTGAGCAGCGCGAGAATGACCATGCTCAAGGCGATGAAGCGTTCGACGATCGGCACGGGAGCCAGCCCGTGGCCAGTTCCTATCTCTATCGTGAGCGCAAGAGCCGCAGCAATCGCAAACACGGCGAGTACCGGGCGATAGGTTGGCTTGTTGGGGTCGGCTACTTTGAGGCCGAGATGGCGGCGCAGATCATCATGCCCCCCGATCCGCTCGCCATCGATGAATATTTGCGGTGTGGTGGCAACGCCATGCTTTTGCTTGAAGGCATCGACTTCGGCGCGCGTGGTTAGCGGTCGGTCGTCAACAACATAGCCCTTGCTGCGCAGAAGGTGTCGCGCCTTCAGGCCATAAGGGCAGACATGATCGGGAAGCACCATGCGATACAAGATCGCCGTCGGTTCGGGGGAGGGCATGACTTGTTTCCTTTCAATTGGGTCGTGCCACGCCTATCTAGCATCCGTACCATAGTACGGAGTCAAGCGGCTAATGCTGACCATATCACAATTGGCGAAGGCAGGCGGTGTAGGCGTTGAAACTATTCGCTTTTACCAACGCAAGAAATTGCTCGATGTTCCCGCTGGGGCGGGCCGCAATTCCGGCATCCGGCATTATGGCGATTCGGATGTGCGGCAGTTGCGCTTCATCCGAACCGCGCAGCAGGCTGGCTTTACGCTGTCTGAAATTGCCGAGTTGCTCGCGCTCGACAAGGGACGCGACCGGGCGCGGGTCCGTCAACTGGCGCGCGCGCGGATAACTGCCCTTGAAGAGGAAATCGCCCGTCTGCAACAGGCGAAGAAATCCTTGGTTGGCCTTGCCAATGCCTGTGCGCATGGTGATGAGGGGCCATGCCCGATCATCGAGGCATTCACGCTCTAGGCGTCAGCCTCAATGGTCATCTTTCTTGCCCGCATTGGCGGCCATGCCCTTCGACATGCTGGCAAAAGCCGAAACCATCGAATCCGCAAAATCGGGATCGTGCGGAATGGTTTCCTTCGCCGCCTGTTGCATCGCCAGTACCCATTGGGTCGCGGTCGCAAAATTCATGCCGTCGAGCGCGCGATGGGCAGACATGATGCAGGCACCGGGGCGCTTTTCAAACCAGTCGCGCGGCCCGCCCATCCAAGCCATCAGGAAGTCGGTGAGCGATTCGCGCATCGGTGTCAGGTCCGGCGCGTGCATTGCACGCAGCTCGGCGAAATCGGGCTCGCTTTCCATCAGGTCGTAAAAGCGGTTCACCATGCGCGCAATCGGTTCGCGCCCGCCAATACGGTCAAAGGGCAATTGCGGTCGGGATTTGGGATCGGCTTCGCTCATGCTGTTGCTTTTGTCGCTATCGCGCTGGATTGTCCTTGAGCGAAATCAAACGTTGAAGCGGAACAGCATTATGTCGCCGTCCTTGACTTCATATTCCTTGCCTTCAGACCGCCACTTGCCCGCTTCCTTGGCGCCGGCCTCGCCATTATATTGGACATAGTCATCATAGGCCATCGTCTCGGCGCGGATAAAGCCTTTCTCGAAATCGCTATGGATCACGCCCGCGGCCTGCGGGGCCTTCGCACCCTTGAACACCGTCCAGGCACGCGCTTCCTTGGGGCCGACCGTGAAGAAGGTGATGAGGTGGAGCAGTTCGTATCCGGCGCGGATCACGCGGGCGAGGCCGGTTTCTTCAAGCCCAAGGTCAGCGAGGAAAACCTCACGATCTTCGGCCGGCATGGTCGAGATTTCCGCTTCGATCGCCGCCGAAACCACAACGGCCTCGGCACCTTCAGCCTTCGCCTTTTCAAACACCTTGGCCGAAAGCGCATTGCCATTTGCAGCCGAGGCTTCCTCGACATTGCAAACATAGAGGACAGGCTTTGACGTCAGCAATTGGGCTTGCTGGAAGATCCGCGCCTCTTCGGGATCGTTGGGTGTCAGCAAGCGCGCAGGCTTGCCATCGCGCAACAGGTCGAGCGCGCGACCCAGCACGGCTGCCGCAATTTTCGCTTCCTTGTCGCCGCCGGTCGCCTTTTTCTGGAAGGCGGGCACGCGTTTCTCGAGGCTTTCGAGGTCGGCGAGCATCAATTCGGTCTCGACCGTTTCGGCATCCGAAATCGGATCGATCTTGTTGTCGACATGCTGGATGTCGTCATTTTCGAAACAACGCAGCACATGGACGATGGCATCGACTTCGCGGATATTGGCGAGGAACTGGTTGCCGAGTCCTTCACCCTTGGAGGCACCGCGCACCAGGCCGGCAATGTCGACAAAACTCAGTTGGGTTTCGATAACCTTGGCGCTGCCACCAATTTTGGCGATTATATGCAGGCGCGGATCGGGCACTGCCACCGCGCCCACATTGGGCTCGATGGTGCAAAAGGGATAGTTGGCCGCCTGCGCTGCCTGCGTCTCGGTCAGCGCGTTGAAGAGGGTGGACTTGCCCACATTGGGCAGCCCGACAATACCGCATTTGAAACCCATAAAATCCTCGTTGGGAATGAATTGCGCGCGCCTTAGCGGTAGTGGGCGCGAAAGGCCAGCCTTGCCATGGTTCAACTGTTTGTAGCCTGCCGTTCAGGCAAGTGTTGCTAGGCCAGCGCCTGGAGACAAATTCGCTCGGGTGGCAAGATGACAGCAGGATTCAAATCGAAAGTCCTCCTAATTTCGATGTTTGGTATGATGGCTGCACCCTTATCGGGTCGCAGTGGCGTCGAGGCAGACATACTCGAAGAGGTCAATTTCCTTCGAAGCAATCCGAGCGCCTTTGCGCGGGAACTGGATGATTTGAGGGACCGCTTCGATGGCGATATCCTGTTGGGAGAGGGAGATGGCCCAGACTTCACAACCCATGAAGGTCCTAGAGCGGTTTCTGAAGCAGCGCGCGAGTTGCGCCGCAGGCGCGCGGTCAATACCCTGATGCCCAGCGACCTATTGGCCCGCGCTGCCGCCGATCATGTGCGTGCGCAGGGGGCCAGCGGTCAGACTGGGCACTATTCCAACGGGAAGGGACCCGGGCAGCGTGTCAAAGCCCGCGGTGGCAATGTCTATGTCGGCGAGGTGATCGTTTACAACTACACGAGCGCGCAAAATGCCGTCCAGCAACTGGTCGTCGATGATGGCGTACCCGATCGCGGGCATCGCAAACTGCTGTTTTTGCCGCAATATCGCTATGCCGGCGTCGCTTGCGGCAGCCACCGGCAATGGCGCAACATGTGCGTCATCGTCCTCGCCCAGACAAGGGATGGATCGCCGATCATGCCACCCAAGGGGGAATGATCAGGCTAGTCGTGCACCGCCTTCACCCAGGGCCCGAATGGCGAATTGCCCAGCATGGCCAGTTGCGTTTCCGCAGATACCTTGTTGATTGCTTCCTGCGGTTTCATGCCCGGATGCACTGCACGGCGCAGCGGACGGGTGCCGGCTGGCATGGCTGCGATTTCGGCGATGGCGCGGGGTACATCCATCGGATCGGCGCTTCTACGGGTGCCATCTTCCTTACCCATGGAGTTGACCAGTGCTGGATAGGCCGCAGCCTGATCTTCGGTAAGTCTTGATTTCAGTTCGCTCGCCAATTGGTTGCGGTTCACCCAAACCTTGGTCGGATAGCCGCCCGGCTGGATCACGCAGACGTCAACATTGTGCGGCACCAGTTCATAGGCCATTGCTTCGCTCATCGCCTCCAACGCGAATTTGGTGGGAGAATAATGGCCGGCAGAGGGCACGATCACCCGACCGAGTTGCGAGGAAATGTTGAAGATCAACCCGCGTTTCGCTTTGCGCATGCCGGGCAGCACGGCGCGCGCCATGCGGTGCGAGCCATAGACATTGGTGTCAAAGATCAGTGCAGTTGCCTGCATATCCTGCAATTCGATCGGCCCGGCATAGCCGACACCGGCATTGTTGATCAGGATATCGAGCGGCCCGCCAGCGATACGCTCCGCTTCTTCAACCCCATCGGCGACCTGCTCATCCGAGGTGACGTCGATCTGGATGATATGGATATCGAGTTTTTCCTTCGCCGCCTCGGCCTTGAGTTCATCGGCTTCCTTGCGTGGCAGCCCGCGCATCGAGGCAATCACCTTTGCCCCCAGTCGCGCATAATGCAGCGCACCCAGATAGCCGAAACCGGACGAGGCTCCGGTGATCAGAATCGATTTGCCGGCGAGTGGCTTGTCTGAAGCGGAGGCGGTGGAGGGAATGGCAGCGGCGGCGCCTGCGGCCAATGCGGTTTTGATTACAGTGCGGCGTTCCATGTCGGACATCTTGGCTCTCCTTCGAATGCTAAGATATCTGGATTCACGCCGATTGCGAGTCCAGCCAGCGTTTCAACTGTATCGGATCGTGAAATCGGATGACCTTGGCCTCGTGGCCTTTCAGTGCAGCCTCCAGCCTGTGTTTGGGGCCGCTGTTCCAGCGCAGTAGGTAGAAGAGGAAACCAAGGTCGAACCGTTCCGGGCAGTCTTCGGTCATGTCAGGCCGCGATTGCCCCCTGTGGGTCCAGATCCGCTTCAAAAGCCGAGCGACACACAGTCGAATGGGGTAATCGAGATAGAGCACAGTATTGGCGCGTTCGAGCCGCGGCGCCAGCGTGCCTCCATAAGTGCCGTCGATCAGCCAGCGTTCCTGTGCGGTTATAGCGGCCAGCTTTTCGCGGATTTCTTCCTTGCTGCTTTCGACCCAGCCGGGTTTCCAGTTGAGCTGGTCCATATGAAATAGTGGCAAATCGAGGGCCGGCCCCAATTGTGCTGCGAGCGTTGATTTGCCTGCACCGCATGGCCCGACAATCAGGACACGCTGCATTGGATCAGTCCTGCAGCCGGAGCGCGACCTCGCTCATGAAGCGCACATCATCGCCTTTGGCGAGCCAGTCGGCTTCGGCAGCAATCGCACCCAGCATATCGGCCAGCGGGTCGATTTCGGATTTGGCGAAATTGCCAAGGACATGGCCGGTTACCTTGTCTTTATGGCCAGGGTGGCCGATGCCAAGCCGCACGCGGCGGAAATCGGCGCCGATATGGTCGATGGTGCTGCGGATGCCATTGTGCCCTGCGGCACCCCCGCCTTGCTTCACCTTGATCTTGAATGGTGCAAGGTCGAGTTCGTCATAAAAGACGGTGATGTCGGCAGGCGAGAGCTTGTAGAAATCCATCGCGGCACGAATGCTGCGGCCACTCTCATTCATAAAGGTACCGGGTTTGAGCAGGATCATCTTGTCACCGCCGATGCGGGTTTCCTGCACCCATCCCTGGAATTTCTTGGCTGGTGCCGGGGCGTCATAGCGATCAGCAAGCGCATCTATCGCCATGAAGCCGACATTGTGCCGGTGCATGGCATATTGCGGTCCTGGATTGCCTAGGCCTGCCCAGATTTGCATCGCACCTTCCTGAAAAAACGAAGCCCCCGCACAGGCGGGGGCCACTTGGCTTTGAACCGTTCAGGCCTTGTCCGACTGTAGCCCCCGCATTCGCAGGGGCTGCACGTCAAATCAAGCTTCGCCTTCGGTCTTGGTCGTGTCGCCTTCCTGGCTCTTCAGGCCCGAAGGAGCAACAACGGTCGCGATGGTGAAGTCGCGGTCGGTGATCGCGCTCTTCGAACCAGCCGGCAGCGTAACATGGCTGATATGGATCGAATCGCCCACGTCGAAACCGGTCACGTCGATGACGATTTCGTCGGGGATCGCATTGGCGTCGCAGATCAGTTCGAGTTCGTGGCGAACGATGTTGAGAACGCCACCGCGCTTCAGGCCGGGCGATGCGTCTTCATTGGTGAACGACACGGGGACGTCGACATGGACGGTCGCGTTCTTCGAAAGACGCATGAAGTCCACATGGATCGGGCGATCGGTGACCGGATGGAATGCCACATCCTTGGGCAGGGTACGCTCGGTCTTGCCGTTGACGGTGACTTCGACAATCGAGTTGCCGAAATGGCCGGTCATCAACGCCTTGACGAGGGCTTTTTCCTCGACATGGATGGTTTCCGGGTCCTTGTTGTCGCCATAGATTACGGCAGGTACACGGCCTTCGCGACGCAATGCACGGGAGGCTCCCTTGCCAGCCCGTTCGCGCGGCTCAGCCGACAAAGTCAGCAGATCGCTCATAGTATTTCTCCAAATAAGTTCGATATTTGCCGTCACGCCTCCAGGGATGACCATCACGGCAAGCGCGCGCCATTAGGCGCAAATCCGCGCAATTGCAAGCGTTAGAGTCGCAACGCCCATTGCTGGGTGCCCCGCACAAAACAAATGGGGCAGGCTATGCGGCCCGCCCCATCCAACTTTGTGGCTATGCTCAATATTCGACGCGCTGTGCCTCGATGCCATAGGCCGATAGCAGGTGTTGCACGCTGGTGCTGCCTGCAAGGTGGCCGGCACCCACGGCCATGAAGGTGGTGCCCGGCTTTTCAAGCTGCTGTTTGATCCAAGCCGCCCAGTTGGCGTTGCGGTTGGTGAGAAGCGCCGAATGCAGTTTGGGGTCGGACAGGCCCTGGTTCATCACTTGCGCCAGCCCATCGGGGTCGGGCTTTGCCCACAGCGTCACCATATTGTCCATGCTGCTCGTCATCTGGTCGACCATTGCCGCCGATTCCACGAGGAACTTGACCTGCGTTTCTTGCGACAGCGAGTCGAAAATCTGCAGTTGCTGTTCCATGGTTTCGACCGCGCCAATCGGCTTTTTCGATGCCTTTGCTGCTGCGGTCAGCTGCGTTTCGACGCCGCTATTCACATCATAACCGCCCTTTTGCAGACCCATGACCTGCATGGTCACGGCTGCGGCCCAGGGATCGAAGGGTTCGAATGCCGCTGCCGGCAGACCGACCTTTTCCATCGCCTTGGTGTAAGTGGCCTTCTGCTCTTCGGTCATCTTCGATGTCAGCGTCTTGCCGCTCTGGTCGAGGCCATATTTGGCGAACAGCTGCTGCGTGGTTGCCTGGTCAGGCTCGACGATTTCAAGCACAAGACGATCGGATTTGTCGAACGCGTCCTTCACCGCTTCGTCGAACCAGCCCATTCCGGGTTTCAGAATGTGCACAGTGCCGAAAAGATAGATCGTCGTGTCGGCATCCTTCACCACCCATAAAGCAGGGTCGACATCGACAGGGGGTACGGCGGCCGGCGCAGGTGTATCTGCGGCTAGCGCCGGGGAGGAAATCGGCCCGCCCACGGCCGAAAGGGAGAGGGTGATTGCAAGCAGGGTGCTGTTCAAAAGCAGTTTCTTCATTTTTAGGTCCTTGTTTTCAGTCAGGTTGGGGGAAAGGGAAATTCAGGTTCAGCGGTATTTTTTCCAATACCAGACACTGCTCCAGATTAACGAAAAGCCAATGAAGATGGCTATGCCATTCGGCTCTGGCAAAATCCCGCCGCGCCACAGGAACCACCAGGTCGGGGCGGCGATCAGATAGGCATAGGCGGCATAATAGCCTCCATCGCGATAGGCGTGCGCCTCCTGTTCATCGATAGCGCGGGTATGCCAGAACCATGCGATGACCGACATGACCGCACCCCAGAATAGCGCCAGCAAAATGGCCAGCGCCAAGGGCAGGGGTGCCTCGCTGAAGACGGTGAGTGGATCAGCAGTCAACGTGTCACTGGTGATCGCGAGCACCAAACCGATTAACCCGCCCATCACGCCACAGGCAATCATGATGTTGCGGTTCAGCCGCTCGCGCCGCGTCATCGCTCCGCCGCTCGCCGCGATCCGGCGGGCAAGCCGCCATTGGGCATAGATCAGGCCACCAATGATCGCGACAAACGCCGCGATAATGGCAATGGCGGTTGTCGATAATGCACCGCCATCTTCCTTCGAGGCGGCAATCACGCCGACGATCGCACCTGCAGTGAATACAGTGGCAAGGCCTGCCGCCGCCATCCAGGCAATCGGGCGGCCGATACTGCCCTCGGCTGGGGCATCATCCATGGGAGAAAGATCAGTCATTTTGTTCTCCATCGAAACCATCGTCGAAAATTTCCTCTATCTTCATGCCGAACAGCCGGGCGATTTTGAACGCGAGCGGAAGCGAGGGGTCATATTTCCCCGTTTCGATCGCGTTCACCGCCTGACGTGAGACATCCAGCCTTTCGCCAAGCTCGGCCTGGCTCCATTGGCGCTCGGCACGCAACACTCTCAATCGGTTTTCCATGTCAGCTTTTATTGTCCATATGTCAGCTTTCCATGACTACATGTCGCGATTCGCTGACAATGTCAACAACCCCTGACATTTTGTATGTAAAACCTGACAAAAACCAGCTTGGCTGCGGCTTTGCGCAGGCCTTTTGCTGCGCTGCGGCACAGATGCTTGATTTAGGGGCGTCCATCCGCCAAGGGCGAACCATGTCTGAATCCGGGCCCCTAACTTTCCAGGACCTTATCCTGACGCTCCATGATTATTGGGGCAAACAGGGCTGCGTCATCCTGCAACCTTATGACATGCGCATGGGCGCGGGTACCTTTCACCCGGCGACCACGCTGCGCGCGCTTGGTCCGAATCCATGGAATGCGGCCTATGTCCAGCCGTCGCGCCGCCCGACCGACGGTCGCTATGGCGAGAACCCGAACCGGCTGCAGCATTATTACCAATATCAGGTGATCATGAAGCCCAGCCCTGCAAACCTGCAGGAACTCTATCTGGGTTCGCTCGATGCAATCGGCATCGATCCGCTGAAGCACGATATCCGCTTCGTCGAGGATGACTGGGAATCGCCCACGCTCGGCGCTTGGGGCCTTGGCTGGGAAGTCTGGTGCGACGGGATGGAAGTGACCCAGTTCACCTATTTCCAGCAGGTTGGCGGGTTTGACTGCAAACCGGTTGCGGGCGAGCTGACCTACGGCCTCGAACGCCTGGCGATGTATATTCAGGGCGTCGACCGGGTGTATGACCTGAAGTTTAACTCGGCGGGTGTCACCTATGGCGACGTCTTCCTTGAGAATGAACGCGAGCATTCGAAGTATAATTTCGAGGTTGCCGATACCGAACAGCTCTTCAAAGGCTTCCAGCATGCAGAGGCGGAGTGCAAGCGCTGCATCGATGCGGGCGTTCCGCTCGCCGCCTATGATCAGGCGATCGAGGCAAGCCACCTCTTCAACCTTTTGCAGGCGCGCGGCGTGATCAGCGTGCAGGAACGCGCCAGCTATATCGGCCGCGTGCGTGACTTGGCGAAGGGCAGCTGCGAGGCATGGATGCACAAGAATGGGTGGGCGGAATGACCGACTTCCTTCTTGAACTGCGCAGCGAGGAAATCCCTGCGCGCATGCAGGATAAGGCGCGCGAGGATCTGGCGCGCCTGTTCACCGCCGAACTCGACAAGGCACGCCTCGCGGCTGCCGAGATCGTCACCTACGCAACTCCTCGCCGACTGGCGCTGATTGCCAAGGGCCTGCCGCAAGAAACCGAGGCAGTGTCGGAAGAGACCAAGGGGCCCAAGGTCGGCGCCCCGCCGCAGGCGATGGAGGGCTTCCTGCGCAAGGTCGGCCTGACGCAGGACCAACTGGTCGAACGCGACGGTGTTTATTTTGCCGTGGTTGAAAAACCCGGCCGTTCGACATCCGAAGTGCTGGCACAGGCCATTCCGGCCATTGTGCGCGCTTTCCCATGGCCCAAATCGCAACGCTGGGGCGCGGCGTCGATCTCGACAGAATCGCTGCGCTGGGTGCGTCCGTTGCAGGGCATTGTCGCGCTGTTCGGGCAGGATGTCGTGCCGTGCGAGGTTGATGGCATTTTGAGCGGCTACCAGACGCTCGGCCACCGTTTCCACCATCCGGGCGAAATCACCATCGGCGGCGCTGACGATTATGTCGAAAAACTGCGCGCCTGCCATGTGATTGTCGATCAGGAAGAACGCCGCGCGATCATCCGTGCGGGTGCGGAAAAGGCTGCCGCCGATGCCGGGCTGGTGCTGGTGCCCGACGAAGGGCTGGTGAACGAAAATAGCGGCCTCACCGAATGGCCGGTGCCGATGCTCGGCCGGTTCGACCCGGCCTATCTTGAGGTGCCGGAGGAAGTCATCCAACTGACCGCGCGGGTGAACCAGAAATATTTCGTCTGCCATGACAAGTCGGGCAAGCTCGCAAACGCCTTTGTATGCACCGCCAATATCGTCGCCAACGATGGCGGCGCGGCGATTGTTGCGGGCAATGAAAAGGTGCTTGCGGCGCGATTGAGCGATGCCAAATTCTTCTGGGAGCAGGACCTGAAGATCCCGCTCGATGAGCAGGCGAAGAAACTGTCGCAAATTACCTTCCATGAGAAATTGGGCACCGTCGCCGACAAGGTTGAGCGCTTGGCGAAGCTTGCTCGCTGGCTGGTCGAGCAAGGCATCGTCAAAGGCGCAAGCGCCGATGATGCCGAACGCGCAGCTCGCCTAGCCAAGGCCGATCTCGTCACTGGCATGGTCGGCGAGTTCCCCGAACTGCAAGGCATCATGGGCGGCTATTACGCCCGCGCGCAGGGCGAGGCCGATGCCGTCGCCGACGCGGTGCGCGACCATTACAAGCCGGTAGGGCAAGGTGACGATGTACCCACCGCTCCGGTAACGGTTGCGGTGAGTTTGGCGGATAAGCTGGATACCGTCCGAAGCTTCTTCGCGATTGACGAAAAGCCCACTGGATCCAAGGATCCGTTCGCCCTGCGTCGCGCAGCGATCGGAATCATTCAGATAGTGACGACCAACAGTCTCCGCTTTGGAATCGGAGAAGGCGCCGTTCTCGATTTCTTCGCAGACCGCCTCAAAGTCCAGCAGCGCGAGGCTGGCGTTCGGCATGACCTGATCGATGCGGTATTCGCACTTGGCGGGGAAGACGATCTCGTCCGCCTGCTCGCGCGGGTGAAGGCGTTGCAGGGCTTTGTCGACACCGACGAAGGCACAAACCTGCTTGCGGGTTACAAGCGTGCGGCGAACATATTGAAACAGGCCGAAGGCGTTGATCCCAATGCCGCAGCACCAGCCGATCTGGTCGCAGAAGAACGAGCGCTTCTCACCGCCCTCGACAGCGCCGAGCCCAAGGCTGCGGCCGCGATCGAAGCCGAAAAATTTGAAGACGCCATGGCGGCACTCGCCTCATTGCGCGCACCGATCGACGCCTTTTTTGATGGCGTTATGGTGAATGATCCAGAACCGGCAAAACGGGCATTCAGGCTGGGGTTGCTGGCAAGGTTTCGTGATGCGGTGCACCGCGTGGCGGATTTCTCCCGAATCGAAGGCTGACATTTTCTCCCCGGGGAATGCGAGATAGCCATAAAGGAAAGTGCATGACCCAATATGTGTATCGCTTCGGCGGCGGCGTTGATGACAAGGGCGAGGGGAACAAGAACCTCCTCGGCGGCAAGGGCGCGAACCTTGACGGCATGGCCGCGATTGGCCTGCCTGTGCCCCCCGGCTTTACGATCACGACCGAGGTCTGCACCGCATATTACGCCAATGGCGAGGCCTTTCCCGATGGCCTGACCGATCAGGTTGCAAAGGGCATCGCGCATATCGAAGGCGTGACCGGCAAAAGCTTTGGCGATCCTGCCAATCCATTGCTCGTCTCGGTGCGTTCGGGTGCGCGGGTGTCGATGCCGGGGATGATGGATACGGTCCTCAACCTGGGCCTTAACGATGTGACCGTGGAAGGGCTGGCGGCCTCATCGGGTGATGCACGCTTTGCGTGGGATAGCTATCGCCGCTTCATCCAGATGTATGCCGATGTCGTGCTGGGGCTGGACCATCATGCGTTCGAGGATGCACTGGAGATTGCCAAGGAAGATCGCGGTTACTTCCTCGACACCGAATTGCAGGCCAATGACCTGATCGAGCTGGTCGGCGAATATAAGAGCCTTGTCGAAGCCGAATGGGGCAAACCCTTCCCGCAGGATGTGAACGAGCAGCTGTGGGGCGCGGTGGGCGCAGTATTTGCCAGCTGGGAATCGGACCGTGCCAAGGTCTATCGCCGCTTGAACTCCATTCCGGGCGACTGGGGCACTGCGGTCAATGTGCAGGCGATGGTGTTCGGCAATATGGGCGATACCTCGGCGACGGGTGTGGCCTTTACGCGTGACCCCGCCACCGGTGAGAATGCCTATTATGGCGAGTATCTGATCAATGCGCAGGGGGAAGACGTTGTCGCGGGTATCCGCACCCCGCAATATCTGACCAAAGCCGCGCGTGAGGCAGCAGGCGCCAAGCCCTTGAGCATGGAAGAGGCGATGCCCGAGGCTTATGCCGAGCTGGCGCGGGTCTTTGATACGCTTGAGCGCCATTATCGCGACATGCAGGATATCGAGTTCACCGTTGAACGCGGTAAGCTGTGGATGCTGCAGACCCGTTCGGGCAAGCGCACCGCCAAGGCCGCGCTCAAGATTGCGGTCGACATGGCGGCCGAAGGGCTGATCAGCCAAGAGGAAGCCGTGCTGCGCGTCGATCCGATGGCATTGGACCAGCTGCTCCACCCGACGCTCGATCCGCAGGCGCCGCGTGATGTGCTCACCAAAGGCTTGCCAGCATCGCCGGGTGCCGCTTCGGGCAAGATCGTGTTTGATGCCGATACCGCCGAGAAATGGAACGATCGCGGCGAGGCCGTGATCCTTGTACGCGTCGAGACCAGCCCTGAAGACATTCACGGCATGCACGCAGCGCGCGGCATCCTGACCGCGCGTGGCGGGATGACCAGCCACGCAGCAGTGGTGGCGCGCGGCATGGGCCGCCCTTGCGTCTCAGGCGCAGGCAGCCTTGCCATCGACAATGCGGCAAAGCTGCTGCGGGTATCGGGCCGTGAGCTCAAGGAAGGCGATATCATCACCATTGATGGTGCGACCGGCGAGGTGATGGCGGGCGCCGTCCCGACGCTGCAGCCTGAACTGGTAGGGGACTTTGGCACTCTGATGGAATGGGCCGATGGTTCGCGCCGGATGAAGGTGCGCGCCAATGCCGAGACGCCCTTGGACGCGCAGACCGCACGCGACTTTGGCGCCGAAGGCATCGGTCTGTGCCGCACCGAACATATGTTCTTTGACGCAAGCCGCATCACTGCGGTGCGCCAGATGATCCTCGCCGAAGACGAACGCGGCCGCCGCGCTGCGCTCGACAAGCTGCTGCCCGAGCAGCGCAAAGACTTTATCGGCATCTTCGAGGTGATGGCAGGACTTCCCGTGACCATCCGCCTGCTTGACCCGCCGCTGCACGAGTTCCTGCCGACGCAGGAAGCGGACTTTGCCGAGGTTGCCGAAGCCGCTGGTGTCGGCATCGAAACCTTGAAGCAGCGCGCATCCGAACTGCACGAGTTCAACCCGATGCTCGGCCATCGCGGCTGCCGCTTGGGTGTCACTTATCCTGAAATCTATGAGATGCAGGCACGGGCTATCTTTGAAGCAGCCTGCGCCTTGCCGACCGCCCCCGTCCCCGAAATCATGATCCCGCTCGTTGGCACCCGCCGCGAGCTCGAACTGATGAAGGAAGTGGTCGAAAAGGCGGCCGAAGCGGTCTTTGCCGAACAGGGCAAGCGGATAGACTATCTGGTCGGTACGATGATCGAGCTACCGCGCGCTGCGCTGATGGCAGATGAGATCGCCGAGGTTGGCGCCTTCTTCAGCTTCGGCACCAACGACCTCACGCAAACCACGCTGGGGGTAAGCCGTGACGATGCCGCGCGCTTCCTCATCCATTATGTAGACAAGGGCATCTATGCGACCGACCCGTTCGTCAGCCTTGATGTCGAGGGTGTCGGCCAGCTCATCGAGATCGCTGCGACCAAGGGCCGCAAGACCCGGCCAGACATCAAGCTCGGCATCTGCGGCGAACATGGCGGCGACCCCGCCTCGATCGCGTTCTGCGAGCAAACCGGCCTCGATTATGTCAGCGCCTCGCCATACCGCGTCCCCATCGCTCGGCTCGCAGCGGCGCAGGCGGCTTTGCGGAATCGCTGATGTCGCTCAAGGGTAAGCCGCAGGCCGACCCGCTCGACCAGAGCTATCTCGACAAGATCGAGAAATATGGCCACGCGGTGATGTCTGTGGCGGACCGTGTCGACGAGCCTACGGGAGAGCCGAATTTTTCCTATTCGACCGGCGCCTATGAAAGCTATGGCGCGCCTGAACTGATCATCTTTGGTCTGTCGTCGGATATGCATCACCGGATTATCAATGAATTCTATTTTCGCTGGAACGACGGCACCCAGTTTATACTAGGCGAAGAGGTGACAGAGTTTCTCGAGGGCTATCCCGTTGTTTTCGTAGAAGCGGGCGACAGGGCAGCGCTTGATTATATGAACTTCACCCGCTGGTATTATGAGGGTGAGCCATTTCCCGTCTGGCAGATATTCTGGCCCGGCGTGAACAGCCGGAAATTCCCGTGGGAAGAGGATTGTCCGAAAGAGATCATCGATGCGCAGCCGGATTTGACTGCGCAAGGATTCGCAAATTTGCGCAAAGCTTGACGCCGCTGGCGATTTGTGGCCCTTGGACTGCGGAGGGGCTTCATGAAACCATGGTTACGATATTCGATCTGCATCCTGCTCGGGCTGGCAGGAGGTGCGGCCTATGCGGTGCACCAGGTGCGCAGCGGCGATCTGGGGCGGCAGGTGACCAACGGGCCATGGAGCACTAACACCGATAACGGCACCGCCGATGCCTCTGCCTTGAGCCGAGCGCGTGTATCGCTGTTCGGCCTGCTCGCACTGCCAGCTAAAGAGGCGATGTATTTCAACGCGCATAATGACAGCGACGGTGCACCGCTCAGCGGCAATTGCACCTACATAGTGAGCGGTGGTGAGCTTGAAGCCCGCTGGTGGAGCATCACACTCTACGAGGGCGAAGGCTGGCTGGTGAAGAATGAGGCCAATCGCTGGTCGGTCGGCGGCAATGCTCCAGAGCGTGACGCACAAGGCAACTGGTCGTTCACCGTCTCGCCTGAGAGAGCCGAGGGTCTGTGGCTACCCACCGGGCAAGCGCCGAAGTTCGACCTGACCTTGCGTGCCTATCATCCCAAGGGGGCGCTGCTTAACGATCCGGCCAACGCCAAACTGCCGACCATCAAGAAGGAGCGCTGCGCATGACCCGCAATTGGCTTCTTCCTATCCTCGCCGGGCTGGCTGTGGCGGCCGTCGCCTGGCACGGCACGCTGCTGGCAACACCCTATGTCCTGATGTCGGCTGCGATGAAGAAAATCAGCTCGGCGAACGGCAATGGCAGGGCCAATGTGTTCGGTTTCGGCGAGATGGCGACCGCTGATCGCCAACCGATTGTCCGGCCAAGCCCGGATCTTGTCTATTCGTCCTGCGTCTTCAATCTTTCGCAAGGGCCAGTTCTGGTCGATGTGGCCCCTGTGCCGGGCAAATATTGGTCGGTCAGCATCTTCGACGCGCGCACCGATGTTGCTGCTGTGCGCAGCGACAGGGATACCGGCGGCAAACCTGCCCGCCTCGCACTCGTCCGCAAAGGGCAGGTGGCCCCCAAGGGTTATGACGTGGTTCAGCTAGATCATGACAAGGGGATTGCGCTGATGCGCATCCTGCTCTCCGATCCGGCAGAATATGCCGAAGTCGATGCAATCCGGCGCAAATCCACCTGTCAGGCTGTGTCGGCAAAATAGCGCCATTTTAGGGGTTGCGAATCCGTGGAGCCACGCCTATTGGCACCGCTCCACGCACCCGTAGCTCAGCTGGATAGAGCACCAGACTACGAATCTGGGGGTCGGACGTTCGAATCGTTCCGGGTGCGCCATTTTCCTCTCCCTGTGCGAGAGTAGCCCCGAAAATGTCCTCAAAAGCAAAATCTGCGGTCGTCCTGTTGTCGGGCGGTCTCGACTCCATGGTTGTCGCAGGATTGGCGCGTGAAGCTGGCTATGCGATCCATGCGCTGACCATCGATTATAACCAGCGCCACCGGATCGAATTGGAAAGTGCGGCGCGCATTGCCGCGCATCTGGGTGCTGCTGAGCATATCGTGCTTCCGCTCGACCTGCGCCGTTTTGGCGGCTCTGCACTCACAGCCGACATCAATGTTCCCAAGGATGGCGTTGAGGAAAATGCCATTCCGGTGACCTATGTCCCGGCGCGCAACACGATTTTCCTTTCTCTGTGCCTTGGCCTTGCCGAAGCGCGCGGCGCGCGCGACCTGTTTATTGGGGTGAACGCGCTCGATTATTCGGGCTATCCCGATTGCCGTCCTGAATTCATTGCGGCTTTCGAGGATATGGCCAACCTCGCGACCAAGGCAGGGGTCGAAGGTGATCGCTTTACGGTCCACACCCCGCTCCAGCAGATGACCAAGGCCGATATTGCCCGCGAAGCGCACCGGCTGGGGCTCGATGCGGCGATGAGCTGGTCCTGCTACGACCCTACGCCGGATAACAAGGCTTGCGGCCAATGCGACGCCTGCCGTTTGCGTGCCAAGGGCTTTGCCGATGCCGGATTGCCCGATCCGACGGTTTACGCATGAGCTACGCGGTCAAGGAAATCTTCCTGACCTTGCAAGGGGAGGGCGTGCATGCAGGGCGGCGCGCAGTATTCCTGCGCTTTGCCGGCTGCAATTTGTGGACAGGGCGTGAAGAAGACCGCACCAGCGCGATCTGCCAGTTTTGCGACACCGATTTTGTCGGCATGGATGGCGAAAATGGCGGGCGATATGAAGCCGAAGCGCTGGCAGCGAAGGTTGCCTCCTTATGGGGCGAGGGGAAACAGCATCGCTATGTCGTGCTGACAGGCGGTGAACCCATGCTGCAGGTCGACGATGCGTTGGTTGATGCCCTGCACGCACAAGGCTTTACCATCGCTATCGAAAGCAATGGCACGCTGCCGGTGCATCCCGGCATCGATTGGGTGTGTATCAGCCCCAAGGCTGGCAGCGATGTCGTGCAGCGGCGCGGCAACGAACTGAAACTCGTATGGCCACAGGCAGGCAGCGAGCCTGCAGTGATGAAAGATTGGGCGTTCGACAATTTCCTCATCCAGCCCATGGATAGCGGCGATTCGAACGTGAACGAGTCGAACCGGAAATCGGCGATCGATTTCGTTTCGCACAACCCCAAATGGAGGCTTTCTCTCCAGAATCACAAGCTCTTAGGGCTACCCTAAGCAGTGTAGTAAACCCCTTTGACTTCATGTCACTTTGGTGACAGTCTCGACAGTGGAGAGACAAGGGGAGAGTGTCATGGCCAGTAGAGCCGATATGTCGTCGCATCGAACAACCTATGTCAGTCACGCCAAGCGCATGAGTACACATATTGCTTATGCGCTTGTTGTTTATACGCTTGCACTGATCTTCGAAGTTTCGCCGCAAATGGAAAGCAAGGGCATGGCCATCTGGCCCTATTTCGTGCTCGTTGCGCTTGTCGGCATTGCGATCCCGCCGTGCCGCAACCTTGAACGCAAATGGCAGCGTATTGATGCGCGTGGCGACAGTGATGTTGAAGGTCGTTTCAACCGCGATCTGGCAGCTTTGTGGGCTGGTGCCATCGGCCTTCCCACGCTGTTGGCGCTGGTTATCTGGATCATTCCCTGATCGCCTGATTGACGCTGTTCGGGCCCGCGCCTAAGCGGGTTACATGCTGACACCACAAGAGGCGCTTGAGCGCGCCGTAAATCTCGTCGACCAGGCAAAAAAGGCAGGCGCCGACGCCGCCGATGCCGTTTATCACTGTGATGCTTCGACCGAAGTCCAGGTGCGTCTGGGCGCGCTTGAAGATGTTGTTCGCTCAGAAGGCGAAGAAATCGGTTTGCGCGTTTTCCTTGGGCAGCGATCCGCCACCATTTCCTCATCGAGCATGAACCCCGAAGTGCTTAAGGGGCTCGTCACCCACGCCCTTGATATGGCGCGCGAAGCACCGGAAGATCCCTATGCCGGATTGGCGCCGGCAGAGATGCTGCTGAGAGGGGCGATTCCCGATGTCGACAGCGATGACGGTGCGGACCCCGACCCGCAATCGCTGCGCGAGGTTGCCCTCGCCTGCGAGGATGCTGCTCGCGCTGTTTCAGGCGTCACCAACAGTGAAGGCGCGGGCGCAAGCGCCGGGCGTTCGATTTTCGCTCTCGCGACCAGCCACGGCTTTGCTGGCGCCAACCATGCATCCGGCTATGGAATTTCGGCCAGCGTGCTTGCGGGGGAAGGCGACGCCAAGGAGCGCGATTACGACTGGCGTTCTGCGCGCCACCGTGCCGATCTCGATAGCGCTGAAGCGGTCGGCAAGCGCGCAGGCGAACGCGCGGTTCGACGGGTCAACCCCGGCTCGGTGAAAAGCGGTTCAATGCCGGTGATTTTTGATCCGCGCATCGGCAGTTCGCTCGTCGGCCATTTGATGGGCGCAATCGGTGGCAGCATGATTGCGCGCAAGACCAGCTTCCTGCTCGATGCACTTGGCGAGGCCTTGTTCGACAGTGCCATCAACATCATCGATGATCCGCTTCGCCCGCGCGGGCTTGGCAGCCGTGCATTTGATGGCGAAGGCTTGCCGACGGCGCGCACCGCGATCATCGACAAAGGCATACTAACCGGCTGGATGATGGAAAGTGCAGCCGCACGCCAGCTCGGCCTCAAGCCCACTGGCCATGCCAGCCGCGGCGGCAGCGGAGCGCCGGGCACGAGCCCGTCAAACCTGCATCTCGAGGGTGGATCGGTTTCGGTTGCGCAGTTGATTTCTGATATCGACTATGGCGTCTATGTGCATGAATTGTCAGGGCAAGGTGTCAATATCGTAACGGGTGATTACAGCCGCGGGGCCGCCGGTTTCCTGATCGAAAAAGGGCAGATCACCAAGCCCGTGAGCGAGTTCACCATTGCCGGAAATCTGAAAGACATGTTCCGCGTATTGACGCCTGCCGACGATCTGGAATTCGTCCGTTCAACCAATGTCCCGACGCTGCGCGTCGATGGCATGATGGTGGCGAGTGCCTGATCGCGATGCTGCGATAAATGCGGTCCGCGAAGCGGGCGATCTTGCGCTGGGCGCTTGGCGCGAAGGGCTGGCACCGGCAACCAAGGTCTGGGAAAAGAGCAAGGGCAATCCGGTTTGCGATATCGACCTAGCGGTCGACGCGCTTTTGAAAAAGCGGCTGGGCGCGCTCGCGCCGAATGTCGGCTGGCTTTCCGAAGAGACGGCAGACAATCCGGACCGTCATTCCATGTCGCGGCAATGGCTGGTCGATCCGATCGACGGAACCCGCGATTATATTCGCGGTCGGAGCGGTTGGTGCGTTTCGGTGGCTTTGGCAGAGGCCAGCGAAATCGTTTTTGCTGCGATGTATGCACCGGTGACCAAACAGCTTTGGGTGGCGCACAAAGGGGAAGGTACCACATGCAACGGCAAGCGTTTGTTTGCCAGCACGCGTGAGGAGTTCAGCGGTGCCCGTGTGCCAACCGACGCGTTGCCCAAGGTCGATCGCGATCTTGAAATGGTGCACAAGCCCAACAGCATCGCGATGCGGATGACGATGGTCGCCTGCGACCGGGCGGACCTCATCGCTGCGCTGCGCTGGGGCCATGAATGGGATATAGCGGCGGCGCATCTGATTGCCGAAGAGGCGGGTGCTGTGGTCACCGACGCAACCGGTGGAACCATATATTACAACAAGCCCAAGCCGCTTGATTTTGGCCTGATCTGCTGCGCCCCGGGAATACATGATGCGGCGGTGGATCGGTTGAAAGGCCGGGCAGAGGCGATTTTGGGGTAAATGTGCGTCCTACTTCGTGCGGGTCCACAATCCTTCGCGAACCATCTCTGCGGGATGATTGCGCACCGCATCCACCAAAGCACGCGCGACCCAACCCAGTTTCTCACCACGCGATGTAAAGATGCGATGGTCCCAGGCATGCTCGCCCGCTGCACGCACCTTGCGGGCGATGTCGCCGTAAATTCCCGCTGCGGTCAGCACCGACCAGCGCGCGCGAAAGGGCAGGCGGGAAGCGCCTACCTTGGCCGAAGCTTCATATTGCCCCGCTTCGTCAGCGAGCCATCGGCCTATCAGAGCAAGTTTCTTGCGATTGTGCGGGCGCAGATGTTCGCCGGGTTCGAGGTCCAATTGGGCGAGCCAGTCATCGGGAATATAGCACCGTCCCGCACGGCCATCTTCGGCTATGTCGCGGGCGATATTGGCCAGTTGGAAGGCAAGGCCAAGGTCGCATGCACGGTCGAGCGTTTCCTCGTCATCGGGTGCGACACCCATCACCACCGCCATCATCACGCCGACCGCGCCGGCAACATGGAAGCAGTAACGGTAGAGGTCATTTTCGTGCCGCGGTTGCCAGCCTGCGGTATCCAGCGCGAACCCCTCGATCACATCGTCTGCCATCCGCTGGGTCAATCCGCATTCGCGGGCAACAACGCCAAGGCAATCGAACGCAGGCTCACCCGTGGTATCACCGTTCAAGGCTTTTGCCGTCAACTCACGGATCGCATTCAGCCTCGCTTCGGGATCCGCAACATTGCCCATTGCACCGCCATGGTCCTGCCCGTCTGCCATATCGTCGCATTTGCGACACCATGCATAAAGCAGCCACACGCGCTCCCGCGTGGTGCGATCGAACAGCTTGCTGGCAGCAGCAAAGGATTTTGAACCGCGAGCGATGCTGTCGCGGGCATAGGCGACGAGAGCCGCCCGATCGCTCACAAATCCTCGGCCTTCATCTGGAATATGCTCTTGTGCGGTTCGTAGCTGGCCATTTTGCTTATCAGGCCATCCATCGTGTCGTCCACGATCATGATGCCGGCGTGCTGGGGGCGGATGAAGCCGACCTCGACCATGTGCTGGTTGAATTCGATGAGCCGGTCATAGAAACCGGCAACATTCAAAAGGCCGACCGGCTTTTCATGATAGCCGAGCTGCGCCCAGCTGATCGCCTCCCACAATTCGTCCATTGTGCCCACGCCGCCGGGAATGGTGATGAAGCCGTCCGACAGGTCGGTGAACATCCGCTTGCGCTCATGCATTCCGGGTACAACGTGCAATTCGGTGCAGCCGCGATGGGCGACTTCGCTTCCGACCAGCGCTTCAGGGATTACGCCAATGACTTCGCCTCCTGCTTGAAGGCAGGCATCGGCAACCGCGCCCATCAGCCCGAGGCGCCCGCCACCATAGACGAGGCCGATTCCGCGCGCGGCAAGTTCACGGCCCACCATGCGCGCGCTCTCGATATAAACCGGGTCTGCCGGCGTGGCTGAACCGCAATAAACGGCAAGTCGCTTCAACGTTTCAAATCCTCGATCATCAATTCCGCCGTGGCCTTGGCGCTGCCGACCACACCGGGAATACCTGCGCCCGGATGCGTTCCTGCGCCGACAAAGTAAAGGTTCGACAGCACATCGTCGCGATTATGCACACGGAACCAGGCGCTTTGCGTCAGTACGGGTTCAAGGCTGAATGCACTGCCCAGATGCGCGTTGAGGTCGGTTCCGAAATCGGCGGGTGTGTAATGGAACTTCGTCACGATACGCTCATGGATGTCGGGTATCAGGCGGCGGCCAACCTCGTCCAAAATGCGCTTTTCGAAAACCGGGCCCATTTCCTCCCAATCGATCGGCAGCTTGCCCTGATGGGCGACCGGCGCGAGCGAATAGAAAGTGGAACAGCCCTCCGGCGCCATCGATGGATCGCTGACCGTGGGATGGTGCAGGTAGAGCGAGAAATCCTTGGGCAGCACACCATGCGAATAAATGTCGTCGAGCAACCCTTTGTAGCGCGGCCCGAAGAGGATCATATGGTGCGGGATACCGGGCCAGCTGCCCTTGATGCCAAAATGGACGACAAACAGGCTGGGTGAGAATTTCTTGCGTGACAGGCTGGCTGCAGCCTTTTTGCCGCGCGGGTGATGGCCAAGCAAGTCACGGTAGCTGTGCATGATATCGCCGTTGGTGGCGACAGCATCGCATTCGACGCGATAACCGGATTCGGTGACGATGCCCGTTGTACGCTCGCCTTGTGTTTCGATCCGCTCGACAGGATCGCCAAGCCGCAACGTGCCGCCAATGCGTTCAAATTGGCGCACCATGGCGGCGACAAGTCGGTTGGTCCCGCCCTTGGCAAACCAAACGCCGCCATCCTTTTCAAGCTTGTGGATCAACGCATAGATGGCGCTGGTCTTCATCGGGTTGCCGCCGACCAGCAGGGTGTGGAATGACAGCGCCTCGCGCAGCTTTTCATTCTTCACAAAGGACGAAACCATCGAATAGACGCTGCGCCAGGCCTGGTATTTGGCAAGCGCGGGGGCGGCCTTGATCATCGATGCGAAGTCGAGGAATGCCTTGGTCCCCAGTTTCACATAGCCTTCGTCGTGAACGCCGGCGCTGTATTCGAGGAACTTGGCATAGCCCTCAACATCGGCGGGGTTCAGTTTCGCGATTTCAGAACGCAGCTTGGCTTCATCATTCGAATAATCGAAGTTGGTGCCGTCCGACCAGTTCAGCCGATAAAAGGGCATGACGGGAATCAGTTCGACATCTTGCGCCATGTCATGGCCGGTTAGCGCCCATAGTTGGGTCAGGCATGGCGGATCGGTAATGACTGTCGGGCCGCCATCGAAAATGAATCCGTCGCGCTCCCAATAATAAGCGCGTCCACCCGGTTTATCGCGGGCTTCGATTATGGTGGTCTGGATACCTGCAGCTTGCAGGCGGATGGCAAGCGCCAGCCCCCCAAAGCCTGAGCCGATGACGACGGCTGATTTCATTTCTTTTTCTTCCGTGCCGTGATTGCTTTCAACGCCTTGCCGACAGGCACTGGGGGCTTGCCCGACAATATACGTGCCTTGTCGCCGGCGGTCGACTGACCGGCATAGAAGCGTTCAATCAATCCGGGCTTAAGCCTGTAGAAGCGTTCGAGAACCTTATAGCGCTCGGCAGGCTCTGCAGCGCGGAACAGCATCCGATTGAGAATACGATAGAAATTGCCGCCATTCCAATGCTCCTGTGCGCGTTGTCGCATCAGCAGGTTCAATCGGTCTCCATCGAAATCAAGCTGTTCGGAGATGAAAATCGCGTTACGCACCGCATCGGGCAACGAATAGCTGGTGACGGGGTGGAAGAATGCACCGCGCGCCCCGGCCTTTGCCGTTCGCCCGCTGCCGCTTGCCCAATAGTTTTCAAGATCCCCGTCCATCACAACGGGCAAGACGCCTGTTTCTTCGCGCAGGACGCGTTCGACCTGCCAGCCCTTGCCATCGGCATATCCAGCGATGCGTTGCGCCATAATGCGACGGTCGAGATCGGGCGTGTCGCTGTAATAGGTGTCTTCGACGAAAATCTTGTCCATCCCGAATGGCAGGACATAGATGAAGCGATAGCCGTCATATTGTTCGACCGTCGCGTCCATCACGATGGGGCGTTTCAGGTCGTGTGGCTCGCGCAATTGCAGCAATTGGCCGGTGAATTTTTGCCAGCCGCAATCAAGATGGTGGTAGTCGGATACGCCGCGCGTGTCGATAACGCCGCCCGCATTGATACGCTGTGCGCCATCTAGCACGACTAGGCGCGGGCTGACCGCTTTTACCGATCGCCCGGTTATCAGCGAAGACGCAGGCAGGTTGTGCCGCAGCAGCCAATCGAGCCGTTCGGATTCGATGGTATAATAGATATTGTCGATGCTGCGGCTATGTTCCGGGAAATGCACGTCATAGCCCGACCAGCCATAGGTCACGAGCGGTGCCGTCAGCCAGCGATGCTCGGGTGCAATGTCGCTCGCAAAGAAGCTCCAGATATGGTTGCCGCCGAAATGCTGTTCCTGCTCGATCAGCACTATTTTCAGCTCCGGCCGCTGGCGCGCCACGGCAAGCGCGATCAGCCCGCCCGCAAGCCCGCCACCGACAATGGCAAGGTCGCATTTGATTGGAGTTGGGGCCGCTGACGCCATGTAAAAAGCCCTAGCGCAGCCCCAGATGTTGCAAAAGCCGGTGCAAACACAAATGCGTGGATAATCGTCAGATATTGACCGACACCAGACGGATGCAGGCCGGAACTTTCGTTCCGGCCTGCCCCTTCGGGATGTTGCGAGACTGCCTGCACAATCCCGACGGTCCCCTGTTAACTCAGAATTCGCCTGCGATGCCCACGCGGGCGCCAACGCTTTTACCGCCAGCGTAGGAAATGCCACCGGTCACGGCGAAGGGGTTATCGGTGTTTGCGCGATAGGCGACGGACAGACCAATGGCCTGCTCTCCCCGATAGGTTGCAGCGTTCAAAGTGTAGCTCACCCCGCCGACATTGGATGGCATGGGCGCTGTCGTAAGCGCCATGGCTGCCGATGTGCCCCTGCGCGCATCACGGCGATCACGATCGGTGAGCGCATAAAGCTCGCTGATCTGGGCGCTGTGGGTGGCAGTCAACGCCTGAAGTGCAGGGATGGCGCCCAAACTGAGAGACTCCAATGCGGTGAGTCGGCTGTTTTGCGTATTGTTGATCACCTGGATCGCTGCGATCTGGGTATCCTGAACCGCATTTTGCGCAACGGCAGCATTGGCGGTCGTTTGCGCAGCCGCTGCATTCGCCACCGCGGTGTTGGCGGTTGTCTGTGCCGCCGCCGCATTTGTGACGGCAGTATTCGCCGTCGTTTGCGCGGCTGCAGCGTTGGCGAGTGCAGTGTTCGCTGTCGTTTGGGCCGCAGCCGCACTCGCTGTGGCTCCTCCAACTGCCGTGTTCAACTGGGCCACTGTTGCAGCATCGGTGGCGGCAACCCCTGCCGCAATATTGGTCAGACGCCGCTCGGTGCCAGCAGCGCCGAATGACACTGTATTTGGATCGTTGGCGATTGATCCATCGCCCAGCGCGATAGCACCGGCGGCATTGGCCTGAGCGCCATTGCCGATCGCGACGGCTCCATTGCCATTGGCGACGGTGTTGTTGCCGATGGCGACCGCCCCATCGCCTGTAGCCGTGTTGTTCGCACCAATGGCAACAGCGCCTGTGCCGGTCGCGGTGTTCGGATCACCGATCGCCACTGCACCATTACCGGTCGCCGTCTGCCCAAGTCCGATCGCAACGGCCGTACCGCCCAGTGCTTGGGCATTGGTACCGATGGCAACACCATCCTCGGTATCGGTTGTCGTCGAACCGCTGCCGATCACGATCGCACGATCGACAGCCGCGGTTCTCGCAGCGCCAATCGCAATTGCCCCGATACCGGTCACTTCGGCATTCGCCCCAATGGCCGTGCCGAGGTTGCCGGAAACCAGCGTGTTCCGTCCCAGCGCTGTGCCGTCGAAACCCGAAACATTGCTACTCGCTCCAATCGCGGTGCCACCACTAGCGTTGGTTTCAGCCCGACCACCGACAGCGGTCTGGTTGCCGCCCGGATTGACCGGATCGCCCGGCGAATTGAGCGCGAAGCCGGTGCCGGCGCGCGCGGTCGAGCCGATGGCGACGTTGTTCGCCCCAACCGAAACTGCATTGGCGCCAATCACCGTGCTCGTATTAACCCCGGTAGCAGGCGGGTTGGCAGTACCGCCAAAGCGCGCAATCGCATTGTTGCCTATGGCCACCGCATTGTCGACGCCCAGGGCATTATGGCCCACGGCGATCGAGGCGAAGATCGGATTGGTCGTGCTCGGCCCCTGCGCGATGGCACCGAAGCCTATGGCAATGCCGCCCGCCTGACTGACCTGCGTATTCGAACCCAGCGCGGTGCCGCGTTCGGCTGAAACTTCGCTATTGGCACCGATCGCTGTGGCATCATTCTGGTTGGCTTCGGCGCGCCCGCCGACGACGGTGATGTTGCTGCCCGCACTTACGTCTGTCCCCGGCGAGTTGATCGTAAAGCCGGTGCCCGCGCGCGCCGTTGTACCGATGGCAATAGTGTTCGATCCGATCGCGACGGCATAAGCACCTATGCCCACAGCAGAATTTGCACCGACATTTGGCGGTGTGACAGTGCCGCTGAAACGGGCAATTGCTGTGTTCCCTATTGCCACCGCATTGTCATTAGCCTGCGAATTATATCCGACCGCGGTCGATGCAAAAATCGGATTTGTTCCGCTGGGTCCGGTTGCTTGGGCACCATCACCCACGGCCGTTCCGCCCGCCTGTGTTGCAGTTGCGTCTACACCACATTCGGTAGATTCTGTGCCTGGGCCCACATTGCATTCGGGTGTTGCATCGGCAAAAGCCGGGCTGGAAATTGCAGCGACCATTGCTGCAGAAGAAATGGAGATGGTCCTGAAAATAATACGGGTATTCATGTGCAGTCTCCTTGCGTTAGCAAAAAGCAAAACCCGTGGATGACGCATATTTGTGCACCATTGGCCGGATTTTGCGTCCATGGTGCGACCCCGTATTCCATCGTTTGATTGCCCCTATCCCGGTGGCCTAGTTCAAACGACATAGCTGCTTAGCAAGGCATCGAATGGGCTGTATTGGATGGAATCGACGATTAGGGAATTGTTTTACAAATGGACAGCAAGGCGACTTCTGCTAATGCGCGAAGGATGAATTCGTTCAGATCAGCCTTCGTGCCAGCGCTAGCGATTTTTCTGTTTTGGCCCCAACCCGCGACGGCCATGCAAGCGACTACGCCGGCACTGGATTATGCGGCGGAGCAATGCGTCTCTTATAACCGGGCGACCTCTGACAGTTTCAACCTGGTCAATAACTGCGATGCCCCGATCGAGATTGCATTATGCGCCGAAGCGGAGAGCGGGGCGTGTACGCAGCCGCAGAATTTCGTCCGCCATATTGTCACCGCGCGCGGCCAATTGCCCAATACATTCCGTTCGTTGCAAATCCTGAACGTCTTTGCATGCAAGTCACCAGCCGTCGTGCAGCTTGGGCAAGGTGGGCTTGCCGGTTGCGACCCGACCGGCCTAGCGAACCTGCCAATCTTGCTGGCCTCGTCGCTCAAGAACGCCGCGTCGATCATCACCGCCAGTGATTATCCCGCTGGCGTGGCCGCCGAAGGTAATACGCGCTTTGAAATGCGGGTTGGGGCGGATGGCAAGCCGCAGAATTGTTTTATCACGGTTTCGTCAGGCAAGGATGCGCTCGACAAGGCGACGTGCAACGCGTTCATGAAGCGGGCTCGATTTACTCCCGCAAAGGACAGCAGCGGTCGGGCAACCGACGGTCGCTATCGTGGTAACGTCACCTGGAAGGAACGATGACACCCGCTTTCGCCGCAATCGGTTCTGCTGTCGCGATGACATTGATTATTGGCCTGCGCTATCTGGCGACCAGTGGCTTTTTTGCCTGGCTGACCGGCAAAGTGCAGCCCGGGCTATATGCAAAGCTCGATAAGCAGATGAAGCGCGAGATTTACTGGTCGCTGCTTTCGGCGGGGATTTACGGCATACCGGCCGGAGTTGTTGCATGGGGCTGGCAAAATCTGGGCTGGACGCAGATTTATACCGACATCGGCAGCTATCCGTTCTGGTACATCCCACTTTCGGTGCTGCTGTACCTATTTGCCCACGACACATGGTTTTACTGGACGCATCGCTGGATGCACGAGCCGCGGCTGTTCCGCATCGCCCATGCCGTCCATCATGAAAGCCGCCCGCCGACAGCATGGGCGGCGATGAGTTTCCATCCGTGGGAGGCTTTGACCGGGGCGATCGTAATTCCGGCGCTGGTCTTCCTTATTCCGATCCATGTCGAGGCGCTTGGTTTCGTGCTGTTCGTGATGACGCTGATGGGCATCACCAACCATATGGGGTGGGAGATGTTTCCGCGTTCGATCGTTCATGGACCGTTGGGCCAATGGCTGATAACCGCGACCCACCATCAAAAACATCATGATGCGTATAAGGGGAATTATGGGCTCTATTTCCGTTTTTGGGACCGGCTTTGCGGCACCGATCTTGGCCTTGGCAATTTTGGCCGGGCAGGGCGCAGCGCAAGCGGCGGATGATGCGTCGTTGACCGTTTCGGTCAGCGGGCTGCGCAATGAAAAGGGGCAGGTTCATGTCTGCCTTACGGCTAATGCAAAGGCTTTCCCCGATTGTTCCAAGGACCCGGCAGCTATCAAACGCACGGTGAAGGCGAGCGCGGCTGCATCGATCCAGTTTGAAGGGATCCGACCAGGCACTTACGCCCTGTCGCTCATCCATGACGAAAACGGCAATGGAAAGCTCGACACCAGCTTGGCCATTCCGCGCGAAGGCTTCGGATTTTCGCGCAATCCGAAAATTGCCTTCGGCCCGCCCAAATTCGCCTCGGCCGCCTTCGCACTGCAGGGAAGTGTCACGCAGGGCGTTAAAATGAAATATATGCTGTGATCTTCACATTTTGATTTTGGTCAATTGCAAGTTGAAACGCACCCGCGATTATCTCCTCCGAATAGAGGAGATGGAAAATGCTGGACACATTGGAGCGCAACGAGTCGGCAGGTTCGACCGGAGATACAGAACATTTTGACGTCCTGATTGCAGGCGCCGGCATTTCGGGGATCGGCTCGGCCTATCATTTGCAGCAGCAATGCTCGGGCAAAAGCTATGTCATCCTGGAAATGAAGGATACATTTGGCGGCACGTGGGAGACGCACAAATATCCCGGCGTGCGTTCCGACTCGGATCTCTACACCTTTGGCTATCGCTTCAAACCCTGGATTGGCGCGCCGATCGCAAGCGCCGACGAGATCCTCAAATATATGGGAGAGGTGATCGAGGAAAACCATATCGGCCCCAACATCCGCTATGGCCACCGCATCACTGGTTGCAAATGGTCGAGCGCCGACAATCGCTGGACGGTTGAGGCAATCCGGCTTTCGGATGGCTCAAAGGCCGTCTTCACCTGCAACTTCCTCTGGATGTGCCAGGGATATTATGACCATGAAAAGCCCTACATTCCCGATTGGGAGGGGCTGAGCGACTATAAGGGTAAGTTCGTCCACGCCCAATTGTGGGACCCGCGCACTGATTATGCGGGCAAGCGTGTGCTGGTGATCGGGTCTGGTGCAACCGCCGCGACGGTGGTTCCGGCCTTTGCCGAAAAGGCCGCGCATGTGACGATGCTGCAACGCTCGCCGACCTATTTCTATTGCAGCGAAAACAAGAATGAACTGGCGGATCGGTTGCGCGAAATCGGCATCGATGAACCCACCATCCACCGCGTGGTGCGGGCGCAGATCATGTACGACCAGGATATGATGACCAAGCGCTGCCAGACCGAGCCGGAGGTGGTGTTCGAGGAACTCAAAGAGCTCGTCCGCGCCTTCACCGGTAAACCCGATTTCGAGTTTGAGCCGCATTTCACGCCCAAATATCGCGTGTGGCAGCAGCGGCTGGCCTTCTGCCCGGAAGGCGATGTTTTCCGCGCCGCCGTCGAAGGCAAGCTGACCGTGGTGACTGACACCATCGACCGCTTCACCGAAAAGGGTGTGCGCACCAGTTCGGGACAGGAAATCGAGGCTGACATCATCGTTGCCGCCACCGGTTTCCGCCTTTCAGTGATGGGCGACATCCCGTTCAGCGTCGATGGCAAGCCGGTCAATTGGAACGATACCGTCACCTATCGCGGAATGATGTTCACCGGCGTTCCCAACATGGCGTGGGTGATGGGCTATTTCCGTGCGAGCTGGACGTTGCGTGTCGACATGATGGGCGATTTCGTCTGCAACCTGCTCAACCATATGGACAAGATCGGTGCCAAGCGCGTCGATGTCCAATTGCGGCCCGAAGATGCCGGAATGCCGCTCTCCCCGTGGATTGAGGAGGATAATTTCAATCCCGGCTATCTGATGCGCGGGCTCGATAAGCTGCCCAAGCGCGGCGACAAGCCCGAATGGCGGCACAACCAGGATTATTGGGCTGAAAAGGACCAGATCCCGGCAACCGATCTGACCGGAGCCGAATTCAAATATAGCTGACACGCATCAGGACAGGACCAAGCCCATGAACATTCCAGCCCATCTGGCCCAGACCATAGTCGACTCGCGGGCCTATGCTGCCGGCGATCCGGTTGACGAAGCATTCCGCACCATCCGCGCCGAAATGCCGCTCGCTGTGGCAGAGCCGGAGGGGATGGAGCCGTTCTGGGTGGTCAGCCGCCATGCCGATATCATGACGGTCGAAAAGCAGCCCGATGTCTTTCACAATGGCGACAAGTCGACTTTCCTGACGCTCAAGGAAATGGAGCCGATGGTGCGCTTCATCACCGGCGGCGAACCCAATCTGGTGCGCAGCCTCGTCTCGCTTGACGGTCAGGAACATAAGGATTTGCGGGCGGTGGTTTTCCCCTCAGTCACACCCAAGGCGTTGCGCGGGTTGGAGGATGATATCCGCAAGATCGCCAAATCCTTCGTTGCCGAAATGCTCGAAAAGGCGCCCGAATGCGATTTCGCCACCGATGTTGCCTTCCTCTATCCGCTCCGCGTCATCATGACCGTTTTGGGCGTACCGCAAGAGGATGAGCCCTTCATGCTCAAGTTGACGCAGGAATTGTTCAGCAGCGCAGACCCGGAACTCAACCGCGACCGCAAGGAAGTGAATCCTGCCGAAGCATTGGATGGCCTGCGCCGGACGATGGAGGATCTGGAAGCCTATTTCGGTGTCGTTACCGAGAAATTCCGCACCAACCCCACCGACCAGGTCAACAGCCTGATCGCCAATGCCAAGGTCAATGGCGAATATCTCAACCGCCGCCAGCTGATGGGCTATTACATAATCGCCGCGACGGCAGGGCATGACACCACGTCTAACACCACCGCCGGCGCGATGTGGGCGCTCGCCGAACGCCCGCACCTGTTCGAGCAGATGAAAGCTGATCCAGGCAAAGTGAACGCCTTTGTCGAGGAATCGATCCGCTGGGTGGTGCCAGTGAAGCATTTCATGCGCAGCGCGACGCAGGACACCGAAGTTTCCGGGCAGAAGATCAAGGCGGGCGACTGGATGATGCTATCCTATCAATCCGCCAACCGCGACGAGGCGGTATTCGACGATCCGTTTGAATATCGCATCGACCGTGAACCCAACCGGCAGATTGCCTTTGGATATGGCGCGCATGTCTGCCTTGGCCAGCACCTCGCGCGCATGGAAATGCGGATACTGTGGGAAGAGCTGTTCCCGCATTTGAAATCGATCGAACTGGCAGGCACGCCGCAGCGGACAATTTCCAACTTCGTCTGCGGCCCCAAACATGTCCCCATCCGCTTCACGCTGAATTGAGATGGCAGAGCCGTTCAAACGCTTTCGCTGCACCTATTGCGGGCAGGAATATGACGAGGCCGAAGGCTGGCCGGACGACGGCATCGCCCCCGGTACGCGTTGGGAAGATGTGCCCGAGGATTGGTATTGCCCGACTTGCGGCGCGGAAAAAGCCGATTTCGAGATGATCGAAATCGGCTGATCCTTCAGTTCAGATCGCGTTGACAGGCAATTTGAAGTAAACATGCCCGCCCGGTGATGCCGGCGGCATCGCGCCTGCCCGGATGTTGACCTGCAACGAGGGCAGGATCAGCAGCGGAGCTTCCAGCGTTTTGTCACGCGCGGTGCGCATTGCCACGAACTCGGCTTCGCTTATGCCATCATGGGCGTGGATATTCCCGGCCTTCTGATCGGCAACGGTGGTTTCCCAACGATAGTCGGTCCGGCCCGCAGGCAGATAATCATGGCCGACGAATATCCGGGTTTGCGGGGGCAGGGCGAGTATTTTGCGGATTGACCGGTACAAGGTCGCAGCATCGCCGCCGGGAAAATCTGCGCGCGCAGTGCCGTAGTCCGGCATGAACAGCGTGTCGCCCACAAAAGCCGCATCGCCGATCAGGTAGGTCACACAGGCGGGGGTATGCCCCGGCGTGTGCAGGACACCAATTTCAAGATTGCCCAATGGCAGGGTTTCACCTTCGCGAACCAGCTGGCCAAAGGCGCTGCCATCAGGTTTCACATCGTCGGCTTCGAACAATGCGCCAAACACGCCCTGCACATGCGTAATCTCTGATCCGATAACGATCGGAGCGCCGGTCTTCTCGTGAAGATAATGCGCCGCGGAAAGATGGTCGGCATGGGCGTGCGTTTCGAGCAGCCAATCGAGCGTCAGGTCATTCTCGTCGACATAGCGCAACAGCGCATCTGCAGACTGAGTGGAAGTGCGCCCGTTACGCGGCGTGAAATCAAGCACAGGATCAATGATCGCCGCCTTCTTGGTCGCGGGATCGTGTACGACATAGCTGACCGTGAAGGTTGAGGGGTCGAAAAAGCCTTGAACGTGAGGATTCATGAGTCGTCTCCTTATGATCTATATATTAGCACTTGCTAAATTAGAATCAATGCATATAATGAGGCCATGTTCGATTTGGCTCGCTTTGACCTCGCACTGTTCGAGGAAAGCGCCGGACGCGCGGCTGCGCTGCTCCGGCTGCTTGGCAATGAAAAAAGGCTGATGGTTCTGTGCCAGCTTGCCGACGAGGAATTGTCGGTGGGCGAATTGCAGCGCCGCGTCAGCCTTTCGCAATCTGCTTTGTCGCAGCACCTAGCTTTGCTGCGCGAGGAAGGCGTGGTTTCTACCCGCCGCGAGAGCCAGACGATTTACTATCGCATCGCCGATCATAGCGCGCTGCGGATCATCGAAACCCTGGCGGAGCTGTTTTGCCCGCCCGAAATGAGGAAATAGCCATGACTGCAAGTTTGCACAAATTGTCACCGCAGGCCGTGCGCGAGCGGCTTGATGCAGGTCGCGCGGTGCTTGTCGATATTCGCGAGCCTGACGAATATGCGCGCAGCCACATCAAGGGCGCACAATCGCAGCCGCTATCGCAATGGGAAAAGGCGCATCTCACCATCGATCCTGATGCTGATGTGATTTTCACCTGCCGTTCGGGCATGCGCACCGCCGGGGCATGCGACCGACTGGCCGCGCGAGTTACAGGCGAAGCCTTTGTGCTCGATGGAGGCCTCAATGCCTGGGAAAAGGCTGGGCTGCCCGTTGAAACCAATGCCGATGCTCCGCTCGAAATCATGCGGCAGGTGCAAATTGCGGCCGGTTCGCTGGTTTTGATCGGCGTTCTGCTTGGCTTCCTTGTTGCACCAGCATGGTTCGGGCTTTCGGCCTTTGTTGGTGCCGGCCTTACCTTTGCGGGCGTCACCGGCTTTTGCGGCATGGCGCGTCTGTTGATGCTGATGCCGTGGAACCGGGTGAAAGCTGCCTGACATGGTCTGGGAAACGCTCCTGCTGGCGGGGCTTGGCGGCGCGCTGATCGGGCTGCTGCTGACGCTGTTCGGCGGGGGTGGTTCTGTTCTGGCGACGCCCTGGCTGATCTATGTGGTCGGCGTGGTTGATACCCATGCCGCCATAGGCACCTCGGCAGCGGCGGTGGCGGTTAATGCCGCAACCGGGCTTGCCGCGCAGGCGCGGGCAGGGCGGGTCAAATGGCCGTGCGCCGTCACCTTTGGCATAGCGGGACTTGCCGGTTCGCTGGTGGGTGCGCAGTTCGCCAAACAGGTGGATGGCAAGGCGCTGCTGATGTGGTTCGCCTTTGCGATGATTGCGATTGCCATTTCGATGCTCATCCCGAAGAAAAACGAAGGCGACCCCAATGTCCATCTGACACCGCCGATGGTGCTCAAACTAGCACCTGTGGGTTTGCTCGCCGGGCTTGCCGCAGGCTTTTTCGGCATCGGTGGCGGATTCCTGATTGCCCCCGGATTGATGGCGTCGACCGGCATGACGCTTGCCAATGCCAGCGCCTCTTCGCTGGTTTCGGTCACGCTGTTCGGTAGTGCGACCAGCCTGTCTTACGCGGCGTCCGGCCAATTGTTGTGGCCGCTTTTTGCTGCGTTGGTGGTGGGGGGCGGTGCCGGCACTTTAGCCGCCATACCGCTTGCCAAAAGACTGGAAAAACGCACTGCGCTCGCCCGCACCATCTTCGCCTTGATGGTGATAGCGGTGGCGATTTTCATCCTGCTGGGCTGAGTGCCTCGCGCCAGCTCGGCCCCAGCACGGGATCGACTACTACCTTTGCATCCCCGTCCAACGCAGCATAGCGCGCGCGCAGATCGGCGAGACATTTGACCTGATATTTGAACGTGCCCTGCTCATAGGGCAGGCCCATGGCCGTCATCGCGAATGTTTCCGCGCCGCTTTGCGCCGCTGCCGCATTGGCGAGCAGGAAAGGGGCATAGACTTCGCCAGAAATGCGCACGAGCTCCGTAACCACGGGCGCAATGGTATCTTCCCACTCTCCCTCGACGCCGGACATGTCATCGACATGGGCCAGCCAGCGATAGCTATAGGGGAATTCGGCGCGCATCATCGCCTGTGGGGTCGGGTCGGTGCCCAGCTGCGACAGCTGGCCAAAGATCGAGAATTCGGCAAGGCTGGGGCGGGTGCCAAACAGGCTGTGTCGGTTCACGACATGCGCCTCAAGCGCCGCAAGCACCGCCTTGGTACTTGCCTCGATCAAGGGGAAGTTTTCGCGGGTGCAGCCGACGATGGCCATCCGACCGACCTGCCGGGCACGAAACGCCTCGGCAAATCCTTGGCTCGTCTGGAGTCCTCCGCCTTTGAGATTGTCGAATGCCAGCCAGCGGCTCATTTGAACCTGGTCGACTTCTTCGAGCCAGCGATAACCGAACATCGCCTTGGTCAGCCATTCGTCGGCAAAATCCTCCAGCAAGTGCGCAAGGAATGCCATCGCCGGTGATGGCGGGACGACCGACCGCTCTGCATGGCGTTCCTCAAGATCATAGACCAATGGTGTGGAATCATTGGCAAAATGCCCGTCTGGATACTGCAGCACCGGGATCACCGGCGCCTTGACCTGCTGCAATGCATCGCGTGCCGCCGCGCCATCCTTCCAGATATGGGTGATCCGGCGATAGCGCAGCAGGGCGCGCATCTTCATCGAATAAGGTGATCCCAGTGCGCCATAGAGCGTGTACATAGAAATTATCCTTGTCGGCGGGCGGTGGGATCGGCGGGCCACCAGGGCGTCGCCGGCATATCGCTCGACACCTTGCTGGGGAAATTCGGCGCCCGCTTTTCAAGGAAAGCCGAAACACCTTCGTGCACGTCCGCGCCTTTGCCCAACGCGATATTGAGCGGCGCATCGACCGCAAGCGCACCCGACGGATCGGCATCGGTCGAGAACCGCCACAACAGGCGGCGGGTGAGCGCAAGGGCCACGGGCGAAGTGTTGGTCGCAATTTCCATCGCCAATTCGCGTGCGCGCTCGTCGAGCTGCTCGGCCGGGCAGGTTTCAGCCAATAGGCCTTTTTCCAGCGCTTCGGCGGCGGGCACCAGTGCGCCGGTCAGGCACCATTTGAGTGCTTGGCTGAGGCCTACGATTTGCGGCAGGAACCATGCCGACCCCGCCTCTGGCACCAGACCGCGGCGGGTGAATACGCAGCCGAATTTCGCATTGTCGGCAGCGATGCGGATGTCGCACGGCAAGGTGAGTGTAAGCCCGACACCCGCAGCCGAGCCGTTGAAGGCAACGATGGAGGGTTTGCGGCAATTCATGATCGCAGCGATGAAATTGGCGTTGCGGCCCTCGCTGCGCCCTCCGAAATTCTTAGCGCCTTCACCGCTTTCGGTGTCGAACGATCCGGCACCTGCCGAAACATCCGCCCCCGCGCAGAACACGCGGCCCAATGCGCTCAATATCACCACGCGGATCGAATCCTCCGCATCGGCATGGTCAAATGCGGCAGCCAGTTCAGCGCCCATCGTCGCGGTGTAGGCGTTCATCGCTTCGGGGCGGTTGATGCGCACCCAGAGGATCGGTCCCTCCTGCTCCACCACCAGCGTGCTGTAATTGCTCATCGGCTCAGGCCTCCATGATCTTGACGGGCATTGCGGTGAAGCCATGCAGGAATGGGCTCGCAAGTCGTGTGGGCTTGGCTTGCGGGACGACCTTTCCGGGCAGTTTGAGCATCTGTTCGATCACTGCGTGCAGTTGCACTTCGGCCAGTCGCGCGCCGACGCAGCGATGAATGCCGTGACCAAAGCCGACATGACGACGGGCATTTTCGCGTGCCACATCGAACCGCTCGGCGTCCGGGAAAATCCGTTCATCGCGGTTGGCCGAAATGTACCACATCACCACTTTTTCGCCCTTGCCTATGCGCTGCCCGGCAAGCTCGGTGTCTTCGAGGGCTGTCCTGCGCATATGCGTTACCGGTGACTGCCAACGGATGATTTCCTGTGCGGCGTTGGGGATCAGCGACGCGTCCGCACGCAGCCGGTCCAATTCGCTCGGATATTTGTCGAACGCCTCTACCAGTGCAGACATCGAATTGCGGGTGGTGTCGTTCCCGCCAACAATCAGCAGCGCGATATTGGCGATCCGCTCCATCGCGTCCATGTTCCCCATCGCTTCCGAATGCACCATGCGGCTCAAAAGGTCGTCGGTGGGTGGTTTGCTGCGGCGGTCTTCGAGTTCGCGGTCGAACCGGGCGAGCATCTCGCCCATCTGCACCAGGAACTGGGCGCGATATTCCTCGTTGAGATTGTCTTCCGATACGCCGCTCGCCCAATCGGACCAGCGTTTGATATCGCGCCATTCCTCGAACGGCATGTCGAACAGGATGCAAAGCATTCCCAATGTGAGCGGCAGCGACACCCGTTCGACCCAATCAAATTCCTCACCGCGCGGAAGTTCAGCAAACAGCTTTTCGGTCCGCTCGCGCACCAGTTTCTCGAGCTTCAATATCTGGCTCGGGCTGAATGCAGGGGCGATGACCCGGCGCTGCGCGGTGTGGATCGGCGGATCTTGCGCGATGAAATTGGGGAAACCTTCACCATTCACCGCTTCGGCAATGGTGATGTTGCCCATATCCCAGCGAGAGCTGAACACTTCGTGGCGCAGTTCGACTTCCTGCACCAGATCATGCGTCACCACCGACCAATAGGCGCCAAAGGGGCTTTCCGGACGCCAGCTTAGCGGCATTTCTGCACGCAGTTTGGCAAAAGGCTCCCGCCACTGGTCCTCGGTGTAAATGGCGTTTGCGCTGACTTCGAACGGGTTGATCGGGCGGTTATCGGCTAGGGTCGCCATGGCTCAAGCCTCCTCCATTTCGCGTGCAGGCACGGGCAGGGCATTGCCATTCGCGGCTGCACGCTTGGCTCCTTTGTCGAGTTCCTTTTTCAGCGCGCGGACATAATGGTCGAAATCGAGCTGGATGGTATGCCGCCGCGCGGCATAATATTGGCCGGTGTAATAATCCTCATCAGCGGTAATGATGCGGCGCATTTCATCTTCCGAAGGCGGCGCATATTTGCCGGCGAGATAGGCCGCGACAAGTTTCGATTGTTGCTCGGCAAAGTTGACGAGCGTCGGTAGCGGCTGGGCCAACCCCATATAGAAAAGGTCGGGCACACCCGGTTTCATGATCCGTTTGAACAATGGCGGCGGTCGGTTGTCGCTGTCAGCGGTGAACGCCGGATTGTCGAAGAAGGGGAAGCTGATGTCATAGCCGGTGGCCCAGACGATGACGTCGATCTTCTCGCGGCTGCCATCGGTGAAAATGAGTCCGTCACCATCCAGTCGCTCGACCGCTGGCTTCATGTTGATGTCGCCGGAGCCAGCACGGACGAGGAACTCGCCTGACACCGTCCCATGGCTTTCAAACGGGCCGATTTCCGGCTCGGGCAGTCCATAATCGCTCATCTTGCCGACCAGTTTCTTGACCATTCGCGCGCCGAGCCACTGGCGCAACCCTTTGGGCATCCAGGCCGGTGCCGGGTTCTTGTCGAGCGGCTGGCCTTGATAATATTTCGGGAAGATCCAGACGCCGCGGCGGGTCGAAACGAAAAGCTTGTCGGCCATCGGTCGCTGCGAAAGCTCGCTCGCGATATCCATCGCACTGTTGCCCATGCCGACCACCAGTACGCGCTTGCCGATGCAGTTTACGGGTTCAAACGGGGTGCGATATTGGTGCGAGTGGATCTGCGCGCCATCGAAATGGCCCGGATATTCGGGAATGCGGGCAGCCCAATGGTGGCCATTGGCAACGGCGAGCGCATCATAATGCTTCGTCTCACCAGTCGACAAAGTGATTTCCCAACCGCCGCCATCGCGCCTTTGCGCCTTTTCGACGCGGGTGTTGAAGCGGATGTGCGGGCGCAGGCCGAAATGATCGACATAGTCATGGAAATATTTCAGCAACTGCGAATGGTGCGGATAATCGGGCCAGTTTGCGGGAACGGGAAAATCCTCGAAGGCAAGGCGCCATTTTGAGGTGTCGATGTGCAGGCTCTGGTAACAGGCCGACATGCCGTTGGGGTTGTTGTAATACCAGGTGCCCCCAATATCGTCCGACGCCTCGAATATGTCGAACGGAATGCCATAATCCTTGAGTCGCTTGGCAGTGGTAAAGCCGGAACAGCCGGCCCCGATGATGCACACCTTCGGCAGGTTCATGTCGCTATCTCCTCCCCGCAGATGCGGGCTCCATCGCGACTATGTTTAATCGCGCGATTAAAGTCTAGTCCTCTAAGACATATTCCTGTCCTGAACCCCGGACAGTCTGCTAGTAAGATGTTCCAAAGGGGGCGGATTGGATTGGAGTTTTCATGAATTTGCTGCGCCGCCTCCTTTTAGTGCCGCTGCTTGCGATCACTTTCCCGATTGCTGTTGCAGCGCAAGCTCCGCAAGGGCCGCCGCCGCCGGACGACAACAGCCTGACCTTGGGGTTTGGGGGCGGGATTGCCCCCGAATATGAAGGCGCAAGCAACTATGGCTTTCAGCCGGGCGGCATCATCCAGGGCAAAGTGGATGGTTTCGAATTCCAGGTGCGCGGAACCAATATCTATGTCGATCTCATCCGCGATTCGAACGACAGCGAGGTTAACCTGATCCTTGGCCCGGTGGCGCAACTTCGCTTTGATCGCACCAGCCGCAGCGATCTTGATGATCCGCGTGTTGCATTGCTCGGCACGCGCAAGACTGCGGTCGAACTGGGCGGCTATGTGGGCATCGGCAAAAAAGGGTTCCTGATTCCACCCGCCAGCCTGACGTTCGACCTCGCATTCGTGCACGATGTTGCAGGCGCGCATGACAGTTTCATCCTGACGCCCGGCGTCGCGCTTGCGAGCCCGGTGTCGCAACGCACCTTTGCGCGGCTGGGTTTCACCGCTGATTATGTCGGCAGCGGTTATGGCCGCACTTATTTCGATGTCGCACCTGTGATCGCACCCGGCCCTGTGCTGCAGCCCTATGCAACTTCAGGGGCAGGTTTCAAAAGCGTGGGATCAACCCTGTTGCTGGCGCACGATTTGGGCGGCGATAACCGCAAGGGTTGGGCGCTTTTCGGGCTGGCGGGCTATAAAAGGCTGCTGGGCCAATATGCCCGCAGCCCGATCGTTCGCGATGCAGGTGATGCTGACCAGTTTCTGGCTGTGGCGGGGATCGCCTATAATTTCTGAGGGTGTTGCGGCTCGCTCAACCCGCATGCATCTTGCCGACCGCGACTTCCATGAATTGTGGCTTGGTCCTGGGCGGATTCAACAGCACGACGTTGCTGCTTTTGCCATTCGGACCGGGTTCAATCTTCATGCCGGCCGCAGCCAGAGCATAAGGCGACGCCCGGTGGCGCGTGCAAAGGCCTCCAGCGCCGTCGCTGACCAGCGGCGTTTCAAATTCGACCGCAAAGGTGGAATCGTGCGTACGGTTGACGGTGCAGACCACCAATTGGCCGCCACCAAGATCAAGTACGAGATCGGTGCCCACGGCCACGCCCAACAGGCCTTCGATTCGCGCGCCGGTCTTGGAAAGGTCGCGCAGCAAGGCGTCGTATCGATGATCGTCGTGGATCACGCCGATGCGGCGGAATACGGAACGGCGTTCGCCGCGATGCCGCTCCGGCCCATCGGGCTCGATCCGGAAATCGCCGGATTTCATGCGCTCGACAATCGCACTCTGGGTGAGGGCCTTCGAATAAATCCAGCCCTGGATGTAGCGCGCACCCTTGGACTTCACGACATCGAGCTGGTCAAACGCTTCCACGCCTTCGACAATCACTTCCATGCCCAGCGCTTCCGAAAGGCCGATGATGGCGGCAATGATCTTGTCGCTGTTCTGGTCTTTCAGGGTGCAACTGTCGACAAAGCTGCGATCCACCTTCAATTTGTCGAACGGAGCGGATCGCAAATAGCTGAGTGATGAATAGCCGGTGCCGAAATCGTCGAGAGCCAGCCGAATGCCAAGTTTCTTCAAAAGGCTGAAGGTCTCCTCGACGGTTTCACTGTCACCCATGAACACGCTTTCGGTGAGCTCCAGCTCAAGCCGTCCGGCTTCAAGGCCGCTTGCTTCCAGCGCCTGAGTCACCGTCTCTGCAAATTCGCTATGGGCAAATTGCGCCGCCGACACATTGACCGCGACACGCACTGATGAAGGCCATGCAAGGGCATCTTTGCACGCCCGGTTGAGTGCCCATTCCCCCAATTGCAGGATAAGGTCGGATTCTTCCGCAATCGGGATAAAAACATTGGGGCCAATGGGGCCACGTTCGGGGTGTGTCCACCGCATCAGCGCTTCGAACACCACAACCATATTGTCGTCGGTGCGTACGATGGGCTGGTAATGCAATTCCAGTTTGTCTTCGGCGAGGGCGACGCGCAAATCTTCCTCGATTATGCGGCGTTCTTCGGCTTCGTCCTTGAGATCGACCGAATAAAAGCGGAACTGGCCACGACCGCCATTTTTGGAGGCGTAGAGCGAGAGGTCCGAATTGTGGATCAAATCATCCTTATGCACGCCGTCATAAGGCGAGATCGCAATTCCGACCGAGGTACCGATTGTCGCACGCTTGTCTTCGATGACATAAGGCTGCGAAACCATCTGAATGATCTTGCTGGCAAGTTCGCCCAGCTTACCGCGATCGTCGATATCGGGCAGGATGATCTGGAATTCGTCACCGCCCAATCGACCGACTTCGCCGCGATGGCCAACAACACGCTGCAGGCGCTTTGCCACCTGTTTCAGAAGCTCATCACCCACCGGATGGCCAAAGGTGTCGTTGACCTGTTTGAACCGGTCAAGATCGAGCATCATCAGCGCGCAAGAGCGGTTGGTGGACTTGTACGAAGCGAGGATCGATTCCAGCCGCTTGTTCATGCGGTGGCGGTTGGCAAGGCCCGTGAGCGAGTCGAATTCGGCGAGCCGCGAATCTTCAAGCTGTCGCTCATATTCGACCGTTATATCCTTGGCGCTGCCGCGATATCCGAGGAACTGTCCGGCCTTGTCGAACTTGGGCGTACCCGAAAGCGACCACCAGGTTTGCCTGCCTTCATGTTTGGAGCGTCCGACGGTGAGGCGCACCGTCTGATCGACCAGCTTGTTTCGTGCAGTGAGCTGGAAGTTAAGCGGTCGTGCAGATGACCCGCCGGGGCTGTCTGGATCGGTCTCGAAAAGTTCGACAAGCGGCTTGGTGAGCAGCTCATCGAGTGGTTTCTGGAGGTTTTCGGCGGCGTTGCTTGAAAGATAGACAAGTCGCGCATCGGCATCGGTGGCCCAAAGCCAGCTTATGCCGGCTTGCTCGAAATCATCGAGCAGTTCGAGCCGCTTTGATACGTCATCCGAGCGGATAACCGAGACAGAAGTTGCTCCATCCGCCTGTTGCGCGGAATTGCCTGTCCAGCTTCGCAGAATGTTTTTCACCGTATCGTTCCGATCTTGTGCCCTTTCGGGGCTTTGAATGCGCGTCTCCCGCCAGAATTCCTGCCATATTTTGGTTTATATTTTGCTAACCTGACGCAATTCCAATTTCTCCGTCGCGCATGCCGGGACAGCAAAAATCCCGTCTATGTTGCACTTGTCGTCGCCTGCAATGGCTGGCAATGCGATGACGATGCAGCAAAGCTTTACGATTTTCCCATTCGATCCGCCTGGCGATGTGGCCAAGCTGCGCGCCGAAGTGCGTGCGTTCCTTGCGCAGCATGAAGCGAAGCTTGGCGTGCCCAATTGTTGGGTCGTGGGCGATCCTGAATTCTCGCGCGCGCTGGGTGCAGCGGGTTTTCTGGGGATGATCCTTCCCAAGGAAGTCGGAGGGCACGAGCGCCATCCGCTCGAACGCTATGTGGTGATTGAGGAACTGTTGGCTGCGGGTGCACCTGTGGGTGCGCACTGGATTGCCGATCGCCAGACAGCACCCCTGATCCTGCGCTATGGCAGCGAAGAGGCGAAGCAGCGATACCTGCCCGGCATTTGCCGCGGTGAAATCTATACCTGCATCGGCCTGTCAGAACCCGGCGCCGGTTCCGACCTGGCTGCGGTTCGCACTTCGGCCCGGCAAACCGCCGAAGGCTGGCGCATATCCGGCCAGAAAATTTGGACCTCGGGCGCGCATTTGAGCCATGTCATGCTCGCCCTGGTGCGCAGCGAAGAGGGCAGTGAGCGCAATGCGGGCCTCTCGCAATTCCTCATCCCGATGGATGCGCCGGGCCTCACCATAAAGCCGATTATCGACATGGCCGGGGAACATCATTTCAACGAGGTGTTTTTCGACGATGTGCTGCTGCCCGAATGGGCGATGGTCGGGACGCGCGGGCAGGGCTGGGTGCAGGCAACGGCCGAACTGGCGCTCGAACGGTCGGGGCCGGAACGCTATCTTTCAAGCCATGTGCTGATGACCGCGTTGATCGATGCAGCCGGGCCCAATCCCGAACCGCAGATCAAGGCGCGGATTGGCGAACTGACCGCCGAATTGTGGACGCTGCGCCAGATGTCGCTGTCGACCGCCGCGAAACTCGCCGCCGGCGAAGACCCGATGGTCGAGGCGTCGATGGTCAAGGATCTTGGCAACAGCTTTGAACAGGCGCTGCCGCAGCGTGTGCAGGCTCTGGTCGATTGCCCGTCTACCCGCGATGACGATCTTGCACGGCTGATGCGGGCCTTGCTTATCGCCGCGCCGAGTTTCTCGCTGCGCGGCGGAACACGAGAGATCATCCGCGGTATCATCGCACGGGGGCTGGGACTGAGATGAGCGAACAACGTGCCCTATTGTGCGACACGGCGGAGGCGGTGTTCGCCGAAGCTGTGGTCGAGGGAATGGCCCCGATCGAGGCAGCCGGTTTCGATCAACTGCTCGTGCCTGAGGCAGAGGGCGGTTTTGGCGGCGATTGGGGAGATTTGTTCGCCGTACTACGCATCGCCGGTGCGAAAGTGCCGCATCTTGCGGTGGGCGAACGGATCGTCGGCGGAGAAATATCGCGCCCCATCGGCGCATTTATCCTTGTGGCGCAGGCCGCAGGCGCGATGGATGCTGCACTGGCGATGAGCATCGATTATGTGAACACCCGCCAGCAATTCGGCAAGGCGCTCGGCAAGTTTCAGGCCGTGCAGCAGGTGCTCGCCATTTTCGCAGTCGAAGCGGCGGCGGTGAATGTCGCTGGTGCTGCTGCGGCGGCTGCGCTCGATAAAGCGGGGGGCGATGCTGAACAGGCTTTGTTCGAAATCGCAGCGGCGAAGCTACGCACCAACAAGGCGATCGGGCAGGCAACCTCCATCGCGCATCAGGTGCATGGTGCCATCGGCTTTACCCGCGAATATGACCTGCACAAGCTCACGGGCCCGCTGCTCGATTGGCGATCGGATCATGGCAACGATGCCTATTGGGCTGATCTGCTAGGGGCGATGGCGGCCGATTTGGGCGGTGTCGGCCTATGGCATGAGGTCACCCGGCGCGGCTGACATATTTCTCCGGCCAGCTTTGACTCGGCGCTGCTTTCGGCTAAAGGCCGCAAGCTGTAACCTAGCCTGATTTTGGAGTTTTCCCATGCGCGCCGATGCGCAAGCCCTTGTCGACCGGATCGACGCTGCCCTAAACCTCGTCAAAATGTCGCTCGATTGGGATCGCGCGCTGCGCCGCCTTGATGAACTCAATGCGCGCGTTGAGGATCCCAAGCTGTGGGACAATCCCAAGCAGGCCGAAGAAGTGATGCGCGAACGCCGCCGCCTCGATGCGGCTGTGACGACGGTGCGTGAGATCGACGCCGATAAGAGCGGCACGGTTGAACTGATCGAACTTGCCGAAATGGAAGGTGATGAGGGCCTCGCCGACGAAGGCGTAGCCTCGTTGAAGGCGCTCGCCGACAGGGCAGATAAGGACAAGGTTTCGGCGCTGCTTTCGGGCGAAGCCGATCCGCTCGATACCTTCATCGAAATCCACGCAGGCGCAGGTGGCACCGAAAGCCAGGATTGGGCTGAAATGCTGTTCCGCATGTACACCCGCTGGGCGGAAAAGCGCGGCTTCAAGGTCGATACGATCGAGTATCAGGCAGGCGATACCGCCGGCATCAAATCGGCGACGATCCAGGTCAAGGGCGAGAATGCCTATGGCTATGCCAAGACCGAAAGCGGCGTCCACCGCCTGGTTCGTATTTCGCCTTATGACAGCTCCGCACGCCGCCATACCTCGTTCAGTTCGGTCTGGGTCTATCCGGTGATCGACGACAGCTTTGAAATCGACATCAACCCGGCTGACCTCAAGATTGATACCTATCGCGCTTCGGGTGCCGGTGGTCAGCATGTCAACACGACGGACTCGGCCGTTCGTATCACCCACGCGCCATCCGGCATTGTGGTGGCGAGCCAGGTGGACCGCAGCCAGCACAAGAACCGCGAGATTGCGATGGGCATGCTCAAGGCACGCCTCTTCGAAGCTGAAATGCGCAAGCGCGAGGAAGCCGCGAGCGCCGAACATGCGGCCAAGACCGACATCGGCTGGGGCCACCAGATCCGCTCCTATGTCCTCCAGCCCTATCAGATGGTGAAGGACCTGCGCACTGGCGTTACCAGCCCGACACCCTCGGATGTACTTGATGGCGACCTAGACGATTTCATCGCTGCAGCACTCGCGCAGCGCGTGACGGGCGAAGCCGTTTCGGTCGAGGATGTGGACTGAGTTCAAATCCGGCATTTGGCCAAGAATTGCCATCGCTGCTTGTTTAGCCTTGAAACCCCGGATTGAGTCCAGCAATGCAGTTTGCAAGGTTGGCCGATAATCTGGAGAGAGCAAGTGAGCGAGCATCAGGACTGGTTCCCCGTCCCCGAAAGCGCAACAAAGGATACGCATTGCAGCGCTGCAGAATATGATCGGCTTTATGCCGGGAGTATCGCTAATCCTGACAGCTTTTGGGCGGAGCAGGCGAAACGGATAGACTGGCTCGCGCAGCCGACGAAGATCGGCAACTGGTCTTACGATCCGGTATCGATCAAATGGTATGAAGATGGCGTATTGAACCTGTGTCACAACGCGGTTGATCGTCATGTGGCCGCTGGCAAGGGCGATGCGATTGCCTTCATCTTCGAACCTGACGAACCTTCGAAACCAGCGCGCAAGGTCAGCTATAGCGAGTTGCAGGCCGAAGTGATCCGCATGGCCAACACGCTCAAGAAAATGGGTGTAGCCAAGGGTGACCGGGTAACAATCTACATGCCTATGATCGTCGAAGGTGCGGTGGCCATGCTCGCTTGTGCCCGCATCGGAGCGGTGCATTCAGTGGTGTTCGGTGGTTTTTCGCCAGAAGCCCTCGCGGGACGTATCGAGGATTGTGCCAGCCGTTTCGTGATTTGTGCCGACAGCGGCGTGCGCGGGGGCAAGCATGTGCCGCTCAAATCCAATTTAGATGCGGCGCTGGAGCGTGTTTCAGGCGTCGAGGGCGTGCTGGTGATCGAACATACCGGCGATCCCTGCAACATGACTCCGCATCGCGACCATTGGTATCATGAATATGGCGCAGATGTGCCTGCCGAATGCCCGTGCGAGCCGATGAATGCCGAAGACCCGCTGTTCATCCTCTACACCTCGGGTTCCACTGGCAAACCAAAAGGCGTGCTGCACACTACCGGTGGCTATTCGGTGTGGACCGCTACGACCTTCCATTATGTGTTCGATTACAAGCCGGGTGAGGTCTTCTTCTGCTCGGCCGATATCGGCTGGGTCACGGGGCACAGCTATGTCGTTTACGGGCCGCTGCAAAATGGCGCGACCAGCCTCATCTTTGAAGGCATCCCCAGCTATCCAGACAATGGTCGTTTCTGGGACATTGTCGACCGGCACCAGGTCAACATCTTCTATACCGCGCCGACTGCCTTGCGCGCGCTGATGCGCGATGGCGATGGCCCGGTGAAGGCACGCTCACGCAAGTCGATCCGCCTGCTGGGAACGGTTGGGGAACCGATCAATCCGGAGGCTTGGCGCTGGTACCATGCGACGGTGGGTGAGGGGAAATTGCCCATCGTCGATACCTGGTGGCAGACCGAAACCGGCGGCACGATGATCACCACATTGCCCGGCGCGCATGGCATGAAGCCGGGCAGTGCAGGCCGCCCCTTCTTCGGCATCCGCCCGCAACTGGTTGATGCCGACGGGCAGGTCATTGCCGACGAAGGCGATGCGCGCGGCGATGTATCGGGCAACCTCTGCATCACGCATAGCTGGCCGGGGCAGGCGCGCACCGTCTATGGCGATCATGACCGTTTCGTGCAGACCTATTTCTCCACCTATAAGGGTAAGTATTTCACCGGCGATGGCTGCCGCCGCGATGGCGATGGCTATTGGTGGATTACCGGTCGTGTCGACGATGTGATCAACGTTTCCGGCCACCGCATGGGCACAGCCGAGGTCGAAAGCGCGCTTGTGTTGCATGACCGCGTGGCCGAGGCCGCAGTCGTCGGATTCCCGCACGAGATCAAGGGACAGGGCATTTATTGCTATGTCACGTTGAACGCAGGCGAAGAGCCAAGCGCGGAACTGGAAAGCGAACTTCGGATGCAGGTGCGGCAGGAAATCGGCCCGATCGCCTCGCCCGACCATATCCACTTCACCCCCGCTTTGCCCAAGACGCGGAGCGGCAAGATCATGCGCCGTATCCTGCGCAAGATTGCCGAGAATGATTTCGGTGCGCTGGGGGATACGTCGACCCTGGCCGATCCGAGCGTAGTCGACAGCCTGATCGAGGGGCGGCGGAACCGCTGAACCGAACTGGCTGCTTGTCGATAACTGAAGGAGCGGTTATGGCCGTTTAATCACGCGATTAAACGGAGAGGAAACATGAGCGCACGTCAAGGGCCGCTGAACGGCATCAAGGTTATCGAACTCGCTGGGATTGGCCCCGGCCCTTATGCAGGCCAATTGCTGGCGGATATGGGTGCGGATGTGATCGTCGTCGACCGGCCTGGCCCGGCACTGCCCAAGGCGGTCGACGGGCGCGGCAAGCGGTCGATCATGCTCGACCTCAAGAAACCCGAAGCAGTCGAAGCGCTGCTCAAAATGGTCGCAAGCGCCGATGTGTTGATTGAAGGTCTCCGCCCCGGCGTAACCGAGCGTATGGGCGTCGGCCCCGAGGCCTGCCATGCCGTCAATCCGAAGCTAATCTATGGCCGCATGACTGGCTGGGGGCAGACCGGCCCGTGGAGCCAGATGGCTGGCCATGATATCAACTATATCAGCATGACCGGCGTGTTGAATGCGATCGGCAAGGCCGGCCAGCCACCGGTGCCGCCGCTCAATATGGTGGGTGATTTCGGCGGGGGCACGATGTTCCTCGTCACCGGCATCCTCGCTGCGCTGGTTGACCGTGCGACAACCGGCAAAGGCAATATTGTCGATGCGGCGATTATCGACGGCACCCACAGCCTGATGAGCTTTGTCCACGGCATGGCGGGGCTCGGACAATGGCGCACCAACCGCGAGGCGAACTTGCTCGATGGTGCTGCGCCTTTTTATCGCTGCTATGGCACCAGCGACGGCAAATTCATGGCAGTCGGCTGTATCGAGCCGCAATTTTTTGCCGCGATGATGGAGCGGTTGCCGATCGACAAGGAAGCGTATGGCGGCCAGCACGATCAATCGAAATGGGCGCAGCAGCATAAGATGCTCGAGGAGGTCTTCGCCTCAAAGACCCGCGACGAGTGGGAAGCGACATTTGCGCTGACCGACGCCTGCGTCACCCCGGTGCTCGATTATGTCGAGGCCGCCTCGCACCCCGCCAATGCTGAACGCAAGGCAGTGGTGAAGGATGGAAAATGGCTGCACCCGCAAATCGCGCCGCGATTGTCGAGCCAGGAGCAGGCTGACAATTTCGTTATCGCATCGCGTGGTGGCGATTATTCGGCGGTGCTAGCCGAAGCGGGCCTTGCCACCTCCGATATTGAAACCCTCGTCGCCGGGGGTGCGGTCGTCACCGGCTAAGTTCCCAAAAATCCAAAGAAGAAGGGCCGGCCTCCATGGGGAGACCGGCCCTTTCTTTTAGCTATCGTCCGGATCAGAATTTGGTGCGGACGGTGATGCCATACATGCGCGGTTCTTCGACGAACGCGATACGCGAACGTGTGCCGCCACCGCCACGAAGCGGGGTGTTGGAGGTGATGCCACGGGTGATTTCGTTACCCAGGTTCGTACCCCAGACTTCAAAGGTGAAGCGCTCGCTCGGATCAGTGAATCCGAGGCGGGCGTTGATCTTGAAATAGTCTTCCTGACGGTCGAGCGGCAGCGGGACGATGGCGCCCGACGACAGGCGCTCTACGGCCTGGGTCGAAGTGCGGCGGCTACCCGAATAGCTTACGTTCATGTTGGCGGTGAGGCCCCAACCCGAGCTGTTCAGCGGGCCGTCATAGGTAATGCCGGTTACGCCTGCCCAACGCGGAGCGTTGGTAAGGTCCTGACCGCATAGCAATGCGACCGATGCAACGACAGCCGCCGGAACGCCTGCGGTGCAATTCTGGTCATAACGTGCCTTGGCATGCGTGACCGATGCATTGACGCTGATATAATCATGCAGGCGACCGAATACTTCGACTTCGAAGCCGCGTGAACGCGCACCAGCCACGTTGAAGGTGGTGAACTGCACGCCGGTGAATTCAAGCACCTGGAAGTCGCTCATATCCATCTGGAACAGGGCGATGTTGGCGTTGATCCGACCGAAGGTAGCCTTCGCACCGATTTCATATGCGTCGACCTTTTCCGAATCGAAGCGCGGATCGGCATAAATCGGCGCCGCGCCGGTGGTCAGCACGGCCGTCGAGTTGATCAGGTTGGCCGCGGTCGGGTCAAGGTTGAAACCACCCGATTTGAAGCCATGGCTGAAGCTTCCGTACAGCATCAGGTCGTCGTTCGGCTTGTAGGTAAGCTGAGCTGTATAGGTCAGTTCATCATCCTTGAACGTATTCGCCCATTCGCGTGGCAACGGAAGGAAACGGCTGGCCAATCCACCGCCGAGTGCTGCCGGTGCAGTCAGCGTCACCGGTGCCACGAACGGGAAGCAGTTCAGGCCGACCAGACCTGCGCGCAGCGCAGAAGGAACTGCTGCTGTAAGCACGCCGTTGACGCTCGCTTGGCAGGCGCCGTTGGTGCCCGAAAGTTGGTCGAAGCTCGCATCCTTCTTTTCGTCGACATAACGTGCGCCGAGGGTCAGGCTGAACTGGTCGGTGAAGCTGATCACATTGTGGGTGAAGACCGAGAATGTGGTGGCATTCTGTTCGAACCGGTTCACAGCATTTGCGCCGGCTGCGTTCACCGGAACGCCGCCATTGCCCAGAGCAGTGAGCGCGAACAACGGATTGACGCCAGCGGCGCTGCCGAAGTTACCCGCGCTGACGGCACGCTGGAAGTCGCTGCCAAGGGTCATGACACCCTGAGCGGTGATATCTTCCTTGCCGTAGAAACCACCGATCAGCCAGTCGAACTTGTCGTTGAACGCTGTGCCCTGCAGGCGGATTTCCTGCGTGAAGGTGGTGATGTTATCCCCGTTCTTGGGAAGGCCCGGAAGCGCCGTTGCGCCGCGGCGGCCCACCGAATAGTTCAGCACGGAGACAAAATCGTCCTGGCTCGATTCAGAAGCGAAGTCGCGATACGAGGTGATCGAGGTAAGCTTCGCGCCGCCAATGTCCCATTTCAGCTCGCCCGAAAGGCCCCATTGCTTGGCGCTGTTCAGGAACTGCTGACCATTGGTGGAAAGATTCTTCAGCGCGCTGAAACCAGACTGATCGACGCCATCATTGGTCAAGCCATGGAAGGCGAAGAAGGGCTGCAGTTCGGTTTCCCGAAGGATGACGGCATCGCAGCACTTTTCGTCGACCTTTGAATAGTCAGCGAGGATGCGGATGCTTACATCGGCGCTGGGCTCGACATAAAGTTGTCCGCGAAGCATCCAGCGATCACGATCGTTGCTTTCTGCGCCAGTGGAGCTCTTCAGGTAACCATCGCGCTTGCGCCAGGTGCCCGAAAGGCGAACTGCGGCAACATCCTGTGCGCGATCGGGGCGCTTACGCCAGCCTGCACATTCATGAAGTCGTAATTGCCGTAGGATGCGTTCACGAAACCTTCGAATTTCGACAGGCTCGGACGCTTTGTGGTGATGTTAAGTGCGCCGGCCGAAGTGTTGCGGCCGAACAATGTGCCCTGCGGGCCGCGCAGTACTTCGAGACGCTCAAGATCGACAAGGTCGCCAAGCGCAACACCGGGGCGCGACTGATAGACGCCATCGATAAATACGCCGACCGAGCTTTCAAGACCGGTATTGTTGCCGGTCGTGCCGACGCCGCGGATCTTGATCGACGTGCCCTGCGTTTCGGTCTGGGACGACTGGATATTGAAGCTGGGGGTGATCGACGACAGCGTCTTGATGTCTGCGATACCCTGACGTTCCAGTGTTTCCGGCTGGACTGCGGTTACCGCGATGGGAATATCCTGCACATCTGCTTCGCGCAGTGTAGCGGTGACAACGATGGGCTCGTTCTCATAGCTTTCTTCTTCCGCCTGTGCGTCTTGCGCATAGGCTGGCGTGATCGCGAATGTTGCGAGCATGGTTGAACTGAGTGCCAGTGCACTGAGTCGATTCAAACGACGCATATTACCTCTCCTTGATTTGCGACTATGGCACCTGCCTGATTTTGCCGGTCTGGGTTGCCACTGTCGTCTTTGTATACCTTTTCTCCCGGGGCATAACTGGAACGGTCGCACACTTAACTTACGGAATTTGCTTGTCCAGAATTTCAATTGCGCACTTAAACTTTAGTTTTTGCTGTGGCATTTATGCAGCATCGGGCTAAACCCGCGCGCATGTTTGATCGCCCTACCATAATCGACGAAGGCTTCGCCAAGCGCGTGCTCTCCGGTGACTTGCCAGCGTCGCGCAGCAACCAGAATTTCCACGTTCCGCCCGCCCACCAATTGGTCGATATTTTCGACAGCCAGATCATGTCGAGACATCTCGATCTCTGGGCCCGGCGATCGAAGGGAAAGACCTTTTATTCCATCGGCAGTTCGGGCCACGAAGGCACCGCGGCAATGGCCGCGACCACGCGTGAGACCGATATGGCCTTCCTGCACTATCGCGATGCGGCTTTCCTGATTCAGCGCAAGAAACAGGCAGGCGGACTGACGCCGCTTTACGATATGGCGCTTAGCTTTGCCGCTTCGGCGGAGGATCCGATCTCTGGTGGGCGCCACAAGGTGCTTGGTTGTGCGCAGACCTTTGTCCCGCCGCAGACCAGCACCATCGCCTCGCATTTGCCAAAGGCCGTGGGCGCTGCGCACAGCATCGGCATGGCGCAACGCCTGAAACTGGATGATGCGGTGCTGCCGCACGATGCGGTTATCCTGTGCTCGTTTGGCGACGCGTCGGCCAACCATTCGACGTCGCAGGGTGCAATTAACTCGGCTTGCTGGGCGGCTTACCAGCACCTGCCCATGCCGTTGATCTTCCTGTGCGAGGATAATGGCATCGGCATTTCGGTGCGCACGCCAGGTGGTTGGGTAGAGGCGAATTTCGCCCACCGCCCAGCGCTGCACTATATCCAGTGCGACGGGGTCGACATGCTCGATGCGATGCGCGGTTGTGAAGAAGCCGTTACCTATGCGCGTAGTCGTCGCAAACCGGTATTCCTGCACATGCGCACCGTGCGTCTGATGGGCCATGCGGGCGCGGATGTGGAAGCCAGCTATTCTGCGCTCGAGGCGATCGAAGCCAATGAGGCACAGGATCCGTTGCTTCATAGCGCGCGCATCCTGTTGCAGCATGGCGGGTTGTCGCGTGAAGAGATTGTCGGGCGTTACGAAGATATGCGCCAGCGGGTGGAGCGCGTGGCTTCCGAAGCGCTTACCAAGCCCCGGCTTTCGACCAACACCGAAATCATGGCACCCATCACGCCAAAGGTCGGGGCAAAAGCCTCGCCACCGCTTCCGTCAAGCACGGCGCGAGACGAGCTTTTCGCAAAGGATGCACGCAATCTTGCCAAGCCTGTTACCTTGGCGAAGTCGATCAATTTTGCGCTCGCCGACCTGATGCAGCGTTATCCAAATATTTCGCTGTTCGGCGAAGATGTCGCCCGCAAGGGCGGCGTTTACGGCGTGACGCAGGGCTTGCAGGAAAAATTTGGTGCCGCGCGCGTGTTTGACACGCTTCTCGACGAACAGACCATCCTCGGCCTTGCAATCGGCTTGGGTCACAATGGCTTTGTACCGATCCCCGAAATCCAGTTCCTCGCTTATCTGCACAATGCCGAGGACCAGATTCGGGGCGAAGCGGCGACGCTGAGCTTTTTCTCCAACCAGCAATATCGCAACCCGATGGTCGTGCGCATTGCCGGCTTGCCCTACCAGAAAGGCTTTGGCGGGCATTTCCACAACGACAACAGCCTTGCCGTGCTGACCGATATTCCGGGTATCATTGTCGCGGTTCCCAGTTGTGCGGCCGACGCACCGGCGATGCTGCGCGAATGTGTGCAGCTGGCGCATGAAGATGGCCGGGTTATCATTTTTGTTGAACCGATTGCGCTTTACCACACCACCGATCTTGCCGAGGCGGGTGATGGTGGCTGGACCGCGAATTATGTCGCACCCGCTGAGGCAAAACCGATAGCGCTGGGCGAACTTGGTGTGCATGGTGCGGGCAAGGATTTGGCGATCGTCACTTACGGCAATGGCTATTTCCTCTCACGTCAGGCGGAGCCCGAATTGCGCGCCAAGGGCATCGACCTGCGCATTATTGACCTGCGCTGGCTCCATCCGCTGAACGAAGCCGGGATTGTAGAGGCCGTGTCATCGGCGAAGAAAATCCTTGTTGTTGATGAATGCCGCCGCGCTGGCAGCCCGTCGGAGAAACTGGTGACGATCCTTGCCGAAGCGGGAAGAGGGAATGATACCAGCCGCCTCACCGCCGATGATTGCTTTATTGCCTTGGGCCCGGCGGCGGAACTGACGCTGCCCAGCAAGGCGTCGATTATTGAGGCGGCATTGAAGGCAGCAGGGAAATGAAGGAAAAAATCCTCGTCGTCTGCCCCGGCCGCGGAACCTATAACGCAACCGAACTTGGCTATCTGAAGCGCTACCATGGCGGTGGTGGTGCGCAGGTGGCGCGGCTCGATTCCTATCGCGCGGGACTTGGCCAGCCGACGATTTCGGCACTAGACGGCGCCGAGAAATACAGCACGTCGCTGCACATGCCCGGCGATAATGCATCGCTGCTGATCTACGCATGTGCGCTTGCCGACTTTGCCGCCATCGATCGCGATCGTTTTGATGTGGTCGCGGTCACCGGCAACTCGATGGGCTGGTATCTTGCCCTTGCTTGCGCGGGCGTCGTTGATTTCGATGCCGGCGCGCAGCTCGTCAACACCATGGGCGGCCTGATGCATGAAAAGGGGCAGGGCGGGCAGGTTGTCTGGTCAATGTCTGATGCCGACTGGCACATCGACCCTGTAAAGGTGGCAGAAGTTGAGGCCGTTCTTGCTGAAGCTTCGCGTGATGGGCGTGCGGTGCATGTCTCGATCCGGCTGGGCGCGATGGTCGTTTTTGCCGCTGACGATGACGGCATGAAATGGTTGATGGAACGGCTTCCAAAGGATGACCGCTTCCCGATGAAGCTCAACTATCACGCCGCTTTCCACTCGCCTTTGCTCGACCATATTGTGCCACTCGCTCATGCAGCGAACCCGGTTGCGGATTTTGGCGAAGGCATGATTCCGGCGATAGACGGAACCGGGCGGGTTTGGAGCCCCAAGGGTTTCGACGCCGAGGGGATCTACGACTACACACTCGGCACACAGATCAACCGGACCTATGATTTCACCCGTGCAGTGCAGGTCGCTGCGCGCGAATTTTGCCCGGATCGCATCGCTGTCCTCGGCCCCGGTACCACTTTGGGTGCGCCAGTGGCACAGGCCTTGATCGCATGCGGCTGGCGTGGATTGAAGGGCAAAGCCGATTTCCAGCAACGGCAGGTTGCCGATCCCATACTGGTTTCGATGGGAATGGCGGAGCAGCGCGGGGTTATCACTGGCTAAGGCGTTCGTTACATACGAATAAACGACCTCTTCCCCTCCTAGCCATTTGACATCGCTGCTATATGGTTGTCGATGGCGCGCGATTTGGCGCGCTTGAGAGGACATTTTTTATGAGCCAGCATAGCGAGACCCTGCTGCTGTTCGGCGCGACGGGGGATTTGTCGCGGCGAATGCTGCTGCCTTCGCTCTATGCCTTGCATTCGGATGAGTTGATTGCACCCAATCTGCGCATCTTCGGCACTGCCCGCAGCGAGCATGACGACGAGAGTTTCCGTAACTTTGCCAAAGAGGCCTTGTGCGAATTCCTGCCCGATGATCGCAAGGACGAAGGCAAGATCGACGCTTTCCTGACACGGCTGCACTATCAGGCGCTTGATGCTTCGAAGCCGGAGGGCTTCAAGGCATTGGCCGACAAGATCGGCGATATTTCGGGCGGGCTTTCAATTTTCCTTTCAACCGCGCCTTTCCTGTTTGAACCCACGATCAAGGGGCTGCACGCTGCCGGGTTGGCCGGGGATAATGTCCGCATCGGCCTTGAAAAGCCCCTGGGCAACGATCTTGAATCGAGCCGCTCGATCAACGATGCCGTGAACGCGGTGTTCCCCGAAAGCCGAACTTTCCGGATCGATCATTATCTGGGCAAGGAAACGGTCCAGAACCTGATGGCACTGCGTTTTGGCAACATGCTGTTCGAGCCGCTGTGGAATGCCAATGCGATCGAACATGTACAGATCACCGTCAGTGAAACCGTCGGTCTTGAAGGGCGTGCCGGCTTTTATGACGATACCGGTGCGCTGCGCGACATGGTGCAAAACCATATGCTGCAACTCGTCGCGCTTACCGCAATGGAGCCGCCCGCCAATCTCGATTCCACCGCTATTCGTGATGAAAAGGTCAAGGTTCTTCGGGCCTTGCGGGGAGTCCATGATGGCGATGTGGTGACCGGCCAATATGGCAATGGCGCCGTCAAAGGTGCGCCGGTGGAAAGTTATGACAGCGACCTGGGCAAGCCTTCGGACACGGAGACCTTCGTCGCGATCAAGGCCTATGTCGACAATTGGCGCTGGCAGGGTGTTCCCTTTTACCTGCGCACTGGAAAGCGGCTAGCCGAACGGCGCAGCGAAATCGTGATCCAGTTCAAGCCGGTACCGCACAATATTTTCCGCGATCGCGGAGGACGGCTTGAGGCGAACAAACTGGTGATCCGCTTGCAACCCGAAGAATATGTCCGCCTGCTTGTCATGGCGAAGGAACCGGGGCTTGACCGGGGCGGGGTTACCTTGCGCGAAGTACCGCTCGACCTTTCATTGACCACCGCTTTCGCAGGGTCACGCCGCCGCATCGCCTATGAACGGCTGCTGCTCGACCTGATCGAGGGCGACCAGACCCTGTTCGTGCGCCGCGACGAAGTGGAGGCGCAATGGAAATGGATCGATGCCATCCGCAAATTGTGGGGCGAAACGGGCCTGAAGCCCAAAAATTACGGCGCGGGAAGCTGGGGGCCGAGTGCCGCCATTGCGCTTGCCGAACGCGATGGAGTGAGCTGGCATGAATAAGCTCAACCCGGTCGTTGAGGCCGTTACCAACCGGATTATCGAAAGGTCGAAACCGGGGCGCACCGCCTATCTGGACTTGATTGCGCGCGCGCGCGATGCAGGGGTGAACCGGCCGACATTGTCGTGCGGAAACCTGGCACATGGCTTTGCGGCGAGCGGCGATGACAAGGCCGCCATTCGCGGCGGCAAGGCGATGAACATCGGGATTATCACCGCCTATAACGACATGCTTTCGGCGCATCAGCCTTATGGTCGTTACCCCGAACAGATCAAAATGTGGGCACGCGAAAAGGGCGCGACCGCACAGGTAGCTGGCGGTGTACCCGCGATGTGCGATGGGGTGACGCAAGGCCAGCTTTCGATGGAATTGTCGCTGTTCAGCCGCGACAATATCGCCATGGGCGCGGCAATCGGGCTTAGCCACGGCATGTTCGAAGGCGCGCTGCTGCTGGGCCTGTGCGACAAGATTGTTCCCGGTTTGCTGATCGGCGCTTTGCGCTTTGGCCATCTGCCGATGATCCTTATTCCCGCCGGACCGATGCCATCGGGCCTAGCCAATAAGGAAAAACAGCGCGTCCGCCAGCTTTATGCCGAGGGTAAGGTCGGGCGCGAAGAGCTGCTCGAGGCAGAAGCGGCATCCTATCATGGCGCGGGTACCTGCACCTTTTACGGCACTGCAAATTCGAACCAGATGATGATGGAGATGATGGGGCTTCACATGCCAGGCTCCAGCTTCTGCAATCCCGGTACCAAGCTGCGACAGGAATTGACCCGCGCGGCAACGCACCGGATTACCGAAATTGGTTGGGAAGGCAGCGACTATCGACCCTTTGGCCATTGCGTCGATGAAAAGGCGATTGTGAACGCTGTGGTCGGGCTGCTGGCAACGGGTGGTTCCACCAACCATGTGCTGCACTTGCCCGCAATCGCGCGCGCGGCGGGAATCATCATCGATTGGCAGGATATGGACGAGCTGTCGTCGGTTGTGCCGCTGATCGCCCGGGTCTATCCCAATGGTGCCGGCGACGTGAATTATTTCGCGGCAGCAGGCGGCATGCCATTCGTGATCCGTGAGTTGGTCGAATCCGGCCTTGCCCATGATGACATCATGACGATTTATGGCGGCGGCCTGAGTGCCGGCGCGCGTGAACCGCGCATGGACGGCGAAGCACTGGTTTGGGATGCCGCGCCTACTGTTTCAGGAGATGACAGCATCCTGCGCGGCGTCGCCGATCCTTTCCGCCCCGATGGCGGAATGCGGCTGGTGCAGGGTAATTTGGGGCGCGGTACCTTCAAGACCAGCGCGGTTGACGAGGAACGCTGGACGATTGAAGCACCCGCGCGTGTTTTCAGCGACCAGAATGAAGTGCTGGCGGCGTTCAAGGCTGGCGAGCTTGACCGTGATGTTGTCGTCGTCGTTCGCTTCCAGGGGCCTGCGGCGAATGGCATGCCCGAATTGCACAAGCTGACGCCGCCGCTCGGCGTTTTGCAGGACAAGGGCTTCAAGGTCGCACTGGTCACCGATGGCCGCATGTCCGGTGCATCGGGCAAGGTTCCCGCTGCGATCCATATCAGCCCCGAAGCCGTTAAAGGCGGTCCGCTTGCGAAGCTGCGCGATGGCGACATCGTTCGCCTGTGCGCGCATCGGGGCAGCCTTGAAGCGCTGGTAGATGCAGGCGAATGGAACGCGCGCGAAGATGCGAAGCAGCCACCTGCCGAAACCGGTGTCGGCCGCGAACTCTTTGCGATCATGCGCCATTTTGCTGATGAAGCGGAAAAAGGCGGATCGGCCATGCTGGCGGAGGCCGGGTTGTGAGCAGGCTGGTCACGGTAGATATTGGCGGCACCCACGCCCGCTTCGCGCTCGCCGAAATCGCAGATGGCAAGGTCGTCACGCTTGGCGAACCCATAACGATGAAAACTGCGGAACATGCGTCGTTCCAGACCGCTTGGGAGGCGTTCGGCGATATGATCGACGAACCGATCCCGCAGGCCGTCGCCATCGCGATTGCGGGGCCGATCAATGCCGAGGTGATCAAATTCACCAACAATCCGTGGATCATCCGGCCGGCGCTGATCAAGGAAAAGCTCAAGGTCGAATCCTATACGCTGGTCAACGATTTTGAAGCCGTCGGCCATGCAGTGGCACAGGCTGGCCCTGAACATTTCGTACATCTGTGTGGCCCTGACCAGCCGCTTGAAGCGACTGGCACGATCAGCATCATCGGCCCGGGTACAGGTCTTGGCGTCGCGCATGTGCTGCGCACAGATGATGGCTATCATGTGCAGGCGACCGAAGGCGGCCATATCGATTTTGCACCACTCGACAGCATTGAGGACGCGATCCTTGCCCGGTTGCGCAAGCGCTATCGCCGAGTCTCGGCGGAGCGGGTGGTTTCTGGGCCGGGCCTTGTCGACATTTATGAAACGCTGGCGAGCATCGAGGGCAGGGCGATCCAGCAACTTGACGACAAGCAGCTATGGTCGCTTGGTACCTCAGGCCAAGACAGCCTTGCAGCGGCAGCTGTCGACCGTTTCTGCCTGTCGCTCGGCAGCATCGCGGGCGATATTGCATTGGCGCAGGGCGGATTTGCCGGCGTGGTGATCGCGGGCGGTTTGGGGCTGCGCATCAAAGATACGCTTTTGCGCTCCGGATTTGCCGAGCGCTTTCGCGCAAAGGGGCGCTTCGAAGGCTTGATGGCCGGATTGCCCGTCAAACTCATCACCCACCCCCAGCCCGGGCTGTTTGGCGCCGCAGCAGCTTTTGCCCGCCAGCACGGATAAGGAAATTCCAATGAAGCCGATTGAAACCATCATGCGCACTGCGCCTGTCATTCCCGTATTGGTGATTGACGATGTGGCCCATGCGAAACCCATTGCCGAGGCGCTGGTCGCAGGCGGGCTCCGCGTCCTTGAAGTCACGCTTCGAACCGAGGCTGGTCTTGATGCAATCCGCGAAATGAAGAAAGTGCCCGGGGCGATTGTCGGCGCTGGAACCGTGGTCGATGTTGCCGGCCTCGAAAGCGCGATCGCTGCCGGAAGCGAATTTATCGTTTCGCCGGGCCTGACCGATAAACTCGGCGCAGCTGCTGTTGCAAAGGGCATCCCATTCCTGCCGGGCGTGGCGAATGCAGGCGATATCATGCGCGGGCTTGACCTTGGCCTTACCCATTTCAAATTTTTCCCTGCAGAAGCCAATGGAGGCTTGCCTGCATTGAAGGCGCTCATCGGGCCGTTCGGGCAATGCAAATTCTGCCCGACTGGCGGCATCAAACTTGAAACTGCCGCCGATTGGCTTGCCGTTCCCGAGATTTTATGTGTTGGCGGAAGCTGGCTTGTTGCTAAAGGAACCCCTGATGTTGCAGCCATAGAGGCTGCGGCACGCGCGGCTGCCGCACTCGCGCGATAATCGAGGAAAAGGAATTATGGCCGAGGAAATCGAGTGGTGGGAATTTGATTCGGCCGAAGAGCTGATTGACGCGGTTGTCGGTGATGTTTCCTTTATCATCGAAAGCGCGCTGGATGCGCGCGGGCAGGCACTGGTGGCTTTTCCCGGCGGAAATACACCTAAGCCGATCCTCGAAAAACTGGCCGCTGCACCGCTGCGCTGGAAAAGCGTAACGATCATCCCGACCGACGACCGTCTGGTTCCCGTCAGCGATCCTTTGTCGAATGTTGCCATGCTGGCAAAGATTTTCCTGCCAAAAGGTGCTCGCGTGCTGCCGCTGAACAGCGAGGCTGCGGACTATAAACTGGCAGGCAGCGCCGCAAATGCGCGGCTGCAAGACCTTCACTGGCCGCCTGATCTGGTGTGGCTGGGTATGGGTGGAGACGGGCATACCGCCTCGATCTTCCCGGGCCCGGACCTTGGTGAAGCATTGAACCCGGCAAAGGGTGTGCACGCGATTGGTGTTCGCCCCGATCCGTTGCCGCCCGAAGCTCCTGTCGATCGTGTAACGCTCACGCTGCCGGCGATCACATCGGCGCGCACCACGATGATCGTCATCAATGGTGCCGATAAGCAGCAGGTGCTTGAGCAAGCGATAGAGGAAGGCGCGAAATCGGCTTATCCGGTGGGTCGCGTTATCGATGCGCTGACCGTTCCAGTCGACATTTACTGCCTGAACGGCTGATTTTTCAGATCCGGCGTAGCGGAGCTTTCGACATCGCAGCCTGGTTGTTCAGTTTGCGAAGGTAAAGCGGCATCGTCTCATCAATGTTGCCGCAGCCAATTTGTTGACGTGCTGCACGCGGATCGACGGGATAGTCGAAAGCAATGCCGCAACGCGATTCGGCAACCCAGGCGACTTTGCCCGTAATCCAGCCCAGATTTTTGAGGTTAATCTCGACGACTTCGCCGCGAGCTGCCTGCAAAGGCGCTTCCGCCATCAGGCCGCCTGAAGAAAGGTTGCGAACGCGAACTTCGCCTTGCGCACCACTGGTAGGGAAACGCAGGACAGCTTTTAAAAACAAGCTGTTGCGATCTTGCGACCGCGGCTTGCCTTGGGCACTGTCCGTTTCAATAAGATCGACCGGCTTGTTCATTGCATCTGTCTAACAGCATGAATTGGCATTTATTGCAGTTGTGATTCTTAACGGCAAATGGTCGCCAATTGGTTAATGCGCTGGTCGTAATTGCAAAGAAAAAGGGCGGAAACCATGTGGTTCCCGCCCCCTTTTTCTACGATGCCCGACCTGGTCAGATCAGGCAAACCGACGATTAGCCGTCGAGTTCGTTGTTCACGTCGTTGAAGGTGTTCGACAGGTTGTTGCCGAGGCTCGACATCGCAGCGATTGCAGCGACGGCGATCAGAGCGGCGATCAGGCCGTATTCGATCGCGGTTGCACCTTCTTCATTCTTGAAAAGCTTTTTGATCATCTTCATGTCAGGTCTCCTGTTCAACTATTCACCCGGGCAGTCAGAAAATATCCAACTGTCCATGAACCGATAAAACAGACTCTCCTACCAAATCGTTAATCTAGCGATTAACCGGCAACGTCCGTGATGTCGTTTGACACGTCGTTCCACATTCCGGTGGTAGAGCCTGCTACATTGCCCAATGCGGCCATCATTGCGATGACGAGCAGGGACAGTATCAGTCCATATTCCACTGCTGTCGCTCCCACTTGGCAGCTTGCGATGCCTCGAACAAATTTCAACATGAGATGGTCCTGTTCATGTCATGGTTACGACACTCGCCTTTTTTCACAGAGCCGTTAACAAAAACTTTCCAACCGCAACGAAATTGAAAAAAAATCCGACAATGTTGATCGTCACAGCAGCAGCACTCATCAGGGCCGACGGGCTGATTTTGCTCCAGAAGCGTCCGGAAGGCCGCGATATGGCGGGCTTGTGGGAGTTTCCCGGAGGCAAGTTGGAGCCTTCAGAACAGGCCGAGGCGGCATTGGCGCGCGAGCTGGATGAAGAGCTTGGGGTTAGCGTTGATCCTCAGAATCTGGCCCCGACTTGCTTTGCAAGCGCCAAGATTCGCGACAAGGATTTGCTTTTGCTGCTGTATTGCTGCCGGGAATGGCAGGGTACGCCGCAGCCGCTTGAAGGGCAGGAGCTTGATTGGTTTGCGGTAAAAGACATGTACCGCTTGCCGATGCCTCCCGCCGATCTTCCGCTTATTGACCTGCTGGAACGAATTTTGCGCGACTAAAGCTTGCCGGATTTATCGAGCAAAGCCGCCAACGACACCTTTCCACTGCCCCGTGGAGCCGCTTTTGGTTGGTCGGGCGAGGGTGCCCAACCGCTGAGGTGAAGGAATTCGAAGCGCTCGCTCACCTTGCCCTCGACATCCATCAGGCTGCCCCACGCTGCGTCGAGCTGCTGAACATAGCCCCGGCCCAGATATGCGCGCGGCCCGGCAAGGCAATTGCCGATTCCCGCGTCGCGCAAGTCATTGACCAGTCGCCGCCAATCCGAATAGCGCACATCAGCGCCCACTTTGTCCGCCACTTGCATCGCAAACCCAGCTCTCGCCAGCAGGTCGGCGGCAGAGCGCAGCTCGACCTGCGGGTGGATGTGCGGCATTGCCCTTGCCCCATCGGCCAGCATCATGGCCTTTTTCAAACTGGCAAGCGTGCCGGCACCGAACATCGCACCAAGGAAAAGGCCATCCGGACGCAAGGCGCGGCGGATCTGGACCAGCGCGCCTGGCAGGTCGTTGACGCTGTCGAGGGTACCGGCTGATAGTATCAGGTCAAAATCACCCTGCTCGACTTCGAGGCGGTCTTCATCGGCGAGTGGCAGGCAGGTGATATCGGCCGCTTTGGCACCAATGATCATATCGGCCTGGCTGGTGAGCGGCCCGATCAGAAGGCATTTTTCAAAGTTGCGGGTGGTGCACGACAGGCGATCGGCAAGATCCTCGGCCAATATGTTCCAAAGGAAGTGATTGCCGACATCCCTAGCCATCGCGCGAAAACGCAGCGCGTGACGCCTCTTGTTGTCAAAGATTTGGGGCGGGGCTGCCTGTTTCATGCGGGCGCTTGTGCCGTGCGCCTTTATATCCGACAAGCATGTTATGCAGGCCATGGCTGTTCCGTTGAAATTTCTGGTCGATTTCGCGTTGCCACCGCGCTGCCCGGCTTGCGGCGTGATCACGCCCGAGCAGAACCAGTTTTGTGCAGAATGCTGGCAAAAACTGCAGCTTTTGTCCGAACCGGCCTGCGCCACTTGCGATTTGCCGCTGCCTTACGCCGCTGCTGATGGTACGCAATGTGCGGCCTGCCTCAATAGCCCGCCGCGCCATGCGGGCGTCAAAGCCGTGGCGGCTTATGGCGATGTCACGCGCGAAATAGCACTGAAGCTGAAACATGGCGGAAAAATCGGCCTAGCGCGGATGATAGCGCGAATGCTGCAGCGATATGCACGCGCGATTCCCGATGATGCGATCATCACCCCGGTTCCGCTGCACTGGACGCGCTTGTGGAGCCGGCGGTACAACCAATCTGCGCTGATTTCTGCAGAACTCGCGCGCAATTCCGGCCACCAACATATGCCCGACCTGTTGCAGCGCACCCGACGGACCCGGCCGCTGGGCGGCCTTTCCGCGCGCGAACGTGCGGCAATGGTCAAAGGCGCATTCCAGATACGGGCCGCGTGCAAGAATTTGGTCAAAGGCAGGGCGATTGTGCTGGTGGATGATGTTTACACCAGCGGCGCCACGACCGACGCCTGCGTGAATATCTTGCGCAAGGCAGGAGCAACCAGCGTTACGATTTTCTGCTGGGCCCGGGTTTTGCCCGATGCACTCGAACACTCACTTGACTAGAGCCGGGCATATTCCCATCTGTAGGGCATGACAGCCACTGTTGAAATCTTCACCAAATTTGCATGCCCCTTTTGCTATCGTGCAAAGGCGCTGCTCGATTCAAAAGGCGTCAGCTACACCGAAAAGGATGCGACTGGCGGCCCGGCGCGCGATGACATGCTCGCACGCTCCAATGGTCGCACCACGGTGCCGCAAATTTTCATCGACGGGCACCATGTCGGCGGTTGCGATGACCTGATGGCGCTTGAATCGGCCGGCAAGCTGGATCCGATGCTGGCGGGAAACTGACCCGATGATTGCATATGATCTGATCTGCAAGGCTGGATCGCACCGGTTTGAAGGCTGGTTTGGATCTTCTGCCGATTTTGACATGCAACGGCTGGGCGGTCTGCTTTCCTGCCCGGTATGCGGCGATCCATCGGTCGAAAAAGCGGTAATGGCCCCCAATGTTGGCCGCAAGGGCAACCAGGCCCCCGCATTGCCCGGCAAAAACGAAACAGACGAAGCGGTCGCGGTTGCCAATATGCCCGCAATGCCCGCAGAAATGGTCGAAATGATCGGCAAGCTTGCTGAAATGCAGGAAAAAATGCTCGAAAAGTCCGATTGGGTAGGTGATCGTTTTGCCGATGAGGCGAGGGCAATCCATTATGGTGACGCGCCCGACCGCATCATCCATGGCAGTGCGACAATAGAAGATGCCCGCGACCTGCACGAAGAAGGCATTTCCGTCGCGCCTCTGCCACTGCCTTTTGTGCCGCCCGACGCCAAAAATTGACGCTATCGGCCCCTGCCGCTAAGGCCAAACCAACGCGCCCGTAGCTCAGCAGGATAGAGCATCAGATTCCTAATCTGGGGGCCACAGGTTCGAATCCTGTCGGGCGCACCAATAAAAAAGCCCGCCACGGCTGGGCCGGGCGGGCTTTTTATCGGAAAGTTTGAAAGCTTACTTGGTCGCTTCCTTGGCAGCGTCACCAGCAGCCTTTGCGGCATCGCCAGCAGCTGCAGCAGCGTCACCAGCGGCTTCCTTGGCCTCAGCGCCTGCTTCAGCAGCTGCGTCGCCAGCAGCATCTGCTGCACCTTCGGCAGCATCAACAGCTTCCTCGGCAGCAGCATCAACTGCTTCGCCGGTTGCTTCAACTGCTTCGCCGGTTTCTTCAGCAGCCTTGTCGGCTTCCTGGGTGCCGCAGGCAGCAAGCGGGGCGAGCAAAATCGCAGCGACCGCTACTTTCGTGAATTTTTTCATGCAATCTTCCTCCCCGGATGGATTCCGGAAAGGACAAGCTATGCAGCAGGGTCAGGTGATGCAAGCGGAATTAGCCAACATCACCTAATTGCACGATATTACAGACAGGCCTCGAGATAAGGCTGGTCGAAACCGAATTGGCGCGCCTTTTCGAGTGTATAGGGGCGCACGCTGCCCGATACGAATTCGCCGATGATTTTGCCGTCGGCATCTTCGTCGCGATATTCGAACTTGAACAGGTCCTGCGTCACGATGACGTCGCCTTCCATCCCGATCACCTCCGTAATCTGGGTGGTACGGCGCGAGCCGTCGCGCAAGCGCTTTACCTGGACGATCAGATCGACCGAGTCGGCAATCTGTTTCGAAATTGCTTCTTTCGGAATCTTGATGTCGCCCATCAGGATCATGTTTTCCATACGGCCAAGGCATTCGCGCGGGCTGTTGGAGTGGAGCGTACACATCGAGCCATCGTGACCAGTGTTCATCGCGGCGAGAAGGTCGAAGCATTCGGCGCCACGAATTTCGCCCAGGATGATGCGGTCAGGGCGCATACGCAGGGCGTTTTTCACAAGGTCACCAATGGTAATCGCGCCTTCGCCCTCGAGGTTTGGCGGGCGGGTTTCGAGCGGTAACCAGTGCGGCTGCTGCAAGCGAAGTTCCGCTGCGTCCTCGATGGTTAGTACGCGTTCGCCGGGATCGATCATTTTCGACAAGGCGTTGAGCATTGTCGTTTTACCCGAACCGGTACCGCCCGAGATGACGATGTTCATGCGGCTGGCGCCGGCAATTTTCAGAACTGTCGCCATCTGTTCGCTCATCGATCCAAAGCCCTTGAGCATGTCGATGGTAATCGGTTTCTCGGAGAATTTACGGATCGAGATCGCGGTGCCACGCAGCGAAAGCGGCGGCACAATCACGTTCACACGGCTGCCGTCCTTGAGGCGGGCGTCGGCGAGTGGCGTGGTCTGGTCAACGCGGCGGCCGACCTGGTTGACGATGCGCTGGGCAATCTGGAACAGATGCTCTTCATCGCGGAACTGGATTCCCGAAAGCTGCAACTTGCCCTTTTTTTCGACATAGGTCTGGAACGGCCCATTGACCATGATGTCGGAAATATCGGGATCGTTCAGCAATTCTTCGAGCGGACCAAAGCCGAGCAGTTCGTCAACGAGCACCTTTTCGAGTGCAAATTGCTCACGCCGGTTGAGGGTCAGTTTCAGCTCGGCAAGCACTTCCAGGATGATCGGCCGGAATTCCTCGGTCAGTTCTTCCTTGTTAAGTGTGGCAGCGGCTTCAGGGTCAACGCGCTCGAGTAGGCGCGGAAGCACCTGTTCCTTGATCTTGTGAACCGAAGCTTCGAAGCCCTCGTTGCTTGCGTTGGCTTCGCTCGGCCCTGCAGCACGTTCGGCCAATCGCATCATCGCTTCGGCGGATGCGCTGCTCGGCGCCAGCTCCAGCGATTCGATCGGCGGGAATTGTTCTCCACCTGGCGGCGGCACTTGGGCTGGTACCTGTTCGGGTCGATAGGCAGCCGGTGCGGCTGTGGGTGCAGCAGGTGCAGGAGTAGCTCCACCAGACATGGGACGCGCGACACCAAAAGCGGGCCGGCTGCTGTTCAATCCCGGTCGTTTGCCAAATGCGCTCACTGGAACCCCATATGCTGTTGCAAAATCTGTAGGGACTGGGTGCTATCCGGAAATGGTGAATAAATGGGTAATGAAGCGTACAAGTTTGTCTGCCCGGCGGTGAAACTATCGCTTTTTTGTTACAATCCGAAACGCTAGGGCAGGGTTGCGAGCCATTCGGCCCGCTTTTCCCTGTCCTATAGGTAAGCGATGCGATCATCCTCAGGTTTCACAATGGCGCTGGCGGGTTTCGCGCTGCTGACCTGTGGAGATGCAATCATCAAATCGATGGCGGGCATGTGGCCTGCACCGGCGATTGCCGCGCTGCGATTTTCGATCGCGGTTCCGCTGCTGGCCAGCTTTGTGGCTGCGACCCAGGGCGGACAGGCGCTGCGCGTTGCAAAGCCATGGGTACAGTTCGGGCGAGGATTTTCGGTCGCCACATCTTCGGTCGTTTTCTTTTTCAGCCTGTTCCTGATGCCATTGGCAGAAGCCACGGCGATCGTTTTCGTTAGCCCGGTAATTACTGCCTTGCTGTCTGCGGTTGTCTTGCGAGAGCATCTGCAACGCGCCTCGTGGCTTGCAACGTTGGTCGCCTTGGCCGGAGTGGCGATGGTGTTGCGTCCCAATCTGGCGGAACTGGGTTTGGTTGCACTGTTGCCGCTGATTGCGGCGGTGTCTTTTTCAGCAATGATGATTTTCAATCGCCTTGCTGCCGGCACCGGATCGCCGATGGCGTTGCAATGGATATTGGCGGCCACGGCTGCTCCGATTCTTTTGCTGGTCACGTTTGCCGGCCATATGTCAGGGATCGAGCAGTTGAGTGTTGGTTGGCCGCATTGGTCGGTCATTCTGCGGTGCACGATCGTCGCGATAACGGCGACCATGGCGCACCGGTTGATCTACCTCGGCACCACGCGCGGTACTGCTGCCGATGCGGCACAAGCCGTATATATCCAGCTTCCGGTCGCATTGCTCATCGATGCACTGGTGTTCCAGCATTTTCCAGATGCGCTTGCTTTGGGTGGGGCTGCGTTGATCGTGTGCGCCGGCCTTATCATGTGGCGCAATCAGCGTGCCGCCTGAAACCGTGCGCGGCGACCATAGTCGCCAGCCGCAAATAACGGTTTGTTAACCACAATTCGCCTAGGCTGAATGCAAGGCAATTCGCCACTGGCGGGATGCAAAGCAAATAGGGTGCCGCACACAAGTTGGTAGCCGGGGCGAGGCGAAGTTTGATGAAACTGATTATCCAGATTCCATGTTTCAACGAGGCTGAGAGCCTGCCTTCGACCCTGCTGGCAATTCCGCGACAAATTCCGGGCATCGATAAGGTTGAATTGCTGGTCATCGACGATGGCAGCAGCGATGGAACAGCTGAAGTTGCGCGCCGCTGGGGCGTCCACCACGTTGTGCGCCATGCGACCAACCGCGGGCTTGCGGCCGCATTCATGACTGGGCTGGATGCGTGCCTAGCTGCGGGCGCGGACATAATCGTCAATACTGATGCCGATGGCCAATATGATGGCGGCGCTATTCCAGCATTGGTCTTGCCCGTTTTAGAGGGCAAAGCTGATATCGTAGTTGGGGACCGCGGGGTCGCCAGCAACCAGTATTTCGGCCCGATCAAACGTCGACTTCAGCGGCTTGGTACCGCTGTGGTGCGCTATCTGTCGCGCACAGATATCAATGATGCCGTAAGCGGGTTTCGCGCGATCAGCCGCGAGGCTGCGCAACGGATCAACATCACCACAGAGTTCAGCTACACAACCGATATGCTTATCCAGGCTGGCCGCAAGCGGATGAAAGTGGTCAGCGTTCCTGTAGGTACCAACCGCACCGAACGCCCTTCGCGGTTGTTCAAATCAATTCCACAATTCATTTCGCGACAGATGGTGACGATTGCGCGGGCGTATACAACTTACAACCCGTTGCGGGCTTTTGTGAGTGTGGGGCTGGCGCTCGCGGTTATTGGTGCGATGCCGGTCTTACGCTTTCTTTGGTTCTGGGCCAATGGGGACGGCAACGGACACTTGCAGTCGCTTGTGCTGGGCGGTTCGCTGGTTACTTTGGGTGTAATTACCAGCCTGATGGGCGTTCTAGCCGATCTTATTGGCGCCAATCGCAAACTTCTGGAAACCTCGCTGAAGCGGATGCGGAACCTCGAAGACGAGCTTGTAGCAGTGCGGAAACGACTGGAAAATGGCGATAGCGCCGTCACCGAATTACCGCGAAAGCGACGCGCTTAACTGCGCGGCGTTGGCAGGGGCAAAGTAATGACCCTTTCAAAGGTCGCTGCTGAAAAGCACGGTTGGTCAATCGCAGCCGTTGCGCTGGCGATTGTCATCGGCATGCAGTTTCCCCTGATCTGGCAGCGTTCGATCCATTGGGATGAATTTTTCCATTATAGCCAACTGCACCAGCTGGCCAATGGTACGCTTACAAGACCGTTGCAGACGCTACACACGCGGATGTTCGGCTGGGTACTCGACATTCCGGGAAATGGAATTGACCATACGATCATCATCCGTTTTGCAATGTTCGGATTTGAATTGCTGGCGGCGGCATCAATTGCCGGAATTGCCGCGCGATTTACCGACCGGGTAACCGGGTTGATTTGTGCCGCCGCCTATATTTCGGGCGGCTTTGTCTTCCAGCACGGCTTTTCATTTCGCGCCGATCCGATGGCCGCGGGCTTGCTGATGGCTAGTCTTTGGTTGCTTTTGAGCAGCCGGATGCGCTGGCCAGCGATTTTTGCGGTCGGGCTGATGCTCGGTACTTCGGCGATGATCACGATCAAGATCATCCTCTTCGCCCCCGCGTTTGCCGGCGTAGCATGGTTGCGGTGGAAGGAAGAGGGCAAATCCCTGCAGTGGATATACCGTCTGGCAGGTGCCGGATTGGTAACTGTCGCCACATTCGCCTTGCTGTATTTCTTCCATTCCTCCGGACTGGGTGTGAATAGCGATGCTGCTGCACGAACGGTGATCAGCACATCGGCCGAGAAGATGTTCATCCTCGGCATACCGCCTTATCTGATCTACGCGCTAAAACAGGTTCTGCTGGCGCCTGTGCTGGCGGCGGTGATTGTCATTTTTCCGGGTTCGCTGCTGCGATCGTCTTTTTCGCTCGATCAGCGCATTGCCTTGGCGGGATTGTTCGCGCCGCTGTTCACACTTTTCTTCTACCATAATACGGCGCCCTATTATTACGCCTTCATGCTGCCGCCCGTCGTTGCCGCGTGCAGCATCGTTATCGCCGATTTGCGCCGTAAGTTTGGAACATGGCTTGTGGCCGGATTGTTCGCGGTCACGGCTCTGATGCTGTGGAGCAAGGAGAGTGCCGAGCCGATCCGCAATCAGCGCACCTTGATGGCGGCTGCCGAAAAGATGTTCCCGCAAAAGGTGGCTTATATTGATTTTTGCGCCTTTCTTGGAGAATTTCCCAAAGCCAATAATTTCATGACGCCGTGGGGCATCGAATTATACAAGGCTGGCATTGTGCCGGATATCCGCACGCTGCTCGCCACTAAGGTGGTTCCTCTGGTGATGGACAATGATCCGATGTTCACCCGGCTTTTGACAACTGACGAACCTGCACTGGAATTCAAACCCGAAGATGCCGCTGCAATGCGTGCAACCTACATCCACCTTTGGGGGCCGTACTGGATTGCAGGCGGCAAATTTGCGGGTGGAAGCAAAGTCGATGCTTTCGAAATCCGCGTGCCGGGGCCTTATACGGTCAAGGATTCAGAGCTTGTCATCGATGGCAAAACATATGCTGCCGGTGATGTCGTGCAACTCGACCGTGGCACATATCAGGTATCGACCATAGAGAGAGATGCCCGCTTGGTCTGGGGTGATAATATCAAGGTACCTGACCAACCCGCGCCGACCGAGAGTTTCTGGACGCCATTTTGATCATGTTCGATTTTCTGCCAGTTGCTCGAATTGGATCGGCCGTTACGTGGTTCCGATCGAAAATCGCCAAATGGCGGACGCCCATCGGCCTGTCGGCGCTGGTCTTTGTGCTGTGCGGCACGGTCTGGTCATTTGCGCAGCTCAACATCGCGATTACCGATCTCGATCTTCGCTATTGGTTGATCCTTGCAGTGGTGATTTCACCCCTAAGCCTTGCTTATGGTGCGGTGGGTATGCTGCTCGCTGGGCGAAGTGCGGGAACCTCAATGTCTTTTGGCACGGCTTGGAAAATCAACAATTACGCCCAACTGGCCGAAGCACTTCCATTGCCCGGTGGTGCCATCGTCCGCACTGCCGGTTTGGTTCAGGCGGGTGTGAATACCGGAAGAAGCGCGGCTTTGGTACTGGCAGGTGCCGGTCTCTGGATTGCGCTAGCGGCCTCGGGTGCGGGGCTTGAACTCGCTATGCGCGATCATCCCGCGGGCGCGGTGATCGCTGTCACAGGTATGTTTGCCTCATTGGCAAGTGTCGGTTGGTTGTGGCGCATGGCAGGGCCGGTGAATACCGGATTGACGTTAATGCACCGCTTGTTCGGGTTGGTTCTGACCACGATCAGATTGCAATGTGCCTTTGCCGTTGTAGCTGTATCGTTAGGGCTGCTTGATGCTTTGCCTTTTGCTTTTGCAATGATTGCAGGCTCTGCCGCATCGATTGCACCGGCAGGTTTGGGTATCAGCGAAGGCTTGGCCGCGCTGGTCGCTCCGCAAATGGCGATGGCACCTGCGGCTGCATTCCTTGCGGTAGCCGTTAACCGCCTGACGGGTATCGCCGTGTCGGCGGCGCTGACCTTGCCTGATCATTTTGAGAAACCCCGACACAATGGGGCCAAGGCGTGAATAAACATCTGGTATTCATCGCGTCGGGCGGACGAACGGGAACCAAGTTCCTGGGAGACATGCTTTCGAGCCTGATTGACGATTGCTGGTCCGAACATGAAGTCGATATGTTCGACGGGTTCAACCGCTTGAGTGTGCAGCGAATCCGCGATTTCGGGCTGTGGCACATGATTGTCGGCCGCAGTCTTGGCCTTACCGGCTTACGCGGCGCAGGCACGCGGTATCTTGCCGGTGAACAATCGCTTGAACAATGCGCTGCACAAATGCGGCGTGAACGCGAAGCCTATCATCAGCGGCTTGGCGCAAATCTTGTAATCGAAAGCTATTGGCGCTGGTGGATGTTCGCCGGTGACATCCAAGCCATATTCCCCGGCGCACGCACCGTCGGGGTGGTGCGCGATCCCAGACAATGGATCGGATCATGGTTCGCCCACGAAAAAAGCCGCAGCGGCGTGCACTGGACATATCGCTTGCCGCCTGGCCCATTCACTCCTGGACGTATTGGAGACTGGCAATGGGCCGACCGTTGGAACCAGATGTCACCGGTTGCGCGGCTGGCGTGGGAATGGCGCACGATCAATCAAAGGATTGTTGATGGTGCAGTGCGCGATGGAAACTGCAAGTTGTTTCGGTTCGAAGACATTTTCGTGGATAAGTCGGCCGCGATGGCAGAGTTGGTCGAGTTCGTCAGTGTATTTCCCGAACGTCGGTACGATGTTGGCGACTTAACGGATTTCACGCGGAACCGGCGTAACCAAAGCGCGGCCAATGGCTCTGAATGGCAGAATTGGTCCCGTTCCGACAAAGAAGCCGTCGATGAACTGTGCGGGGATTTGATGGACCATTTCGGCTATCCGCGTTTGCTGGCTTCGCATGGATAACCTTCCGCCATCAATCCTTTTCATCACGCGCAAATGGCCGCCGGCAATGGGTGGGATGGAGACCTATTGCTGGGAATTGGCGCAGCGCCTTGGCCGGTTTGGGCGGCTGGCCATTATCGCACTACCGGGCCGCAAAGGCGGCGCGGTTCCGACTTTGCCGGCCATGCTGTGGTTCGGATTTTCTACAGCGGTTCGCATGATTTTCCGCAAACCCACAACTATTACGCATGCCGGTGACCTGGCTATCTGGCCCTTGGCATGGATCGCATCTGTGCGGGGCCGGAAAAGCAAGATCGTGATTTCGCTGCATGGGTCGGATGTCAACTTCGCCAACGGCAGCGGCATCGCATCGCGGCTGTACCGGGCATACATCCGCCTAGGCGCGCATTTGCTCAAAAGGGCAAAGCTGGTGGCCAATTCGGAATGGATCGCCTCATTGGCCCGCGCGCAGGGCTATTCGGATGTAGTCGTCGTTCCTTTAGCGACAACACTTAAGGCGCAATCCGTCCCGACTGGCAATAATGGCGCATTGTTGTTCGCTGGGCGGATTACCCCCAGCAAGGGGCTGGGATTTATCATTCGTGAAGTCCTGCCTCTGCTCGATGAATCGACATGCGTTCGCGTTGCGGGATCGGTATGGGATCAGCAAGAAGCTGAGTTGCTGAAACATCCGCAGGTTGAATATCTGGGCGTTTTGGGATCGGACCAACTCGCCAACGAATATGCGAGGGCCATGTGCGTTCTCGTACCCAGCCAAACGTCGGAAGGCTTTGGGCTTGTGGCTGCTGAAGCAGCAGCTTGTGGCGGGGTGGTGATTGCGTCAGCGCACAGCGGGCTTGCCGAAGTGGTCACACCGGAGCTGGGCTTTTTAGCTCACGCGGGCGACGCAGCAGCCTGGGCAAACCAGATCGGCGCAATTGCAAAGTGGAGCGCGAGTGAGCGAACACGCTTTGTGTCCGCTGCTATGGTTTTCGCGCAGCAAAAATATGATTGGGATCGCGTTGCCGCCGATACTACGGCAGCGTATTTCTGAAATGTTGCGGCGCGTTAGCCCAGCTTTTCAGCCAAAATTGTCAGGCCGCTTTCATTGACCTCGGCAACGCCGCCATCGAGCGTGATGGTTTCGGGCGTAGCACCCTGCGACTTGTAGATCGCCAGTTCGCCGCTGCGCAGCGTCGAGATCATCGGGCTGTGCCCTTCAAGCACGCCGAAATCGCCTTCAGCGCCGGGTACGGTGACCATATAGACCTCTTCCGAGCGGACGAGGCGTTCCGGGGTGACGAGTTCGAAATTCAGTGCCATGTTTTTTCAATCCTTACCCCTCCCGCAAGCGGGAGGGGCTGAGGTAAATCAAGCCGCTTCAGCAGCCAGTTTCTTGCCCTTTTCGACTGCTTCGTCGATGCCGCCAACCATGTAGAAGGCAGCTTCGGGCAGGTGGTCATATTCGCCATCAACGACAGCCTTGAACGACTTCACGGTGTCTTCGATCTGCACGAACTTGCCGGGGATGTTGGTGAAGACCTCGGCAACGTGGAACGGCTGCGACAGGAAGCGCTGGATCTTGCGCGCACGGGCAACGGTGAGCTTATCTTCTTCCGAAAGCTCGTCCATGCCGAGGATCGCGATGATGTCCTGCAGCGACTTGTACTTCTGCAGCGTTTCCTGAACGCGGCGGGCGGTTTCATAATGCTCGTCACCAACGACGGCGGCGGTCAGCACGCGCGAGGTCGAGTCGAGCGGGTCAACTGCCGGATAGATGCCGAGTTCCGAAATCGCACGGTTAAGAACGGTCGTTGCGTCCAAGTGGGCGAACGAAGCCGCAGGTGCAGGGTCGGTAAGGTCGTCCGCGGGAACGTAAATGGCCTGAACCGAGGTGATCGAACCCTTGTTGGTCGAGGTGATGCGTTCTTGCAGCTGGCCCATGTCGGTAGCAAGGGTCGGCTGGTAACCCACGGCCGAAGGAATACGGCCGAGAAGCGCCGACACTTCCGAACCCGCCTGGGTGAAGCGGAAAATGTTGTCGACGAAGAACAGAACGTCCTGGCCTTCCTGGTCGCGGAAATATTCAGCGATGGTGAGGCCCGACAGAGCAACGCGTGCACGCGCACCCGGGGGTTCGTTCATCTGACCGAATACGAGGGCAACCTTCGAACCATCGGGGGTCGGCTTGCCGTCCTTGTCCTTGGCGATAACGCCGGCGTCGAGGAATTCGTGGTAAAGGTCGTTACCTTCGCGGGTACGCTCACCCACGCCGGCGAACACCGAAGTACCACCGTGGCCCTTCGCAATGTTGTTGATAAGTTCCTGAATAAGAACGGTCTTGCCGACGCCTGCGCCGCCGAACAGGCCGATCTTGCCGCCCTTTGCATAAGGCGCGAGCAAGTCGATCACCTTGATGCCGGTGACGAGAATTTCGGTTTCGGTCGACTGGTCGACGAACAGCGGAGCTTCGGCGTGGATCGGCGCCTTGAGGTCGGTATCAACCGGGCCCATTTCGTCGATCGGCTCGCCAACGACGTTGAGAATGCGGCCGAGGGTGCGCGGGCCGACGGGAACCGAGATCTGCGCGCCGGTGTTGGTCACGGGCTGGCCGCGGGTCAGACCGTCGGTCGAGTCCATCGCGATGGTGCGCACGGTGTTTTCACCGAGGTGCTGCGCCACTTCGAGGACGAGGCGGTTGCCATTGTTGTCGGTTTCGAGTGCCGAAAGGATTGCGGGCAGTTCACCGTCGAACGAAACGTCGACGACAGCACCGATGACCTGCGAAACGCGGCCAGTTGCAGCAGCCGATACCTTCTTGGCAGGCGCAGCAGCCTTTTTCGCGGGGGCCTTGGGTGCAGCAGCGGCCTTAGCCGGAGCCTTCGTTGCCGGGGCAGCCTTGGCGGCAGCAGCCTTGGGAGCGGCGGCCTTTGCAGCGGTTTTCTTCGGGGCGGTAGCCATGTTCGTCTTCCTTGCCTTTTCGGATGTCTTAGAGCGCTTCGGCGCCCGAAATGATTTCTACGAGTTCGGTGGTGATCGCAGCCTGACGGGTGCGGTTATACTGGATGGTCAGCTTGTTGATCATGTCGCCAGCGTTGCGCGTGGCGTTGTCCATCGCGGTCATCTTTGAACCTTGCTCCGACGCCGCATTTTCGCGGTTGGCGCGCAACAGCTGCACGGCAACGTTGCGCGGCAGCAGGTCGGCGAGGATTTCTTCCTCATCGGGTTCATATTCAACCGAAGCGCCTACGCCAGCGGGTGCATTGTCATTCGACAGTGCAACCGGCATCAGCTGCAATTCGGTCGGTTCCTGCGTCAGGACGCTCACAAATTTGCTGAAGAACAGGTGCGCGACATCGAATTCGCCGTCTTCGAAGCGCCCGATCAGATCATCGGCCCAGCCCTTGACGGTGTCGTAACCCAGCTTGCCCAAATCGCCCGGTTCAACGCTTTCGACAATGTCGTTCTTGAACTGGCGTGCAAGGCCATCCTTGGCTTTCTTGCCAATGGTGTAGAATTTGACGGTCTTGCCCTGGCCCTTGAGCTCTTCGGCGCGCTTACGGGCGAGGCGGACGATGTTGGTGTTGAACGCACCCGCAAGGCCCTTGTCGCTGGTGGCGACAACGAACAGGTGCACATCATCCTTGCCGGTGCCGGCAAGCAGCTTAGGCGTCTGGTCGCTGACCGTCACCTTCGATGCGATGCTCGAGACGACCTTTTCGATACGCTCGGCATAAGGGCGCGATGCTTCCGCCGCTTCCTGCGCACGGCGCAGTTTCGCGGCGGCGACCATCTTCATCGCCTTGGTGATCTTCTGGGTCGATTTGACCGAGTTGATCCGTATTTTCAGGGCCTTAAGGCTGGCCATGGGCTTTTCCTATCAGGCGAAGGTCTTCACGAATTTGTCGAGAGCGGCAACCAGCGCTTTCTTGCTGTCGTCGCTGAAGTCGCGGCTGTCGCGGATGCCCTTCAGGATATCCGCATGGTTCGCACGCAGGTCGGCGAGCATCGCTTCTTCGAAGCGGGTCACGTCGCTGGTCGGGATGCCATCCAGATAACCGTTGGTGCCTGCGAAGATCGAGCAGGTCTGCTCTTCGAACGGCAGCGGGCTGAACTGCTTTTGCTTCAGCAATTCGGTGAGGCGCGCACCACGGTTCAGAAGCTTCTGCGTCGAAGCGTCGAGGTCCGAACCGAACTGGGCGAAGGCCGCCATTTCGCGATACTGGGCGAGCTCAAGCTTGATCGAACCCGAAACCTTTTTCATCGCCTTGGTCTGTGCGGCCGAACCGACGCGGCTTACCGAGAGACCGACGTTAATAGCCGGGCGGATACCCTGGTAGAAAAGGTCGGTTTCAAGGAAGATCTGGCCGTCGGTGATCGAAATCACGTTGGTCGGAATGTAAGCCGAAACGTCGCCAGCCTGGGTTTCGATGACCGGAAGTGCGGTCAGCGAACCACCGCCATTGGCGTCCGACATTTTCGCAGCGCGCTCGAGAAGACGGCTGTGGAGATAGAAAACGTCGCCGGGATAAGCTTCGCGGCCCGGCGGACGGCGGAGAAGGAGCGACATCTGGCGGTAAGCAACGGCCTGCTTCGAAAGGTCGTCATACACGATAACGGCGTGCATGCCGTTGTCGCGGAAATACTCACCCATGGTCACGCCGGTGTAGGGCGCGAGATACTGCAGCGGAGCGGGCTCCGAAGCGGTTGCGGCGACAACGATCGAATATTCCATCGCGCCATTTTCTTCGAGCGCGCGGACGATCTGCGCGACGGTCGAGCGCTTCTGGCCGACGGCAACGTAGATGCAATACAGCTTCTTCGACTCGTCGTTGCCCTTGTTGACTTCCTTCTGGTTAATGAAGGTGTCGATGGCGACGGCGGTCTTGCCGGTCTGACGGTCACCGATGATCAGCTCGCGCTGGCCGCGACCGACGGGGACGAGCGCGTCGAGCGCCTTGAGGCCGGTCTGAACGGGTTCGTTCACCGACTGGCGCGGGATGATGCCGGGCGCCTTGACTTCAACGCGGGCGCGCTTGGTGGTCTTGAGCGGACCCTTGCCGTCGATCGGATTGCCGAGGCCGTCGACAACGCGGCCGAGCAGTTCCTTGCCGACCGGAACGTCCACGATGGTGCCGGTGCGCTTCACGGTGTCGCCTTCGCGGATTTCCGCGTCCGAACCGAAAATCACGACGCCGACATTGTCCGCTTCGAGGTTGAGCGCCATGCCCTTGATGCCGTTGGCGAATTCGACCATTTCGCCCGCCTGGACGTTGTCGAGACCGTGGATGCGGGCAATACCGTCACCCACCGAAAGCACGGAGCCGACTTCGCTCACCTGCGCTTCGTTGCCGAAATTGGCGATCTGGTCCTTGATGACCTTTGAGATTTCTGCGGCGCGGATATCCATCATTTAGCCTTTCATCGCATTCGCGAGAGTGTTCAAACGGGTCTTGATCGAATTGTCGATCAGGGTGCTGCCGATCTTGACGGTCAGGCCGCCGAGGATCGCAGGATCGATTTTGGCGCTGATCGCGACATCGCGACCGACACGCTCTTTAAGCTTGGCCGACAGGGCCTTCATCTGCGCAGCCGACAGGGCGTGCGCGCTCGTGACCTCTGCAGTGATTTCGCCGCGATGCGCCGATGCGAGCGACGCAAAGGCGCGGGCAACGCTGGCGGTTTCTGCGAGACGGCGATTGTCGGCAAGCACGCCGAGCGTTTTTGCGGTCAGCGCATCGAGCTTCAGCGTCTTGGCAATCGCGGCGACAACCTTTTTGGCTGCATCGCGCGAGATTGAGGCATTGGTCGTGAGCGAGGCAAATTCGCTCGATTCGCTCAGCGCTTTCTGCACCTTTGCAAGGCTGGCTTCGACTGCGTCGATTGCCTTTGCCTCGCGCGCCAGATCGAACAAAGCGGTAGCATACCGCCCTGCAAGGCTGGCTTGCACATTAGCCTGATTGCCGCCGGAGTTATCCACGCGTTTTAGTGTCCCTGTACAGACTGGATTATATGTCGCGACTGAAGCGCAAGGGAATCGTTCCCTCACAAAGTCGAGGGGCCGGTAGCAGGGGATTTGCTGCGACGCAAGATGGTGGTTTGGGGTTGTCTAAAAGGAATCGTCATGCTGAACTTGTTTCACCGCTGGTGACTTGCAGTTTCGTCATTCATTGGACCACTCAGTCCGTTGAATATGGGAACAAGTTGGACCCTGAGACAAGTTCAGGGCGATGCTATCAGGAGAATGATGTGAACGGCCAAATGACCAAAATGAAAATGTCTGACGGTGCAGAGATTGCTGTCTATCATGCAGAAGCCGAAGGCGAACGGCGTGGCGGGCTTGTGCTGATCCAGGAAATCTTTGGCGTCACCGATCATATCCGCGACCTGTGCGATGAATATGCGGCGGATGGCTATGAAGTGCTTTCGCCCGCGCTCTTCGACCGAGAACATCCCGGTTTCGAATGCGATTATACCGGCCCGGAATTCGAGCGAGCTGTTGAGCTGGCGCGCAAGCTGCATCCGTTTGACCAGTCGCTCGCCGATGCACAGACCTGCATCGACGCGTTGAAGGACAAAGGTCCAGTCTTCATCACCGGCTATTGCTATGGCGGCTCGGTTGCCTGGCGGATGGCGCAAATCAGCCCCGATCTCGCCGCCGCGTCCTCTTATTATGGCAGCATGGTTCCGACCATTTTTGCGAACGAAGCCCCGCGCTGTGCCACCATCGCCCATTTCGGCCGCTTCGACCAAGGCATCCCGATGGAGGGTGTCGAGGCGCTGATCGAAAAGGCGCACCCGACCGCGCAGATTTTTGTTTACGACGCCAATCACGGTTTCAATAGCGACCGGCGCAAGGATTATCATGAGCCGAGCTCCGAACTGGCCCGCGAGAGGACGCTGGCCTTGTTCAAGGCCTGTGGCGGCTGAAATTTTGAAAGCAAGAATCGGGACGCGGTAGCGGGCGCGCATGGCTAATGGCGAAATCCACATTTAAGATGAGGATGAAGCCATGACCTATAAGATTGCCGGACTCGTTCCTGCCGCACATGCGCATATGTTTGCGATGAGCGACGTTGAACTTGCCTCAATGAACGCCCGCAGGGTGACCGCAACCGCGAGCAGGGGCTTCCCCTGCCGCGTGTCACTGGAGGACGCGGAAGTAGGCGAAAGCCTGATCCTGTTCCATCATGTCAGTCACGATGTCGCGACGCCCTATCGATCGGCCTATGCGATTTATGTTCGCGAAAAGGCGCAAGCTGCAGCCGAATATATTGATCGCACGCCACCGGTGTTTGAAGGCCGCCCCATTGCTCTGCGGGCTTTTGATGCTGACGGGAATTTGCGCAACGCAACGCTCGCTCTTCCGGGTGAAGCGGATTTGCGGATTCGCGAACTATTCGACAGTTCAGAGATCGCCTATATTCATGCGCACAACGCTGCGCATGGCTGTTTTTCCGCAGCGATAGAACGGACCCACGATGATTGACGCTGATACCGCATGGGCAGCTGTGATGCGGCGTGACCGGAGTTTTGACGGCCGATTTGTTACCGGCGTCTTGACGACAGGCATTTATTGCCGCCCCAGTTGCGCCGCGCGCCATCCGGCGCGTTCCAACGTCCGCTTCTTTGACGATGGCGCTGCGGCCCGCGAGCATGGCTTGCGCGCTTGCAAGCGGTGCCTGCCTGACGACGCCGGTCGCGATGAAGTCGCGCTGGTAAAGGCGCTTGAAATGTTGCGGGCTGAAGAACCGCCGGCTTTGGAGTTGTTGGCAGCGGGCGTTGGCTATGCCCCGCACCACTTTCATCGCTTGTTCAAGCGCGCAACCGGGGTGACGCCTGCGGCCTTTGCCCGCGCCGAACGGGCGCGCCGCGCCGCCTTGGCGCTGGAAAGCGAAGCGCGGGTAACCGATGCGATTTATGAAGCGGGCTATTCAGGCCCGAGCCGGTTTTACGAAGACAGCAAAGCCCGGCTGGGCATGACACCGAGCGCATGGAAGAACGGCGGTGCCGGTACATCCATCCGCTGGTCGGTGGTTTCCACCTCGCTCGGGCCAATGCTTGTCGCCGCAACGGAAAAGGGCATTTGCCGATTATCCTTTGATGAAGATCAGGCTGCACTACGCCAGCGTTTCCCCAGCGCACACTTGCTTCCCGCCGACGATGCAATGCAGGATTGGATAGAGGGCGCCGTTCAAGCCGTCGAAAATCCATCGCGCATGCCTGACCTGCCGCTGGACGTCGCGGGCACCGCATTCCAGGAAGCCGTATGGCAGGAATTGCGCCGCATTCCGATCGGTGAAACGCGCACTTATGCGGATATCGCTGCATCGGTGGGCAAGCCGGGGGCGGTGCGTGCCGCCGGTTCGGCCAATGGTGCAAACAATGTCGCGGTGCTTATTCCGTGCCACCGGGTGATCCGCAGCGATGGCAGCTTGGGCGGCTATGCCTATGGCCTGGAGCGCAAGGCCCGGTTGCTCGAACGCGAGGGGAATGAAAGCGTTGCGCAGAAGACGCTGCTTTAGCTGCCCGCATCGCCGACCGGTGCGTCCAATGGCTAGCTAACGGTATTGCAACGATTTTACATCGCGAATGCATTAATACTAACAGTCTGTTCACCCTTTTCCGCCATAACAAGGGCGAAGCTGAGGACCAGCAGCTTCATTTTTGCTGGAAACTATTCGGTTTCTAGTGGGCGGAAAAGGGATAGTGATGACCAAGTCCTTGAGTTTCAAGGCCTTACTAGCTGTGTGTGCCAGCAGCGTGGCGATAGCCGGCTGTAGCAGTGTGGGTGGCGGCGGGTTACCGCCTGAGCCTTCGATTCCTGCACAGCAACAGGCCAGCGAAGAATATATCATCGGGCCTTTGGACCAGATCACCATCTTCGTCTGGCGCAATCCTGAACTGGGGGCAAAGGTGCAAGTGCGACCCGATGGCCGCATCACCACGCCGTTGATCACGGACATGCCCGCTGCTGGCAAGACAGCGACGATGCTGCAGCAGGATATCCGCCTGCAACTCTCGCAATATATCAACGATCCGATTGTTTCGGTGATCGTCAACGAATTTGCCGCGACCAACAACCAGCAGGTGCGCATTGTGGGGGCAACCGAAAAGCCAGCCTCGATCCCATTCCGCGCCGATATGACCTTGCTCGATGCAATGATCGCGGTTGGCGGCCTTTCCGAATATGCCGCGGGTAACAAGGCCCGCCTTGTGCGTTTCAACAAGGCCACCGGAAAATCGCAGGAATATGCGCTGCGCATCGGCGATCTCATCAAACGCGGGGACAGCAAGGCGAATGTGCTGCTGCAACCGGGCGATGTGATCATCATCCCTGAAAGCATGTTCTGAAGGGATGAGGGCGTAGCACCATGAACGGCCTCTATGATGAACTGCGCATCGCCGTGCACAGCGTGTGGAACCGCCGCTGGCTGGCGCTCGCCATTGCATGGGGCGTTTGCCTGATCGGCTGGCTCGTCGTTTCGTTGATACCTGCGCAGTATGAATCGAGCGCCCGCATCATGGTGCGTCAGCAGACCGTGCTTTCCGAAAAGGTCGGCATCACTGCCGGTGAGCGTCGCAAGGCCGTCGAACAATTGCAGCAAACCCTGGGTTCGTCCGCCAATCTGGAGCGGGTGGTCAAAGGAACAGATATTGGTCGTACGGTGGTTTCGGAAGCGGAACTGGCGAGCGCGATCTCGGCATTGCGCCCGAACATAACGGTAAAGCCCGATCCGTTGAACGAGAGTGTATTTTCGATCACCGCGCTGCATTCATCCCCGCGCATCGCGCGCGATGTCGTGCAGAAACTGATCGACATTGCCGAAGAAGAGAACATCGCCGGCGATCGTGCGGAAACCTCGAAAACGCTCAAATTCCTCGATGCCCAGCTCGAGGCGCGACAGAAGGAATTGCAAGAGGCAGAGGCCAAGCGGGTCACGTTCGAGACCCAGAATCTGGGGATGCTGCCCGGTGCAGGATCGGCTTCGATGCGGATTGAATCTGCCCGTGCTGAAATGTCGCAGATTGACTCGCAACTGATCCAGGCGCGCAGCGCCGTTGCAGCGTTGAGCAGCCAGTTGGCTGGGACGCCGCGCACGCTCGCTGGGGCGGGTGGAGGGAGCAATCCGGTCGCCTCGGCGCAAGCGGAGCTCGCCTCGATGCGGGCCCGCGGCTATACCGACGACCATCCGGATGTCGTTGCCATCCGCAACCAGATTGCCATCCTGCGTTCGCAAGGTGCTGGTTCTGCTGGGGCAGGGGGGATGCCTAATCCAGCCTATGCATCTCTCCAATCGATGCTCGCAGAACGGCAGGCCTCGGTCACGGCGCTTACGGCGCGCAAATCGGCGCTGCAGGGTGAGATTAGCGATTTCGCCGCGAAGCAGATTTCGCAACCCGGGCTGGCAGCCGAATATTCGCGCATCAGCCGCGATTATGAAGTTCTGAAAACCCAATATGACAAATTGCTTGCCGACCGCGAGGCGATCCGCCTGCGCGGGCAGGTCGAAAATGAAACCGGCACCGTGCAGTTCGAAGTAGTCGACAAGCCGGGCGTGCCATCTGCGCCTTCCAAACCCAACCGCCCGCTGTTGCTGGCGATGGTATTGCTGGCGGGCCTAGGCGCCGGTGCAGGCACCGCATTTGCGCTTGGCCATCTGCAGACCAGCTTCCCGACCGCAGCCAAGCTGGAAAAAGCCAGTGGCCTGCCGGTTATCGGCGCAATTTCGCAAATGCTGACCAGTGCTCAGCGTGAAGAGCGCAAACGCAAGATGAAGATGTTCCTTGGCGCGTCGAGCGGTCTTGTGGGTGTCTTTGCGCTGCTGCTGGTCGTCGAATTCGTCCAGCGTGGCTTGGCGGCATGACGGGAGCGGATAAAATGAACAAGCATACTGCCATCAAGCCGCCCGCTTCGCTGCTCGAGCGCGCGAACGAAATTTATAATTTTGGTGCAGAATTGCGCCGTCCATCACAGGACGTACCGAAGCGTTCGCCTGTTTCTGAGCCGCAGCCTGTCGCAGAAGAAGCACCTGAACATAAACCCGCAGCAGCTCCTGTCGAACCGGTCGAACCAGCAACTGTCGTTCCGCAGGCTGCTGCAAAAGTGCGGGCGCAAATCAATCGAGCGGCACTGCGTGCCGCCAACTACATCGATCCTGATGGCCCTGTAACCGGGCTTTCCGAAGAATTCCGCATCGTCAAACGCCAGTTGCTGCTTGCTGCACGCGGAGGGAAAGGGCTTGAGGCGATCGAGCATGGCGAACGCATCCTGATCTGTTCGGCCAACCCGAATGAAGGCAAGACTTTCTGCGCGGTCAACCTCGCGCTTTCAATGGCGACTGAGAAGGACAATCGCGTTTTGCTCGTCGATGCCGATTTTGCGAAACCGAGCGTTCTCGCGCGCCTCGGGATTGAGGGCGGTCGTGGCCTAATGGATGCACTCGCCAATCCCGACATCTACGTCGAGGATCTGGTTATCGAAACCGATATTGCAGGCTTGTCGGTTTTGCCAGCTGGCGCGCAGACGAACCAGGATACTGAATATCTTGCGGCTGCACGGTCTGCGGCGGTGCTCGATGCACTGACGCGCCACGATCCATCGCGGATCATCATTTTCGATTCTCCGCCAGCGCTCGCTGCTTCACCGGCATCGGTACTGGCGCTGCATGTCGGGCAGGCGGTGATGGTCGTCCATGCCGATGTCACGACGGACAGTGCGCTGCGCGATGCGCTTTCGCTGTTGAGCGGCTGCGAACATATCCAGCTTCTGCTCAACCGGACCAAATTCTCCCCAACCGGACGCAAATTCGGCAATTACTACGGATATGGAGCATGACATGCCCAGCCTGATTTCTCCACGAACCAAGATCCTTTTGGCTTCTGCAGCGTTGGTTGTCTGGCCGACAACCGCAAATGCCCAAATGCTCGGCACCGATTGGTCCGACCTTGACGAAGCCAGCGCCCCCGCCGCCGACGCTGATGCGCCCGCCAAGCGCGAGCGGACCCGCCGCGCCGAAGTCAGCCCTTATCTTGAGGCAAAGCAGGTTTTCCTGGCTGATTTGGACGATGGCGGAGATGTGTTGACCTATTCAACGCTCGCGGTGGGCGTCAATGCGGGCATTACCGAACGCAATGCCGAGGCGCAGGTCAATGTGCGCTATGAGCGGTTGATCGGCTATAGCAGCCGGGTTCGCGACCGGGACAATCTGAGCGGGCTCGCACGCGGCAATGCGCGACTTGGGCGCAATGTCAGTGTCGAAGCCGGCGCCTATGCCAGCCGCGCGCGCACCGACAATCGTGCAGCAACTCCGGGCACCTTCCTGGGCAATCAGGACAATGTCAGCCATGTCTATTCGGTTTATACCGGACCCACTTTTGCCGCCCAGCTTGACGATGTAAGCGTCGCTTCATCTTTGCGCGCTGGATACACCAAAGTCGACAACGGCCGCGCACCTGCCTTGCCCACCGGACAGGCGGCGGTGCCTGCCTTTGACGATAGCGTCAGCTATTCCGCGCAAGCCAGTGTTGCGATGCAGCCGGGCCGGCTTCCAGTTGGCTGGGCCGTCAGCGCGGGCTGGAACCGTGAAGACGCAAGCCAGCTCGACCAGCGCGTCGACGAAAAATATTTGCGGGCCGATGTCACGGTTCCGGTTACGCCAACGCTCGCGCTGGTTGGCGGTGTCGGCTATGAAAATGTTGAGGTGAGCGAGCGGGATGTGCTGCGCGATGCAAGCGGGGCACCCATCCGCACAGCAGATGGGCGCTTTGTCGTCGATCCCGCCTCTCCGCGCTTGAATGCCTATGACAGCGATGGCCTGATCTGGGATGCGGGCGTGCTTTGGCGCCCCAGCCGTCGCACCTCGCTCGAGGCGCGCTATGGGCATCGCTACGGCAGCGATACTTATTATGGCAGCTTCAGCTATGCACCATCTGAAAGGATGGGCGTCAATGTGTCGGTCTATGACACGATCTCGGGATTTGGCGGTTCGCTCAATCGGACTTTGGCCGGGCTTCCGACCCAGTTCAACGCGACACGCAATCCGCTGTCAGGCGATCTCGGCAATTGCGCATTTGGCACCACCGGCAGCGCCTGTTTCGGTAACGCTCTGGGTTCGCTTCGGCCGGTTGCTTTCCGTTCGCGCGGCGTTTCGGCCTCAATGGTCACCAGTGCAGGCGGCTGGGATACTGGCATTGCTGCAGGGTATAACCGACAGAAATATCTGAGTTCCGCCTTGGGCGCTTTGCCTGAGCTTGAGGGGCTGGTGGACCAGAATTATTACATCGCAGGTTATTTGGGCCGTGATCTTGATCGCCGTTCGCGGTTTGAAACAAATGTTTACGGAAACCTACTAGATCCGGGATTTGCGTTGGCACCTGATATCTATAGTATCGGTGCAAATGCAGCCTATTACAGGCAAATCTGGCGGGGGCTTTCGGCCGGGGCAGCGGTCGGTATCGACAGCGTCAAACCAGAGGATGCCGATGGCGATGTATCCGCTTCGGCATTGCTGGGGCTCCGGTACAGCTTTTAAGGGCGAGTGACAGGGAAGATATACGAGATGTACGACCAATATTACGGCCTGTCCGGGCGCCCGTTCCAGCTGACCCCCGATCCGCATTATTATTTCGAGAGCGGAACGCACCGCAAGGCGCTGTCCTATCTCGGCTATGGCCTTGCGCAGGGTGAAGGCTTCATTGTCATCACCGGTGAAGTTGGATCGGGCAAGTCGACGCTGGTCAGCCACTTGATGCAGTCGATCGACAAGGTTCGCCTGACCGCGGCGACGATTGTTACCAGCCAGCTCGATGCGCTCGATCTGGTGCAGATGGCTGCGGAAAGCTTTGGCATCGATACGCGCGGGCTCGACAAGGCAGCAACACTGAAGTCGATCGAGAATTTCCTGCATGGCGTTGCGCGCGCCGGTCGCCGTTGTCTCCTCGTGGTTGATGAGGCGCAAAACCTTACCGTGGATGCACTTGAAGAGCTGCGCATGCTTTCCAACTTCCAGTTGGGATCGACGCCGCTGTTGCAGATTTTCCTTCTTGGCCAGCCCGAATTCCGCAACCTTTTGCAAACCGCACCGGAACTGGAACAGTTGCGCCAGCGCATTATTGCGACCCACCATCTGGAGGCGATGGATGCGGACGAAATCCAGCCTTATGTCGAACATCGCCTCAGCCGTGCAGGTTGGAACGGCCGCCCGGCAATCACCACCGATGCCTATGATGCGCTGTTCAACGAAACTGGCGGTGTTCCCCGCAAGTTGAACGCCTTGATGAACCGCTGCCTGTTGATGGGCGCGGTTGAACAAACCGATATCATCGACGGCGACCTTGTGGCTTCGGTTATCGCCGATATGTCGGCACAGCCTTTCGCTTATGATGCGACAATGGCATCGCGTGCGCCGGGCGCTGATGAGGGCGTTGAAATCGGACAGCCGACCGCAGCAGCGCCGGTCGTCGATAATGCAGCGACACAGGCATTAGCGGCGCGTATCGAGCAGCTTGAAATGCGCATGGCTTCGCAGGATGTCACCATGCGCCGGGTGCTCGCGATGCTGATCGACTGGATGGAAAAGGAAAACCAGTCGCTGGCTGCCCGCATGCGTGATTTCCGCGCCGCCTGAAGTGCGAAGGATGGAAAGGATATCCTTTGTACAATGCTTTATCCGTCGATGTTGAGGACTGGTTTCAGGTCGGTGCGTTCGAGAATGTAATATCGCGCAACGATTGGGATGCGTGTGAATGCCGTGTCGAGCGTAACACAGACGCATTGCTCGCGATGTTCGATGCAGCAGGCATCAAGGCAACATTCTTCACCTTGGGTTGGGTCGCGGAACGCTATCCGGCGCTGATCCGGCGTATCGCAGATGCAGGCCATGAACTCGGCAATCATGGCCAGAACCATGACCGGGTCTTCACCTTTACCCCGCAACAATTTGCCGCCGATCTCGATCGCTCGCGCAAGGCCATAGAGGATGCCGCCGGCGTTGCTGTGCGCGGCTATCGCGCGCCGAGTTTTTCGATCAATCCCAACACCCCATGGGCGCACGAGGTGATGGCCGAACAGGGTTATTGCTATTCATCGAGCATCAATCCGATCAAGCACGATCATTATGGCTGGCCGGATGCGCCACGTTTCGCATTCCATCCCCTTCCGGATAGTGATCTGGTCGAGATACCGGTGACGACCGCCATGCTTGGCAAGAAACGCATTGCCGCAGGCGGAGGAGGGTTTTTCCGCCTGCTACCCTACAGCTATTCGCGCTGGGCGATCAGGCAGGTCAACGCGGATGCGCGGCCGGGAATCATCTATTTCCATCCTTGGGAAATCGATCCTGATCAACCGCGCGTCGCCAATGCGCCGATCAAATCCAAGCTGCGCCATTACACCAATTTGGACGCGATGGCGGGCAAGCTGAAACGGCTCATGGCCGATTTCAAATGGGACCGGCTCGACCGCATTGTCGAGAGCGAAAAGGCGCGGATTACATGAATGCGCCTTTGGCCATCGAGCGCGTTGCCGTTCGCAAGGCGGAATTGAACGAGCCTGATGCCGTGCGACGGATTGAAAGCTGGGTGCGTGCGCAAGACGGGGCGACGCCATTCCATTTGCCCATTTGGCTGAAGGCAATCGAGCGGGGGACGGGGGCGAAAGCATATTGCCTTTTGGCAGAGGATGCGGCTGGCACCATTGTCGGCATGGTCCCGTTGCACGCCGTAGGTTCGCCAATTTTTGGTCGTGCGATGGTGTCGAGCGGATTTGCAGTCGGTGGCGGGATATTGGCGAGCCAGCAAAGCGTCGCCGACCAATTGGCTGAGGCTGCCTGGCAATTGGCGTGCGAGCTGGGCTGCACATCAGCAGAGCTCCGCGGGGGAGTGCTGCCGACAGCCGGCTGGACCATGCAGACAGATGCCCACGCCAATTTCGAACGCGAACTGGCGGATGATGATGAAGCGCAACTGCTGGCCATTCCAAGGAAGCAGCGCGCCGAAATTCGCAAAGGGCTTGATAAGGGGTTGGTTGTCGAAACCGGCAGCGGCAAACGCGATCTGGACTGGCACTACCGTGTCTATTCCGAAAGCGTGCGTAATTTGGGCACACCGGTCTTCCCGCGCGCCCTGATGGCCGAGACGCTAAAGGCGTTTTCTGATGATGCGGACATCCTCACCATCCTGTCCGATGGCAGGCCTGTGGCCAGCGTGCTCAGCTTCTATTTCAACGGAGCGGTAATGCCCTATTGGGGCGGCGGCGTGCGCGAGGCACGGTCGCTGCGCGCTAATGATGTCATGTATTATGCACTCATGAACCATGCCCGGCGTCGAGGCTGCAACCGTTTTGATTTCGGTCGATCAAAGATCAATTCAGGCCCCTATTTCTTCAAGAAAAACTGGGGCTTTGAACCGAAACCTCTTGTTTATTCTTCGCGTTCTGCAGATGGTTCCGCACCGCGCGACGTCAATCCGAACAGTGCGAAATACCAGGTGGTAATTTCGGCCTGGCAAAAAATGCCTCTGCCGCTCGCCAACCTGATCGGCCCCTGGATCTCCAAGGGGCTCGGCTGATGCGCGAGATATTGTTTCTGGCCCACCGCGTTCCCTGGCCGCCGGATCGCGGCGACAAGATCCGTTCCTTCCATATTCTCAAAAAGCTTCAGTCGATCGCCCCTGTCCATGCCGGGACCTTCGCCGATGATGTGCGCGATCTGGAATGTGCGGAGGGTGAGCGTGCAGGCTTTGCATCAATGCATGTGGAGTTGCGCGACAAGCCAAACTGGTTTTCCGGTTTGGAAGCATTGGCAAGCGGGCTGTCCATTTCGCAAACGGCTTTCGGTTCACGCAGCATGCAGGCCTGGGTTGAACAGCTTCTGGCCAGCGGTACGATCAGCCATGTTTTCGTCTTCTCCGGGCAAATGGCGCAATATGTGCCTGCGGCGTTCGATGGTCGCTTCATCATGGACTTTGTCGATGTCGATAGCGCCAAGTTTGAAAGCTATGCGAAAGAGGGCAATGCCCTGATGCGCTGGGTATATTCGCGCGAAAGCAAGAAACTGGCGCAATATGAGGCCGAGATTGCAGCACGTGCCGATATGAATTTGCTGGTTAGCGAGCCTGAGGCTGCGCTGTTTCGCAGCCGCACCGGCGCCGCAAAAGTTGCCGCATTGGGCAACGGTATCGACACGGCATTTTATGATCCCAAAGCTGCCTTCAAGAAACTCCACCCGGTATTTCCCGATCCGCTGATCGTTTTCACCGGCCAAATGGATTATCGTCCGAACATCGAAGCGGTCAGCGATTTCGCACGCAATGCACTGCCGACGATCCGCAAAACGCATCCCGAAACGACTTTTGCAATCGTCGGGCGCAATCCAACGCCTGCCGTTATTGAATTGTCTGCACTGCCGGGCGTACAAGTAACCGGCGAAGTGGATGATGTGCGGAGCTGGATTGCCGGAGCGGACGTCATCGTTGCGCCCTTGCGGATTGCGCGGGGTATCCAGAACAAGGTCCTCGAAGCCATGGCGATGGCAAAACCGGTGGTGGCCTCAGCCGCGGCCGCCGAGGGCATTGAAGCGATCGATGGCGAACATCTGCTGATTGCGACGAATGTCGCGGATGAAGCCGCCAAGGTATCGGCATTACTGGCGGACACCGAAGAGCGTCTGCGTATCGGCCAGGCTGCGCGTGCACATGTGATAGCGCATTATGGCTGGGATGCGCAACTGGCGCCGTTTGATGCCATGTTGCACGGCGGGGCAGCCCGATGACACCCACTTGGCGCGCCGCATTGACAAGGCTTGCTATCACGTGGTCGGCCTTGCTCGCGCTTTTCTGGCGCGATGCGGCCGACATGGCATCGATCTGGTGGAACAGTTCTACCTTCAACCATTGCCTGCTGATCATTCCGATCCTGTGGTGGCTGGTCGACCAGCGCAAAACCGAACTGGCAAAACTTGAACCGAAAATCTGGGCGCCGCCCCTGCTTTGGATCGCTGGAGCGGCCTTTGGTTGGTTGCTAGGTGAGGCTGGTGGTGTTTCGTTGGTACGGCACGCGGCATTGGTGATGTTGCTGCAGGGCAGCGTCGCCTTGCTGCTTGGCCCTGCACTGATGCGCGGATTGCTGTTTCCGCTCTTCTACATGTTTTTCCTCGTCCCCTTTGGGGAGGAATTTGTCCCAGCGCTGCAGACGGTAACCGCCGAGATATGCATGTGGCTGTTGGGCTTGGCAGGCATCCCGGCGCATATCGACGGTATCTATATTGCAACACCGACGGCCTTGTTCCGCGTTGCGGAGGCTTGCTCCGGCGTAAAGTTCCTCGTTGCAATGGTGGCCTTGGGCGCGCTCGTTTCGAACCTCTGTTTCAAAAGCTGGCCGCGACGACTGGCTTTCATGTCGGCAAGCATAATCATTCCCATTGTGGCCAATGGCCTGCGCGCCTTCGCCACCATTTGTATCGCCCACCATGGCAATCTCGATTTCGCTGCAAGTTTTGACCATGTGGTTTTCGGCTGGGTTTTTTTTGGTCTCGTGATTGCCTTGGTGCTGGCCGCAGGATGGCCGTTTTTTGATCGCGCCGCCGATGCGCAGGTAATCGATGGTGAAAAGTTGAAGTCCGTCTCTGGCTTGGCGCTGAAACCAGCTACAGCGTTCAGTGCGCTGGCGCTGATGGTGCTGATGCCCTTGGGGTGGAGCAATTACATCGAACATCGTGCTTCGCCGGTGCCGCCTCAAATCGCCTTGCCCGACGTGTCGGGATGGGAACGTGTCGATTACAGACCGTTGCGCCCCTGGAAACCGCAATTCGCCAAAGCCAACCACTTGCTGATCGGGCGCTATCGCGATGCTGCGGGGCAGGAGGTCGATCTTTCAATCGCAGTGTACGACCGCCAGTCCGAAGGGCGCGAACTAGTCGGGTTCGGGCAGGGAGCGGCGGGCGCTGATGGCGACTGGTCATGGATTGGCGGTTGTGAAGCGCCGTCCAGTGCCCGTTGTGAACGGATCGCCACCAAGGATCAGCACCATCGCGAAGTTATCAGCTTCTATCGAGTCAACAGCACCACAAGTGGCTCGGGGGCAGCGATCAAAATTGCCACGTTGAAGGCGCGCTTGCTGGGCGGGAACCAGCAAGCGGTGGCGATTTTGGTGTCAGCAGAGGATAAAGGCCGGGCCAAATCGCGTCCTGCCATCGACTCGTTCCTTAAATCGATTCGGGATGTCGATAAGCTGGCTGACCGCATGGCTGGTCTGGGGTAGGCATCTTTCATGTGTGGCATCGCCGGTATCTTCCATGTCGAAAGCTCAAAGCCGGTAGACCCTGAACGCATCAAGCGGATGACCGACGCCATCGCGCATCGCGGACCCGACGGCTCGGGCGTGTGGACCGCGCCGGGCATTGGATTGGGGCACAGACGCTTGTCGATCATCGATCTTGGCGGCGGCGCGCAGCCCATGCTGACCGAGGATGAGCGCTTTGTCCTCTCTTTCAACGGCGAAATCTACAATTTCCGCGAATTGCGCAAAGAGCTGGAGGCGATAGGGCACCACTTCCGCACACACAGCGACAGCGAAGTGATATTGGAGGCCTATCGCGCATGGGGGCCGCCATGCGTCGAGCGGTTGCATGGCATGTTTGCGTTCGCGTTATACGATCAGGCCAACCGTCAATTGTTATTGGCGCGCGACCGATTGGGGGTAAAGCCGCTCTACCATGTGCGGCTGGCAGACGGCAGCATCATCTTCGGATCGGAACTGAAGGCGCTGCTCGAACATCCGGCGTTGCGGCGTGAGCCCGATCTGGCGATGGTCGATGATTATCTGGCGTTCGGATATGTGCCTGATCATGGCTGCATTGTTGCCGGTGTGCAAAAACTGCCTGCCGGCCATTATTGGTTGTTGAACCAGGGCAAACCAGAACCCGCGCCGACGCGCTATTGGGACATTGATTTTTCAAGCCGTGTACGCGGCAGCGAGTCGGAGTTGCAGGAAGAGCTTCTGCGCTTGATGCGGCAGGCTGTGCTCAGCCGGATGGTCGCAGATGTGCCTTTGGGCGCATTCCTGTCGGGCGGCGTCGACAGCAGCAGCGTCGTTGCCCTGATGGCCGAAGCCTCGCGATTGCCGGTCAAAACCTGTTCGATCGGTTTCGACGTCGGCGCGCTCGACGAGAGCGAATATGCCAGCCGCATTGCGAAGCGCTTCCTGACCGAACATCACAACAAAATCGTTGCCGCAGATGATTTTGCGCTGGCCGACACACTTGCGCACCATTTTGACGAACCTTTTGCCGATGCTTCAGCCTTGCCGACCTATCGTGTCAGCGAAATGGCGCGCGAACATGTGACGGTTGCGCTGTCGGGCGACGGCGCGGACGAGGCGCTGGCCGGATATCGCCGCCATGTCTTCCACCATGGCGAGGAACGGATGCGCGGCCTGCTCCCGCATGCCATCCGCGTGCCGTTGTTTGGCACGATTGGCCGGCTGTATCCCAAGGCTGATTGGGCTCCGCGTCCCTTGCGCGCCAAGACGACCTTGCTCTCGCTCGCCCGGACCGGGGCAGAGGGTTATGCCGAGGCGGTGGGCGTCACACCGCCGCACATCCGTGACCGGCTCTACGCACGGCGGACACAGCAGATGCTGGGTGGCTACCGCGCTGAGAGCCATATGCATCGCTTGATGGAAAATGCCCCGGCGCGAAGCGGGCTCGATCGGGCGCAATATGCCGATATGAAGCTTTGGCTGCCGGGCGATATCCTGACCAAGGTTGATCGCACCAGCATGGCAGTCGGGCTGGAAGCACGTGAGCCGCTGCTCGACCACCGCCTGCTCGAATTTGCCGCAAGCCTTCCAGAAAACATGCGCGTGCGGCGCGGGCAGGGCAAATGGCTGATGAAGCGCACGATGGAGCGTTATCTGCCCGAAGATATCCTCTACCGGCCTAAAATGGGTTTTGTGACGCCGATTGCGCAATGGTTCCGTGGGCCATTGGCGGAAACTGCCCGCGGGATTGCATCAAACACAACGCTGGCGCGAACTGGTTGGTTCGACAGCGCAGAAATCGCGCGGATTGCCGATGAACATATCGGAGGTCGTTCCGACCATAGCCGCCTGCTTTGGCAACTTTTGATGCTGGAGAAATCGGTCGAGCGGATATTCGGTTAGGGGTAAATTGCCCTCACAAAATAAAGCCCCTCGGGCGGAGAATTAAGCGCCAGCGCGGCGCGATCTTTCGCGTCGAGTGCGGCTTGCAAATCCTCCGCGCTCCAGCGCCCCATGCCGACAAAGGCGAGGCAGCCGACCATTGAGCGCACCTGATGATGCAGGAAACTGCGCGCAGCCGCCTCGATCAGCACATGCTCGCCTTCGCGCCTTACATCGAGCCTGTCGAGCGTCTTTATCGGGCTGTCGGATTGGCAATGCGCGGAACGGAAAGTCGTAAAGTCGTGCAACCCGACCAGTCGTTGCGCAGCTTCGTGCATCGCATCTGCGTCCAATGGCTGCGGTACTTTCCATGTCCGGTTGGCCTCAAGTGCGAGCGGCGCACGCCGGTTCGCGATGCGATAGACATATTCGCGGCCGATGCACGAAAATCGGGCATGCCAATTATCGGGCACCACTTGACAGGCCAGGATGGCTATCGGTTGCGGCCTGAGCTGCGCATTCACTGCTTCCATCAGGCGAAAGGGCTCGATCTCCTTCGCCAGCTCGACATGCGCCCGCATCGCCAGGGCGTGTACGCCGGCATCGGTGCGCCCGGCAGCATGGAGCACGGCTTCCTCTCCAGTCACGCGGCCGATGGCTTCCTCGATCGCCTGCTGCACCGATGGGCCATGCCCTTGCCGCTGCCAGCCCATGTAGGGCGTGCCATCAAATTCGATGGTGAAGGCGAAACGGGTCATGACAGGACGGTGCCCGCCGGTATCCGGTTGCCGCGAAGGAAATCAGCAAGCGGCATGGCAGGTTTGCCAGCGCGCTGGATCAGCGCCGGCCGGATTGCTCCGGTTGCACAGGCAATGGTGAGTTGGTCGTCGACGACAGTTCCAATTTCTCCGGCAGCTTGGGTGATGTCCGCAGCCAAAACCCGATACCGTTCACCCTGAAACTCAAAGAACGCGCCCGGCACCGGATTGAATGCACGGACCTGCCGTTCGACCGCATCCGCGCTTTGGCTGAAATCGAGCCGCGCCTCGCTCTTCTCGATTTTGCGGGCATAGGTTATCCCATCTTCAGGCTGTGCAACAGGCGGATACCTGCCCATGTCAGCAAGGACCTCGACCATCAATCCGGCCCCCAGTTGCGCAAGTTCTTCGGTTAGTTCGCCAGCTGTCTTGCGATCGACAGGCGTCACTGCTGTGGCACGAACCGGTCCGGTATCGAGCCCAGCCTCCATCTGCATCACCATAACACCTGTGTCGGCATCCCCAGCCAGGATCGCGCGCTGAACCGGCGCCGCGCCGCGCCAACGCGGGAGCAGGGAGCCGTGCACATTAAGGCAGCCATATTTGGGTGCGTCCAAAATCGCTTGCGGCAAAAGCAATCCATAAGCCGCCACAATCGCTACATCGGCCTTTAGTGCTGCAAAAGCGACCTGTTCTTCCGCGCCTTTCAGCGAAACCGGGGTACGGACTTCCAGCCCCAATTCCTCAGCCCGCGCATGGACGGCAGAGGGCGTCAGTTTCTTCCCGCGATTGGCGGGGCGGGGTGGCTGCGAATAAACCGCGACCACATCATGCCCGGCATCGACCAGCGCATTCAGCGTTGGCACCGCAAAATCCGGGGTCCCCATGAATATCAATCGCATCCAAGTCTTTCCTTTGTCTGCAAGGCGCACTAGCTACGCCGCTATGGCATCGCAAGAAATAGACGCATTGGCCCAGGCATTGTCGCGGTTACCCGGACTTGGCCCGCGTTCTGCCCGCCGCGTTGTATTGCACCTGATGAAAAAGCGCGAAACGGTGCTGCAACCACTGCTGCGCGCGCTCGAAATGGTGGAGGAACGGCTCAAGACTTGCTCGACTTGCGGCAATATCGATACCAGTGATCCCTGCGGCATCTGCGCCGATCCGCGCCGCGATACCCGCGCACTGTGCGTCGTCGAAGATGTGTCTGACCTGTGGGCGCTCGATCGCTCGCGCCTATTTCCGGGCAAATATCATGTTCTCGGTGGACGGCTATCGGCATTGGACGGAGTACGGCCCGAGGATCTCAATATCGATGGGTTGGTTGCGCGCGTGGCCGCAGGCGGCATCGACGAGGTCGTGCTGGCGATGAACGCCACTTTGGAAGGCCAAACGACCGCGCACTACCTTGCCGAGCGGCTGGAAAGCTATCCGATACGGTTGACCCAGCTGGCCCATGGTGTTCCCGTTGGCGGCGAACTCGATTATCTCGACGAAGGCACTTTGGCGCAGGCATTGCGCGCGCGACGTCCGGTCGGTTGACGCTGGGCTGCCCAGTCCCTATTTTAGCGCCATGGCCATATTACCTATCCTTGAAGTGCCCGATCCGCGGCTCAAAACAATCTCGACCCCCGTCACCGAATTTGACGAGGGGTTGAAAAAGCTTGTCGAAGACATGTTTGACACGATGTACGACGCGCCCGGGATCGGCCTTGCTGCGATCCAGGTTGGCGTACCGAAGCGGATATTGGTGATCGACCTCCAAGAACCGGCAGAGCATGACCATGAGCATGGCGAGCATTGCAATCACGACCATGAAGTGGTTCGCAATCCGCGCATTTTCATCAATCCGGAAATCCTTGATCCGTCGGAAGATCATTCAACCTACACCGAGGGTTGCCTGTCGGTTCCGGACCAATTTGCCGAAGTCGAACGCCCTGCACGCATTCGAGCACGTTGGCAGGATCTGGATGGCAATGTGCATGAGGAAGAAATGGAAGGCCTGATGGCCACCTGCCTGCAGCATGAGATGGACCATCTCGAAGGCATTCTCTTCATTGACCACCTGTCGCGCCTGAAGCGGCAGATGGTGCTCAAAAAACTGGAAAAGCAGCGCAAGGCCGCGGCCTGATCGAAGTCGGGACAGGGCTCTCAAAACTGAGAGCCGTTGGCGCTCAATCCTCTGGCTTGGCGATAAGCAATTGTTCCGCAGCAGTCGTGCGGGACATGGAAATCACATGGTCGACGCCTTCGATAGTGATCGCCAACTCACCCTGTTCCGTGCCTTCGATATATCCCTTCGATTTCAGGTACCAGACGTGGAAATCGAAATTTTCCTCCGAACAGTTGAGCAGTTCCTTGAGGTAAAAGCCTAAAACGCCGGGGTTATGGGCGTTTTCGCGCCGTCTTTTGTAAAGGCGCAGCAGGATCTTTTCGTGCGCGTCCGAATCCAGGATTGGTGCATCATCTGAAACACTATCCTCGCTAGGAGGCGTTTCATCGGCATCTGTTTGACGGTGCTCGCGATACAGCTTGTCGTAATTGGCGCGATCTTCGGGTTTCCGAAGGTTGCGATACGCCTCCACAACTTCGTTGAACTTGGTGGTATCCGCAGTTTCCGGATGGTCGGGATGGTACATCTTCGCAAGATAGCGATAGGCCGCTTCTAGCATCTTTTGATCGCAGTCGGGGCGCACCTGCAAAATGCCGTAATAATCGATAAATTGCTGGCCTTCGACCATAGGAACATCCCTGCATCTGGCTGGACCGAGATTGTCCCGCCCATGTCGTCGTTATGACTCAGTCAATGATAGACCATGTTACAAGCAGAATGGTCAAGACCCTGACAGGATATTTCAAATAATACGGTCACGATCCTTTGTGCATCTTTTGGCAAGGGATCGATTGTTTTTGCACCAAAGGCAGCATTACTGAAATGCGCGGAACAGCTTTTCAGAGGCCTTGGTGAAAGTCACGATACGCCGACGGCGATCATTGTCGCAGATCGCGACATCGACCAAGCCTTTGTCTTTCAGTGCCATCAGCTGGCGATATGATGTGCTGGGGGATTGGGATTCAATCAACCGGTAAATGTCTTCGATGGCGAGGGCGCCTGTTCTTTCCCAAAGCTCACGCAATTCAAACAGCATGCGTTCTTCGTCACCGGACAATTCCGACAAAGGGGGCAGGCGTCTTAAGCTGTTGAGGAAATTGACGAGACGAATGGTCTTCATGAAGCTTCAATCATATTGCAGGGTACGGTTGCAGCGGAACTGCTAGTTTGTTTACGCGCTCTGTGTCAATCCACGTAAAATTACATGAAGTATAGAGAAATGCGGCGCATTCCTAAGCGATTTCAGGTCCAAGACGGCTTATCTGGTCCGTACCTCGACAATAGTGCCATTTTGGTTGGAAAGCCCGATTGCAGCGCGTGCAATTGATTTGACAAGCAAAGGCCCGCAGGGGCATTTTACATCATATATGAATAAGGGGGATGCAATTTCGGCAGCCATTGATGAGCAATGGGCTGGCTTTCAAAACCCCTTGAAGGCATTTGCGTTCGTTATTGGCATCTGCTGGCTTGCGCTGATCAGCTTGCGCTTCACATTTATGCCCGATCACGCGGCCGGGATTAGCGTACCGGTTTTGCTATCGCCAACCGTAACATTAATTGCTGTCGTTTTTGCATGGACCAGGATTTCGAAATCAGGCCTGTTTTGGCACTATCTCCTTGCCATATTCGGTTTTGCACAGCTTGCTTGGATTGCTTGGGTCGGCGGAGCCCTGGCGCTTTGGCAACTCCCCATGTTGAGCGCCATTTGTGCCGTTCTGATCGGATTCCCCCAGAGCGAATCTAAACCCTACCGGGAATATTGGGGCGTTTCGTCCAGGCGGTGGATATTGTTGGCGCTGATCATTGCCGGCATCATCGCAATTGGCTTGATCGCGTCGTTCAGCCGGACAGGGCCGGCTCGTGAAATGCATATCCAGGTCCGGTCGGTATTCGCGGGCATTAGCGTCCTTGTGGGTTGGTTTACATTGCTAATCCTTGCCCGAAAAGGGGTCCTTGCACAGGATATCAGGAAGGTTATTCTGTTTTCGGGATTGATTATATATTACTTGATTTTCAATTTCACTGTAATGAATTTCATTACTTATTTAAACACCAATAGTATCAATAAGATTGATGATTCATTTTTATCGATTATTGTTTTTCTCAATATTGTATTCGTTGTAATAATATATTTTGTAATCAATCGTATAAACGCAAGCTACCGCAATTTTATTGTCCTACTGTTCGCATTTATCTGGTCAGCCATTATCGCGGTTAACGGGGTATTGGCTATTGTGCCAATTTACCAATTCATCGCACTGCTGCCGCTGACAGTCAGGTTTCGTAACGCTGCTTTGGCTGGAATCTACTGGATTGCGCTGGTCAGCGGCCCGTTATTCGCCATGGGTGTAACAACGCCGCTAGTCCTGACAAATATACTGGCAGCGACGGTGATTTTTGCGGGTTCTTACTGGCTTTCCAACCGGATCGAATTGCTGACTCACGCCAGCGGGCAAGGCGAAGATGCCGACTCTGAACCTGCTTACAGGTATCGCTGGTTGTTTGCTGATCGCCGTTCGATTACAATAGGCCTGACCGTTGCCGCTTGCGTTTTGGTGATTGGTGGCCTGCTGCTTTACCTGCAGGATCGTAACCAGCGCGAATTGGCGCAACTGCGTTCAAAAACAGTCGCGGAGCGTTTGGGTGAACGCTTTTCAATGCAGTTCAAAATCAGCGAGCAGATCAGCAATACAATCGCGCTGAAAACCGCGGAAATGAAAATCCCGGAATCCGAGCTCCAGGATGCGATGCGAGAAGTATTGCCGTTGCTCGGAGAGGGGCATAGCATCCAATGGGCGCCTCAAGCCGTGGTCCGTTTGGTCGAACCCCGAAAGGGCAATGAGCATGCCATAGGTTTGAACGGCACTGTCAAAGGGATTGCACCGCTAGCGGTGGAAGATCGCGGTGGTTAGAGTGCGGTCATGCCTCGCCCTCGCAAACCCGCTAATCCGTTCCGGTACTTTCACTCCTCGCCGGAGGTCATCCGGTTGGTGGTAATGCTGTATGTCAGGTTTCCGCTGAGCTTGCGGAACGTGGAAGATCTCCTGTTCGAGCGCGGGATCGATATCTGCCATGAAACGGTGCGGCTCTGGTGGAACCGGTTCGGGCCGCTGTTCGCGGCTGACATCAGGCGCCAGCGGGTCAGCCGCATGCGGGGCTTCCGCCACTGGCGGTGGCACCTCGATGAGGTCTACGTAAAGATCAACGGCGAGATGCACTACCTGTGGCGCGCAGTGGATCACGAAGGCGAGGTGCTGGAAAGCTATGTCACCAAAACCCGCGACAAAGCGGCGGCTTTGCGCTTCATGCGCAAGGCTTTGAAACGCCATGGCCAGGCCGAGGCTATCGTCACCGATGGCCTCAAATCCTATCCTGCCGCGATGCGCGAACTGGGTAACGAGGCACGCCGCGAAGTCGGTCGACACGCGAACAACAGAGTGGAAAACTCACACCTACCCTTCCGCCGACGAGAACGGACGATGCAGCGATTTCGGCAGATGAAATCGCTTCAAAAATTCGCCTCAGTACACGGCTCAGTTTACAACCACTTTAACCAGGAACGTCATCTCGTCGACCGACAGACCTACAAGCTTCGCCGCTCGGCCGCACTGGCCGAGTGGCAAAACCTCATGGCCTAAGATGCAGCGCGGGTAAGGGGGCGTCAGACCAACGGAGAGCGTTTCGCATCAGACTGACACCTCCATCGCTAGCGGTGCAATCCTTTTGACACTGCCAGGAAACCCTGTAGGAGTCCATTGACGTCAATGTCTGCGGCATCGGGCTCCATCAGGGCTGCCTCCACCGCCTCTGGCTTCAGAAGAGGCACCAATCCGAGCGCCTCGTCTTTGGACAGCCGTTGAGCCAAGGGATTGGTGGACTCCAAGTTGTGCCAATGTGCATTTAGTTGCGGCATCTGGTCTTGACTTGCAACCATCAGAGCTCCGCGGCTCGACAGCAGGGGATAGTCAGTGAACCCCTGAGGTGGCTCATCAAAGAACGCACGACTCGCGTGGGAAAGTGCGCGAACTTGCGCATTTCCGTAACTGGCCATGAACAGCGCAGCCGAGCGGCCTGTGGAGTGATACCCAGGTTGAGACTCACGCTCCAGGACCACTACCCGGCCGTGTCGTGACAGCCAGTAAGCCACCCCTGCTCCAGCGATACCGGCACCCACGACGAGGAAATCCGCATCGTCTTGAGCTGCTGCAGCCTCACGCCAGTCGTTGCGTTGCTCGTTGGTCTTGAACATGAAACCTCTCGTTTGTCTCGCTGCTGGCGTCCTGACGCCAGTCAGCCGTGTCTTGGAATCTGCAAATTACAAGATGCTTTTTGCAAATACGCAATTTTTATTGCATATCCGCAAGCTTATGTTGGGCTGTCGCACTGGCAAAATCCGACAAAGCACAGCCTGTACGCACCGTCATGACATCCACACCCTCTCCTTCGACCGACGGGATTGTTCCCCGTCAGCACCAATGGCATTCGCTGCAGCGGCGCAATGCTGCGGATGCGCTATGAAAATCGCTCCTGGTTGAATCAGTTCGATCATGTGCCGCAAACGCGAAAAATCGTTAGCCAATGTAGCATAAGCGACAGAAATTGGTGCTACCGGAATACCGACGCTCATAGCCGCCAGCACAAGAAGCGCGTGATCGGTGGAGTTCTCGGAAATGATTGCTAGGGTCAGTGATCTGCCCCCTTCTGAGTGGCCCAATTTCTATTTTAGGAATGGCCACGAAGGAGGAATGGAATGGCAAGGAAGCACAAGCCGGAAGATATCATTGGCAAGTTGCGTGAAGCGGAGATCGTGCTGGCGCAGGGCGGAACGGTTGCAGATGCCTGCCGGCGGATCGGCGTTACCGAACAAAGCTACTACCGTTGGCGCAAGGAGTATGGCGGATTGAAGATGGATCAGGCTCGGCGGATGAAAGAGCTGGAGAAGGAGAATGCCCGGTTGCGCCGGGCGGTATCCGACCTGACGCTGGACAAGCTGATCCTGCAGGAGGCCGCAAAGGGAAACTTCTGAGCCCTGCGCGCCGAAGGCGCTGTATCGATCATATCAGGGACATGATGCCAGTGTCCGAGCGCCGGGTCTGCCGTGTGCTTGGGCAACATCGATCGACACAGCGCAAGACGCCGCGTGGGGCTGATGACGAAGCCACACTCACTGAAGACATCATTGCCCTGGCCAGACAATATGGTCGCTACGGCTATCGCCGGGTGACCGCCTTGCTGCGCGATGCCGGCTGGCATGTGAACCGCAAGCGGGTGGAGCGCATCTGGCGACGTGAGGGGCTCAAGGTGCCAAAGAAGCAACCGAAGCGTGGAAGGCTCTGGCTCAATGACGGATCATGCCTCCGACTGCGACCAGAGTATCCGGGCCATGTGTGGTCCTACGACTTTGTCGAGGGCCGCACGCACGATGGTCGTAAGTTCCGTATCCTGTCGATCATCGATGAAGCCAGCAGGGAGTGCCTGGCTCTGCCGGTTGCGCGACAACTGCGCAGCGAAGATGTGCTGGCAGCCCTGGCTGAGCTGTTCGTTACGCGAGGGCCGCCAGCACACATACGGTCAGACAACGGCCCCGAGTTCATCGCCAATGCCGTCCAACAGTGGCTGGCCAAGATCGGCGTGAAGACGCTCTACATCACACCCGGCAGCCCATGGGAGAATGGCTACTGCGAGAGCTTTAATGGCTCGATGCGTGATGAGCTCTTGAACGGGGAGATCTTCTACACCTTGGCTGAGGCAAAGATCCTGATCGAAGCCTGGCGCCGCCACTACAACACTGTCAGGCCACATAGCTCCTTGGGGTATCGCCCACCAGCCCCGGAAACGGCGACACCGCTATGGCAGCCCTCCGGTTCCGCTTCGCTCCACCTGCGGTCACCCATGGCGCCGGAGGCAATCTTGCACTAACAATTAACGCGGACCACTCAGTGGGGGCCGGTCAATCGCGCTCCGACGGTTTCAGGATGAAAGCGTTGCCGACGCTAGTGGCGACAGCGCCCATCCATAGCGGGATCATCGCCGGGAAGTTGAACGGCGTGATGCCCGCACCAATGCCCAATGGCTGGCGCATCGAATAGACGTCGATGCCCGGACCCGCGCCCTGCGTATATTCACCCTTCAGCACATGCGGTAGGCCGCAGCAGAATTCGACGACCTCGAGCCCACGCTGGATATCGCCCTTGCTGTCGGCGATCACCTTGCCATGCTCGGCGGAGAGCAAGTGCGCCAGTTCGTCCATATGCTTTTCGATCAGCGCCTTGAAATCAAACATCACGCGTGACCGGCGCTGCGGGTTCATCGCTGCCCATGCCGGCTGTGCCGCCTGTGCAGCCGCAACCGCCTGGTCGAGCACAGCCTTGTCGCCGAGCGCCACACGCCCCTGCACGCCGCCATTATTGGGGTCCATGATATCGCTGAACCGCGAAGCCGCAGGCGCACCGCCTACCAGAAAATGATCTATCTGACGCATATCGTCTCTCTTCAAACAATACGGAAACAGATGCGAGATTATACATTTGCAGGCAACATACATATTTGCTAGCCACGCCTGCAATTATGCAGGTTCAGGACTGGAACGACTATCAGGCATTTATTGTTGTTGCTCAAACTGGGCAGATCGCACGCGCCGCCAAGAAAATGGGCGTCGATGCGACAACAGTCGGTCGGAGGTTGCGTAGATTAGAGGCGCAAATCGGTTCAACCTTGTTCGAGCAAACGCGCGAAGGCCAGGCATTAACCGAAGCTGGAGAAAAGCTGCTGGCTTCAATTGAGATAATGGCGACAGCTGCAGAAGCCGCACAGCCAACGCAAGTCAGCGGACGAGGCCTGAGTGGAACACTACGCATCAGCGTGGCTGAAGGCTTTGGGTCCTGGTTTCTGACCCGACACATTCCGGCATTTGTCGAGCGCTTTCCAGATCTGCATCTGGATTTGGTTGCAAGCAGCGGCTTCTTGAGCCCATCCAAACGTGAGGCGGACATTGCTGTCATCCTCTCACGACCAAAAGCCGGGCATGTCATCGCGCAAAAACTCGCAACATACAAATTGCGGCTCTACGCCAGCAAAACCTATCTTGCCGAAAATGGCGTGCCTTTGGCGCTTTATGAACTTGGAACAGAGCATCATTTAATCGGCTATATTCCCGACCTGCTCTATGCGCCCGAACTCAACTATCTGGACGATCTGGTGCCAGGCTTGAAGCCTGACATTCGTTCTTCGAGCATTATCGCGCAGCATCGGCTGATTTCGGTCGGTGCCGGTATCGGGGTACTCCCCTGTTTTATTGGAGATATCGATGAAACACTGACGCCGATATTTCCAGAGAACAGCATCAGCCGCAATTTTTGGCTCGTGACCCACAAGGACAATCGTTCACTCGAGCGGATTAAGGCTGGCAAGGATTGGTTGCTGGAAATCTGCAAAGAGGACATTGGAATCCTTAATCCAGGTGCATTGGTCTCCCAACAAAATCTCTCGTCAAACCTGTGACGTCACAAAACCACACTCAAGCGGAGTTTGGGGTAGGGCAGCTTGCTTTAAGCTAAAGTCGTCCCGGCTGTCGCTAACGAATTTAAAATCTAGAAAGGGCGCAACTAACCTTATTTTCGTGTTGGTTGAGCAATCTTTGTGGCGCACTGCGCATGTTATGCATCGCGGATGCAGAACGACCAATCTTTAATCGAATATCAGAGTGACACTCGAAACTGTTGCACCATTCTGTGTGGCACTAGTCAGTTTTCTGCCACTGACTTACCTGGCTGGGTTCATGAACCAGCCCAAGCTGTCCAACGGCGCAAGTTAACGGTTCTGGATCAGTCAGAAGGTCTTCTGACCGTTGACGACATCGCGGCATATTTGCGCGTCTCCACAAAAACGGTGCGCCGCCAGATAGCAGCGGGGCACATTTCAGCAATCCGAATTGGTCGATTGATCCGTGTAAGTGCGGAAGAGCTCATGCGCTTGACTGGAATTAAATATAATAGAGTTATCAGTAATAAATAAAAGTATCGTGAATAGGTTATTCAAGTAACAGGGTTAAAATAGTGATATACTTATTCACGAATGTCCAATATAGATCACTAATGTCGTCACGACATAATTTAGGCTTTTACGATGGTTGAACATAGTAATATTCCAACGCTTGCAGATGTTCTGGTACGGATCGACGCCATGGAAGAAGGGACGCGTCGGCGCGATCTGCGGAGCGCGGTCTTGAGCTTCTGTAAAGCGGTGGGCAAACGGCCCGAGGAGATCTTGGTTATCCCGCACGAGATCCGTGCGCTGCGCGAAGCCGTGCAGCCCTTGGCGATTGGTATAAGCAAAGCGCGCTGGGCCAACATCTGTTCGGGCCTTAACAAGGCGATTGCGCTGGTGCGGGATCTGGTGCCGAGCCGCAATACCACGCCGTTGCTTCCCGACTGGGAGGAGTTGCTGGATGTCTTGCCTAACCATCTTGTACGCAAGATGTCACCAGGCGCGCGGTATCTCAGTGGGAAGGGCGTCGCGCCATCTGCGGTGAGCCTTGATGATTTGCTCGGTTATTGCGAAGCAATCAAGACTAACCGGATGCGCCGCAATGCAGAGCATGCAGCCGACGATTTTTTATGGGCCTGGAACCGGACGGCCCAGCAATATCCAGCTTGGCCGCAAGTGCATATCCCGCGCGAAGACAAGCGCGACACTTACAGCTTGCCGTTAGAGACATTCCCGCCTTCCTTTGCAGTCGACATTGACGCCTATATCGGTCGGCTCTCCCAAGGGATTTTGTTCGATCTCGATGACGACGACGAAGACGAGGATGAAATCGACTTTGGGCCTTTGAAGCCGGTTCGCCCAGCGACCGTTGTCACCCGTCAGCGGCAATTGCGTGCAGCAGCGTCAGCTTTGGTCCATTCTGGAGTAAATCCCGCCGAGATCACGTCGATTGCTACACTAGCCGCTTTGCCGAATGCGAAGCGGATCCTCCATTTCATGATGCAGCGCAATCCCGATGGCCAAAGCTCGGCTGGTGTGGCTCAACTGGCGATCTTCATCGCCAAGATTGCGAAGCATTGGGTCAAAGTGGACACGACCCATCATGACAAACTGAAGCGGCTTGCCTCGCGGGTCGCGGTTCCTGTCTCGGGGATGACAGCCAAGAACCGGGACCGGCTGCGTGTCTTCGATGATCCAGAAATGGTCGCTGCCTTTGTCTGTTTACCGGACACTATCCAAAAAGCGGTCGAGAAGGACCGGCGCGCACCCAAGCTCAAGGCTCATCTTGCTCAAATGGCGGCAGCGATCGCGATCCAGATTGTTATCCCGTTGCGCCGGACCAATCTGGCCGCGATCGATATCAACCGGCATTTGGTTGCCAATCGTAACGGTGTGTATCTTGTCATTCCTGAAGCCGAGACCAAAAACCGCGAGCTGATCAACTTCCAGATCCCAGGCTTCGCGCTGGAGGTCGTCAAATGGTACATCCGTGATTACCGGCCCTATCTGGTGGCCGGCGAGAGCAGCGCGCTCTTTCCCGGGCGTGGTGGTGCCCTCAAGTCTCCCCATACGCTAGGGCTTCAGCTCAAAAAGACGATCAAGCAGTTCCTCGACATCGACTTCAACATTCACCTCTTTCGGCACGCGGCTGGTAAGATTTTTCTCGACATAAATCCCGGCAATTATGAGGTGTTGCGCCAGCTGTTACGGCACAAGTCCATCAACACCACCACAAGTGCTTATTCCGGTGCCGAAACCCGGCAGGCCGGTCTGCTGTATGCCAATATCGTGGAAAATCTGCGCATAGCCCATGCACCGCGCCGCAAAGCGAAGGGGAAGAAGTCATGAGCGGCGGCAAATATGGGCCTAAGAAATGCCCCGAACGGGCCTGTGCACCGGTTGAGCTATGGCCCGATGGCGATCGGGCCATCTGGATGGCAGCGATCACACCCACGAGCATCCTTGAGGAGGCGGGCGGCGAACTCAACCATTTGGCGCCGATCAGCCAGACGAAGACCGCCAAGGGCTGGGGACGGTTCATCACCTATTTAAGGATACATGATGCAGACTGCCTTCAGCTGCCACCCAATGAGCGTGTCACCTTGCGACGGGTTAGGGCTTATGTGCGCCATCTCCAGGGGTTGGGTAACAGCAGCGCAACGATCCTATGCCGACTACAGGAGCTTAGCGATGCGCTGAAAATCCTGGCACCTGATGACAGTTTTGCGTTCATCAACCGCATCGCTTCCCAAATACGCGCAAACCATCGCCCGGCGCGCGAGAAGCACAACCGTGTCATGGCAGACGAGGTCGCATCACTTGCCTATAAGCGCATGGAAGAAGCGGAAGCGTCTGACAGTGCTATTGATGCAGCAGTGCAATATCGCGATGGGCTGATCTTGCTGCTGCTCGTCAATCTGCCGTTGCGCCGCAAGAACTTCGCCGAGCTCACCATCGGCGAAAGTCTGGTGCACCGTCAGGGTCAGTGGTTCATCAGCTTGACGCCTGCCCAGACCAAGACCCATGCGCATTTTGAAGCGGCCCTCCATCCGGGCCTTGTCTCGTGGCTCGAGACATATCTAGCGCAGCACCGGCCCGTTCTCCTTGCACGGGACGGGCGCTGGAAGAACGATCCGGGCGAGCGCCTATGGATCTCTAAACATGGGTCAGCGCTGACACAAATGGCGCTTTATGACCGCGTCACCCGGCTTACCGGCGAAGCTTTAGGGGTATCCATCAGTCCGCACCGGTTCCGCGACATGGCAGCATCGACAATCGCCAGCCATGCGCCTGAGTATATCCATGCAGCTGCACCACTGCTCGGACACACGACATTGCGGACAACCGAGAAATATTACCGCCAAGCCCGCGCACAAGAGGGGCAGAAGCGCTATGTATCAACGGTGGAGAAATTGAGGGAGAAGGCGAATGGCTAGGCAGTATGACGCAAATGCATTGAGCTATCTGACAATGCCCAATGAGCAGGCATTTAAAGAAATTGCCTCCGATAACGAACTCAGCGACGAACAGCTGTTCGTCCTGAAACACACCGTGCGTAAGGGTCTGGACGAGTGTCGCGATTTTCACCGCAAGCAACTCAAACTGCCCGATCAAAGCGCAATGTTGGACTGCGCGGATGACGTCATTCACCATTTCGATAAACTCGAGACGCTGATCCGCAATAATCGCAGAAGTGTGGATGTAATGACAGTCCCAGAAACCGTCGGGGCATTAGGACGACTCTTGTCGTTCAGCGCCGTTAGTGAGTTCCTTGGCGAGCGCGGTTCAGACCGAGATTTCAGACCAGAGCTCAAAAAGATCGAGCAATCCGAAGGTGAAGCTGCGACCCTTTTAAAACTTGAACAGGCGCTGGCCCTTCCAAAGGAGAGGGCCGACATTGAACAGCGAACTGAGTTGTTCCTCTTCATCATCTGCAAGCTTCGCGAACAATTTATGATCTGGCGGGATGCGCAACCGACAGATGTCGGAGGTTCGCCCGCGGAGCCATTCAGAAGAATCATGATTTTTGAATTGGCCTGCCAAGCCACCAGCATTCTGGGCGAGCGCAAGGGACGACCGGCTATTTCAAGAACTGGCGGAGCTCGATTTATCAAGCTGACACAGGATGTTCTGGAAAACTGTGGGATCAAGAGTGTCGGTGATAACGCCGATGCAATTAAAAACTATTTCAAAAATACAAAGCTTTGGGCGGTGATCAGTCACTATAATGATTTCAAGCCCCGCATAAGGGTATAACCCCCGTGATTTACTTCCCAGTTGCACACACTGCCATGTGCCCGGGCTGCGGCATATTGACCGCATGGCATCGCCGGAGACCTTCGACGCAGAGCAATACGCGCCCTCGCTTGGCGAGCAGATGGTCGTGGTCTCCTGCGACATTCCTGAGGACTGCGCAATTAGCGGTGCAGAACTTCACGCAATCGAGCGCCTTCTTGGCGACGATCTTATCCAACTTCTCAACGCCTGAACTGGCGGCATGGTCCGTGTCGCCTGGCGAGGCGATCGAGGACAATTACCATGACCTTTAGTCCCTCAAAAACGGCTGACAGCCAGCTCCCGAAGCGCGCGGTTTTGTATCTGCGCGTCAGTACCGGCCGTCAGGCGGCGGGCGATGTCTCGCTGCCATCACAACGCGATCTGAACCGGCGCTATTGCGAAGGGCAGGGATGGGATGTTGTCGACGAATATGTCGAGCCCGGTGCCTCTGCGACTGATGATCGCCGACCAGTGTTCCAGCGCATGCTGGAGGACGCGAAAGCGGCTGATCGTCGCTTTGATGTCATTTGTGTGCACAGCTACTCACGCTTTTACCGCAACGGCGCAGAGATGGAACTCACCATCCGTAAGCTCAGGAAGCTAGGTATCGAGGTTGTCTCGGTCACACAGCCCACGGGCAATGATCCAGCCCAGGAGCTTATGCGGCAGATCATTGGCGTCTTCGATGAATATACTTCGCGGGAGAATGGCAAGAACGTCACCCGCGCAATGCGCGAGTCCGCCAAGCAGGGCTTTTGGAACGGTGCGCCGCCGCCATTGGGTTATCGGGCAGTAGAAGCCGAACGGCGCGGCGCAAAGATCAAAAAGAAGCTCGATGTCGACCCTGTCGAAGCTGAACTCGTCCGGTTGATCTTCAAGCTCTATCTTGAAGGCGATGGAACCACTGGTCCCTTGGGCGTCAAAGGTGTTGCTTCCTGGCTCAACACAAATGGCTATCGCACGCGCCGCGGCGCAACCTTTGGTGTCGGACCCTTACACGGCATATTGACCAATCGCTGTTATGCGACCGGCAAATGGCCTTATGGGGTTCGCAATGCACGGACAGGCGAGCTTAACGATCCAGCCGGCATCGTCGAAATCGATGTGCCGACAATCATACCTCTCAACGTATTTGAAAATGTCCAGGCGCGGTTGGCAAATAACAGTCCAAAGGTCACAGCGCCGCGCGTTGTGAATGGGCCAACTTTGCTCACGGGGCTCGCGGTATGCGCAACATGCGGATCAGGGATGACCCGCTCGGGTACTACGCGCAGACACAAGCGTTATAGCTATTACAGCTGTGCCGGTTGCAAACAGCGGGGCAAGTCCGTTTGCAAAGGCCGAAACATTGCGATGGAGAAGCTCGACAAGCTCGTCATCGAAAGCATGGCGGACAAACTGTTGGTGCCCCAGCGCGTATCGCGAATCCTTGAGGGCCTCATCGAGCGCCATGCCGAGAAGGAT